>NZ_CP049885.1:1485000-2120000 GCF_011303755.1 Acidovorax sp. HDW3 | reverse complement strand
GCATCATGGCGCTGTTTGGTGACTCCATCACCACCGACCACATCTCGCCCGCCGGCGCCATCAAAGAAAGCTCGCCCGCTGGCCAGTGGCTGCGCGCTCAGGGTGTGGCCCGGCTCGATTTCAACAGCTACGGCTCGCGCCGGGGGCAGCACGAGGTCATGGTGCGCGGCACTTTTGCCAACGTACGCATCAAAAACCTCATGCTCGCGCCCCACGCCGACGGCACGCGCGAGGAGGGCGGCGTCACCCTGTACCAGGGCGACGGCCCGCTGCAGGGCGAAAAACTCACCATCTTCGACGCCGCCACGCGCTACATGGCAGAGGGCACGCCGACGGTGATTTTTGCCGGCGAGGAATACGGCACGGGCTCCAGCCGCGACTGGGCGGCCAAGGGCACGCAGCTGCTGGGTATCCGTGCCGTGATTGCACGCAGTTTTGAGCGCATTCACCGCTCCAACCTGGTGGGCATGGGCGTGTTGCCGCTGCAGTTCCTGGGCCAGGACAGCTGGCAGTCGCTGGGCTTGACGGGCAGCGAGCACATTGACCTGGCCTTGGACCGGGCCCTGGCGCCCCAAAGCCAGGCGCAGCTGCGCATCACCCACGCCGATGGCCGTGTGCAGCAGGTGGCGCTGCGCCTGCGCATCGACACCCCGATCGAGACCGACTACTACCGCGCCGGCGGCATCCTGCCCTACGTTTTGCGTCAGCTTTTGGCGGCGTAAGCCCGAGCGCAGGCCGCTGGCGCGGCACAATCGCGCCCCATGAAAAAGCAGGTATTGATTGCCGGCGGCGGTATTGCCGGGCTGGCGGCGGGCCTTGGCGCGGCCCGTGCGGGGTGTGAGGTGCGTTTGTTCGAGCGCACAGCGGTTTTTAGCGAAGTCGGCGCCGGCGTGCAGCTCGGGCCCAATGTGGTGCGCCGCCTGCAGGCTTGGGGTTTGCAGCAGCCGTTGCAGGCGGTGGCCGCTTTTCCGCCGCGCCTGCGCGTGCGCTGCGCCTTGAGTGGCGCTGAACTGGCGCAGCTGCCCCTGGGGGCGCAGGCGGTGCGGCGCTACGGCGGCGCCTACGCCACCATCCACCGTGCGGATTTGCACGCCCTCTTGCTCGCCGCCGTGCAGCAAGAGGGGGAGGTGCACCTGAACCTGGAGCACCCGATTGACAGCTACCGCGAGGCCGATGGCGCCATCACGGTGCGCGCGGGCGGCAAGAAAATCATCGAGGGCGACGCCCTGATCGGCGCCGATGGCCTGCGCAGCCAGGTGCGCAGCCAGATGTTGGGTGCAGCCGCGCCGCGCAGCACCGGCCACCTGGCGTACCGCGTCGTTGTGCCGCAGGCGGCGCTGCCCGAGCGCCTGCGCACGCAGGAAGTCACGGCCTGGCTCGGGCCGCGCCTGCACGTGGTGCAGTACCCGCTGCGCGGCGGCGCGCTGCAGAACCTGGTGGCCATCATCGAAGGCCCGGCGCCGGCCGATCTCGACGATTGGGATCACAGCGCCAACGCCGCCGACCTCGAAGCCGCCCTGGCCGGCACCTGCAGCGCCTTGCAGGATGCGGTGCGCGGCGTGCCCGAGGCCGGCAGCGGCTGGCGCCTGTGGCCGCTGGCCGATCGGCCACCGCTGCAGTCGCCGGCGCAGATGGCGCGCGGCCTGGTGGCCCTGATCGGCGACGCCGCCCACCCCATGCGCCCCTACATGGCGCAGGGCGCGGGCATGGCGATCGAGGATGCGGTGGAGCTGCAAAGCGCGCTCTCCATGCACGACCTGGAGCTGGGCCTGCGCCTGCGCCGCTACGCCCTCAACCGCTGGCAGCGCAACGCGCGCGTGCAAGCCCAGTCCGAGCGCAACGGCCGCATCTTCCACGCCCAGGGGCCGCTGCGCTGGGCACGCGACGCCAGCCTGCGCCTGCTGGGCGCACGCCTGCTTGACAAGCCGTGGTTGTATGCGGCGTGAATGCTATTAAAAACAGAGCTACTCACGCTTGCCTGGTAAGCGCTAGAGCCGGTTTTTACTCCAATTGCGCCAGCCCGTGGCGGCGCCGGGCGCGTTGGCAGGCGTCGCTGCCGGCCTCGAACTCGCGGCAAGGCGAGGGGCGCCATTCGTAAATGCCGCAGGCCACTTGCTGGCCCAGGCGGCCGCTGAGGGCAGCGCAGCGCGGCGGCACGTGGTCGGTGCCGCGCAGGCGGCGCAGGCTGTCGGTGACGGGCATGGCCAGGCCATCGGGCACGTCACCGCCCATTTCCTGGGTTTCATGGACGGAGAAATCGACGCGAAAGCTCGCGCAGCAGGCGCCGCAGGACAGGCAGGGGTGGCTCATGGCAGGCTGGCAATGGCAAAAGCTGCGCATTGTGCGCCGCTCCTGGGCGCGCGGCATAATCGCGCGCCCGAGAGATATTGGAGAGATGCTGATGACCCAAGTGCTAGATGACCTGGTGGCCCTGCTGAGCCTGGAGCCGATCGAAGAAAACCTGTTCCGTGGGCGCAGCCAGGATCTGGGCTTTCGCCAGCTCTTTGGCGGCCAGGTGCTCGGCCAGTGCGTCTCGGCGGCCAGCCAGACGGTGGCGCCGGAGCGCCAGGTGCACTCCCTGCACGGCTATTTCCTGCGCCCGGGGGACGCCAGCCTGCCGCTGATCTACCAGGTCGAGCGTGTGCGCGATGGTGGCAGTTTCACCACCCGGCGCGTGACGGCGATCCAGAAAGGCCAGCAGATTTTTACCTGCTCGATGTCGTTCCAAAACCGGGAAGAAGGTTTTTCGCACCAGCCGACCATGCCCGAGGTGCCAGGGCCCGAGGGCCTGGCCTCCGAGACCGAGCTCGCGCGCCTGGTGGCGGCGCAAATTCCCGAGCGCCTGCGCGAGCGCGCGGTGAGCGACAAGCCGATCGAGATCCGCCCGGTGACGGTGCTCAATCCCTTTGCGCCCCAGCCCTGCGAGCCGGTCAAGTACGTGTGGTTCCGCGCCGCCGGCAGCCTGCCCGACGAGCCGCAGCTGCACAAATTCCTGCTCGCCTACGCCAGCGATTTCAACCTGCTGACCACCGCCATGCAGCCGCATGGCGTTTCGGTGTTCCAGAAATTCATGCAGGTGGCGAGCCTCGATCATGCGCTGTGGATTCATGCCGACCTGCGCATGGACGACTGGCTGCTCTACGCCATGGACAGCCCCTGGTCGGGCAACGCGCGCGGCTTTGCGCGCGGCAGCATCTACAACCGCGCCGGCCAGCTCGTGGCCTCGGTGGCGCAAGAAGGGCTCACGCGCTTGCGCGAGGACTGGCGTTAAGCGTCAGGCGTTAGAGCGTCAGGCGGCCTCGGGGTAGAGCCAGGCCGGATCCACGGGTGCCAAGCCGTGGGCCTGGCGCGCCTGGGCGCAGCGCTCATCGCCCATGGCAAAGCTGCGGCAGGCGCTGGGGCGCTGCTCGTAAATACTGCAAATGGATTGCTCGCCGCAGCGCCCGATCAGTGCGGCGCAGCGCACCGGGTGCTGCGCCGTGCCGTTCATGCGCCAGCGGTTGCCAGAGACTTCGTGCGCCAGGGCGTCGGGCACGCTGGCGCCCGTGCTGGCGAGTTCATAGACGGAAAATTCAACGCGGTATTGGTGGCAGCAGGCACCGCAGGTCAGGCAGGGGTGGGTGGCGTCGTTGGACATGGCTTCGGGCTGGCTGCGCAGCCCGAAGAAACGCCAGAGGCGTGAAACAGGGGGGCTGCGGACACAAGGGCACGCGCCCACGGTCAAGCCCCTGGGCGCGGTCAGGCGGGAGGGCGTGCCCAGCGATGCGGCGGGCGCATCATGTGGTGGCGGTAGGCGTCGGTCATTGCGCGATGCGGCCCAGCAGCAGGTATTCCATGAGCGCTTTTTGCACGTGCATCCGGTTCTCGGCCTCGTCCCAGACGACCGATTGCGGGCCGTCGATGACCTCGGCCATCACCTCCTCGCCCCGGTGCGCGGGCAGGCAGTGCATGAACAGGGCGTCGGGTGCGGCCACGGCCATCATGGCTTCGTTCACGCACCAGTCGGCAAACGCGGTCTTGCGCGCCTCGTTCTCGGCTTCGTAGCCCATGCTGGTCCAGACGTCGGTGGTGACCAGGTCGGCGCCCCGGCAGGCATCCATCGGATTGCTATAAAATTTATAGCTGCTAGCGCTTATTGCGCCTGCGCCAGCGGCCAATTTTTCATCAATTTCGTAGCCGCTGGGGGTGCTCACGTGCACCGTAAAGCCCAGGATGCTGGCCGCCTGCAGCCAGGTGTTGGCCATGTTGTTGCCGTCGCCTACCCAGGCCACGGTTTTGCCGGCAATGCTGCCCCGGTGCTCGATGTAGGTGAACAGGTCAGCGAGGATCTGGCAGGGGTGGAATTCGTTCGTCAGGCCGTTGATGACGGGCACGCGCGAGTACTGGGCAAAGCGCTCGATCTTGGCCTGCTCGAAGGTGCGGATCATGACGATGTCGGTCATGCGGCTGATGACGCGCGCGCTGTCCTCGATCGGCTCGGCGCGCCCGAGCTGGCTGTCGCCCGTGGTCAGGTGCACGACGGAGCCGCCCATCTGGTACATCCCGGCCTCGAAAGAGACGCGTGTGCGCGTGCTCGCTTTCTCGAAAATCATGGCCAGGGTGCGGTCGGTCAGCGGCTGGTACTTTTCGTAGGTTTTGAAGCGGTGCTTGATGAGGGCGGCGCGCTCGAACAGGTAGGCGTATTCGTCGGCAGAAAAATCAGCAAACTGCAGGTAATGCTTCATGGTCGGGACTTTGTGAGGGAGGGGCTCAGGCAGCGAGCAGCGCTTGCACCAGGGGTTTGAGGCGGGCGACGATTTCGTCGGCTTCGGCGGTGCTCAGGATCAGCGGCGGCACCAGGCGGATGACGCGATCGGCCGTCACGCTCAGCAGCAGGCCGGCGGCGGCCGCCTGGCCTATGAGTTCGCCGCAGGGGCGGTCGAGCTCCACGCCCAGCATCAGGCCCTGGCCGCGCACCTCGACCACGCCGGCCATGCTGCCGAGCTCGCGCTCGAGTGCGGCCTTCAGGTGCGCGCCCACCGCTGCGGCATGGGCCAGCAGGCCGTCTTCTTGCATGATGCGCAGGGTTTCCACGCCGGCGCGCATGGCCAGCGGGTTGCCGCCAAAGGTGGTGCCGTGGTTGCCCGGCTGCAGCACGTTGGCCGCCTTGGGACCGGCGACGACGGCGCCAATCGGCACGCCCGAGCCCAGGCCCTTGGCCAGGGGCATGACGTCGGGCACGATGTCGGCCCACTGGTAGGCAAACCACTTGCCGGTGCGGCCCAGGCCGCATTGCACCTCGTCGATCATCATCAGCCAGTCGCGCTCGTCGCACAGCGCGCGCAGTTGGCGCAGGTAGTCGGCGCGCATGGGGTTGATGCCGCCTTCGCCCTGGATGGTTTCAAAGAACACGGCGACCACGTTCGGGTTGCCCTCGGTGGCGCGGCGGATGGCGTCGATGTCGTTGGCCGGCACGCGGATGAAGCCCTCGACCAGCGGCCCAAAGCCGCTGTGGATTTTGGGGTTGGCGGTGGCCGACATGGTGGCGATCGAGCGGCCATGGAAGGCTTTTTCGTAGACCACGATCTCGGGCTTGGCAATGCCCTTGTCCACGCCAAACTTGCGCGCGATCTTGAGCGCAGCCTCGTTCGCCTCCAGCCCCGAGTTGCAGAAGAACACCCGCTCCATGCCCGAGAGCCGCACCAGCTCGGCGGCGAGCTGCTCCTGGCCGGGGATGTGGTAGTAGTTGGAGCAGTGGATCAGCTTGGCGATCTGCTCCTGCAGCGCTGGCACCAGTCGGGGGTGGTTGTGCCCCAGGGTGTTGACGGCAATGCCGCCGAGCGCATCCAGGTACTCCTTGCCGTTGACGTCCCATACGCGGCAGCCCAGGCCGCGCTCCAGTGCGATCGGCACGCGGCCATAGGTGTTCATCACGTGGGGCGAGGCAGCCGGGATGCAGGCGGTCATTGGGCAAGATCTCCAAAGCGGGTCAAAAAAAGAGGATCCATTCTAGAGGCCGCACAGCCACTGCTGCGCCAGTGCGATGCCATCATGCGCAATGAGCTTGCATGGCATGGGATTAGAGAGGCAACTCTTGTACAAGAGTTAAAATCAGCGGGTTTTGCGCCCCAGCAGACGATCCTGCCGGCGCCCTCACCAGGACACGGCAAGCTGCATGGCGATACAACCCGACACCAAAGAAGTTTTTATCCAGGGCGTGACCCTGGAGGGTCGCACCTTCCGCCCCAGCGATTGGGCCGAACGCCTGGCCGGGGTGATGAGCCAGTTCCGCCCCGGCGGCGCGCAGCCGGGCAGCCACCTGAGTTACTCGCCCTGGTGCATTCCAACCACCATGGGCGGCATCAAGTGCGTGGTCGTGCACCGTGATTTGCACGATTACGAGCCCATGGCCTGGGATTTCGTCCTCAACTTCGCCCGCGACAACCACTTGCAAGTGGTCGAAGCCTGTCTGCTGCCCGACGCTTGAGGTGCGTCGGGGTTTTTGTCCTGGCGCCAGGCACAAAAAAACCGCCAGAGGCGGTTTTTTGCTTTGCTGACAGCGCACCCGTTACAAACGGCAGGTGGCCGGGGCCACCCGTGCGGTTTGCCTGAGGTGAATCAGGCGGCGACGGCCAGGGCCTTGACCTTGGCGGACAGGCGGCTCTTGTCGCGAGCGGCCTTGTTCTTGTGGAAGATGCCCTTGTCGGCAATGGTGTCGAGCACGGACTGGGCCTTGGCGAACAGTTCGGTCGCCTTGGTCTTGTCGCCGGTCAGGATCGCTTTTTCAACGTTCTTGACGGCGGTGCGGTATTTGGAACGCAGCGAGGTGTTCGCAGCGTTGAGCTTGACGCCTTGGCGCGCGCGCTTGCGGCCCGATGCCAGGCGGGGGTTCTTTTTCTTGGGCTTTGCAGATGCCATTTTGAATATTCCTTAAGTGTCTGAGGATGTTGTCAGCAAAGCCGAGCATTATAGCCTGCCGTGTATTTTTATGCACATCGCATACACTCGGCGCCCGTGTCACTGTTCAAAGCCGCCTCCACCGTTTCGCTTCTGACCCTGGCCTCGCGTATCACGGGGCTGGTGCGTGATTTGCTTATGGCGTCCATGTTTGGCGCCAATGCCCTGACCGACGCTTTCAACGTCGCCTTTCGCATTCCCAATCTGTTTCGGCGCCTGTTTGCCGAGGGTGCTTTCAGCCAGGCGTTCGTGCCGGTGCTGGCCAGCGCGCGCGCGCAGCAGGGCGAGGAGGCCACCAAGGCCTTGATCGACAGCGTCGCCACCGTGCTCGCCTGGGCGCTGCTGGTGACCTGCATTGCCGGTGTGCTGGGGGCGCCGCTGCTGGTCTGGCTGCTGGCCAGCGGCCTGCGCCACGCGCCCGATAGCTACCAGGCGGCGGTGCTCATGACGCGCTGGATGTTTCCCTACATCGGCTTCATGTCGTTGGTGGCGCTGGCGGCCGGGGTGCTCAACACCTGGCGCCATTTCGTTGTGCCGGCGGCGACGCCGGTGCTGCTCAATCTGAGCATGATTGCCGCCGCCTGGCTTGGGGCGCCGCAGCTGGCGGCGCGCGGCATCGAACCGATTTACGCCATGGCGGGAGGCGTCATGCTCGGCGGCCTGTTGCAGCTGGCGGTGCAGCTGCCGGTGTTGCGGCGCCTGGGGCTGTTGCCGCGCGTCGGCCTGTCGTGGGCGGCGCTGCGTAGTGCTTATCAGCAGGAGGGCGTGCGCCGCATTCTTCAGTTGATGGCGCCCGCATTGCTGGGCGTGGGCGTGGCCCAGTTGTCGCTCATGATCAACACGCAAATCGCCTCGTACCTGGCGCCGGGCAGCGTGACCTGGCTGTTCTACGCCGACCGGCTGATGGAGTTCCCGACCGCGCTGCTGGGCGTGGCCCTGGGCGTGGTGCTGACGCCGCAGCTGGCAGCCGCCAAGGCGGCGGGCGACGCCGCGCGCTATTCCGCCATGCTCGATTGGGGGCTGCGCATCGTCGTGCTGCTGGCCGTGCCCTGCGCCGTGGGCCTGCTGACTTTGGCCGAGCCCCTGGTGGCGACGCTGTTTCACTACGGCGCGCTGCGCAATAGCGATGTCGGGCAGATTGCCAGTGCCCTGGCTGGCTACGGCGTTGGCCTGCTCGGGCTGGTGGCCATCAAGGTGTTGGCGCCGGGTTATTACGCCAGCCAGGATATTCGCACCCCGGTGCGCATCGCCATCGTCGTGCTCGTGATCACCCAGTTGCTCAACGTGCTGCTCGTGCCTTGGGTGCAGCACGTGGGGCTGGCCTTGTCTATCGGGCTGGCGGCGCTGGTCAACGCCCTGTGGCTGCTCGTGGGATTGCTGCGCCGGGGCAGCTACCAGCCGCAGCCGGGCTGGGGGCGTTTTGCCCTGCAGGTGCTGGCGGCGAGCGTGCTCCTGGCGCTGTGGTTGCTGTGGGCGGCGCAGCATTTCGACTGGATTGCCCTGCGCGCCCAGGCGGCTTGGCGCATCGCCTTGCTTGCCGGTATTTTGGCCACGGCGGCCCTGGTGTACTTTGGCGCCCTGTGGGCTGCAGGGCTGCAGCTGCGCCAGTGCTTGCGCCGTTGACGCCGCCCGGGCACTGCCGTACAACCGAGTCCATGGCCTGGAGTTATGCAATCCCTTCCGCGCTGGAATATTTTGCGGCGCTGGTGCACAGCGATGAGCAGCTGCCGCTGCTCGAAGCCGTGGCCTGCCTGGGGCAGGACGAATACCCCGATCTCGATGTGCAGCAAGTGCTTGCAGATGTCGATCAGCTGCAGCTGCGCTTGCGCCGGCGCCTGCCGGCCGATGCCGCTGCCCTGCAGCGCCTGCAGCTGCTGAACCATTTTTTCTACGCCGAGCTGGGCTTTGGCGGTAACAGCAACGACTACTACGACCCCGACAACAGCTACCTGCACGCCGTGCTGCACACGCGCCGGGGTATTCCGGTGTCGCTGGCGGTGCTGTGGCAGGAGTTGGCGCAGGCCATCGAGCTGCCGGTGCGGGGCGTGGCCTTCCCGGGGCATTTTCTCGTCAAGGTGCTGCTGCCGCAGGGGCAGGTGTTGCTCGATCCGCTGACTGGGCAATCGCTCTCGCGCCAGGCTTTGCTCGATCAGATCGAGCCGTTTTTACGTCGCCACGGCTGGCAGGGAGAGCAAGAAGCGCTGCCGCTGGAGCTGTACCTGCAGCCGGCCAGCCAGCGCGAGATTCTGGCGCGCATGTTGCGCAACCTGAAAGAAATCCATCAGGCGCAGCGCGACGATGCGCGCTTGCTGGCGGTGCTCGATCGGCTCATCGTGCTCCAGCCCCAAGCCTGGGACGAGTGGCGCGACCGGGGGCTGGTGCACGCCGAATGTGGTCACTATCCGCAGGCCGTGGCCGATCTGGAAAACTACCTCGCCCATGTGCCGCAGGGGCCCGAGGTGCAGGCGCTGGTGCAGCGCCTGGGTGCGCTCAAGGCGCCTTGACGGACAGCACCGGGCAGGGTGCGCTCATCAGAATTTCTTGCGCCATACTGCCCAGTAGCAGCTTGCCGACGGCGGTGCGCTTGCGCAGGCCGATGACCAGCAACGTGATGTGCTCGGCCTCAATCAGGTTCAGGATTTCGTCGAGCGTGCTGTTGCCGCGCACAAATTGTTTGAATTCGGCCTGGATGGGCAGGTGGGTCAGGCGCTCTTCGACGCGCTCGACCTCGTAGCCGTTGACGATGGTGTCATCCTGGCTGCCGCCGGGGGCGGCGTTGACAACGATCAGCCGCTCGCTGCGGCGGGTGGCAACTTCAATGGCTTTGTCCAGCGCGGCCTGGCCTTCTGGGCGGGCCACATAGGCGACGAGAATGGTCATAACTGTCTTCCTGCTGTGATGGTGAGAGGGAATAAGCGGTTTGCGCTTGCCTCGCAGCATACCGAGAAAAACAGTGGCCTCACACCAGATGTACGGCCTGCAATTCCTTTTTCAGGTAGGCATATAACAGGGGCGCAGCCACCAGCCCAGCAGGGCCAAAAACCGCCTCGGCGGTGAACATCACGGCCAGCAGCTCCCACACGCCAATATGTGTGCGCCGCCCCACCACTTTGGCGTTGATGACGTATTCGGCCTTATGGATCAGTACTAAAAAACCCAGGCAGGCCAGCGCCGCCATGGGTGAGACCGAGAGGCCGACGATGGTAATGACCACGTTGCACAGCAGGTTGCCAACGATGGGAATCAGCCCAGCCAGAAAGGTGAGGGTTATGAGCGCCGGGGTGTAGGGCAGCTCCAGCTGCCACAGTGGCAACAGCAACAGCAGAAAAATAGCCGTCAGCAAGGTATTGAAGGCGGCGATCCAGAACTGCGCGGCCACGATTTGGCGAAACGCTTCGCCCAGGTGGCGAATGCGCTGCACCAGCGCCTGCACCAGTGGCTTGCGCGCTGGCCCCAGGTGGCGTACTGCTGCCAGGGCACCAATGAGCAGGCCGACATAGGCGTGCAACAGGCCACTGAGCCAGGCACGCCCGGCCGTGGCCAACATGCCGGCCTTAGCGGCCAGGTAGGCAGCCAGGGTGCGTTGGATGTCGGCGGCACCCTCGGGCAGCTGGGCCGCCACTTCGACAGGTAGCTTGTCGCGCAACTCCAGCACGGTGCGTGCCATGAAATCGAGCAGCTCGCGGTACTGCGCTGGGGCAGAGACGATGTACGAGCGCGAATGTGATAGCGCCAAGGCCAGCAGCAGCAGCGGCGCCAGCACCACCAAGGTGGCGGCCAGCACCTGGCCCGAGCGCTGTAATCCCTTTTTCCCCGGCAGCCGGCGCCGCAGGTGTACCAGTCGCGGCGCCAACCAACGTGTGCCCAGAAAGCCGATGCAGGCCGAGAGCAGGCCCGGCAGCAGGCCGCGCGTCATGATCAGCAGCAGCATGGCTGCCATCAGCAGATAACTGGCGATCTGGACGCCGCGCGTGGTCTGCGCCAGGGGTTGCATGGGTTTTAGGCGACGACGACGGCTGCGCCCGTGCCGCGTGCGGCGATGGCGCCAATGCGGTACACCTGCTCGCCCAGGGCGCTCAGGGTGGCGGCCGTGGCTTCGGCGGCCTCAGCGGGCACGACGACGACCATGCCGATGCCGTTGTTGAAAGTGCGGTTCATCTCGATGTCGTCGATGCCGGCGGTTTTTTGCAGCCAGGCAAAGAGCTCGGTCTGCGGCCAGCTGCCCTTTTGCAGGTGGGCGGCAGTGCCCTCGGGCAGCACGCGCGGAATGTTCTCCAGCAGGCCGCCGCCGGTGATGTGCGCCAGCGCCTTGATGGGGTGCTGCGCCAGCGCCGCCAGCACGTTCTTCACGTACAGGCGCGTGGGCTCCATGATGGCTTGCTTGAACGGCTTGCCGTCGAGCTGGGCCGGGGCGCTGCTGCCGGCGCGCTCGATGCACTTGCGCACCAGGCTAAAGCCGTTGGAATGCACGCCGCTCGAAGCCAGGCCCAGCACCACGTCGCCGGCCTGCACCGTCTGGCCGGTCAGGATTTTGGATTTTTCGACTGCGCCCACGGCAAAGCCGGCCAGGTCGTATTCGCCCGCCGGGTACATGCCGGGCATCTCGGCGGTTTCGCCGCCAATCAGGGCGCAGCCCGAGAGTTCGCAGCCCTTGGCAATGCCGCCGACGACGGCGGCGGCGGTATCGACATCGAGCTTGCCGCAGGCGAAGTAGTCGAGGAAAAACAGCGGCTCGGCGCCTTGCACCAGCACGTCGTTGACGCTCATGGCCACCAGGTCGATGCCGACGGTGTCGTGCATGTTCCACTCAAAAGCGAGCTTGAGCTTGGTGCCCACACCGTCGGTGCCGCTGACCAGTACCGGCTCCTGGTATTTCTTGGGGACTTCAAACAGGGCGCCAAAGCCGCCAATGCCGGCCATCACGCCGTCGCGCAGGGTTTTTTTGGCCAGCGGCTTGATGCGCTCGACCAGCGCGTCGCCAGCGTCGATGTCAACGCCAGCGTCTTTGTAGGAAATGGGAGTGGAGGCAGAGGAGCTCATGGCTGTAAGAAGTGCGTCGTGGGCCGATCGGCAAAACGCGTGATTTTAGAGGCTTGGGCCAGAGTCCTTCAGGGCTGTGGGTCTGGCGCATGGTGCAGTCTCAGTAAAATCACCGCTTTCCATGCCTGGGCTGGCCCCAGAGCGGCTTTTTCTTCTCTCTCCCATCTTTCCCCTGTTCACCCCGATATGAGCCATATGAAACAGCTGGCGCTGGACATCGGCCTGACCCCGGTGCCGACGCTGGAGCGGTTTTATCCCGGCCCCAACACGGCCGCGCTGCAGCATTTGCGGTCGGCCCTGGAGGGCGGCCAGGGCGGCGCCTTGCGTGCGCCGGTGCCGGTGTATTTGTGGGGGGAATCGGGCAGCGGCAAAACGCATTTGCTCAAGGCCGTGCACGAGGCGCTGCGGGAGCAGGGCCTGCGGGTCGGCTGGATGGATGCCTCGACCGAGCACCTGACGCCGTTTGACGATAGCTGGTCGGCGGTCTTGCTCGATGAGGTCGATTTGTATGACAGCCAGCAGCAGGCGCTGGCCTTCAACTGGTTCATCAACGCCCTCAACCCCGCCGAAGGCACGGTGCGCTGGGTGCTGGCGGCGGGGGCCATGCCACCGGCGGATTTGCCGCTGCGCGACGATTTGCGCTCGCGCCTGGGCTGGGGCCATGTGTTCCAGCTGCGTCTGCTCGACGAGGCCGAACGCCGCGCCGTGCTGCGCCAGGAGGCCGATGCGCGCGGCGTATTCCTGGGCGACGAGGTCATGGACTACATGCTGCGGCGCTTCTCGCGCGATCTGGGCAGCCTGATGCAGTTGCTTGACCAGCTCGACAGCTTTGCCCTGCGCACCCAGCGTGCGCTCACCATTCCCCTGCTCAAAACCATGCTGGAGACCGAATGACCGCGCCTGTCGCAACCCCGAGCGGCCGCCCGCGCCTGGCTCTTTTCGACCTCGACCACACCTTGCTGCCGCTCGATTCGGACTATGAATGGGGCGAATTCACCATCCGCCTGGGCTGGCGTGACGCCGCCGAGTTTGGCCGGCGCAACGCCCAGTTCTATGCGGATTACCAGGCCGGCCGGCTCAACGTGCCCGACTACGTGCGCTTTGCCACCGAGGCCGTGCGCGAGCGCGGCCCCGAGGCAGCGGCGCAGGCGCACCAGCGTTTCATGCGCGAGGTGATCGCACCCGCCATCCGCTCCGAGGCCCGCGCCCTGCTGGCCGAGCACCGCGCAGCGGGCGACACCGTCGTCATCATCACCGCCACCAACGAATTCGTGACCACGCCGATTGCCCAGGCCCTGGGCGTGGAGGAGTTGCTGGCGCTGCAGCTGGTGCGCGATGCCAGCGGCTGGTTCACCGGCGACATCCTGGGCGAAGCCACCATGCGCGAGGGCAAGGTGCGCCGCATGGACGCCTGGCTGGCCGCACGCGGCCTTGCCTGGGAGACGGTGCACAGCACTTTTTATAGCGACTCGATGAACGACGTACCGCTGCTGGAGAAGGTCAACCGCCCCGTCGCCACCAACCCCGATGCCCGCCTGCGCACTTTGGCGCAGGCGCGCGGCTGGGAGATTCTGGATTTGTTTTCCCCCCACCCATGATCAAAAAAATTATCGACAAACTGCTCGGCAAGGCCGAAGGCACGGGCGCGCGCAAGCCGCGTTTTGGCAAGCGCGTGGAGGTGCCCGCCAGCGTGCACGGCATCAACCCCGAGCTGGTCGATCGCCGCGCCCTGGATGTGGTGCGCACGCTGCAGGAGGCAGGCTTTGCCGCCTACATCGTCGGCGGCGCCGTGCGCGACCTGCTGCTGGGCCTGCGCCCCAAAGATTTCGACGTGGCCACCAACGCCACGCCCGAGCAGGTCAAGGGCTTGTTTCGGCGCGCCTTCATCATCGGCAAGCGTTTTCGCATCGTGCACGTGGTGCATGGCCGGGGGCGCGAGCACGAGGTGATCGAAGTCTCGACCTTCCGCGCCTACCTCGACAACAGCGCTGCCGAGCAGGTCAGCGGCAACGAGCGCACCGCCAAGGCCGAACTGGCCGGCGTGCGCCACGCCGTCGATGCCAGCGGCCGCGTGCTGCGCGACAACGTCTGGGGCCCGCAGGACCAGGATGCGGCGCGGCGCGACTTCACCGTCAACGCCATGTACTACGACCCGCACACCCAGGTCGTGGTCGATTACCACAAGGGCATAGAGGACGCCAAAAAACGCGTGCTGCGCATGATCGGCGACGCCGCCACGCGCTACCGCGAAGACCCGGTGCGCATCATCCGTGCCGTGCGCTTTGCGGCCAAGCTCTCGCACCTGGGCTTTGGGCTGGAGCCGAAAACCGCCAAGCCCCTGGTGGCCAGCGAGCACCTCCTGCAGGAAGTGCCGCAAAGCCGCCTGTTCGACGAAATGCTCAAGCTGCTGCAAACCGGTCATGCCCTGGCCTCGGTGGCGCAGCTGAAAAAACTCGGGCTTGAAAAAGGCATTTATCCGCTTCTTGACGTGGTCGTGCAGCGGGCCGATCAGCCGCTGGTGCGCGCCGTGCTGCAAGACACCGACCGCCGCGTGGGCGAGGGCAAGGCCGTGGCGCCGAGCTTCTTGCTCGCCTGCGTGCTCTGGCAGGACGTGCAGGCCGGCTGGCAGCAGCGCCTGGCCCGGGGCGAGCATTCCTTCCCGGCGCTGCAAGAGGCCATCGACGAAGTCTTCGACCAGCGCATTGGCGACATCTCCGGGCGCGGCAAACTCGCCGCCGACATGCGCGAAATCTGGGTCATGCAGCCGCGTTTTGACAAGCGCTCGGGCAGCCAGCCCTTGGGTATGGTGGCGCATATTCGTTTCCGTGCGGGTTTTGACTTTCTCCGCCTGCGCGCCGATGTGGGCGAAGTGAGCGAGGAGCTGGTCGAGTGGTGGCAGGAGTTCTCCCTGACCGATGACGGCCGGCGCGAGGACATGCTGGCGCAGGTGCGCGAGGAGCTGCGCCAGGCGCAGCGCGCGCAGCCGCGCAAGGCGGCTCCGGCGCCGCGCCCGCCCAAGGCAGCAGCCCCCACGCCTGCAGACGAGCCCGAGGAAGACGCCGATGCTGCGGCCCCCAAAAAGCGCCGCCGCCGTCGGCGCAAGCCTGCTGGTGCGGGCGCCGCGCCTCAGGGCGACTGAGGTGGGCGCCAGCACCGTGCACACCGCCTGGATCGGCCTGGGCGCGAATCTGGGCGATGCGCCTGCGGCCCTGGCGGCTGCCGTGCAGGCCCTGGGGATGTTGCCTGGAACGCAGCTGCAGCGCTGTTCGCGCCTGTACCGCAGTGCCCCGGTCGATGCTGGCGGGCCCGACTATTACAACGCCGTCGCCCAGCTGCAAACCACGCTGGCGCCGCTGGCGCTGTTGCAGGCGTTGCAGGCGATCGAGCAGGCCGCCGGACGCGAGCGCCCCTACCGCAACGCCCCGCGCACGCTCGACCTGGATGTGTTGCTGTGGGGCGAGGAGCGCATCGACCTGCCGCAGCTCACCGTGCCGCACCCCCGGCTGTATGAGCGTGCCTTCGTGCTGCTGCCGCTGGCCGAGCTGCGACCGTGCTGGGCCAGCGCGGCGCAGCTGCAGGCGGTGGCCGCGCAGCGCATCGAATGCCTGGGGGCCTGGGACGGCTTGGCTTAGCATCGGGGCCTGCCCCGATTTTGTTCGCACAGCCCCGCGTGGGGCTGGGAGTATTGTTTGTGAATTCCACCACCTTGGCGCCTGGCGCTTTGCGCACCCTGGAGTCGATCTCTTGCGTCGTGCCCTGCTACAACGAGGCCGAGAACCTCGAAGAGCTGCTGCCGCTGCTGCGCGCGCAGCTCGCACGCCTGGCGCCGCGCTGGGAGATCGTGCTCGTCGATGACGGCAGCAGCGACGCCACGGCGGGGCGGATGCCCGTCTGGACGCAGGAGTCGGGCGTGCGTGGCGTGCTGCTGTCACGCAACTTTGGCAAGGAGGCGGCACTCACCGCCGGCCTGCAGGCAGCGCACGGCCAGGTGGTGGTGCTGATGGACTCGGACATGCAGCACCCGCCGGCCCTGCTCGACACCTTCGTGCGCCACTGGAGCGCCGGTGCCGACGTGGTGTACGCCGTGCGCGAGCACCGCGAGGCCGAGAGCGCCTTCAAGCGCGTGGGCACCAACTGGTTTTATGGCCTCATCAATGGCAGCGAGCGTTTTCGGATGCCGCCGGGTGCGGGCGACTTTCGCCTCATGGATCGCCAGGTGGTGCGGGCCCTGCTGGCATTGCCCGAGCGCAACCGCTTCATGAAGGGGCTGTACGCCTGGGTCGGTTTTGAATCGGTGGCCGTGCCCTATCTGCCGCAGGAGCGCGCGCACGGCCATACCCATTTCAGCAAGCGGCGCCTGATCCGTTTTGGCATCGATGGCCTGACGGCCTTCTCGCTGTGGCCGCTGCGCGCCGTGATCGGCCTGGGCTTTGTGTTGGCGCTGGCGTCGTTTGGCTACGGCGCCTACCTGACGCTGGCCTACTGGCTGCACGGCCACGATGTCAGTGGCTGGACCACCATCGTCGTCAGCCTGATGTTGTTTGTCGGCATCCAGCTGGTGTCGCTGGGGGTGGTGGCCGAGTATGTCGGGCGCATCTACGAGGAGGTCAAGTGCCGCCCGCTGTACCTCGTCAAGCGCGAGCTGGGCCAGGGTCTGCAGGATCGGACATGAGCGCCGCGCCGCCTCCATCGCCAGCGCGCGACGCGCTCACCGCCCTGGTGCTGATCGCCGCCTGGCTGCTCGCCAGCGCCTGGCTGCGCCCGCTCATGGTGCCCGACGAAGGCCGCTACGCCGGCGTCGCCTGGGAGATGCTGCGCTCGGGCGATTGGCTCACGCCCACGCTCAACGGCTTGCCGTTCTTTCACAAGCCGCCGCTTTTCTATTGGCTCTCGGGGGCCGCGCTGTGGCTCTTTGGCCTGGTCGAGGTCGCCGGGCGTGCTGGTGCCCTGTGTGGCGCCACGCTGGGCGCCTGGGCGCTGTACCTGTTTGCACGCCGCTGGGGCGGGTCGGCTGCGGCGCGGCGCGCGCTGTGGGTGCTGCTGGTGCAGCCGCTGTGGCTGGTGGGTGGGCAGTTTGCCAACCTGGACATGCTGGTGGCCGGCTGCATCACCGCCACCTGGCTGGCGCTGGCGCACGCTGCGCTGTGCTTTGAGCAGGGCCTGGCCTATCGCCGCTGGCTCTGGCTGGGCTACGCCCTGGCCGGGCTTGGCGTGCTGGCCAAGGGGCTGATCGGCTTTGTCATCCCGGCGCTGTGTATCGGCCTGTGGCTGCTGCTGCGTGGGCGCTGGCGCACGCTGCTGGCCTTGTTCTCGCTGCCGGGGGCGCTGCTGTTTTTGCTCATTGCCGGGCCCTGGTACATCGCCATGCAGCAGCGCTTCGATGGTTTCTTGCACTACTTCTTTGTGGTGCAGCATTTCCAGCGCTTTTCCGTCGGTGGCTTCAACAACGCCATGCCGCTGTGGTTCTACCCCGCCGTGCTGGCCTTGCTGAGCCTGCCCTGCCTGCTGTGGAGCGCGCGCCTGCTCACGCGCCGCTACTGGGTGCAGACCGAGGGCAGCCCCGAGGCGGCGGTGCGCCTGGCCATGCTGGTCGCTGTGGCCAGCGTGCTGCTGTTTTTCTCCATTCCCAAATCCAAACTCGTGGGCTACGTGCTGCCTGCCGTGCCACCGCTGGCCTGGCTCATGGCAGACGCCAGTGCGCTGCTGGCGGGTACGCGCGCGCGCCGCAACGCCTGGCGTGCCTGTGCCGCCCTGAGCGCTGCGCTGGGCCTGGCCGCCGTGCTCTGGCTGACGCTGCACACCGATTATTCGAGCCGCCCGCTGGCGCTGGTGCTGCGCGCCGAGCACCAGGACAATGAGCCCGTGTACATGCTCGACGAGTACCTGTACGACCTGCCGTTTTATGCCCAGCTGCGCCAGCCCGTCCATGTGGTGAGCCACTGGCGCAATCCCGAGGCCAAGGCGCGCGACAACTGGCGCAAAGAGCTCGATGACGCGGCCGACTTCAACCCCGGCGCCGGTCAGCGCCTGTTGCTGCGGCCCGAGGATTTTGAGGCTGCGCTGTGCGCCGCGCCGCGCAGCTGGGTGCTGGCCGAACCGGCCGAGCTGGCGCGCTACCCGGTGCTGGCGCAGGCCATGCCGGTGCTGACGAGCCACGGCACCACCCTGGTGCGCGTGGATGCGGCTAGGGATTGCGCAAAAACGCCCAATGGCGGCTGAGCAGGTAGGTGGCGCCGGCCACCGCCACCAGCACCAGCGCCAGCAGCAGGTCGTAGCGCGCGCGCGTCCAGTGCAGCAGCAGGGCGTACAGGGCCTCGTTGACGGCAAAGCCGCCTGCCGAGATGGCAAAAAAGCGCAGCGCCGCGCGCCCCAGGGCATTGCCGTGGCCGCGAAAGCTCAAAAAATGGTGGCCGCTGAACGACACCACAAAAGCCACCAGCCAACCGATTACGTTGGCCTGCAGCGGTGCCAGGCCCGCCAGGGCGACGCTGGCTGTGGCCACGCTCCAGTGCACGGCAGCGGCGGCGCAGCCCACAACGATGAACCAGGCCACGCGCCCGTGCTGGTGCCGGGGCGCAAAAGGAGGATGTGAATGACGACGACGGTGCATGAGGCGGGCGAGGATAGCAGCTGGCGCGCCATCAGCCTGTGTGTGGACGACTTTGGCCTGCACGCCGGGGTCAACGCTGCGGTGCTGCAGCTGGCGGCCTTGGGCCGGGTGCAGGCCACCTCGGCCATGGTGGGCGGCCCGGCCTGGGCCGAGGGCGCGGCGCAGCTGCGCGCCTTGGATGCCACGCGGCTGGAGGTCGGCCTGCACCTGGATTTGACCGAATGCACGCTCGATTCGCAGCTGCGCTCGCCGCTGCCACGTCTGCTTGCCCGGGCCTACCTGGGGCAGATCGACCGCGTGGCGCTATCGCGCGAGATCGCGGCCCAGTTCGACGCCTTCGAGCAGGCCCTGGGGCGGGCACCGGCCTATGTCGATGGCCACCAGCACGTGCACCAGCTGCCGCTGGTGCGCACGCTGCTGCTGGCGGAGATCGCGCGCCGCTGCCCGCAAGGCGGGCTGTGGCTGCGCAGCACGCGCAGCGCGCCCTACGCTGCCCACGGCGACGCGCGCACCGCCTTCAAAAGCGCCGTCATCGCCGGCCTGGGCGGGCGCCGCCTGGCCGCGCTGGCGCGGCGCCAGGGGCTGGCGCAAAACCGTTGCCTGCTGGGGGTGTACGACTTCACCGGCGGCGCCGACGGCTACCGCCAGCGCCTGCAGCGCTGGCTGCAGGCAGCGCAGCCGGGCGATGTGCTGATGTGCCACCCCAGCCAAGAGAGCCAGGTGCCCGATGCGCTCGCCGGCGCGCGCCAGGCCGAGCTGCAGGTGCTGGCGGGCAGCGATTTTTCTGCCCTGCTCGCCGCTGCCAAAGTGCGCTTGCAGCCGCTTGATTTGCTATTAAAATAATAGCTGCTCGCGCTTGCTGCACAAGCGTAAGCGGCATTTTTTGCCATATTTACAGCTGAATGCCCGATGCCTGCACCACCGGCTGGTAGCGGGCGCGCTCCTGCGCCATGAAGGCTTCAAACTGGGCCGGCGTGCTCGGCTGCGGCTCGGCCCACAGGGCGGCAAACTGGGCCCGGGTGGCCGGTGTTTGCAGTGCCTGGACAAAGGCGCGGTGCAGCTGCGCGATGCGTGCGGGAGGTGTGCCTGCGGGGGCGACCAGGCCCCACCAGGAATCCATGGTGAAACCCTTGAAGCGCTGTGCCAGCGGCGGCACGCCCGGCAGATGGGGGCTGGCCTGTGTGCTGGTCACGGCCAGGGCGCGCAATTGGCCCGCGCGGATGTTGGATGCGGCGGCGGCGAGGTTGTCGATGTTGAAATCGACCTCGTCGGCCAGCAGCGCCAGCTGCGCCGGCAGTGCGCCCCGGTACGGCACATGCAGGGCCGACAGCCCCGCCTGCTGCTGAAAAACCACCCCCGCCAGGTGGCCCGCGCTGCCGTTGCCGCCGCTGCCGTAGCGCAGCTTGTCGGGGTGGCTGCGGGCGTAGGCCAAAAAATCGTCCAGGTGCTCGATGCGCAGTTGCCGGGCGCGGGCTGCGTGCATGACCAGCACGTTGGGCACGCGCAGTATTTGCGTGATGGCGGCAAAGTCCTGCGCCGCGTCGTAGGGCATGTGCCGGTACAGCCAGGGGTTGATGGCGTGTGTGGCGGTGGCGGCGATGCCCAGCGTCAGGCCGTCGGGCACGGCCTTGGCGACCGCGTTGGCCCCCCAGTTGCCGCCGGCGCCGGCGCGGTTCTCAACCTGCACCGGCCCGAGCCAGGGCTGCACCTGCGCGGCCAGGATGCGCGCCGTCTGATCGACCGGGCCGCCCACGGCGTAGGGCACGATCAGGCGCAGCGGCAGCGCCCCCGCCTGGGCAGCGCTGCCCAGGGGGGCAATGCCTGCCAGGCCGTAGTGGAGCAGGGTGCGGCGCTGCATGGTGGGCGCTGGTGGATTTAGTGCTTGTCGGCTTCGGAGGTGAAGGCGTCGGCGTAGAACTCGTCCTCGGGCAGGCCGCGTTCTTCGGTGTAGCTGCGGCGGGCGGCATCGACCACCACCGGCGCGCCGCAGGCGTAGACCTGAAAGCCCGAGAGGTCGGCAAAATCGTCGAGCACCGCCTGGTGCACAAAGCCGCTGCGCCCTTGCCAGCCGTCCTCGGGCAGGGCGTTGGAGACGACCGGCACGTAGTGCAGCTGCGGCATCTGCGCCTGCTGCGCGCGCACCCAGTCGTCCATGTACAGGTCTTGCGGGCGGCGCCCGCCCCAGTACAGCGCCAGCGGGCGCGTGCTGCCCTGGTGCAAGAGGTGTTCCAGTAGCGCCTTGACCGGAGCAAAGCCGGTGCCTGAGGCCAGCAAGATGATGGGTTTGGCCGAATCCTCGCGCAGGTAAAAGCTGCCAAACGGGCCTTCGATGCGCAAAATTTCTTTCTCCTGCATGGCGCCAAACACATGGTCCGTAAAGCGCCCGCCGGGCATGTGGCGGATGTGCAGCTCCAGCCCCGGGGTGCTGGCCTGCTGGTGCGGCGCCGTGGCCATGGAATAGGCGCGGCGCACGCCGTCCTTGAGCACGAATTCGATGTACTGGCCGGCGTGGTACTTGAAGGGCTCGGTGGCCGGCAGCTGCAGGCGCAGCTGCACCACGTCGGGCGATTTTTTGGTCAGCGCGGCCACACGCACCGGCAGCTTCTTGACCGGGAAGGCGCGCTCATCTGTCACCTGGCGCGCTTCGAGCACCACGTCCGACTGTGCCTGGGCGCAGCAGGTGAGGATGTAGCCTTCGGCCTCCTCCTGCGCGGACAGGGCTTTTTCCTGGTGCGGCCCGTGCTGGACGGCGCCGCTGATTTTTTTGCATTTGCACGAGCCGCAAGCGCCATCCTTGCAGCCGTAGGGCAGGCCAATGCCTTGGGTGATGGCGGCGGCCAGGATGCTGTCTTCGCCCTGGACGGTGAACTGGCGGCCACTGGGCTGCACGGTAATTTCGTAGGTGGAGTCGGCGCGGGTCATTGTGGTGGTTATCCTCAGGCGTGAATCAACGAACGGACGAATTGTGCCTGTGACACAAACCCCTCTGGGCGCCCTGCCGGCGCGTTTTCGGCGCGCGCGCGTGCTCATCGTCGGCTGTGGCGATGTGGGTCTGCGTGCGGCGCAGCGCCTGCCCCATGTGCGCCTGCTGGCACTGACCACCAGCGCCGAGCGCCACGCACAGCTGCGCGCGGCTGGCATCACGCCGCTGCTGGGCGATTTGGATGCTGCACCCAGCCTGCGCCGCCTCGCGGGCCTGGGCCAGCGCGTGCTGCACCTGGCGCCGCCGCCGGGGCAGGGCGTGCACGACCCGCGCACCCAGGCGCTGCTGCGCGCGCTGCAGCGCGGGCCGCGCCCACGGCAGTTGGTGTATGGCTCGACCACCGGGGTTTATGGTGATTGCGCCGGCGCCTGGGTCAGCGAGGAGCGCGCCGTGGCACCGCGCACGCCGCGCGCGCAGCGGCGCGTGCACGCCGAGCGCAGCCTGCGCGCCTGGGGCCGGGGCGGCACGCGGGTGGCGATTTTGCGCATTCCCGGCATTTACGCCCCCAACCGCGAGGGCGGCACGCCCGAGGCGCGCTTGCGCCGGGGCACGCCGGTGCTGCGGCCCGAGGACGATGTGTTCACCAACCACATCCACGCCGACGACCTGGCGCGCGCCTGCGTGCGGGCGCTGTGGTGCGGCGCGGCCGAGCGCGTGTACCACGTCAGCGACGACAGCGGCCTGCGCATGGGCGAGTACTTTGATTGGGCCGCTGACCTGTACGGTCTGCCGCGCCCGCCGCGCCTGTCGTGGGAGGAGGCGCAGGCGCAGCTGCCATCGACCTTACTGAGTTTCATGGGCGAATCGCGCCGCCTGCACACCCGGCGCCTGGCGCGCGAGCTGCGCTTGTGCCTGGCCTACCCGACGGTGGTGCAGGGGCTGCAAAGCGTCAAACACTAGCGCGGGTGCACGCCGCCGCGCTCGTCGTAGCAGCGAAACACGTTGCAATGGGTGATGCGTGGCGGGGGCTGCACCGGCGGCGGCGGCGGTAGCGGGCGGTAGGGCGGTTGCCAATACGGGGGCGCCACGACGACGGGGGGCGGGGCGGGCGGGCGCAGGCGTTCGATTTCGGCGTAGCGCTCGGGGCCCAGGCAGTCGAGATCGACCTGGCGCTGCAGGGCCTGCAGGCGCAGCTGTTCATCCACGTTGTTGCCGCCGTGCAGCGCCAGCTGCTGATTGAGCTGGCGGCGCGATTCCAGGCAGGCGGCGGAGTGGGCGTAATCGGGCCGCAGGCGGGCGTTGGCGCGGCGCTCTGCCTGGGCGCGGGCGTCGGCACGGTCGGCGCGCTCTTGCTCGGCGGCTTCGCGCTGCAGGCGCTGCTCCTTGCGCGCCAGGGCCTCGGCGGCCTGCTCGCGTTCGGCGCGCAGCTCATCGGGCGTTTTGCGGGCCTCGATCTCGCGGGTTTGGCTGCCCGGGGCGCAACTGCCGTCGGTGTAGGTGACTTCGCCGGTGCGCGCATTGGTGCAGCGCAGCACCTGGGCGCTGGCGGTGCCGGCACACCACAACGCCAGGGCCAGGAGGCAAAGGGATGGGCGGCGGAGCATGGCGCAGCCTTGGCTTAGCGCTGCCCGGCAGGCGCTGGGGCGTCGTCGCGCCAGTCCAGCGGCGAGGGGCGCAGGCCCGGGTCGGTGCGCGGGGCGATGGGGGGGCGGGTAGGGGGGGAGGTGGGGGCGGCCTCGGGCGCGGTCACGGCAGGCGGCGGGGGCGTGCCGCCCGAGGAGCAGGCGCCGAGCATGACTGCCAGCAGCAGCGCCAGCGGGGGCAGGAGAGGTTGACGGGGCATAGCGGGCTTCCTTTCTCCGTTCTTGACGCGCCAGCCAGGGGCGCGGTTGACAGCGGTTATTTTGAATCAAAAAAGGCTCTGGCGCTTGATGGATAAGCGCGAGTAGCTACTATTTTGATAGTAAACATCCTGTGGGATGGGGCTTTTTCAGCGTTGCCTTAATTGGCAAAGGCGGCAATGCCGGTTTGCTCGCGCCCGAGGATGAGGGCGTGCACGTCGTGCGTGCCTTCGTAGGTGTTGACTACCTCCAGGTTCACCAGGTGGCGCGCCACGCCAAAGCTGTCGCTGATACCGTTGCCGCCGAGCATGTCGCGCGCCTGGCGGGCAATGTCGAGCGCCTTGCCGCAGTTGTTGCGTTTGATGAGGGAGGTGCCCGCTGGCGCGGCCAGGCCCTCGTCCTTCATGCGGCCAAAGCGCAGCGCGGCCTGCAGGCCCAGGGCGATTTCGGTCTGCATGTCGGCCAGCTTTTTCTGCACCAGCTGGTTCGCTGCCAGCGGGCGCCCGAACTGCTGGCGCGCCAAGGTGTAGTCGCGCGCCGTGTGCCAGCAAAATTCGGCTGCGCCCATGGCGCCCCAGGCGATGCCAAAACGGGCGCTGTCCAGGCAGGTGAACGGGCCCTTGAGGCCGCGCACCTCCGGCAGGGCCTGTTCGGTGGGCACGAACACGTCTTGCATCACGATCTCGCCGGTGATGCTGGCGCGCAGCCCGACCTTGCCGGCAATCGCGGGTGCCGACAGCCCGGCCATGCCCTTGTCGAGGATGAAGCCGCGAATCGGCCCGAGGTGGCCGCTGTGGCTGACCTCCTTGGCCCAGACGACGAAGACGTCGGCAATCGGGCTGTTGGTGATCCAGTTTTTGCTGCCCGACAGGCGCCAGCCGCCATCGACCTCGTGCGCGCGCGCCGCCATGCTGCCGGGGTCGGAGCCATGGTCGGGCTCGGTCAGGCCAAAGCAGCCAACGGCCTCGCCCCGGGCCAGCGCGGGCAGGTATTTTTGCCTTTGCGCCTCGCTGCCAAAGAGGTAGATCGGCAGCATCACGAGCGAGCTTTGCACGCTGGCCATGGAGCGAAAGCCCGAGTCCACGCGCTCGATCTCGCGCGCGATCAGGCCGTAGCTGACGTAGTTCAGACCGGCGCCGCCGTACTGCGCCGGCAGCGTCGGGCCGAGCAGGCCGAGCTGCCCCATTTCCCGAAAAATTCCCGGGTCGCAGCCCTCGTGGCGGAACATGTCCTGCACGCGTGGCAGCAGCTGGCCCTGGCAGTAGGCAGCGGCGGCGGCGCGCACGGCGCGCTCGTCGGCGCTCAGTTGTTGCTCCAGGAGAAAGGGGTCGTCCCAGTGAAAGGCAGAGGTCGGCATGGTGGGCGGCGAAGAGGGGTAGAGGGTGCGGTAAAGGGGGCGGCTCAGCCTGCATGGTAGGGCAGGCCCGGCCCTCGGGGGCAAGTGCGCTTGCACGGCCCGCGCTGCAGGGCTAATCTGGCACAGCGTTTCGTTGGTTTCACTACGTTGGCTACTACTGGGGAGATGCACCATGGAACTTCACTACCGCGCACCGCAATTCGATCCCACTGTGGATGAGCTCGATGCCCTCAAGCAACTGGAGATGGGCAAGGTGATTGACCTGCCGCACGCGCAAAAAGAGCACCTTTCAGGGCGCTTGCTCGAACGTGGCTACGTGCACAAAAACAGCACTGGCGAGCTGGCCATCAGCGACAGCGGACGCCAGCTGATTCGCCGTCAAAACAACTAAGAGCGTGCCCATTTTTTCGGCAGCGCAATAAAACACTTGTTGCATCAAGCACTTGGCGCGCTGCTGCGCGCTGTGGGCACGGCTTGTCCACGGTTTTATCCACAGGCGCTGTGGATGGCGAATAAGAAAAAAGCCGCGCAGCTTTTGCAGCTGCGCGGCTTTGTTCGTGGTGCCGGAGGCCGGAATCGAACCGGCACGCCTTGCGGCGGGGGATTTTGAGTCCCCTGCGTCTACCAATTTCACCACTCCGGCGGAAATCGGGGAAGACGCAAATTATGGCACAGTAGTGGCGTATGACCGCTGAGAAAAACATCTATCCCACCATCGAAGACGCGATTGGCCACACGCCGCTGGTCGCCCTGCAGCGCATCGGCGCGGCGCAGCACAGGGCGCGGGGCAACGTGGTGCTGGCCAAGCTCGAAGGCAACAACCCGGCTGGCTCGGTCAAGGACAGGCCGGCGCTGTCCATGATCCGCCGGGCCGAGGAGCGCGGCGAGATCGCCCCTGGCCAGACGCTGATCGAGGCCACCTCCGGCAACACCGGCATTGCCCTGGCCATGGCCGCAGCCGTCAAGGGCTATCGCATGGTGCTGGTGATGCCCGAAGACCTGTCGATCGAGCGTGCCCAGACCATGAAAGCCTACGGCGCCGAGCTCATCCTCACGCCCAAGAGCGGCGGCATGGAGTACGCACGCGACCTGGCGCTGCAGATGGCGGCGCAGGGCAAGGGCCGGGTGCTCGACCAGTTTGCCAATGCCGACAACCCGCGCATCCACTACGAAACCACCGGCCCCGAGCTGTGGCAACAAACGGGCGGGCGCATCACGCACTTCGTCAGCGCCATGGGAACGACGGGCACCATCACCGGCGTGTCGCGCTTCTTGAAGGAGCAGAACCCGGCGATCCAGATCATCGGCGCCCAGCCCAGCGAGGGCTCGCGCATTCCCGGCATTCGCAAATGGCCCGAGGCTTATCAGCCCAAAATCTACGAGCCCTCGCGGGTCGATGAGCTGGTGCTGGTGAGCCAGGACGATGCCGAGGACATGTGCCGCCGCCTGGCCTGCGAAGAAGGCATTTTTGCCGGCATCTCAGCCGCCGGCGCCTGCTGGGTGGCGCAGCAGATTGCGGCGCGCGAGCAGGGGGCGACGATTGCCTTCGTCGTCTGCGACCGGGGCGACCGCTACCTTTCCACCGGAGTGTTTCCGGCCTGATTTGCCAGAGAGCGACCATGGACATCCACCAAGAAATCGACACCCGGGGCCTGAACTGCCCCCTGCCCATCCTCAAGGCCAAAAAAGCCCTGGCCGCCATGGCCAGCGGCCAGCTGCTCAAGGTGCTGGCCACCGACAGCGGCTCGCTGCGCGACTTCCAGGCCTTTGCCAAGCAAACCGGCAACGAGCTGGTGGAGCAGCAGACCGTGGGCGAGGAATACGTGCACGTGCTGCGGCGGCGCTGATCAGACCAAGCCCAGGGTTTGCGCCACCCGGGCTGCTTGGGCCCGCTGTTGAACCCCGAGCTTGTCAAAAATGTTCTTCAAGTGGGTTTTCACGGTTTCGCTTGAAATCGCCATCGTGCGGGCAATTTCCTTGTTCGACAGGCCCCGCGCCACGCAGGTGACGATGGCGCATTCGCGCTCGGTCAGTGCCGGCGTGGTGTTGGGGCTAGGGGCGCGCGTGCCGGCGCTGGTGCTGCTGCCGTTGCTGTGCCCATGCGCCAGCAGTTCGGCGGTGAAGTCTGCCAGGGTGCCATCGCATTGGCGGGAGGCAACAAAACGGGCCAGGAGTGCTGGCACATCGGGGTGCTGCCCAAGGACGGCGTAGGGCGCGCCGCTGTGTTGCACGGCGCGTAGCGTCTGGCGCAGCTGGGTAAAGCAGGCCTCTTGCTCCCCCGCCGCCATGGCCGCCAGTGCCAACTGCACCCCCAGGCGGATGGCGGGGAGGTCGTGCGCGCTTTCCTGGGCGGCTTGTAGCAGTGGCGCCAGCAATTGGCGTGCATTGTCGGCGCGTTGCTGTGCCAGCGCCAGCCAGGCGAGTGCCATATCGCGCAAGGTATGCAGCTCTGCACGGGTGCTCAGTGGTGCCGTTTCTGCATGGGCGGTCAGGCGCTGCAGGCGGATGCAGGTGGCGCTGGCCTCGTCCAGCCGCCCCTCGGCCAGCAGCAGGCGCAGGCGTTCGTGCAGCATATGGCCTACCAGCCTATCCCAGCCCCGGTTGTAGCCCAGCGCCTCGGCGCGCTCGATCAGTTCAAACGCGTGGGCCTGCTGGCCCTGGTGCGCGGCTGCGCGCACCAGCACCTGGTAGGCCTGGATGGCGCTTTCGTGCATGGCCGTGTGGTCGATGAGTGGCAGCAGCGGCGTGAGCAGTTCCAGCGCCTGCGCCCAGCGCCCCTGCAGCGCGTGCAGGCTGGCCATCAGCGGCGCGGCCAGCGCGGCCGAGACCGACAGCGCGCCGCCGTGCTGGTGGGCGCAGCGCAGCGCCTCGCGCGCGTGGCGTTCGGCCAGGCCCAGGCGGGCTTTTTGCAGCTCGATGCTGCCCAGGAGGGTGTGGCGGTAAACGCTGGAGAAGGCGTTGTGCCGTTCCTCGTCGGCGCTGCTGGAGATCCACGGCTGCTCGTACACCTGCACCATGTCACCGGCCTTCCAGTGCACGTAGCGCATGACGTTGCCCAGGGCGTTGCGCGTGAAGGTGTCGCTGTGGTGCGTGCGCGCGTGCCACTGCCGCGCCAACACGCCGGCTTGCAGCGAATCGTCCTGCAGCGCGGCGTTGATGGCGCGAATGGCCAGGCATTCGCCCAGCGTCTCGTCCAGCGCCGCACCCTGCAGCCGGGCCTGCGCGCTGCGTTCGATGTCGGCCCGCAGCGCCTCGGACTCGGCGCCGCGCATGGCCAGCGCCAGGCCCCAGGCCACGGCCAGCTGCACGCGCGGCTGGTTGGCCAGCAGTTCGGGCGGCAGCTGGCGGCGCCAGGCGAGGAGGGTGAGCAGGTCGCCGGTCTTGACCAGCGCCATGCCGCAGTGCGCCAGCCATTCGATGGCCTGTGCCTGTGCGCCGGCCTGCAGCGCGTGGCGCACGGCGTCGCTCCATTGGCCCTGGGCGGCAAAGCCGTGGGCGGCGCGCAGGTGCAGCTGCGCCAGATCCAGCCCCAGGCGCGGAGCCACCTGCGCCAGCAGGTGCTCGCGCAGCAGCTGGTGCGGGCGCAGCCACTGGCCTTCACTGTCCATGGGGGCGTTCAGCAGGTGGTGCTGCAGCAGCAGGGCCAGGTGGACGCTGCTGTCCTGCGCCTGGCAGACGGCGTTGCACAGTGTGGGCGTGAGCCGCTCCAGTACGGCGCTTTGCGCCAGAAAGCGCAGGGTGGCGGGCGGCAGGCTTTGCAGTACGTCGTCGAGCAGCGTGGCAAAGGCGGGTGTCTGGCCGGTGCTGGCCGGCCCTGCGCTGCCGCCCAGGCGCTGGCCCAGGGCCGCCAGGCGCAGTGCGGCGGGCCAGCCTTCGGTGCTGGCGTGTAGGGCATCGGCCTGGGCGCCGTGCGCGTCGGCCAGGCCCACGCTGCCGAGCAGGCGGGCGGTCTCGTCGCGGTCAAAGCGCAGTGCGCTGGCGTCTACCTCCAGCCACTGGCCGTGTGCGCGCAGCCGCGCCAGGGGCAGCGCTGGCGTGCTGCGCGAAGTGATCAGCAGGTGCAGCTGCGGCGGCGCGTGGGTGATGAAGAAGGCCAGTGCGTCGTGGATGGTGCCGTCGTGCAGCCACTGCCAGTCGTCGAGCACGACGATGGCCTCGCCGTCGAAGTCTTCCAGGTCGTTGAGCAGCAGCGCCAGCACGGCGCGCGGCGCGGCCAGCGCGCGGCCCTGCAGCAGCGCCAGGGCGGCGTCGCCCACGCCCTGGCCCAGGCGCTGCAGGGCTTGGGTGAAGGCGTGCAGAAAGCGCGCCGGTTCGTCGTCGTCGGGTGACAGGCTGAGCCAGCTGCAGTGCTGGCCCTCGGCCTGCCACTGCGCCACCCAGGCCGCCGCCAGCGTGCTCTTGCCAAAGCCGCCCGGCGCCGTGAGTGTGACCAGCGGCACCTGCAGCGCCTGCGCGCGCAGCGCCTCCAGGCGCGGGCGGGCAATGCTGCCGTGCGGCGGGCGCAGTACGCGCAGCTTGGGGCGCAAAAAAGGCGCGGGTGTGGGAGCGTGGGGCAGGGCGCTGCGGGACATGGCCCGCCAGTCTAGCGAGCGGGGGCGTGGGCGGGCAGGGGGGCTTGCCCCATCCCCCGCTGCCTCCCCCGCGCCATCCCCCATCAGGGCGGGCCAGACCACCTGCCATGGGGGATGGGCGGGGCGGGCGGTGATTTCTACAGTGACCGCACGCCATTTGACAACCACAAGGAGACATCCATGGCCTACGTGCCTTTGACCCCCCTGGGCGCCGAGCCCGAACTGACCGACAGCGCCGCCGCCATCCAGGCCACGGTGCGCCGCTTTGCCGCTGAGGTGCTGCGCCCCCTGGGCCGCCAGCTCGACCGCATGGCGCCCGAAGCGGTGATTGCCCCCGACTCGCCCCTGTGGCCCATGTACGGCCAGTTTGCCGCTTTGGGCTTTGGCGTGGACGACCTGCTCTCCATGCCCCCGGCCGAGCGCGCACGCACCATGGCGATCTTGTTTGAGGAGCTGGGCTGGGGCGACGCGGGCCTGGCGATCTCGATCGGCGCGGGGCTGATCCCGGCCATGATCAGCGCCATCCTGGGCAATGCGTTCTGCCGCAGCATTGCCACCGACGCCAAACTGGGCTGCTGGATGATCACCGAGCCCGACCACGGCACGGACACGCTGGACCCGGCGCGCATGTTGTTCCACCCCGAGGGGCAGTACGGCCGGCCCAACTGCGTGGTGACGATCCAGGGCGACGAGCTCATCATCACCGGCCAGAAGTCGGCCTGGGTCTCGAACGGCACCATCGGCCAGGTCGGCATCCTCTACGCCGCCTGCGACACGGGCAGCGGGCCGGACACGAAAAACGGCGCCGTGGTCATCGTGCCCATGGACACGCGCGGCATCACGCGCGGTAAGCCGCTGGACAAGATGGGCCAGCGCGCGCTGAACCAGGGCGAGATCTACTTCGACAACGTGCGCCTGCCCAAGGCCCACCTGCTGGCCGGGCCGGAGCAGTACCAGCAGGCCACCTACCTGGTGCACACCCTGGCCAACGGGCTGATGTCGGCCATCTTCACCGGCTGCGCGCGCTCGGCCTATGACCTGGCCCTGGGCTACGCGCACGAGCGCAAGGCCGGCGGCGTGCCCATCATCCGCCACCAGTCGGTGGTGCAGCGGCTGTTCCACATGTTCCGCAAGGTGGAGGCGGCCTGCGCCCTCTCGCGCCGGGTGCTGCACTACAACTTCGACGCCCCGGTCATGGCCCTGCAGGCGGCCATGGCGGCCAAGGTGACCGCGACGCAAACCGCGTTCGAGGTGGCCAGCGAGGCCGTGCAAATCCACGGCGGCAACGGCATGACGCGCGACTACCCGGTAGAGAAGATTTTGCGCGACGCCCGCGCTTCGATGATCGAAGACGGCTGCAACGAAATCCTCGCCATCAAGGGCGGCTACCACTTGATGAACCCCGACCTGTTCTAAAGCCAACCAACCCCACAAGGAGACAACACCATGGCAACGCAATACCAAGTCGTTTTGTACGGCGCCAGCGGCTACACCGGCAAGCTCACCGCCTGGAAGCTGGCCACGCGCGGCATTCCCTTCATCGCCGCCGGGCGCAATGCCGAGCGCCTGCAGGCCGAGATGGCCAAGATCCCTGAGCTCAAAGGCCACGACTACCAGTGCGTGGGCGTGGGCCACGACCGCGCCAGCCTGGCCGAGCTGTTCAAGGGCAAGCAGGTGGTCATCAACGTCGTCGGCCCCTTCATGCAACTGGGCGAGCCGGTGGTGCAAGCGGCGCTGGACGCGGGCTGCCACTACTTCGACACCACGGGCGAGACGGACTGGATGCTGTACCTGCAAAAGGAATACGCCGCCGCCTTCGAGCGCAAGGAGCTGGCGCTGTGCCCGGCCAACTCCTATATGTGGACGGAAGGCGCCATTGCCGCCGAGATTGCGCTGGAAACCCCGGGCATCGACAGCCTGGACCTGCTGTACTACGGCGACTCGCAGATCAGCGTGGCTTCCACCATGTCTTTCCTGCGCATGTGCACCAAGCCCATGTATTACCTCAAGGGCGGCGAACTGGTGCAATGGCCCTGGGCCACGGCGTATGACGTGAGCGTGCCCGGCGTGCACCGCATCCTCAAGGCCATGCCCTGGGGCGGCGCGGGCGAGCCGGTGTGGTACCACCGCGACCCCCGGGTGAAGAACTGCCAGGTGCTGTTCTCGCTGGGCAACCAGGACATGATGATGGCCGTCTTCGGCGTGCTGCAGCAGTTCGAGCAGGAGCACCGCAGCCTGGACGCCGCCGCGCAGGAGCAGGTAACCAACGCCATCGGCCAGCAGATCACCCAGGTGGAGCCGCCGCGCGAGACGCCCGAGGTGCACCGCGCCCTGGTGTCCTGCCAGGCGCGGGGCAACACGCAGTCGGTCAGCGTCATCATTCGCGGCAGCTGCGCCTACTCGCAGACCGGCGTGTTCGGCGCCGAGGCCGCCATGCGCGTGCTGAACAAGCAGCTCAAGGCCGTGGGCTTCGGCTCGGGCGCACGCATCCTGGGCGCACGCCAGCTGCTGGCCGCGCAGGCGGCGGAGGGCTACCTGTCCTACGACATCAAGCAGCAGTGATAGCTATCATTTTGATAGCTGCTAACGCTTGATGGATAAGCGCTAGAGGCCTATTTCTTGAGGTCTGAGGGTGTTCCCCCCCCCTCTCCCCCAGCCCCTCCCCCGCGAGGGGGGAGGGGTGCACCCCGCGTGTGCCCGGCTGTGCCGCAAGCACGGTATGGCCCCCTCTCCCCTCGCGGGAGAGGGTTGGGGAGCGAGATTGAGCCTGTGCTCGACGGCAGGTATGGCCCCCTCTCCCCTTGCGGGAGAGGGTTGGGGAGAGGGGGATGAACAGGCATGGCGCTTCAAGCCAACGCCCCCTCTCCCCTCGCGGGAGAGGGTTGGGGAGAGGGGGCGCCCCATTTTCAGCCGAGTATTTTTTGTAGGAGCAGCTTGTGGACACCGTATTCATCGCCGGCGTGGGCATGACGCCCTTTGGCCGCCACCTGGGCCAAAGCGTCAAGGACCTCACGCGCCAGGCCGTACAGGCCGCACTGCAGGACGCCGGTTGCGAGCGCGCCCAGCTGCAGTCGGCCTTTTTCGCCAACGCCACCCAGGGCCACATGGAGGGCCAGCACATGGTGCGCGGCCAGTTGGCGCTGCGCTCCATGGGCATTGCCGGCATTCCGGTGGTCAACGTGGAAAACGCCTGCGCCAGCGCCAGCACCGCGCTGCACCTGGCGGTGCAGCAGGTACGAAGCGGCGCAGCCGACATCGTGCTGGCCGTGGGCGCGGAAAAAATGGTGTCCGAGGACAAGGCGCGCATGTTCGCCGCCTTCGATGGCGCCTGGGACGTGCATGACGTGCAGGCGAGCAAGGCGCGCCTTCTGGCCATGGGCGAGGGCGTCACGCCGCCTGCGGGCAGCCAGTCGCCGCGCCCCTACAGCGTGTTCATGGACATTTACGCCGCCATGGGCCGGCTGCACATGGGGCTGTACGGCAGCACCCAGGCGCAGTTTGCGGCGGTGGCGGCCAAGAACCACGGGCATTCGGTGCACAACCCGCTGGCGCAGTACCGCGAGGCCATGAGCGTGGAGCAGGTGCTGGCCGCGCCGCCCATCAGTTACCCCATCACCTTGCCCATGTGCTCGCCGGTGAGCGACGGCGCGGCGGCGGCCATCGTCTGCAACGCGGCGGGTTTGAAGCGCCTGCAGGGCAATGCCAGCCGTGCGGTGCGCGTGCTCGGCTGCGTGCTGCAAACCGGCAGCGACCGCGCGGCGGATAACCTGCAAAACCACCTGGTGCGCAAGGCAGCGCACCGGCTGTACGCACAGGCCGGCGTGGCTCCGCAAGATGTGAACGTGGCCGAGGTGCACGACGCCACCGCCATCGGCGAGGTGCTGCAGTCGGAGCTGCTGGGTCTGGTGCCCGAGGGCCAGGGGGGCCTGGCCGCCGAGCGCGGCGAGACGGCGCTGGGCGGGCGCATCCCCATCAACCCCTCGGGCGGGCTGGAGAGCAAGGGCCACCCGATTGGCGCCACCGGCCTGGGGCAGGTGTTCGAGCTGGTCACGCAACTGCGCGGCGAGGCCGGAAGCCGGCAGGTGCCGGGCGTACGCATCGCCCTGGCGGAAAACGGCGGCGGCCTCGCGGGCGTGGAAGAGGCCGTGGCCTGCCTGACGCTGCTGGGCCGCTGAAATGGCGCATCCCACGCTTGCACAGGGCACAAGCCCCTCTCCCCCTGCGGGAGAGGGGTTGGGGAGAGGGGGTAGTCCCTGGCGCTGCGCCACTACCAAGCGCCCCCTCTCCCCCGGCCCCTCTCCCGCCAGGGGAGAGGGGAGCACAGCGGCGGCGCCGCGATGAACCACCGGAGATTGCATCCATGACCTACCCCAACAACATCTTTGCCGGCCTGATCGCCAGCCGGGCGCTGGAGGCGCCGGACTTTGACGTGCTGACCATCGAGGGCGCAGGCCAGCGCCCCGACGAGGTGCGCAGCTACCGCCAGTTGTGGGACAACGGCCAGCGCCTGGCGCAGGTGCTGCAGCAGCAGGGCGTGCAGCCCGGCGAGCGCATTGCGCTGCTCATGGCCAACCATGTGGAATTCGTCGAGGCCATGGTGGCGGCCAGCATCGTCGGCGCCGCCGTCGTGCCCATCGACCCGCGCACCAAGGGCGACAAGCTGCATTTTTTGCTCACCAGCAGCCAGTGCAGCGCCGCCTTTGCCGCCGACTACGCGCTGCCCCACCTGCAGCCGCTGCGTGCGCGCCTGCCGGGCCTGCGCGTGGTACTGGCTTTTGCCACCGACGAGGGCAGCCAGCCCCTGGGCGCGTGGCCGGGCGTGATCGACTGGGAAGCCGCCGCGCCCCTGGCCGCACCCGACCTGCCCATTGCCACCACCGACCCGGACAGCGCGCTGGAGCTGATCTTCACCTCCGGCACCACGGGCGACCCCAAGGGCATCGTCCTCACGCACCGGCGCTACTGCGACACGGCGGCGCTGGCCCAGCGCCTGTTTGCCTACCGCGATGACGAAGTGCTGTATTCCGGCCTGTCGCTCACCCACGCCAACGCGCAGCTCCTCACCCTGGGCGCGGCCCTGGCCTGCCGCCTGCGCTGCGTGCTCTCGCGGCGCTTTACCAAGTCGCGGCTGTGGGACATCACGCGCAAATACGGCGCCACCAGCTTCACCCTGCTGGGCGGCATGACCACGGCGGTGTACGCCGAGCCGCCCCGCGCCAACGACGCCGACAACCCGGTGCGCTGCGTGGTGTCCGCCGGTATGCCAGCGGCCATCTGGCAGGATTTTCAGCAGCGCTTTGGCGTGCAGATTCTGGAGTTCTACGGCGCCGCCGAAGGGGGCCTGACCTTCAACTACCCCGGCCAGGGCCCGGTGGGCAGCATCGGCAAGCCGCCGCCCACGCTGGTGCACCGCATCGTCGATGAAGATGGCCAGGACGTGGCGCCCGGCCAGCCGGGCGAGCTGCTGTTTCGCCACGCCAGCGGCGACCCGTTCGTGGTGCAGTACTTCGGCAACCCCGAGGCGTCCAAGCGCAAATGCGCTGGCGGCTGGCTGCACATGGGCGACGTGGTGCACCAGGACGCCGAAGGGTGGCTGTACTTCGACCACCGCAAGGGCAGCGGCATCCGGCGCAACGGCGAATTCATCGCCACCGCCTTCATCGAAAAGGCGATTGCCGAATCGGGCCTGGTGGACGACGTGTACGTCTATGGCGTGACCAGCGCGCACCTGGCCCCGGGCGAGAAGGAGGTGGTCGCCGCCGTCGTACCCAAGGACGCGGCGCGCTTTGACGCGCAGGCGCTCTTTGCCCTGTGCCGCGAGCAGCTGGAGGCCGGCATGGTGCCGGGCTTCATCCAGGTGCTGGCGCAAATCCCCAAGACCGCGTCGGAGAAGCCGCAGGAGCGGTTTTTGCTGGAGGCCTTCGAGGGGCAGCTGCAGCAGGTGCATGTGCGCCGCTGAGGTTGTGGCGGCGTTTGCAAGCGGCACATTTTGTCGCAGCCATGCTGCGCGCCAGCATCGAACACCACAGCACGGTCAAACATCGCCCCCGCCGGGGCGGTTTGCGGGCAGTGGTGTTTTTGTGATGGCGCGCACATGGGCGCCAAAGCCGCGCAGCCACCAGTCGAGCATGGCGCTATCGACCACCGTTGCGGCAACGTGCAGCCAGCCATCCTCCGTTTTTGCCACCTGCTGGTCGCGTGACAGGGGCGACTCCGTCAGGTGCAGGCCCGTGCCGGCTTCTATCTCAAACGTCAGCCGGATGCGTTGGCCCTCGCCAAAACCAAAGCGGCCATCCTCGTCGTAGCGCTGCAAATCAAAGTCTGGCGGGCGCTCAAAGCCCAGGGTGCAGACGCTGGCCTTGCGGATGCGGTGCAGCGCCAGGCTGCGCTCGTTGTCGTAATCCTCAAAGCGGCACACCAGGTACAGGCGCGGCCCCTGCTGCGCCAGCCCCAGGGGCATGACCTTGGCCTGGCGCAGCTTGCCGGCGGCGTTGCGGTAGTCCAGCTCCAGCCAGCGGTTGGCGTACAGGGCCTCGCTCACGGCCTCGAACACCCCGGCGGCGATGGCTGGCGCCAGCAGCGGCTGGCTGGTGGCCACCACGCGCACCTTGTGCGGCCATTGGCGCTCCAGTTTGGCGCTGCTTGTGTCGGGCGCAGCCTCCAGATTGCGCCGCGCCTGGGAAAAAAAGCCATCCATGGACTGCATCAGGCGCGCGGGCAGCAGGTGCTTGAGGTGCTCTTGCGCCAGCAGCAGCAACAGCGATTCCTGCGGCGTGAGGTGCGGCAGCGCCAGGCCCTGCGAACGCTCCAGCCAGCGGTAGCCATAGGGCTTGCTGCGCTCGTCGCGCTCGATGTCGAAATGCTGGCTCAGCGTTTCCAGCTGGCGCTGGATGGTGCGCAGGTCACGGTCAAACCCTGCGCCCTGGAGCTGTGCGTGCAATTCGGACGTGGAAATCTTGCGCCCGCGCGGAATGCGGCGCAGCAGCTCGACCATGAGCAGGGCGGTGTCCAGGGTTTCGGGGCGGCGGGGCATGGGTTTGTTGAGTGCAGCAGTGTGTGTTTTGTAGCGCGATCTACAAACAGGCGGGTCTTGACATGCTTGTTTTTCTTGTGTTCGTGCAGGTCTTGCAGCAAGGCGTTGATCTGCTGTTCACCCCAGCGGTAGGGGCGCTGATATTCCGGGATACGCAGACGGCCAGTTACTGGCTTGGTGTAGATGGTGTCTGCGTTGTGCGTGTTGCCCCCCCCAGAACGCCGGTGAAAACAGTTGCGCCGCACTACAAACGGCTACTTGGACCCCTAAATCCTTTTCTTGCATCGTGCTTCCTAAAAAATGCGATTACTTGCCGTGGCGGCTGCTATGCGCACTTCGGCAGCAACACCCACACCCGCATCACCTCCCCCAAACTCTCATCATAGGGGGAGCTAAACAGCATTCTGGCTTGCGGCGCCATGCGCTCTTGCAGCCCTTTCACGACTGTTCTCGTTTCGCGCAATTTCAATAATGCGGTGCTACCTTGAACCCAAACAATCGCCCGGTGCAGCTGCTCCGGCGGCGTAGCGCAAAGCTCCAGCTGCCGCCCAAGCTGCTGCACCACCTCGGTGGCGCGATCAGGCCCGCTGGCTTGGGCGCTGAGCCACAGGGCTGTTCCGCTGCCGCGCAGCAGGTTGGTGATGTCTTCTATCTCCAGCCCAATCTGTGCCTCGTCGCCCACGGACTGCGCCATCACGCCCACGGCCTGGGCCAGCCAGGTTGAGAGTTGCTCGGGCGTTGCGTTGGGCGCTTGGACGGTGGCGTCGATATGCGGGCGCAGCAGGTGCCAGGCACCGAAATGCTCGAATAGCCGTTCGGCATCTCCCGTGGTGCGCGCCCGTATGCACAGCGTGGGCACACCAAAACCGTCTTGCCCACATTCATCGGCCAAGGACGTCAGGGCGGTAATGTCTTGCAGCGTGGCAGGGTGGATGACGAGGATGAGCAGCCCGACGCGGCCCATGGTTTGTGCGCGCAGCCCATCGGCAGTGGCCAGGATGCGGACGCTGGCGGGCAGGTGGCGCTGCAGATCGGCGCTCAAGGCTTGGGCCGAGGGGCCTATGGCCAGCAGGGCCAGGGGGGATGCGCTAATTGGGTGCATGGTGCTTGCCTTTTGAGGGGATTGATTGCTATTGAATTAATAGCTGCTTACGCTTTACCAGCAAGGGTTATCAGCCTTTTTTATTCGCATATTCAAAATTGGGCGGGCGTCACACAAAGCCCATGGCCTGTTGGCCCCCGCCCTTCAAGCTGCATTCCGCCTCCAGCGCTGTTACCAGCGCCCCGGCATCGGCCAGGGGCCGAAAGCGTTGCTGGCGCAGCACGGCGGCAAAGTCGCCGGGGGTGAGTTGGCGCAACCGGGCCAGGCGCACCTGCTCGGGCGCGCCGGGCGCTGCCAGGCCGAGTGGGGCGCAGTGGCGCTGCAAGAGCGCCCAGGCCTGGTCAGCACGCAGGTAGTCCAGCTTCACCTTCAAATCAAAGCGGCGCAGCGCGGCGGCGTCCAGTCCGTCCATCAGGTTGGTGCTGGCGATGAAGATGCCCGCAAAGCCCTCCATCTGCGTGAGCATTTCGTTCACCTGCGTGACCTCCCAGCTGCGCTGCGCGCCCCGGCGGTCTTGCAAAAAGCTGTCCACCTCGTCGATCAGCAGCAGTGCGCCCTCGTCCTCGGCCTGGCGGAAGGCGCGGGCGATGTTTTTTTCGGCCTCGCCCACGTACATCGACAGCAGGTCGGAAGCGCGCCTCACTTGCAGTGGTTTGTCCAGCCGTTCGGCCAGCCAGCGGCCAAAGGCGGTTTTGCCGGTGCCCGGTGGCCCGTACAGGCACAGGCGCGCGCCGTGGCCCTGGGTTTGGGCGGCGGCCAGCCCCTGGGCGAGGGCGTTCAGGTCCGTGTCCGCGTGGGTGAAGGCCGGGTCGTACAGCTCGGGCAGGCGGTGCGGGTCGTGGCGCTGCAGGGGGCGGTGGCCCTGGGCCTGCAGGGTGTGGTTGACCAGCCGTTCCAGGGCGTGGGCGCTGGCTTCCTGGCCGATGCGGGGGGCCAGCGCCTGGGCCACGCTGCTGGCGCGGGCGATGACGGCGGGCGAGAGCTGCTCGCACTCGGCCAGGCGCTGCAGACGCGGGGCGTCGAGCCAGCCGCCGCCCTGCGCCTGCAACATGCGCTGGCGCTGCGCGCGCGGGGGCACGGGCAGCTCCAGCACGATGTCGAAGCGGCGCACAAAGGCCGGGTCCAGGCTGGCAACGTCGTTGGTCAGCCACAGCGTGGGCACGGGGTTGTCCTCCAGCGCGCGGTTGAGCCAGGCTTTGCTCGACTGCGCGGCGCTGCGGCGCAGGGGGCTTTCGCTGAACACGTCTTCGGCCTCGTCGAGCAGCAGCAGGGCGCGGCGTTGCGCCAAAAAGCTTTGCGCGGCGCGAAAGGCGCGCAGGCGGTTCATGCCGTCGATGGGGTCGCCGTCCTCGTCCTCGTTGCTGACTTCAAACAGCGGGCAGTCCAGGTCTTGCGCCAGGCTGCGCGCCAGCTCGGTCTTGCCGGTGCCGGGCGGGCCGTAGCACAGCAGGTTGACGCCGCGCCGCCCGCTGGCCTGGGCGTGGCGCAGCCAGGGGCGGATGATGTCCAGCATGGGCTGGATGTGGGCGTAGTCGGCCAGTTGCAGCGTGGCGGCGGGGGCGGGCTGGATTTTGCCGCGCAGCAGTTCGATGGGGTTGATTTCCGCTGCCAGCATCTGGTCGGAAAAATCGTTGGAGAGCAGATCCAGCTTGCTTTTGAGGTCGCTGCTGCAACGTTTGTCAATGGTGAGCAAGCCCGTGCGGGCCAGCAAGCCCTGGTTGGCCAGCGCCTGGCGCACTTGCGCGGCGGGCGCGTCCAGCACTGCCGCCAGAGTCTGGATGACCTGGGGGGACGAGAGCGACTCCAGCGTGTCCGCCGCTTTTTCCAGCAGCGGCTCGGTGTGCAGGCACACGGCAAAGACCAAGACCTGCGATTCCACCGCGCCCAGCCCCAGCAGCGTGGCCAGTCGCTGCACGTTGCCTTGCAGCACGGCAGGCAATGGCGCATGGGCGCAGGCCCGTTGCGCCTGGGCCAGCAACTGGTACAGATCGGCGCGGGCAGCCTGGGGGTCGAAGGGGCGATCCTCGGGGTCAATCCAGTGATCCAGCCCCACGGCAAAGGCCAGCCTATTGTGCGAGAAGCCTTCCTTGCCCACGAATTGGCTCGGTGCCTCGGGCAAGGTCAGCAGGCGCAGCATCCACAGCGCGATGTGTGGCTCTGGCTTTTGGGGCGGGCGGGGGTGGCGGTAGGCCATGCGGGGGCTCCTGATGGGATGGAGGCATTGTCCGCATGGGTGCGACGCATTGTGTCGCTTGTGGATTTGGAGTGTTTTCAGCCTCTAGCGCTTGATGGATAAACGCCAGCAGCTATCATTTTTGAATTTCCAGCACAATCACTGAAATATCATCCGGCGCACCCGCCTGCCGGTACGCCGCATGCAGCGCGTCCAAGTTGGCCTGCGGCGGCTGCTGCGCCTGCCACAGCGCTTGCAGGCGCGCTGCGGGCAGGCTGTCGTGCAGCCCGTCCGTAGCCAGCAGGTAGCAGTCGCCAAGGGCGGCCTGGCCGTGCCAGATGTGCAGCCAGTCTGCGTCTGCGCTCGCTTCTTCCTCGTCGCTGTCGCCCAGCACCAGGCAATGCGCCAGCCCCTGGTAGATGCTGGCGTAGTCCGCCGCATCTTCGGGCTGCACCTCGCCCGCATCCAGCATTTGTTGCCACAGCGTGTGGTCACGGCTGATCTGCAGCCATTGCACGCTGCCATCCGCCTGCGGGCGCAGCCGCCAGATGCGCGAATCGCCGCAGTTGACGGCGCAGACCTGGCCCTGCACATGCAGCAGGCTGGCCAGCGTGCAGGCCGCGCCCTGGGTGCGTGGGCGCAGGTGGCGGCTTTGCCAGTCGTGCCGGGCGCGGCGCACCAGGCCCGGCAGCGCGTTGGCGGCCTGGGGCAGGGCGCTGGCGTGCAAAACCTGCAGCAGGCTGCGGCTGGCCAGGGCGGCGCAGGGGCTGGACGCCACGCCATCGGCCACCGACACCCAGGCAAACCCGCCTTCGGCCACGCCCGCAAAGTGGCCCTGGGGCTTTTGCCACAGGTGGCGCTCGGCCACCGTCTGGATGGCCAGCGCATCCTGCGGCGCCCCGGCGCGGGTGCGGCCCAGGGCGGCGGGGGCAATGGCTTGCTGGAAGGCGTGGATGTGCATGGGTGGTGTCATGGTGGTGTGTAAATGGGTGCGGATGGGTGTGGTGGTGCGGCAGGCGCACTGTTCAGGCTTTGCGGGCCGTGTCAGTGCGCGGGCAGCGCTGTGTCATACCGTGGGCCAACAAGCATCCAGAACGGATTGTGCGGATTGCAGGGTTTTGAGCGTGCCCGGCATATCAATCAACCCCTTGTCATTCACTGCTTGATATTCCTGATCCAGGATGGCTACCGTCATATATTGGCCGTTGCCAAAGCGGTTGGGGCGTTTTGCTTTGAGTCCGCTTTCCTGGCATTTTGAAAGGATTTTTTCATGCCACAGCTGGCGAAGGTTTTTTCTTTTTTCTTCATCGTCCACGGATATTTTGAAGCACAGCTTATCCTGCTCAAGCTGTAGATATGCATCGCAGTCATGGGTATCTTTGAAGTGCCACCAAAACCCCATGAATCCGCCTGCCGGATGGGCCACATAGTCCCAGCGTCCGTCTTGCAGTTGTTTTTGAAGGGCCGCGTAGAAACCTTTCCAGGCATTGTGTGATCATTCGGAGGGGGGAAAGGTTTGGTAGCTCTGGATGTCGTTTGTGGCGAAGCGACATAGATTCGGGAGCATGAATTTGCTTTCTGGTGGGTTGAGGTTTCAGTGGCTGTAGGTGCAGTGTTTTTCACAAAAGTGCATGGGGCACCATCCATTGGCTTGATAGACCGCATGCATCGGCATTCAATAAGCCGCTATCGCGCGGTATGCGCCAAAGCGTTGCCTTCTCAAACCGCCTGCCGCCTGCTGGATACAAGTACGAGAGCAGCGCCTGGTAGCGCGGGTGCTGCGGGGCGCAGGCCATGTCCAGGCACATGTCACCCCAATAACTGCCGTCGGCCTTCCACCCCGGCAAAAACGGCGCGCAGGCTTGCCAGCCCATGCCCTGCTGCGCCAGCCAGTCGATGATTTGCCGGCGTTCTGGGTCGGTCTTCTAGGCCTGGAGCCGGTCAGCCGCCCACTGCTGGTAGAAGCTGCCCGGCGGATAGGGCGGCCCGGAGGCCCAGCGTGCCACCAGCGTGCGGTCGTGGAAGGTCAGCGCCAGCAGCTCGCCCTGGCGGGTGTGGGCGATGCTGGCGAGGGGTGCGGGCTGGTGCATGGCGCATTCCTTGTTGTTTGGGACAAAGGAATGCTTTGAGCTGCGCCGTAAGAGTCAAAACGGTTGTAGCCCTTGAATGGCAAGCGCTGGGCGCTATCCATTTGAAGAAGCGCAGAGCACTGCCCGCAGTGCCGCCTTGACGTTCAGAACTGTACTGAGGGGCTGTGTTTGCTATTTGGTATCGGGATTATTTTGTTCCAGCCGTGAAATTTGAGGCGAGCAAGAATATCGTCCGTTTCGGGGTTCCAGCCTTCTGGCATTCTGACCTTCAGCGGGCTGTCTCCTTTGTCCAGTTTTTCCCACTGGTCGTTTGATACGTAGACCACGCAGAGCAGACGGGTCACCCGGGTTGCCAGTTGATTGGCATAGGGGACATCCTCCCGGTCGAGTGTCACCAGTCGCTTTTGGTGGAAGTAACCTTTTTTGTCACTATTTCCGATGAACAAATCACGGATGTAGGCACAGGGCACGACGTGTTCCCGATGCTCTTCTCCCGTCGCAGCGGAGGCCTCGGTGGACCCGATGCACAGTTCCTGATCGCTGAAAAAGAACGTGGGTGCGCGGCTGTGTTTGCCAACGATGTGCTGCTGCATGAGCCAGAAGTACCGGACTAACTGCAAGCCTTTGCGGTGTTTTATTTCTTTGGCGCCTATCGTTCTGTCAATCGGTATTTCGTAGCGCTTGCATATTCTGGTGAGTTTCTCTATTTCGTCATCCATCGGGATAAGGTCAGGGTGAATCGTGCGGAGCCAGTGGATCGTTGCCAGTGCGGATTCTGTTATTCCGTATTTTTTATGGCGAATGAGATAACTCAGAATTTCCCTCAATTTATTCCAGTCTAATTTCCCCGGGATGAGGTTTAGTTGTTCTATCAACTCTGAATGCCCATCTCCACAAGAATCAAGATATAAATCTTGAAAATAATATGCAAGATAGGCAATCTTCTCCAAGAGTCGGTTTTCTTCAGTTGTTTGTCGCATGTTATGTTTACAGGTGGTTTTGTGAGGGAGTGCCCGGTTTTTCATTGGTGCGGACGATGGTGCAGGAATGGTGTCTGGTGAGTGTTGTGAATGACTGGCCCGATGGCTTTCCCGCGGCCAGTATCAGCGGTCATGTGCCGTGAAAATGATAGCGGTGGATCCACGCGCCAAACTCCTGGGTTGGTGCGCCATCCAGCGGGCAGATAATTGGCGGAAAAGTGCCAGGGAATGTTGGAAGCCTGCATTCACCACAACCGCACCGCCGCCTGCTCAGCCAGCAGCGCGCACAGCGGTTGCGGGTTGTGGCTCCCAGCCGAATACAGCGTCGCCGTCAGCAGCGTGCGCAATCCTTGCGCCTGGCGCTCTTGCAGCAGTTGGGCAAAGGCCTGCTGCGCCTGCGGCAGGCCCCAGAGGCGGTCGGCGTCGTCCAGGGCCAGCAGGTCTTGCTGCGCAAAGTGTTGCAGCACCCGGTGGCTGTCGCCAAAGTGCAGCCCGGCGGCTATTTCCTGCGCCCATTGGGTGGCACCAAGGCAGGCGATCTGGTCGATGGTGGGGTTGCGGCGCGCGTGCTGGGCCAGGGCGTGGAGCAGGTGGGTTTTGCCGCTGCCCGGCGGCCCGGCCAGCACCAGGGTGGTGGGCGCGGGGCGCTCTTGCGCGACGAAGCGGATGCCCGCCGCCCGCGCATGCTGGCTGCTCTTGCGGGGGGTGAAGCTGGCGAGCGTCCAGTCGCGCCGGGGGCGGTAGAGCATGGTCATGCCCTGTCACACCAACAGGGCGTTGATTTGTTCCAGTGCATCCCTGGCACCCAGCGAAAGTTCAATGGCGTGGGCGTTGTTGACGCGGGCGTCGTCCGGGTTGATGCGGATGAGCCTGCTGCCGCGCTGCTGCATGCGCTGGCTGAAGTGGCGCACGGTGGCGATGGCGCGGCCCGCGCCGATTTCGATGACCAGCGGGGGCGGGGTGCTGCCGAGCCAGGCGTCGAGCAGCATGTGCTGGCGCTCTGTCCACAGGTCGTTCCAGTGCCCGTCGTTGAACAGCAGGATGTTGGGCCGCGCCAGCGCGCCGCAGTGGGGGCAGCGCGGCAGCTCGCTTTGCAACTGGCAGGTGGCTTCATGAACCTGGGGGTGGAAGTTTGCGGCGGACCAGAGGTGGCCCGCGCAGTCGGTAACGCATTGCAGGCGGTGGATGGAGCCGTGGCATTCCACGATGCGCGACTCGGGGAAGCCTGCTTTGTGGAACTGCCCATCGACGTTGCTGGTGTACACAAAGCAGCCGTGCGGCATGCGCGCGCCCCAGGTGCGCAGCAGCGCGAACCCGGCGTGCGGCTGCGTGGCGCGGTAGAGGTTGAGGCGGTGGCCGTAAAAGCCCCAGGCGGTGGATGGGAGCCGCCGAAAGGCGTCGGGCGATGCGATGCGGTCGAACGGCAGGCGGCCTTTTTTCAGCGCGGGGTAGGCGCGCCAGAAGCCTGCCTTGCCGCGAAAGTCCGGCAGGCCGGAGTCGATGCCGATGCCTGCGCCTGCGGCAATGAGCAGGCCGTCGGCGCTGGCGATCCACTCTGCGGCCTGGGTGAGTTGCTGCTCAATCGACGGGGTGCTGCGGCCCGTAGGGGTGGCTGGAGTGGGTGGGGCGGTGCTCATACGTGCGTTCCTGCAATGCGGGCAGCGGCGGTGTGCGGCTGCAGCGGCGCATCATAGGAACGCGCTGCGACAGCGGGTGTCGCAGCGAGGGTGTTACAAGGCCAAGCCCTGCAAATACGCCCGAAACTGCGCCCCCACCTGCGGGTGCTGCAGGGCCAGCTCTACCGTGGCCTCCAAAAAGCCTTCTTTGCTACCACAATCGTAGCGCTTGCCGCTGTATTGGTAAGCGTAAACGGCCTCATGCGCCATCAGGCGGGCGATGGCGTCGGTGAGTTGGATCTCGCCGCCCACGCCACGCGGCTGGTTGCGGATTTCTTCAAAGATGCGCGGCGTCAGCACATAGCGCCCGGCCACGCCCATGCGCGAGGGGGCCACTTCGGGCGCGGGCTTTTCCACGATTTGATCGACGCGGATCAGCGGCCCGCCTGCGGCCTCGCCTTTGACGATGCCGTAGCGCTTGGTGTGCTCCTGGGGCACCTCCTGCACGGCCAGCAGGGAGCGGCCTTGTTTTTCAAACGCAGCGGTCATCTGCGCCATCACGCCGGGGCCTTTGCCCTCACCCACCATTAAGTCATCGGCCAGCAGCACGGCAAAGGGCTCGTTGCCCACCAGCGGCTCGGCGCACAGCACGGCGTGGCCCAGGCCCAGGCTGCGCGGCTGGCGCACGAACAGGCAGTTCATGTCGTCGGGCGCGATGCTGTGCACGAGCTCCAGCATGTCCTTTTTGCCGGCCTGCTCCAGCTCGTTTTCCAGCTCGTAGGCGGTGTCGAAGTGGTCTTCGATGGCGCGCTTGCTGCGGCCCGTCACAAACACCATGTCGCGGATGCCGGCCTCGTAGGCTTCTTCCACGGCGTACTGGATGAGCGGTTTATCGACCACCGGCAGCATCTCCTTGGGCGATGCCTTGGTGGCGGGCAAAAAGCGCGTGCCCAGGCCGGCGACGGGGAAAACGGCTTTGCGGATGCGGGTAGCGGTCATGCGAGTTCCTGGTTTTTGAGGTTGGCTCCCTCTCCCCTTGCGGGAGAGGGTGGGGGAGAGGGGGCATCAAGTGCTGTGCGCTGCGTCAAAACCTCCCTCTCCCCCGGCCCCTCTCCCGTGAAGGGGGGAGGGGAGTGGGGTCAGCCCAGGCGGGCGAGTTGTTCCTCGATGCGCGCGAGCGTCGCGCCAAAGTCGGCCACGCGCTTTTTCTCTTGCTCCAGCACGGCGGCGGGGGCTTTGGCGCAGAAGGCTTCGTTGCCGAGCTTGGCGTTGGCCTTGGCGATTTCGCCCGACAGGCGTGCCGCTTCCTTGCCCAAACGGGCTTTTTCTGCCGCCACGTCGATCTCGACGAACAGCGCCAGGCGCGCCGCGCCGATGACGCTGACGGGGGCGTTCTGCGCTTCTTTAGCCCAGGCGGCGGCGTCGTCAAACACTTTCACCTCACTGAGCTTGGCCAGGTTTTGCAGCACGGCGGCGTTGGCGCGCAAGAACTGCGCTTCTTCGGCGTTGTCGGCCACGGCCAGCAGCGGCAGGCGCTGCGCGGGCGAGACGCCCATTTCGCCGCGCAGTTGGCGGCAGGCGTCCACCATGTGCTTGAGTCGCTGCACGTAGCCCTCGGCGGCCTCGTCGATCTTGGCGGGTTGCGACTGCGGGTAGGCGGCCACGGCAATCGACGCGCCGGGCAGACCGGCCACGGGGGCCACGACTTGCCACAGAGCTTCCGTCACGAACGGAATGATGGGGTGGGCCAGGCGCAAGATGGCTTCCAAGACGCGGATCAGCGTGCGGCGCGTGGCGCGTTGCTGCTGCGCGGTGCCGGTCTGGATCTGCACCTTGGCGATTTCCAGGTACCAATCGCAGAACTCGTTCCAGACGAAGTCGTAGAGCGTGTTGGCGACGTTGTCCAGGCGGTAGTCGGCAAAGCCCTGGGCCACCTGGGCCTCGATTTTTTGCAGGCGCGAGACGATCCAGCGGTCGCTCTGGCTAAAACTGAGGTAGTCGCCGCTGCAGCCCTGGGTGGTGTCCAGGCCGCAGTCAAAGCCCTCGCAGTTCATCAGCACGAAGCGGCTGGCGTTCCAGAGCTTGTTGCAGAAGTTGCGGTAGCCCTCGCAGCGTTTGCTGTCGAAGTTGATGGAGCGCCCCAGGCTGGCGAGCGCGGCGAAGGTAAAGCGCAGTGCGTCGGCGCCGTAGGCGGGGATGCCGTCGGGGAATTCCTTTTCCGTGGCCTTGCGCACCTTGGGCGCGGTCTCGGGCCGGCGCAGGCCCTGGGTGCGCTTGTCCAGCAGGGGGGCGAGGGAAATGCCGTCGATCAGATCGACCGGGTCGAGCACGTTGCCCTCGCTCTTGCTCATCTTCTTGCCCTGGGCGTCGAGCACCAGGCCGTGGATGTACACATGCTTGAACGGCACGCGGCCCGTGAAGTGCGTGCTCATCATGATCATGCGGGCGACCCAGAAGAAGATGATGTCGTAGCCCGTGACCAGCACGCTGCTGGGCAGGTAGAGGTTGTAGTCGTCGGTGGCCGAATCTGTTTGATTTGGCCAGCCCATGGTGGAGAAGGGCACGAGGGCCGACGAGTACCAGGTGTCGAGCACGTCGGGGTCGCGCTTGAGCGTTTTGCCGGGGGCTTGTGCCTGGGCCTCGGCTTCGCTCTTGGCGACATACACCTTGCCGTCCTCGTCGTACCAGGCCGGAATCTGGTGGCCCCACCAGAGCTGGCGGCTGATGCACCAGTCCTGGATGTTGTTCATCCACTGGTTGTAGGTGTTGACCCAGTTCTCGGGCACAAACTGCACCTGGCCGCTGGCGACCGCATCAATGGCCTTTTGCGCAATGGATTTGCCCGTGGCGTCGCCCTGGCCGACCTTGTTCATGGCAACGAACCACTGATCGGTCAGCATGGGCTCGATCACCTGGCCGGTGCGGGTGCAGATGGGCACCATGAGCTTGTGCTTTTTCGTCTCGACCAGCAGGCCCAGGGCTTCGAGGTCAGCCACCACGGCCTTGCGCGCGGCGAAGCGCTCTAGGCCCCGGTACTTTTCCGGTGCGTTGTCGTTGATGGTGGCTGTGAGCGTCAGCACGCAAACCATGGGCAACTGGTGGCGCTGGCCTACTTGATAGTCGTTCTGGTCGTGTGCGGGCGTGACCTTGACCACGCCGGTGCCGAATTCCTTATCGACGTAGGCGTCGGCAATCACCGGAATCTCACGGTCGCACAAGGGCAGCTTCACCATCTTGCCGATCAGGTGCGCGTAGCGCTCGTCCTCGGGGTGCACCATCACGGCCACGTCGCCCAGCATGGTTTCGGGGCGCGTGGTGGCGACGACGAGCTGGCCGGTGCCATCGGCCAGCGGGTAGGCGATGTGCCACAGCGAGCCGTCTTTTTCTTCGTTCTCCACCTCCAGGTCGGAGACGGCGGACTGCAGTACCGGGTCCCAGTTCACCAGGCGCTTGCCGCGGTAGATCAGGCCCTGCTCGTACAGCTGGACGAAGGTTTGCGTCACCACCTTGGAGAGCTTGTCGTCCATGGTGAAGTACTCGCGGCTCCAGTCCACGGTGTCGCCCAGGCGGCGCATTTGCGTGGTGATGGTGTTGCCCGACTGCTCCTTCCACTCCCACACCTTTTTCACGAAATCCGGGCGGCCCAGGTCGTGGCGGCTCACGCCTTGCTCCTGCAGCTGGCGCTCGACGACGATCTGCGTGGCAATGCCGGCGTGGTCGGTGCCCGGAATCCAGGCCGTGTTGTGCCCCAGCATCCGGTGGTAGCGCGTCAGGCTGTCCATGATGGTCTGGTTGAAGGCGTGGCCCATGTGCAGCGTGCCCGTCACGTTGGGCGGCGGCAGTTGGATGGCGAAGGCGGGCGCGCTGGCGTCGGCCTGGCCCGTGCCGCGCACGCCGGCGTGGCCGTAGCCGCGCTTTTCCCACTCGGGGCCCCAGTGCGCTTCGAGCGGCGCGGGTTCAAAAGACTTGGACAGGGATTGCAGGCCGGGCTGGGCAGGGGTGTCGCTCATGGCAGGTGAGGGGGTGGTGGGGCAATGAAAAACGGCATCGCGCGCGATGCCGTGCAAAGGCGGGGCCGCCCCGGGCGGGCCTGGGCGGCAACGGGAGGATTTTAGCGCCCGTGTGGTGCTTCTATTTTGATAGCTGCTCGCGCTTGTCTGGTAAGCGCTGGAGGCTGTTTTTATTCGGATTTTGGTGCGTATTCCGGCCGGTCGTTGTGCTGGGGCTTGAGGGGCGCCTGTGCCTGGCCGGCGGCGCGCTCCTGGCGCCACTGCTGCTTGCGTTGCGTCCACTCGGCCAGGCGGGCGTGGGCGCTGTGGCTCTCGCGTTCCATGTGTGCGGCGTCGGCCACCTGCGCCGCCAGCTCCAGGCGAATGCCGTTGGGGTCGAAGAAATAGATGCTCTTGAAGATATGGTGGTCCGTCACCCCCAGCACCTCGATGCCATGCGCCTGCAGCCGCGCCCGGGTGTCTTCAAGCGCCTGCACCGTGTTGACGCGAAAGGCCACGTGGTTGACCCAGCGCGGCGTGTTCGGCGAGGGCGCGGGCAGCACGTCGTCGCCCAGGTCGAAGAAGGCGATGAACGAGCCGTCTTGCAGCCGAAAGAAGAAATGCGTGTACGGGCAGTATTCGCCCGTGCTGGGTACGTAGTCGCTCTGGATGATGTGGTACAGCGGCAGGCCCAGGATGTCTTCGTAGAAGTGCCGCGTCTCCTCGGCATCGCGGCAGCGGTGGGCAAAGTGGTGCAGCTGCTGCACGGCAGCGGGTGAGGGCAGGGCCATGGCGGTCTCCTTCGGGTGGTTTTTAAAATTTTATGAACCGTGACCCATTGCCGTCAGTGGAATTTTCCCGGGCCGGTGCTTCGCTTTGCGTCAGCGCCTGGCCCTGGGCCTCGCGGCGCACCAGCCACCATGCCACCTGCGCCAGCCAGGCCAGGGCTGCCAGCGCTGCCAGGGCGATGAGCCAGCGCCCCAGGCGCTCCTGGTCGTCGAGCAAATAGGCGTTGCACAGGCGCAGCGGCGAGTCGATGTAGAGCTGGCCGACCACGGCCATCATGGGCAGCAGGTTGCCGAGGAAAAAGCCCTGCACCACCAGCCCGGCGCGCGGCCAGGACAGGCGCAGCAGGGCGCCGGCCAGCAGCAGGGCGGCAAATTTCGCCAGCTCCACGCCGGGTTCGCGCAGTGCCAGATCGAGCGCGCGCGGCACCATCAGCACCGTCAGCACCACGCCCACGGCCACCAGGCCCGTCATGCCCTGCGCATTCCAGCGCGCGAGGGCGGTGCGCGCCGGGGCGGGCAGCGTGGCGGCGAGCAGGGCACCAGCGAGCAGCAGCAGCGGAAACTGCAGCACCATGTGGCGCCACATGCCCGCTTCGAGCCACGGGCGCAGCCCGGGCAGGGCGGCCAGCAGCAGCAAGGCAGCGCCCAGCAGCGCCTGCTGCCGGGCAGAGGGGGTGATGCGCTTCATGGCCCGGCCCCCGCCAGATGGCGCGCGTAGTTCAGCGCCAGTTCTTGCTCGGCCAGGTCAAAGACGCGCACCATGCGGCCCTGGGCGTTGAACACCAGCAGGGCGGCGTTGTGCTCGAAATCGCCCTGGCCCGTGGGCACCACGACCACGCCCAGGCGCTGCAGCAGGGCCTGCTCCTGGGCGGCATCGGGCAGGCGCACGAAGCGCCAGCGTGCCGGGTCGGCCTGCAGGCGCCGGGCGTAGGCGGCGAGGTCGGCGGGGCGGTCGCGCGCGCCATCCAAGCTGATGGAGAGCAGGCGCACGCCGGTGGCGGGTTCGGCCTGCAGGGCGGCTTGCAGCTGCTGAAAACTGCTGCCCAGGCTCAGGCACACGGTTTCGCAGCGGGTGTAGAAAAAATCGACGATGGACACCCCGCCGCCTTCGGCCAGCAGCGTGGGCAGCGGCAAGGTGGCGCCGCTGCTGTCTTGCACGGTGACGGCGGGCACGGGCACGGGCTGGCGCGCCACCTGTAGGCGGCGCGCGCCCTCGTCGGTCCAGACCTCGTAGTCCAGCGTCAGCCAGGCGCCAGCGGCCCAGCCGCACAGCAGCAGCAGGGCGCTGGCGAGGGCGGTGCGCAGCATGGGGGGTTATGGGGCGATGGCCTTGAGCGCCGCTTCGCCCTCGAACGGGGTGCTGCGGCTGGCGCTGGCCTTGCGCTCCTGGGCAAACAGGTCGGCGCCGATGGGCTCGGCCTTGTTCGACCAGTTGCTGCGCACAAAGCTGGCGACGCCGGCCAGCTCGGCATCGGAGAGCTGGGCAAAACTGGGCATGGCGCCTTCAAATTTATTGCCCGCGACGGTGATCTGGCCGGTGATGCCGTGCAGCAAGATGTTGGCCAGCACCTTGGGCGCGCCTTGCACCCATTCCGAGCCATCGAGGGGCGGGAACACCCCCGGCAGCCCCTTGCCGTTGGCCTGGTGGCAGGCAGCGCATTGGGCGGCAAAAATCGCCTTGCCGTCCACGGCTGCGCTGGCGCCACCAGCCGAGCCGGCCAGGTCGGCGCGGGTGCGCTGGTCGCCCAGGCTGGTGTCGCCCAGGGGGCCGCTCAGTGGGATGTAGAGCAGGCCGAACACCACCATGGCAATCACCACCAGGGCGGCGCTCACGGGGATGGGGCGGACGGCTTCTTCCGGGTCTTCGTTTTCGCGCGCCTGGGCGCGGCTATCGGTGTCTTGGCGCATGGCAGGCTTTCAGGAGGCGGGGGCGGCCGCAGGTTTGGCAGCGGCGCCGGCGGGCTCGGGCGGCAGCACGGGGTAGCTGTGGTTGAGCGCCTGCAGGTACTTGACCAGGTCCAGCGCCTCGGGCTTGGCGACCACCACCTGGCCCTTGGGGGCAAAGTCGGGCGGCAGCTTCAGGACTTCGTCGCCCGGGGCGGCGCTGGCCTTGAGTTCGAACAGGAAGGGGTAGGCGGGCATGATCGAGCCCGGCACGTAGGCGCGCGGCTGGTACAGGTGGCCCAGCTGCCAGTCCTTGCTCGGCTGGCGCACGCCGATGTTGAACAGGTCCGGCCCGGTGCGCATACTGCCGAGCAGGTGCGGCTTGTCGAACACGTAGTCGCCCGGCACCGAGGCCCGGCCCCAGCCGCGTTCGGCGTCGGGGCCAAAGCTCTTGTCGCGTGGCTGCTGGCTGTGGCAGTAGACGCAGCCGTTGGCGATGTACACCTCGCGCCCGCGCAGCTCGGCGGCGCTGTAGGGCTTGAGGCCGGGGGGCGCGCTCACGTCGCGCACCTGGATGTAGGGCAGCACCACCAGCACCGCCGTGGCAGCAGCGAGCGTGACCATGGCGCCGGCGGCCAGCTTGACTTCATTCTCCATGGGCCAGCTCCATCATTTTCGGGTTGCTTGTAAACATGGCCGGTTCTGTGCGCGCGGGGCCCATGCGCAGGGCCATGGCCAGTACGTGGCCGACGAACACCAGGTGGCTGGCGAGCATCAACGCACCGCCGACGCTGCGCGACTTGAGGTAGGGAATCGTGACCGCCACCGAGTCCATGAAGGGCTTGGCGGCGTCGAGCATGTACTCGCCCTGCAGCCAGCCGCCAATCGTCAGGCCGACGAAGTAGATCGTGATACCCACCGCCGCCAGCCAGAACTGCAGCGAGATCAGGCGCGGGAACGGCCATTCACGCTGCAGCAGGCGCGGCATCATGAAGTAGATGGCGCCAAACAGCACCATGGTGACGAAACCGTAGGCCCCCAGGTGCGCGTGCGCCACCGTGAAGTGCGTGAAGTGCGTTACCTGGTTGACCGCGCGCAGCGCCTCGAACGAGCCCTGCAGCGACGACAGCATGTACATCACGCCGCCAAACATCATGAAGCGCAGCGTGGGCGAATAGCGCACCAGGTGCATACGCCCCCACATGGTGTGCGCCATGTTGATGGAGAACGCCGCCACGGGGATGATCATCATCATGCTCTGCACGATAGACAGCGTGATGAGCCAGCCCGGCACTGGCCCACCCACCAGGTGGTGGCCGCCGACCTGGCCGTAGAAGAAGGCCAGCGTCCAGAAACCCAGGATAGACAGGTTGTACGAGCGGATCGGGCGCGCAATGATCTTGGGCAGGAAGTAGTAGATGATGCCCACGCTCACCGGCGTGAACCACAGGCCGAGCACGTTGTGGCCGTACCACCAGTTGGTGGTGGCCTGCTGCACGCCGTAGTGCACGCCCGGCATCTTGGCGACGATGAACAGCAGCGCAATCCACAAAATGGCGGCCAGGTGGTACCAGCTCGTCACGTACAGCGACTCGGCCTTGCGCTGCGCCACCGTGCTGTAGGCGCTGTAGATGACGCAGGCCATGCCGGCCACCACCAGGGTGCCGATCTGCCAGGGCATCTCCAGGTACTCCATGCCCGCCGTCCAGCCGGCGCCAAAGGCCAGCAGGGCGCAGGCGATGGCGATGTTGATGAGCACGCCACCGGCCATGGCCCAGCAGCCGTGTACCAGCGGGGTGCGCATCAGGCGCGGCATGAGCCAGAGGATGACGCCCAGGGCCGCGTTTGTGATCCAGCCGTAGAGCACGCCCCACAGGTGCATGGTGCGGATGCGGCCAAAGGTCTGCCAGGCTTCGCCCACCAGCCAGTCGGGCATGTGCAGCTTGAGCGAGGCCGTGAGGCCAAACACCGAGCCCACCAGCAGCCACAGGCAGGCCATGGCGATGAACAGCAGCACCGGCTGGCGGCTCGACGCGTCGGCAGCTACGCGTTCGGCCAGCTCCTCGGCGCTGGGGCCGTGGGCGATGTGCGGGTCGGGCGCGCCAGCGGCGGCTTGCAAGGCGGCGCGCTGCTCTGGGCGCAGGGCGGGGTCGTCGGTGTGGCCGATTTCGCCGCTGGCGAAAATGGCGGCCGCCGCCTTGGGGTTTTCAACCAGCAGGCCCTTGCGCATCGACCACATGAAGACGAAAAGTCCAATGATCGACAACAGGAAGGCGCCCAGCAGGCTCAGAATGGCACTGTCCATGGGGTAAATCCTTTCTTCTTGCCCGGGGAGTGGATGCAAGCCGCCGAAGACTTGATCCAGTACATGGCTTTTTTGAAAGACATGTGCTAGGCGTTGGAGCGGCGGATCATAAGAAGCATTGTGGACTCGTGTTTGCGCGGCAGGCAAACCCATGTTTGCGGCAGTGTTTCCTATGTGTGCAAAGCATTGAAAGCAGCCGCTGCTGGGTTTTCGGCACAATCGCGGTTTTGCTTTTTTGGGGCGCCCGGGGGCGTATTCGTTTGATGGTGAAAACCACCGTTTTTTGGCGGCTGACGGCAACCTTGGCCCTGGCGGCGGGCAGCGCAGCCGCCATGGCCCAGTCGCTGGACTTTGCCCAGGCGCAGCAGCGCCTGTTGGCGGGCTCGGATCAGCTCGCCGCCGCCGACAAGGCCGTGCAAAGTGCGCAGCTGCGCTGTGATGGGGTGGAAAAACTCGGTGGCCCCAGCCTGCTGGCCACGGGCACGGCGCTGCACTACGACCTGCAGGCCAACATCAACCTTGATCCGGCGCGCCAGCAGGTCAACGGCGTGGTGGGCCAGCTGCCGCCGCAGCTCGGGGGCATCGTGGGCAAGCTGCCGCAGCTGCCGTCGGACTACAACCTGCAGCAAAACGGCCAACGTGCCAACGCGGCTTTGGCGCTGCTCTGGCCGCTGTACAACGGCGGCCTGGCTGACGCCGTGCGCAGCGGCTGCGCGGCCCAGACCGACGAGGCCCTGGCCGCCGCCCAGGACGACGAGCAGGCGCTGCAGGCGCTGCTGGTGCAGCGCTACTTTGGCGCCCAGCTCGCAGCCCGCGCCGCGCAGCTGCGCGCCAGCACCCTGGCCATGGTGCGCGAGCACGATGCAGCCGCGCAGCAGATGCTGGCCACCGGCGTTATCTCGCGCCTGGAGCGGCTGCAGGCCCAGGCTGCTTTGGCAGATGCACAGCAGCAGGCGCGCAAGGCCCAAGACGAGGCGCAGCTCGCCGCCACGGCCCTGGCGCGCACGCTCAAGGCGGGGGCGCCGCTGCGGCCGAGCAGCCCGCTGTTCGTGCACAGCCAGCCGCTGCCGCCGTTGGCAGGTTTTATCGACAGCGCTTTGCAGCGCCACCCCGGGCTGTCGAAAGTGCAGGCCAAGCGGCGCGAAGCCAGCGCCCTGCACGAAGCGCAAGAGGCGCTGCGCCGCCCGCAGGTGCTGGGCTACGGCATTGGCGAGATGGGCGGCGGCAGCGGCCTCAACAGCAGCCAGCGCCCGAACTGGGTGGCCGGTGTTTCGGTTTTTTGGCAGCTGTGGGACAGCGTGGACCGCGACCGCCTGGCGGCCTCGGGCCAGCGCAAGATCGAGCAGGCCGAACTCGTCGAGGCGCAGGCGCGCAGCGACATTGCCCTGCTGGTAGAAAAAAACTGGCTCGCCACCGAGCACGCCCGCAGCCAGTACCTGGCGCAGCAGGCGCAGGAAGACCTGGCGCGCGAGCTGCTGCGCCTGCGCGAAGCGGGCCTGCGCGAGGGCACCAGCACCCCGCTGGAGCTGATCGAGGCCCGCGTCAACCTGGCCAAGGTGCTGACCGAACGCGCCCAGGCCGCCAACCAGTATGTACAGGCCCTGGCCGCGCTGCTGCAAAGCTGCGGCCAGGCCGACACCTTCGCCCAATACCTGGCCCGTGCCGACATTTTGATTCCCGCTGACGCACCATGACCGCAACTGCTTCTTCTCGTTTTTTCCGCGCTGCGCTGCTGCTGCTTGCTTTGGCGGTGCTGGGTTTTGTCGTCTGGGGCTTTTGGCGTGGCGCGCAGCCGCCGGCGCCGTACTTTCAGGGCCAGATGGAGGCGCGCGAAGCCGACATTGCCCCCAAAGTCACAGCGCGCATCGCCCGCGTGGCCGTGACCGAGGGCCAGCAAATCAAGGCGGGCGACCTGCTGATCGAAATGGACAGCCCCGAGGTGCGCGCCAAGCTCGCCCAGGCCGAGGCCGCGCAAGCCGCCGCCCAGGCCGTGGCCGACAAGGCCCAGCATGGTGCGCGCCCGCAAGAGGTGCAAATGGCCCAGCTGACCTGGCAGCGCGCCCAGGCCGGCGCCGAACTGGCCCGCACCTCGTACCAGCGCGTGCAAAGCCTGTTCGACCAGGGCCTGGTGTCGGCCCAAAAGCGCGACGAGGCGCACACCAACTGGCGTGCCAATGCCGCCCAGGCCGAGGCCGCCCGCGCCCAGTACGACATGGCCGCCAGCGGCGCGCGCAGCGAAGACAAGGCCGCCGCCAACGCCCAGGCGCGCCAGGTGGCGGGCGTGGTGGCCGAGGTGCAGGCCGCGCAGGCCGAGACCCGGCTCGCCAGCCCCGTGGGTGGCGAAGTGGCCAAGGTGCTGGCCAAGGTGGGCGAGCTCTCGCCCCAGGGCGTGGCCGTGGTCACGGTGGTCGATTTGCAAGACCAGTGGGTCGTGCTGAACGTGCGCGAAGACCAGCTGCAGCGCTTTGCCCTGCACACCCATTTCACCGGTCGCCTGCCGGCGCTGGGCGGGCAGACGGCAGAGTTTGAAGTCAACTTTGTGGGCGTGCTACCCGACTTTGCCACCTGGCGCACCACGCGCGGCAACCAGGGCTTTGACGCCCGCACCTTTGAAGTGCGCGCCAAACCCCTGCAGCCCATTGCTGGCGCCCGCCCCGGCATGAGCGTGCTCGTTGAGGCGCAGCCGTGAGCATCCTGTGGGCCAGCCTGCGCCGCGAAGGCGCCAGGCTGCGCGCCAGCGGGGCCGACCTGGCCATGCTCACCTGGGTGCCGCTGCTGGCGATGGCGCTGCTGTGCTGGATTTTTTCTGCCGGCCAACCCCAGCGCCTGCCGATCGCGCTGTGGAACGAAGACCCCGGCACGGCCCTGTCGCGCCAGTTGGAGCGCATGTTGCAGGCCAGCCCGGGGCTGGAGCTGCGCGCGCCCGTGCTCAACCGCGCCGAGGCCCAGGCGGCACTGCAGAGCATGGCGGTGTACGCAGTGGTGCACATTCCGCCGGACATGGCGCGCGACGTTAAACAAGGCCGCAGCGCCAGCATCACCTTGCTGCACAACGCGCAGCTGGCGACGGCGTCCAGTCTCGTGCAGCGCGATGTGCGCCAGGTGGTGGGCACGCTCAGTGCCGGCATTGAAATGCAGGCCGCCGCCAAGCGCGGCACGCCGGGACAGGCGCTCTACGCGCGCATGGAGCCGATCAAAACGCAGCTGGTTGCGCTGTTCAACGTCTCCACCAACTACGAGCTGTTTCTGGCCGCCGCCCTGATGCCGGCGCTGGTGCACATCCTGGCCATGACCGCCGGCGCCTGGAGCGTGGGCCGCGAGCTGCGCGAGCGCACGCTGGGCGACTGGCTGGGGGCGCCCCCCGTGGGGCTGGGGCCCATTTTTGCCGCGCTGGTGGGCAAGCTGCTCATCGCCTGCCTGAGCCTGTGGGCCTGCACCATGGCGGCGCTGCTGTACCTGGCGCAGCTGCGCGGCTGGGCCGTGGCCGGCAGCATGGCCTGGATCGGCCTGGCGCTGGCGCTGCTGGTGGCCGTGAGCCTGGCCGCTGGCGCGGCACTCTCGGGCCTTACGCTGTCGCTGCGCACGGCGCTGTCGGGGGCGGGGTTTTTTTCAGCACCGGCGTTTGCCTTTTGCGGCGTGGCCTACCCGCTGCTGGCCATGAGCCCGGGGGCGCGCACCTGGGCCGAGGCCATGCCCTACACCCATTACGCGCGCCTGCAGCTCGAACAGTGGCTCATGGGCGCGCCGCTGGCGCAAAGCCTGCCCACCATCGCCGCCCTGGGCCTGGCGACGCTGGTGCTGCTGGCTGCCGCCAGCGCCGGCCTGGCGCGCGGGCTGCGCCAGCCGCAGCGTTGGGGAGGGCGCTAGCGGTGCGGTTTTGCTCTGTTTTTGATAGCTGCTCGCGCTTGCCTGGTAAGCGCTACAGCCCAATTTTGTTCTTAAAATTGGCCCCGGAGGGCTCCTGACATGGCCTTTTTGCGCCTGCTGCTTGCGCAACTGCGCTGCCTGCTCAGCGACAAGGGCGCCGTCCTGCTGCTGCTGGGCGCGCCGCTGCTCTACGGTTTTTTCTACCCCTGGTTTTACGCCACCGAGGTGGTGCAGCGCGTGCCCGTGGCGCTGGTGGTGCAAGACAGCTCGGCCTTGTCGCGCCAGCTGCTGCGCTTTGCCCAGGCCAGCCCGCGCATCGACCCCCAGCTGGTGACCGCCGACGAGGATCAGGCACGCCAGGCGCTGCTGCGCGGCGAGGTCATGGGCTACGCCCTGATCCCGAGCGACTTCAAGCGTGACCTGCTGCGCGCGCGCAACCTCACCGTGCCGGTGTACGCCAACGGCGCCTACCCCCTCGCCAGCAAGCAGGTGCAGTACGGCTTTGCCGAAGCCTTTGGCACCGTCTCCGCCGGCGTCGAGCTGCGCCGCCTGCAAGCCGGTGGGCAAAGCGCGCTGCAGGCCAGCGCCAGCCGGGCGCCGCTGCAGCTGCAGCCGCTGGCGCTGTTCAACCCGACCGAGGGTTATGGCAGCTTCGTCGTCTCGGCGGTGGCCATCCTCATCCTGCAGCAAACCCTGCTCATGGGCGGCGCCCTGTTCGTTGGCACGCTGCGCGAGCAGGGGCACGCCGGTGGCGGCGTGCGGCTGTGGCTGGCGCGGCTGCTGGCGCTGTGCCTGCCGGGCTGGCTGGCGGGGTTGTTCTACATGGGCTGGATTTTTATCTGGCAGGGCTACCCGCACGGCGCCAACCCGCTGGGGGCGCTGGCGATGCTGGCGGTGTTTGTGCCCGCCGTGGCAGGCTGCGCGGCCCTGATCGGCTGGGCCCTGGCCGACCGTGAGCGGGCGCTGCAGGTGCTGCTGTTCACCTCGCTGCCGCTGGTGTTCGTGGCGGGCTTTACCTGGCCGGCAGAGGGCTTGCCGCCGGCGCTGCAATGGCTGCGCTGGCTGGCGCCGAGCACCGCCGGCATCCAGGCCAGCCTGCGCCTGAACCAGATGGGCGCCTCGGTGGCGCAGGTGGCGCCGCTGCTGGCCTGGCTGGGGGGGCTGACGCTGGCGGGCTGGACGGCGGTGTTGTGGCTGGGGCGGGGCAGCTCTGCCGCAGCCAGGGCCCGGTAGCGGCGCGCCAGCCCCGCCGTTTTACGCTTTGGCGATCTTCGTCACCGAATACTCACCGCTGGCGATGCGCTTTTGCCACTCGGCCGGGCCGGTGATGTGGGCGCTGGTGCCGCCGGCGTCCACCGCCACGGTGACGGGCATATCGACCACGTCGAACTCGTAGATGGCCTCCATGCCCAGGTCGGCAAAGCCCACCACTTTGGCCTGTTTGATGGCTTTGCTCACCAGGTAGGCGGCGCCGCCCACGGCCATGAGGTAGGCGCTCTGGTTGTCCTTGATGGCCTCGATGGCGACCGGGCCGCGCTCGGACTTGCCGATCATGGCGATCAGGCCGGTCTGCTCCAGCATCATGCGCGTGAACTTGTCCATGCGCGTGGCGGTGGTGGGGCCGGCGGGGCCGACGACTTCATCGCGTACCGGATCGACCGGGCCGACGTAGTAGATCACGCGGTTGGTGAAGTCCACGGGCAACTTCTCGCCCTTGGCCAGCATGTCCTGGATGCGCTTGTGCGCGGCGTCGCGGCCGGTGAGCATTTTGCCGTTGAGCAGCAGCGTCTGGCCGGGCTTCCAGCTGGCGACTTCTTCCTTGGTCAACTGGTTCAGATCGACGCGCTTGCTGGTTTCGGTGTTGGGCGTCCACTGCACCTGGGGCCACAGGTCCAGGCTCGGCGGGTCGAGGAACACCGGGCCGCTGCCGTCCATGACGAAATGCGCATGGCGCGTGGCGGCGCAGTTGGGGATCATGGCCACGGGCTTGCTGGCCGCGTGCGTGGGGTACATCTTGATCTTCACGTCGAGCACGGTGGACAGGCCGCCCAGGCCCTGCGCGCCAATGCCCAGGGCGTTGACCTTTTCGTACAGCTCCAGGCGCAGTTCCTCGACCTGGTCGAGCGTCTCGCCGCGTGCGGCCTTGGCCTGCAGCTCGTACATGTTGAGGTCTTCCATCAGGCTCTCTTTGGCCAGCAGCACGGCTTTTTCTGCCGTGCCGCCAATGCCGATGCCCAACATGCCCGGCGGGCACCAGCCCGCGCCCATGGTGGGCACGGTCTTGAGCACCCAGTCCACCAGGTTGTCGCTGGGGTTCATCATGATCATCTTGGACTTGTTCTCGCTGCCGCCGCCCTTGGCCGCCACGGTGATGTCGAGCTGGTTGCCCGGCACCATCTGCACGTTGATGACGGCGGGGGTGTTGTCCTTGGTGTTCTTGCGCGCAAACAGCGGGTCGGCGACGACGGAAGCGCGCAGCGTGTTGTCGGGGTTCATGTAGCCGCGACGCACGCCTTCGTTGATGGCGTCTTCCAGGCTCTGGTCGGCGGCAAAGCCTTCAAAGCGCACGTCCATGCCGATTTTCAGGAAGACGTTGACGATGCCCGTGTCCTGGCAGATGGGGCGGTGGCCGGTGGCGCTCATCTTGCTGTTGGTGAGGATCTGCGCCATGGCGTCCTTGGCGGCGGGGCTTTGCTCACGCTCGTAGGCGCGCGCCAGGTGGGCGATGTAGTCGGCCGGGTGGTAGTAGCTGATGTATTGCAGCGCGCCGGCGATGGAGTCGATCAGGTCTTGCTGGCGGATAAGGGTCTGGGTCATAGCGTGGGGTGGGGTATCAAAACGCAAACCCTTTAATTATCGCCCTGCACCTTGCGTCCGGCTTGCTGTCGTGGTTGCTTGTGGCAGATTGGCGCGCAGGCGACGCCTGGGGCCGTCCCGGGCTGCGCAAAAGTGGCGCTTGTGGGTATGCTGGCAAGGTTTTGTGCTTGGCCCTGGTTTTGACTTTCTTTGCGAGGAGTTTTTGGCATGACCTCTGTGCAGCCTGCGTCCCCCGGCGCCGCCACGCGTGCTGAGCGCGATAGCTTCGGCCCCATCGACGTGCCCGCGCGCCAGCTCTGGGGGGCGCAGACGCAGCGCTCGCTGCAGCATTTCGCCATTTCCAGCGAAAAAATGCCGCCCGAGCTGATTGCGGCCCTGGCCCAGGTCAAGCGTGCCAGCGCCTACGTCAACCACTCCCTGGGCTTGCTCAGTGCCTCCAAAACCACGGCCATCGTCGCCGCCTGCGACGAGGTCATGGCCGGCGCCCATGGCGCGGAGTTTCCGCTGGCCGTCTGGCAAACCGGCTCGGGCACGCAAACCAATATGAACATGAACGAGGTGCTGGCCAACCGCGCCAGCGAAATGCTCGGTGGCGTGCGCGGGCCGGCGCGCAGCATCCACCCCAACGACGACGTCAACCTGAGCCAGTCGAGCAACGACGTGTTCCCCACCGCCATGCACGTTGCCGCCGTCGAGGGCCTGGTGCGCCGCCTGTTGCCGGCGCTGCACCAGCTGCGCAGCACGCTCGCGGCCAAGGCGCAGGACTACGCCGGCATCGTCAAGATTGGCCGCACCCATTTGCAGGACGCCACGCCCATCACCCTGGGGCAGGAAATCTCCGGCTGGGCCGCGCAGCTGGCGCACGCCGAGGCGCATGTACGCGCCAGCCTGGCGCATCTGTGCGAGCTGGCCCTGGGCGGCACGGCGGTGGGCACCGGCCTGAATGCGCCCCCGGGCTACGCCGAGGCGGTGGCGCAGGAGCTGGCCGAACTCACCGGCCTGCCGCTGGTGACGGCGCCCAACAAATTCGAGGCCCTGGCCAGCTGCGACGCCCTGGTACAGGCGCACGGCACACTCAAGGGCCTGGCCGCGAGCTTGCTCAAAATTGCCAACGACGTGCGCTGGCTCGCCAGCGGCCCGCGCAGCGGCCTGGGCGAGATCACCATCCCCGAGAACGAGCCGGGTTCCTCCATCATGCCCGGCAAGGTCAACCCGACGCAGTGCGAGGCCCTGACCATGCTCTGCGCCCAGGTGCTGGGCAACGACGTGGCGATCAACATCGGTGGCGCCTCGGGCAATTTTGAGTTGAACGTGTTTCGGCCCCTGATTGCGCACAACTTTCTGCAAAGCCTGCGCCTGCTGGCCGACGGCATGAAAAGTTTTGACCAGCACTGCGCCCAGGGCATAGAGCCGAACCAGGCGCGCATCGACGAGCTGCTCGAGCGTTCGCTCATGCTGGTGACGGCGCTCAATCCGCACATCGGCTACGACAAGGCCGCCGAGATCGCCAAGCGCGCCCACCACGAAGGTTTGACCCTGCGCCAGGCCGCCATCGCCAGCGGCCACCTGACGGGCGAGCAGTTCGACGCCTGGGTGGTGCCGGGCAAGATGGTGTAGTTGATTGCTATTGTTTTATAGCATGTAGCGCTTGCTACATGCGCCTTGGAGCCATTTTTCTTTATTTTGCTGCCAGTGCGGCCTGCTTCCAGGCCCGGGCGGCGGCGTCGGCATCGCTGCGCTGCTCGGCGAGTTCGGCCAGCTGGCGCCAGGCGCTGGCGCGCAGGGGCCCGTCGGGCAGTTGCTGGGCGGCTTTGTGCTGCAGCTGCTGGGCCTTGCCCCAGAGCTGGCGCTCGCGGCAGGCCAGGCCGGCGAGGTAGGTCAGGCGGGCATCGCGCGGGCGGCTTTGGCTGGCGTTTTCGATGCGCGCGAGCCAGGCAGCGTCGATTTCAGCCAGGTTGCTCTCCAGAGTGCGCACCAGCTTCAAGACCTGGGCGTCAGGCAGCTCCTGGGTTTGCCAATGCTCCCAGGCCGGCAGCAGCCAGTGGCGCACCTGGCTGGCGTCGCCGCCGAGCTGGCTCAGGCGCTGCGCGGCTTCGATCGCCAGTTCGGGCATGGCGCGTTCATTCGCTTCCAGGGCCTGCCAGGCTTGCTGCAGCTGCGCCGGGTCGTGGGCGCTGTGGATCCAGTCGCGCGCCAGGCCGCGCACGATGCTGTGCGCCGCCGCCGTTGAAAACGCATGGTGCTTGCCCAGCAGGCGTGCGGTTTCGAGCGCGCTGCGCGTCTGGCCCGCCAGGCGCGAGGCTTTGAGTTTGATGCGCAGCGCCAGCGTGCGCCGCGCCGCGCCCTGGGGCAGGGCGGCCAGGCATTCGAGGGCGCCGGCGCTGTCGCGGTCGTCGAGCGTCCAGCGCGCGGCGCGCAGCTGCAGGCCCTCGCGCAGGCTTTGCTCGTGTTGTTTGCTGCTGGGCGGGGCGCTGTCGAGGGCCAGGCGCAGGTGCTCGTCGCGCGTGCTGCGGTCGAGCAGGGCGTGCGAGCTGTCGGCGGCGAGCATGTGCGCCAGGGCGCGCAACTGGCGGCTGTGTGGCAGCTGCTCGGCGTGGTGCGCCAGGGCGTTTTCCTGCGCCAGCGCCGTCAGCGCCGATTTGCGCGCGCGCACAAAGCGCCCGGCCAGCAGGCTGGCGAGCGACTGCAGGAAGGCGGCGTGCATGGCGCGCTCTTTTTGCAGCTGGCGCCAGCGCCGGGCCTGGCGCGGCAAGGTGGTGAGGGCGTTGAGGCCGGCAAGCGCGCCGTGCAGCACGACGAAGCCGCCGACCAGCAGCAGCACCACCATGTTGAGTGATAAATCCAGGCGCCAGGGCGGCCAGAACAGCGTGACTGTGCCCTGGTTGTTGCCGGCAAACAGGGCCACGGCGACGGCGGCGCCAAACAAGCCGAGAAACCACAGTGCTGCGCGCATGGTCGGTGGCCCCTTAGCGTCCGGCGGCGGCCGTGTTCAGGGCCGTGAAGGTTTCGTCCAGGCGCGGCAGGTCGGCCGTTTTCAGGCTCGCCTGGACTTGCTGCAGCAAGGTGGCGGCGTTTTGCGTGCGCCGGGCGGCAGGGTCGAAGTATTTGTTGAGAGCGGCGGTGGCGCCGGCCAGGTCGGTGCGGGCGGCGTCGAACTGGCGCGCGAGCAGGCCCAGGCGCGCGCTTTGCAGCTTGAGCTTGAGGTTCTCGCGCAGAAAAAATTCCTGCTCCGGTGCCAGCAGCACGGCTTCGGGCTGGTCGATACGGCTGACGCGCACCAGGCCGCGTGCCTCGTCGCGCACCAGCTCCCAGCCTTTGGCGAGCTGCGCCTGCCACCAGGGGGCGCTGCTGTGGTCTTTGGCGGCGGGCGCCGAGCCGCCGGGGCGGCGCATGGCGCTGGCGTGGGCGACGCCGCCGAGGGTGGGCAGGTCGTCGCTCAGGCGCATCAGGTCATCGAGGCGGGCGAGCAGGCCGGCGGTGTCGGTTACCGTGCTGCGGGCGATGTGCTCCAGGTCGTGCGCAATCGCACGCTGTACCGGCGCCAGGCGCGGCTGCGCGGCGCGTTCGATGCGCTGCTGCGCGCTCTTGAGTGCCGCCACCAGGGGTTCGAGGCTGCCGGTGAGCTGCGCTTGCTGCTGCGCCAGGCGCAGGCTCGCTTCGATATCGACCACCAGGGTTTCGTCGCGCGAGCGCGAGACGCTTTGCATCAGCTCTTCGAGCTGGCTGCGCTGCAGCGCCACTTCGCTGACCCGGGTTTCCGTCACCGTCAGGCGGGCAGCGGTGTCGCGCGCGATTTCTTCGGCCTGGCGCGCGAGGGTGCGGGCCTCGGTGGCGCTGGCGCCGTTGTTGGCACTTTGGCGTGCCAGTTGTTCCTGGATGTTGCCCAGTTTTTGCCACAGCAGGCCGCTGCTGGCCAGGCCGGCCAGGGCCAAGAGGGTGGCCAGGGCCAGGGCAAAGTGGCCGCCGCTGGGGGGGGCTGGGGCGGGCACGGGGGGGGCGTGCTCTGGGGTGGGCTGCTCGCTCATAGGGCGGATTCTATCGATGCCACCACGTCGGTAAATGCCGGCTTGCATTCGTGCAGCAGCCCAAATCCGGCGGCGCGCACTGCCTGTGCAATGCGCGGGTGGGTGGCCAGCGCCTGGGCGCGGGCCCAGTTTTGGGTGGGCAGGGCCTGTTGTAAATGCGTCACAGCTTCGGAGCTGCTGAACAGCCACAGAGAGCCGTCGCTGGCCGCAGCGTGCGCCAGGGCCTGTTGCTCTGGGCTGAAAACGGGTGCGCTGCGCTGGTAGGCAATGGCGAAATCGACCGTGGCGCCAGCGGCGCGCAGCTGCGCGGCCAGCCAGTCACGGCCCTGGCCGCTGGCATCGCCCTGGCCGGCCTGGCAGCCGCGCACGATGAGCACGCGCGCGCCGGGGGTGATTTGCGTGGCCACCTGGGCCCACAGGGCTTCGGAGTCGTACTGCGCGGCATCGGGCGCGGGGCCGTCGATGCGCGCTTGCTCCAGGCCCCGCGCCAGCAGCACCTGGGCGGTGCCGGGGCCGGGTGTCCATGCTCTTAAATTTGTAGCTGCTAGCGCTTGCTGCATAAGCGTTAAAGCGTTTTTTTGCTCTAAAAAGTAATGGGCGGCGTTGCCGCTGACGAACATTACCGCCCGGTATTGCGCCAGCTGTGCCAGCGCCGTTTGCAGCTGCGCCTGGTGTACGGGCTGGGGGCTGGGGCCAATGGCGATCAGCGGCAGGGCGGCAGCGGCGATGTCGCGCTGCCCCAGGGCCTGCACCCACTGCGCCGCGTCGGGCTGTGGCCGGGTGACGATGACGCGCTGCGCCCCTGCCATGGCTTACGCGCCCCGGGCGCCGCCGGCGCGCAGCTGGGCCGCCACGGCGTCGCCCAGGGCCTCGGCCTGGGCCAGGGTGGTGACGGCGGCGCTGGCCTGGGCGCGCACCAGGGGCAGGCGCGCTTCGGTGTCGCCCCAGGCGGCGTGCAGGTCGAGCGTGGCGCCTTGCCACTGGCCGTGCGCGGCCAGGGGCATGGAGCAGCTGCCACCCATGGCGCGGCTGACGGCGCGCTCGGCGGCCACCGTCAGCCAGGTGGCCTGGTCGGCCAGTGGCGCCAGGGCGGCGATGAGGTCGGCGCGGTCACTGCGCACCTCGATGCCCAGGGCGCCCTGGCCGGCGGCGGGCAGCATGGCGGTGGGGGCAAATTCGCAGCGGATGCGCGCGCCCAGGCCCAGGCGCTTCAAGCCGGCAGCGGCGAGCACGATGGCGTCGTACTGGCCCTCGTCGAGCTTGCGCAGGCGGGTATCGAGGTTGCCGCGCAGCGGCTCGATCTTCAGGTCCGGGCGCAGCGCCTGCAGCAGCACCTGGCGGCGCAGGCTGGAGGTCCCGACCACCGCGCCCTGGGGCAGCGCGTCCAGGCTGGCGTAGCGCGGCGAGACGAAGGCGTCGCGCGGGTCTTCGCGCTCCATCACGCAGGCCAGGGCGAAGCCTTCGGGTAGCTCCATGGGCACGTCCTTGAGCGAGTGCACGGCGATGTCGGCGCGGCCTTCTTCCAGGGCCACTTCCAGCTCTTTCACGAACAGGCCCTTGCCACCGACCTTGGAGAGCGAGCGGTCCAGAATCTGATCGCCCTGGGTCGTCATGCCTAGCAGGGTGACGTGGTGCCCGCGCGCCTGCAGCAGCGCCTTGACGTGCTCGGCCTGCCACAGGGCGAGGCGGCTTTCGCGCGTGGCGATGACGATGGGCAGGGCGGGCGAGGAGGCGGCGGCTTGGTTCATGCAGAAACTTTCATGGAGGCGCTGGGCAGTAAGAGCGTGTTTACGGTCTCCTCATGCTGCCTTGCCCGAAGGGTTGCCCCGCAAAAGCGGCGCCTGCGGCGTTGCAAATACTCGCCGGGCCACCAGCCCGGCTGCGCTTTGCGCCTTGCAGCCACCGCTTTTGCGGGGCAACGGACACCATGAGGAGATCGTAAACACGCTCTAAGGCCAAAAGGGGATGCTAGCATGGTGAAAACCCCTAACAGGAGACTGCAGACCATGGCCCGAGCCACCCCTCTCGAGAGCGCTGCTCCCGCCCCCGAGGCGTCGCCGCGCAAGAGCGACAAGGACTTGCCGTTGATCCAGGACATCCGCCTGCTCGGGCGCATTCTGGGCGACGTGATCCGCGCGCAAGAAGGCGAGGTCGCCTTTGCCCTGGTCGAGCAGGTGCGCCAGCTGTCGGTGGCGTTTCGCCGCGACGCCGACCAGGAGGCCGACAAGGCGCTGAAAAAACTGCTCAAGGGCCTGAGCGCCGACCAGACAGTGAGCGTGATCCGCGCCTTCACCTATTTTTCCCACCTGGCCAACCTGGCCGAGGACCGCCACCACATCCGCCGCCGCGTGGTGCACGAGCGCCTGGGCAGCCAGCAGGAGGGCAGCATCGAGGTGGCGCTCTCGCGCCTGCGCTGGGCCGGCATTGCCCCCGAACAGGTGGTGCAGGCGCTGGCGCAGAGCTACGTCGCCCCGGTGCTGACGGCGCACCCGACCGAGGTGCAGCGCCAGAGCATTTTGGTGGCCGAGCGCGACATTGCCCAGCTGCTGGCCGAGCGCGATGCCATTGCCGAGCGCGCCCAGCTCTACAACAGCGCGCGCGACGCCCTCACGCCGCGCGAGCTGGCGCACAACGAGGCCCAGCTCTACACCCGCGTGCTGCAGCTGTGGCAGACGCGCCTGCTGCGCTACTCCAAGCTCACCGTGGCCGATGAGATCGAGAACGCGCTGTCGTACTACGAGGCCACCTTCTTGGGCGAGATTCCCAAAATCTACGCCGCGCTGGAGCAGGAACTCGGCGGCGCGCCGGTGCACAGCTTCTTGCGCATGGGGCAGTGGATTGGCGGCGACCGCGACGGCAACCCGAATGTGACCGCCGAGACCTTGCAGCTGGCGCTCACGCGCCAGGCCAGCGTGGCCCTGCGCCACTACCTGACGCAGGTGCACTACCTGGGCGGCGAGCTGTCGCTGTCGGCGCGCCTGGTGTCCATCGGGCCGGCGATGCAGGCCCTGGCCGAACGCTCGCCCGACGGCAACGCGCACCGCCAGGACGAGCCCTACCGCCGCGCCCTGACCGGGGTGTACGCGCGCCTGGCGGCGACGCTCAAGGCGCTGACCGGCACCGAGGCCGCACGCCACGCGGTGGCGCCGCAAAACCCTTACCCCGATGCCGCTGCCTTTTTGGCCGACCTGCGCGTGATCGAAGATTCGCTGCAGTCGCACCAGGGCGGGCTGCTGGCCGTGCAGCGCCTGCACCCGCTGATCCGGGCGGTCGAAGTGTTCGGCTTTCACCTGGCGACGGTCGATCTGCGCCAAAGCTCGGACCAGCACGAGGCCGTGATCGCCGAGCTGCTGGCAACGGCGCGCGTCGAAGAAGACTACGCCAGCCTGGGCGAGGAGGCGCGGCGCAGCCTGCTGCTGCGCCTGCTGCAGGACGCGCGGCCGCTGCGCGTCGTTGGCGCGCAGTATTCGCCGCTGACGTGCAGCGAGCTGGCCATTTTTGAAGCCGCGCAGCAGCTGCGCGCACGCTACGGCCACGAGGCGATTCGCCACTACATCATCAGCCACACCGAAACGGTGAGCGACCTGCTCGAAGTGCTGCTGCTGCAAAAGGAAGTGGGCCTGCTGCACGGCCAGCTGGGCGAGGATGCGCAGGCCGACCTGATCGTCGTGCCGCTGTTCGAGACCATCGACGACCTGCGCAACGCCGCGCCCATCATGCGCGCCTTCTACGACCTGCCGGGCGTGGCCGACATGCTGCGGCGCAGCGGCGGCGAGCAGGACATCATGCTCGGCTACAGCGACAGCAACAAGGACGGCGGCATCTTCACCAGCAACTGGGAGCTGTACCGCGCCGAGATCGCGCTGGTGGCGCTGTTCGACGAGCTGCCGGGCGTGCGCCTGCGCATGTTCCATGGCCGGGGCGGCACCGTTGGGCGTGGCGGCGGCCCGAGCTACCAGGCCATCTTGGCGCAGCCCCCGGGCACGGTGCGCGGGCAGATCCGCCTGACGGAGCAGGGCGAGGTCATCGCCTCCAAGTACGCCAACCCCGAGATCGGCCGGCGCAACCTCGAAACCCTGGTCGCCGCCACGCTCGAAGCCACGCTCTTGCAGCCGACCAAGCCGGCCACGCCCGCTTTCCTGCAGGCCGCCGAGCAGCTGTCGCAGCACAGCATGGCGGCCTACCGCGCCCTGGTGTACGAGACGCCGGGCTTTACCGACTACTTCTTCAACGCCACGCCGATCCGCGAAATTGCCGAGCTCAACATCGGCTCGCGCCCCGCGAGCCGCAAGGCCAGCCAGCGCATCGAAGACCTGCGCGCCATCCCCTGGGGCTTTAGCTGGGGCCAGTGCCGCCTGACGCTGCCGGGCTGGTACGGCTTTGGCAGCGCCGTGCAGGCGTTTGTGGATATGCCGGGCAAAGACCCCAAGGCGCAGTGGGCGCTGCTGCGCAAGATGGTCCGCCACTGGCCGTTCTTCAGCACCCTGCTGTCGAACATGGACATGGTGCTGGCCAAGAGCGACCTGGCCCTGGCGTCGCGCTACAGCGAGCTGGTGCCGGACGCGCGCCTGCGCAAGAAAGTGTTTGCCGCCATCGAGGCCGAGTGGCAGCGCACGACCGAGGCGCTCGAACGCATCACCGGCGAGCGCCAGCGCCTGGCGGCGAACACGGCGCTGGCGCGCTCCATCCGCCACCGTTTCCCCTACATCGACCCGCTGCACCACCTGCAGGTCGAGCTGGTGCGCCGTTGGCGCGCCGGCCAGGGCGACGAGCGCGTGCAGACGGGTATCCACATCTGCATCAACGGCATTGCGGCGGGGCTGCGCAACACGGGTTGAGCGGGCGGGCGCGGCTGCGTCAGCGTGTCTCGGTATCTTGGGTGTTGGCGTCCCAGGTTCAGGCAATGTGTCCCATCGTGGGGGGCGTGCGGTAGGTCATTGCGGCCTGTCGCTGCCTACAATTTGCCACCATGACACCTACCCCCACGCCCTGCGTGCTGGAGCATTGGTCTTCCAGCCAAGTCGATCCGGCTATTCGCCTGGATTACTGGCGCGACGTAGCGCACAACTGGGTGGATGTTCAGCCCCTGTCGCCGAGCGAAGAGCTCGATGCCTCCTGGTCCCTGCTGCGTGGTCAAAGCAGCTTCTTTGGCACCAAGCGTTCGACCGCGTATGAAATGCGCACTGGCCCGCAGCACGTCCCCCCGGCGGAGGATATGGTGGTGCTGTCGCTCCTGCAGTCCGGGGAGATGCGTTTGAACGCTGCCCCCGGCGAGCACCAACACGTCACGGCGGGCATGTTGGGCATGTACGTCCCTGAGCAGCCCGGCTGCTACCAATGGGGCACGGGCGCGCGCCAGACCTATCTGGCGCTGCCGCGCCGCCTGGTGTGGGATACGCTGGGGTACAAGCCTGGCAATACGCTGCTGCTTCCGCAGCGCTGCGCGTTGGCGCCCATGTTGGCAAGTCAGCTCGGTCACTTGGCGCTGGTGGTGCGCCGGCCTGGGCAGCTCGATACCGTGGAATATGGCGGTGTGCTCGATGCCACGCGCGCGTTGGCGTTGCTCATGCTGCGTAACCTGGCGCGCCAGGGCGAGGTTGCCGACCTGCCTGATTTGAACGAATGTCTGCACGCGGGCCGCCATGCGGCGGCGCTGCGTTTTATGGAGCAGCAGGCGCACCGGCATGACTTGGATGCGGCTTTAATAGCACGCGGGGCGGGCTGCTCACGCACGCGGCTGTACGAGGCCTTCGCTGCGCAGGGTCAGACGGTGATGGGCGCACTGCGCGAGCTGCGTTTGCAGCGCGCGCGGCGCGGCATAGAGCAGAGTGCCCGGTTGCACGTGGGTGGGCTGGCGTGGCGCTGTGGTTTTGCCAATCCGTCGGACTTCAGCAAGCTGTTTCGCGCGCGCTTTGGGCTCTCGCCCACCGAGTGGCACCAGCGTGCTTGGATGCGCTGAACACACGGCCTGAGCCATCCTGAGATGGATGGTGTCCCAGGTTGTGGGAATGCGTCCCGCGCGAGCCTACGGGGCGGCGCGGCGTTCCTACACTGTGCTCCATGTTGCATCCCATATCGCCCGCCTGCGTTCTGGAGCGCCGTTTCTCGGCCGACGTGGAGCCTGCGCTGCGCCATGAGGCGTGGCGCGAGATCGCGCACCGCTGGGTGGACTTTCGTCCCGCACCCGAGGTGCCGCTAGAGGCTGAGCTGAGTACCCTGTCCAGCAGCGCCTGCACCCTGGGCGCCACGCGCTCATCGGCCTACGAGATGCGCACCGGCTCGCAGCGTGCGCAGTCCGATGACATGGTGGTGCTGACGCTGCTGCAGTCGGGCTATCTGTTGCCCTGGGCCTATCCGCGCAAAGGGCCGGGTGCGCTGAGCCTGTGCGTACCCCAGCAGGCGGACACGTATTGCTGGGAGCAGGGTGCGAGCCAGGTTTTCCTCGTTCTACCGCGCCAGGATGTGTTCGCTGCGCTTGGATGCGAGCCCGTCACTCAGCTGCTCAGCGCACGCTGTGCGCTGGCGCCAGCGCTGTCGAGCCAGATGCATCATGCGGCCCTGCTGCTGCGTCATGGTGCGATGGACATCGCCGAATATGCGGATCTGCTTGACGCCACGCGCGCGCTGGCGCTGCTCATGCTGCGTAATCTGGGTCGCCAGGGGGCGGCTGCCGATTTGCCCGATTGGGCCGAGAGTTTGCACGCGGGCCGTCATGCGGCGGCGCTGCGCTTCATGGAGCAGCAGGCGCACCGGCATGACCTGGATGCGGCTGCGATAGCGTGCGGTGCGGGCTGCTCGCGCACGCGGTTGTACGAGGCCTTTGCGGCGCAGGGCCAGACGGTGATGGGTGTGTTGCGCGACATTCGTCTGCAGCACGCCCAGGGGTTGCTCGCACAAACCCAGAAGCTGAACGTGGGCGCGCTGGCGTGGCGCTGTGGCTTCGCCGATGCCTCGGGTTTTAGCAAGCTGTTTCGCACGCGTTTTGGGCTCTCGCCCACTGAATGGCATCAACGGGCACACATGGGTGCCCAGCACGGACGGAGTTGAACGATGAATCCCTACGACAAGCCATTGGCGCAGCGGCGCGGTTTCATGGTGGGCGCCGCTGCCGGGCTGGCGTTGCCTCTGCTGGCGCACCCGGCGTGGACTCAAGCAGCTGTGGTGCAGCCCGGCAGCACGGAGCGCGGTGTGACGCGTGTGGCCGGTTTTGCCGATGCCGAGATGGACTTCCAGCTCATGCGCCAGCTTGGTGCCACGCGCTATGGCGGGGCCTCTGTGGGCGAGTGCTTGGCGCTGGCGCAGCGCATCCAGAACGGCCAGCCTGTGAGCTGGATGAACGAGTTTTCCGCCGCCGCCATGCGCCAGGAGGAGGATGCGCAAGCGCGCGCGCGGCGCGGCCATGCGCTGAGTGCGCGCGATCAGTACCTGGTGGCTTGCAACAACTACCGTGCCGCCGAGTACTACTGTGGCGTGCTGGACCCGCGCCACGCGGCGCTGGGCCTCAAGAGCCGCGAGTGCTTTCTGGCGGCGATGCTGTGCGCCCCCGAACTGGCGTGCGAGGAAGTAGTCCTGCCTTTTGCTGACAAGCTGCTGCCCGCGTACTACTTCCGCGCGCCACAGGCGGGGCGCAGACGGGGCAAGACGCTGATCGTCATTAGCGGCTACGACGGCACGCTGGAGGAAACCTGGCTGGCCTACGGCCGCGCGGCACTTGAGCGCGGCTACCACCTGTTGCTGGTGACGGGGCCGGGGCAGATGGATACGCTGCGCTGGTACCCCGGCCTGGCCTTTGTGCCGGAGTACGAGGTCGTTGCCCGTGCGGCGCTGGACTTCCTGCTGGCGCGCCGGGGCACCGATCCGCGCCGTGTGGCCCTCATGGGCATCAGCTACGGCGGCTATTTCGCCACGCGCATGGCGGCGAATGAGCCGCGCATTCGCGCGCTGATCGCCAATTCGCCCATCGTTGATCTGCACGCTTACATGGTGTCGTTCGTCGGCTTCGACCCGGCGCAGTGGCCCGACGCCGAGGACATCCGCCTGGCTGACCTGGAGCACATCCCCGATACCGCCATCCGACCGCAGCAGCGCGAGATGATGCGCAGTCTGATGGTGCGCATGGGGCAGGGCAGCTTCAAACAGACCTACCAGCGGCTGTTGGATTTTCATGTGTCCGACGCCGATCTGCGCCGTATCCGTTGTCCGGCACTGGCCCTGGTGGGCAGCGGCGAGGGGCAGGAGCCGCAGGCGCAGTGCGCACGCTTTCTGAGCGCCGTGGCTGGGCCGGTGGCGCAGCACCTGTTCACGGCTGATGAGGGCGCCGACGGCCATTGCCAGATTGGCAATCTGGCCTATTCCGCCGCTGTCTCCATGGACTGGCTCGATGAGGTGCTCTGACAGAAGAGCTTGGCGAGCCGGTGGGACGCATTTCCTCAACCTGGGACGCCAGCACCGCAGATTGTGTCCTTGCTGTGGCCCGTTTCTCCATAGATTCGTAACTGTCCGATCAACAAGGAGTTTCAAGCCATGTACACATCTATTTTGAACGGTGCGGCCCGGCGACCCGCGAGCGCTGCCGCGCTGGCGCTCATGCTCTCTCTCACGGCCTGCGGCGGCAGCGGCAGCGGTGGCGGCAATCCCCCCCTCACATCCGGCCCCCCGCCCGACACCGGCACCCCCCAGGCTAACAAGCCCATCGTTTGCAAGGACTATGACAACCAGGATGTGCCGATTTCGTCCAAGACCATCACCATCCACAACAATTCCGAAGGCCCCATTTACCCTGTGCTGGCCACCAGCATGAACAAGGACAACAAGTGGGTCCGGGCGTGCAAGCGCACCAACGACCCGATTGCCACCGACACGGTCTACAAGCTCTACGTCAACGACGGCCAGGGCATTGCACCCGGTTCGTCGGTGACCCTCACGCTGCCGCTCTACAGCGAACTGTCATCCGGCAAATACATCACCTGGTGGAATGGCGGGCGTGTGCTGCTGGCCGACCGCAACAAGCGCCTGCGCGGCAGCGAAGACAAGCCCACGGCCACCCCTGACGACGTGATCTGCCAGGGCACGGGCACGGCCTGCAAGCTGAGCACCTACACCAGCCCGGTGCAGTTCCAGGAAGACGTGTTCGCGCAGCTGTCGGAATACACCTTCGGTGACGCCATCATTCCGCCGGGGCAGAGTACGCCGCTGCTCAAGCCGGAGAACGTGGGCTACAACATCTCCTACGTCGATCATGTCTACATGCCCGTGGCGATTGGCGTGCGCGGTAATCCCTACATTGGCTACAGCGGCTCGGCCATGAAATTGGGCGATTTCCGAGCCACGCTGCGCAGCTTCGTCCAGCCTGGCAGCCTGGGCGAGGGCTGGCCGCTCTACAACATGAGCGAGCTGCGCCTGCCCGGCGGCTACAACATCTTTGCCCAGCGTGGTGGCTACCTGTTGGAAGACCCGGACGTTCCCGTCAAACCCACTGACGGCAAGAATCCGCCTGTGCTGACGGTGCTCAAATGCCTGGACGGCCAATGCACCCCCGGCGAGCAGCGCAACATGCAGTGGGGCCAGGCGGTGCAGAACATCCAGGATCTGTGGGGCTCGTGTGTCGATTGGGGCAGCGAGGATATCTCGCAATACACCAGCAAGAAGTACCCCCAGGACTGCCCCGCTCCGCAGGCCATGCGCGATGAGATGGCGCTCATCAAGGACTTCTTCGCCCAGAACCACAAGCAGTACCTGGCGATGTACACCAACCAACAGTGCGTGGGCGAGCCCGAGGGGTCGCGCAAGATTCCGGCGCACGTGGCCGAGTTCAAGTTCTGGGAGGCCATCAAGCACATCTACGGCTGGGTGCCCTACAACGAAGGCTGCGGTGCGGACGCCAACCCGTTGGCCAAGACCACCGTCAATGGCCGCGACCACGCCTACGTGCAGACGCTCTACATCGAAGACCTGCAATACAACTACAAGCAGGCTGCCGTGCAGGCCGATCCCAAGCTGGCCTTCAACCCCTACGTCAAGCTGATCCACGACGATCTGGGTATGAGCGCCTACGGCTTCTCGGTGGATGACGCCGTGGGCTTCATGAGCGAGGTGGGCGACGGGCTGGTGTTCACCGTGGGCGGCACCCAGGGCCTGGAGAACGACAAGGCGTTCAACTACGCCGACGGCTTCTCGGTCGGGCTGGGTACGCCGCTGTCCATCGTCGGCAAGCTCAACGTCCAGATGCTCAAGAAGTATGGCGTGTGCTCGCTCGGCGCCGACGCGGCCGACCCCAATTGCGAGCAGGACAAACAGGACATGGTCATGCCCGTGGGCCGGCAGATTGGTGGCTTTCGCGTCGGCACCGTGCCCTCCTATCCTTTGAAGGTGCGCTTCACCGACGTGAAGGACAACGTCTACACCATGCTGGTCAAGGAGAAGTTTGCCAAATGCACTGGCGCACTGTCGGCCTGCCCGGCGAACAGGGAAAGCATCGTGGACAAGAGCGCCTGCAGCGTTATCACCGCGCAGGGCACCAAGCATCCCAAGTCCGACATCTGGTGCAACGGCGCCGACCCCAACCAGTCGCGTGAAAACGATCAGGCGGTGGTCAAGAACCATCTGAGCTATCCGGTGCCGGTGGATTATCTGCCGTAAGTGGTTTGATAAAAAAATGGCTCCAGCGCTTGCTAGGCAAGCGCTGGCTGCTATAAAAAAAGGAGAATTAACATGCAACGAGCCTATTCCACCCGCTCGATCCTGCAGCCCTCGGCACTGGCGTGCCTGGCCTTCCTGGCCAGTTGCGGTGGTGGTGACACGGACGCACCCACACCCGCGTCTACCTATACCTCGCAGTACCCCGCCCTGGCTGCCAATGCGGCCATGGATGACGAAGATTTCGAGCGCTACTTGCTGACTGCGGGCAGGGGCACCGCCATCACGCCCGAGACCATCAAGTCCCTCTCGGTCGGCTCCAGCATCAATTCGGCCCAGTCCACCTACAGCCTTCGCCCCATTTTTGATTTGGGGCGGCTCAAGGAGGACGGTCGGCTGAACGTGGACACCTCCCGTTCGCAGCAAAAAACCGTGCTGCGCGTCCTCAGCAGCAAAGAGGCCAGCACCTCCGCCGACCAGTTCACCTTTGATGTGTCGGCATCCGGCTCCATTGGCGGCGAATGGGGCGGTGCCAAGGGCGCGGCCGCCTACCACCATGCCAGCGCCCACCGCAACAGCAAGTCCGACGGCACCGTCAGCGTGCAGATGGTGTCGGCCAACACCAACAACATCGTCTCCATCCTGGGCAGCGGTTTTTCCGGCAGCGAGAACTTCACCGGCTACCTGCTCGGCACCAAGCTCACCGACGAGCTGCTGAGCAGCTACGTCGCCACCACCGAAAGCACGCCCATCGGCATCTGCGGCGGCAAACCCTACACCACCAGCGTCAAAGTCAGCCGCTACAAGCTGGCCGACAGCGACCCTTACGCCAACATCCAGATCCTCTCGCGCATGGAAAGTGTCTTCGCCGACCTGAAGGCGCAGCACGAGATCTGCGCCGATGCCTCCATCCGTCCCGTGCTGGTGCGCCAGATGGTCGAGCTGCGCGGCAAGATCGAGAGCGCCATCGCCGACTTCTACGCCGCCAACGGCGACGCCTTCGTCTCGCAAACCACCTCGATGAACCAGGCCATCGGCAGCGGCAAGCTCTCTTTCCGCACCGCCGACGGCAACACCGAATCCACCAACGGCGGCTCGATCTCGGCCCAGTACCAGTCGCTGGCGGGCGGCGTGGGCGGCAGCACCACCTTGCAGTTCTACAAGCAAAACGGCTGGGCCAAGGCGCTGACCGACGTGCAAGTCCAGGCCGAGGCCATGCCCGCCGGCGTGGCCGACACCACGGCCTGGGTCAGCAGCATCCAGAATATGTTGAAGGATCAGGGCAGCTCCCTGGTGCCGCCCATGGGCAACCTGCCCAAGGACCCTGGCGTGAAGCTGCCCGACCCGGTTGGCAAAAAGCATGACGAGGAAGTCCCGCCGGACACGGCCTTTACCTCCTACGACCAGTGGAAGCAGTACCTGGCCGACAAGAAGAAAGCCGCCGACGACAAGAAAGAACTGGAGCGCGCGAAGCAGCGGGTGCAAGAGCAGCCGCTGAACGTCAACAACGACGAGGTGCAGCTTCAATCCGGCCAGGGCGGCGATGCCTACCAGCAACTCATCGCCGAGCTCGACGACATCAAGGAGCGCGCCCGGCAGAACCAGAACCCGCCGCAGGCAGGCGCAGGTGCAGGCGCAGGTGACGGCAACCTGGTGCGCTTCGACAAGATGTTTGTCAGCGGCTTCGAGACGATGCCCTACGACGCCGTCATCCCTCAGTTGCGCCCCGACCTGGACATTCCCGGCATGGACAAAGCCATCGCCAGCTTCCCCAACCTGATGGAAATCATGCTGGTGAGCGAAAAGCTCGGCAGGCTCGACGCGTACCTGGCCTTCCTCACCAGCTTCTCGGTCAGCAACGTCACGCCCGCGATGAGCGAGCGCTACCACCAGTTCTTCCAGAAGGCTTCATCGCGCGCCTACGACCTCGTGGGCCTGGCCCTGAGCCAGGGCACCGACCTGACGCCCGCCGTGCTGGCAGGCTACAAGAAAGCCATGCTCGGCACCACTGCCGCCCCGGCGCAAAGCGAGCTGTACCAAAGCCTGCAAGACATCGACTACTACAACTACGTGGTGGGCACGCTGCTCGACCCCGCCAGGGGCAAGGCCTGGACTGTCGCGCCCGGTGGCTACATCCCCATGCGCTGGAAGAGCGACGGCAGCGGCAGCGCGGAGCTGGTCACCTGGAACGCGCTGGCCCATGTGCAGGAGGGAAAGCCCAACAAAGAAGGCGTGGCGGCGGTCGATTTCAACAACCCCAATGCCGACCCGCTCACGCTCTACCGCGACGGCATGAAAACCCTGCAGACGCCCTGGTACCCGGTCTACATCTTCAACCAGGGCCAGGCGCCAGCGCTGGTGTTCGTGCAGCACTTCGGGGCCTACCAGGCCATCTACGGCGCCCGGTGGGTGGCGCGGCCCTTCGACGGCGACACGCCCGTCAACCCGAGCCTGGTGCCCAAGTGGCTGGACTACCAGCCGCTGGGCAACGGTGACATGCGCACGGTCATGACGAACGCCAAGAACTCCTTTCTGGATTTCATGAGCTGGGACTACTCGGTGTACTTCCCCAATGCCAGCAACGACCCCATGCGCCTGCAAAAGTACAACGCGCTCGTGCTCACTCCGCCCGTCGATTACATGGCAAGCGACGGACAAACCATGCACCCAGCCGCGCACTCGTCGGCGGTGCGCGATTTCGATATCCTTCAATACACACGCCGGGGCAGAACCGACGCCACCTATAACGCCTTCCGGTCGGGCGACTTCGATCTGTACCGCGGCTACCGCATGATGCGGCGCATGAGCAACGGCGATGTGATGGACATCACGTCGCGGACTCCGGGGGGCGTGAGAAAGACGTCCATCATGCTGCTGCCCCTGAACACCACCACCACCGGCGAGAGCCTCAAGCAGTCGCTCAACTACGCGCCCGAGCGCGCGCCGATGGACGTCATCACCCCCGCCAGCCTCGACCTGGTCAACAGACTGGCCGTGCTGCTGGAGTGAATCGGCCCTCGCCCGCAAGGGCGAGGGTATGGAGCAAAAAATACCGATGAAGCTTATGCAGTAAGCGCTAAAAGCTATCAAAAAAATAGCATTTCCGGCGGGGTGGCTTCGTGCCCCGCATCTTGCCCGGTCTCCGGGTGGGATGTGTTCCCGCAGCACCGCTTGCGGGCCTGTGCCTAGGAGCCTGTCGGATTTGGAAATCGTCGGCTGCAAATCGACCGCAGCGGCCCATTTTTGGCTTCGCCGCTCTTCGAGAACACCGTCTTTTTGCCCAATAGCTCGGCTATTGGGCTGCAAATCCGGCACAAACTGGTCTCGCTGGGGCCGATTTTCGCTTTCGACGCTCCAAGTCCGACAGGCTCCTAGAATGAAAACGGTAGAACTTCGACACACGTACAAGCCATGTTGCCTTCACTTTCCCTTCTTTGTCGTGGCGGTTTCGGCGGCCTGGTGTTGGTTCTGGGGTTGAACGCCTGTGGCGGCAACAGCAGACCAGATGCAGTCGCGCAGGCCGCCGCGCACCTCGATACCTTGGTGCCGCAGTGGATGGCGCGCACCGGCGTGCCGGGCGTGGCCGTGGCGGTCACGTACCGGGGGCAGACGCTGTACGCGCGTGGTTTCGGTGTACGCCGTGTGGATCAGGCTGCGCCGGTGGATGCTGACACGGTGTTCCAGCTCGCCTCGCTCTCCAAGCCGGTCGGCGCCACCGTCATGGCCGCGCAGATGCAGGGCGGGCCGGGCGCCATCGGCTGGGATACGCCCGTGCAGCGCCTGCTGCCTGGCTTCGCTCTGGGTTACGCCGATGCGCAGGACAACGCCCGCCTGACCCTGGGCGACCTGTACGCGCACCGCAGCGGTCTGCCCGATCATGCGGGTGACCCGCTCGAAGACCTGGGCTACCCGCGTGCCGAGGTGCTGCAGCGCCTGCGCCACGCCGTGCTCAACCCCTACGGCAGTTATGCCTACACCAACTTCGGCCTCACCGCCGCCGCCGAGGCCATGGCCCGGGCGCGCGGCACGGACTGGGCCACCCTGTCCGAACAGACGCTGTACCAGCCGCTGGGCATGGCGCGCACCAGCTCACGCTACGCCGACTTTGCCGCGCGCGAGAACCGCGCCTGGGGCCACGTGCAGATCGGCCTCAGCGAGGCCAGCTACGGCGCCACGCCCGCGCGCTACGCCGTGCAGCAGCCGCCGCGCCAGCCCGATGCACAGTCGCCCGCAGGCGGCGTCAGCGCCAGCGCGGCCGACATGGCGCGCTGGATGGCGCTGGTGCTGGCCCAGGGCCGCTGGCAGGGGCGCCAGCTCGTGAACGCGGCGGCGCTGCAGGCTGCGATGACGGCGCGCCCCGGCGGCGCCTACGGCTACGGCTTCAACGTGGGGCCGGATCCGCACGGACACCCCAGCGTCTCGCATTCGGGCGCCTTCCTGCTCGGCGCGCACACCGCGTTCATCCTGTGGCCACAGGCCGACCTGGGCATCACCGTGCTCACCAACGCCCAGCCGCGCGGCCTGGCGGAAGCCATTGCGCTGGCCTTTGGTGAACGGGCGCTGGGTGCTGTGGCGCCCGATGCGCCCGGCACCGACTGGCTCGCTGTGATGCAAGAGAAGATGCGCGGCCTGTACCACCCGCTCGGTGCGCTGGCCGGCCAGCAGCCGCCCGCCGCGCCGCTGCCGCCGCAGCCGCTGGCGCAGTACGGCGGGCGTTACACCAATGCCTACTATGGCGCCGCCGAGGTGCAGCGCAGCGGCGATGCGCTCGACCTCGTGCTCGGCCCGGCGCAGGTGCGCTACCGGCTGCACCACTGGAGCGGTGACCAGTTCGTATTCACGTCCGAGGGCGAGAGCGCACCGCCGGGTTCTGTATTGGCCGTGCAGTTTTTCCTGGGCGACGCCGGCCGGGCCGCGCGGATGCAGGTGGAGTATTTCAACGAAGACGCGGCGCGCGGCAGCTTTGTGCGCGTGGCTGATGACCTGTGACAGCGGGGCATGGCCGGCAACGGCCGCATTGCCTTCCTGAACCCAACGCAGTTGCCGGGCATCCAGCCCCCTTGACGGACATTGGTATCGACACAGCAATTTTGATAGCGCCCCACGCTTATCTGGTGCGGCTTTCACGCCCTTTTTCTTTGGGGCGCGGCTGTGTTCAAAGTCAAGTATTTTTCACGCACCAACCTTCTGTGAATAAGTAGCCGACCATGGGCTGCCGGACTTGAGCATGGCATTGATGATGGTCAGCGCAACCTTCTTGGGCTTGCCTGCTGTCGGCAGCGGCTGGCATCCACATCTGCATCAACGGCATTGCGGCGGGGCTGCGCAACACGGGTTAACGAGTGGCCGGGATTGGCGGGCAAAGCGGGCGCTGTTGCCGGCAATGCCGGGGCGATGCGCCGCTACCATGCGGGGCATGAAGACATCCCGCGTGCTCTTGCTTTCCTCCGCCGTGGTGGCCGCCAGTTTTTTGGGCGGCTGCGCCAACTATTACTACGGTGATAAAGGTGGGCCGGGGGCGGGCAGCTGGTTTGCCAGCAGCTTGGTGCAGCGCAACCACGAGGCGGCGGACAAATTGGTCGAGGGCGTGCTGCTCCAGCCCCAGCTGCCGCTGCTGGTGGGTACGGTGGTCCATATCGACCATCTGCATGAATCTTCGCGCCTGGGGCGTTTGGTGAGCGAGCAGCTGGCCGCGCGCCTGGCGCAGCGGGGGCTGCATGTGACCGAGCTCAAGCTGCGCACCAGCGCCCTGATGCGCCCGGAGCAGGGCGAGCTGCTGCTCTCGCGCGAGCTGCGTGAAGTCAGTCAGGCGCAGCAGGCGCAGGCGGTGGTTGTGGGTACCTATGCGCCGACGGCGCAGCAGCTGTTCATCAGCCTCAAGCTGGTGCGGCCGCAAGATGGTCAGATTCTCTCTGCCTACGACTATGCCCTGCCCATGGACAGCGACGTGCGCAGCCTGCTGACGGGCATTGATACGCTACCAAAAAGATAGCTGCTAGCGCTTGCCTGGTAAGCGCTAGCAGCCGATTTGGCCTGCAATTTGGTGGGCTTTAATGCAGCTGCAGCGCGCCCGCGCTCTTGCTCTTGCCGGCGCGCGCCGGCGGGTTGCACAGGCCGCATTGGTAGTGGCGCGCGTTCTCGTACGGTTCGGAGACGAACAGGCCGGCGCAGCTGGTGCACTTGGTGCGCGTGAGCATGTTGGCATCGACGAACTTGACCAGGCGCCAGGCGCGGGTGAAGGAGAGCAAGGCTTCGAGCCCGGCAGCCTCGATCTGTTCGTTGTACAGGCGGTAGGCTTTGGTCAGCTGTTCGACCGCGTCCAGGCTCACGCCCTTGGCCAGGTATTCGTAGATGTTCAGGAACAGCGAGCTGTGGATGTTCTCCTGCCAGGTCAGGAACCAGTCGGTGGAGAACGGCAGCTGGCCCTTGGAGGGTGACTTGCCGGCGATTTCCTTGTACAGGCGGATCAGGCGCTCGTAGGAGAGCGTGGTTTCCGATTCGAGCACCTGCATCCGCGCGCCCATCTGGATCAGCAGCGCCGCGCGCTCGATCTGCTTGGACTCGTTGAGGACGCTTTTGACGGGGGCGGCGGTGGCAGTCATGGCAGCTTCTCCGGTGCGGCGGCTCGGTTACAGCACTTCGGCCACGCGGCTGGCCATGAGGATGTTGGCGTGCAAGGTGTTGGTCGCTTCGTTGCCGACCTTGCTGGTTTCGCTGCCGGCCTTCTTCAGGTTGTGGTTGGTCAGCAAGCTCCAGACCAGCTCATCGTCAACGCGGAAGCTGCACAGCAAGGTGTTGCGCGAGGCCAGCTTGAGCACCTGCGCGGCCGACAGGGCGGACAGGATTTCGCAGGCATCCTCGCTCATGCCCAGGCGAAAAACGGCTTCGGCCTTGTCGTGGCGGATCAGGTTCTGGGCCAACATCAGGTAGGTGAGGTTGGCTTCGCGGATCTCGGCGAGCAGTTGTTCGTTGGTCATGGTGCAATCCTTTCAAAAGGGGTTCGCGCTGCCGGTGGGCAAGGCGTAATCCGTTGAAATGGATTGTCATTTCGGCCCAAACAAAAATTAAGTCGGGCTTTGGCGCTGCGCGTTGTCGGCGTTGGCGCCGGTGCTTGTAGGAATTTGCCTGACAGCGCTGCCGGGCGCGCTCGCCGCTGTGGCAGGCGTCAGCCGCGCGCCACCGGGCGCTCGCTGCTGCTGCACCATTCGCTCCAGCTGCCGGCAAACAGGCGCCCGGCGGGCAGGCCGGCGAGCTCCATGGCCAGTAAATTGGGCAGGGCGCTGACGCCGCTGCCGCACTGGTGCACCACTTCGGCAGCGTCGCGTTCGTGCAACAGGGCCTCGAACTCGGCACGCAGCAAGGCGGCGGGCTTGAAGCGGCCGTCGCGGGCGATGTTGTCGCCAAACGGGCGGTTGAGCGCGCCTGGAATATGGCCGGCGACGGGGTCGAGCGGTTCGACTTCGCCGCGATAGCGCGCGGGTGCGCGGGCGTCGATGATGGTTTGCGCGCCGCCCAGGCCGGCCTGCACGGCGTCGGCGCTGAGCAGCTCGCGCAGCGGCGCCTGCAGGGTGAAGTTGCCGGGTGCGCGTGCGGCCTCGCTGCCGCTGGCGAGCGCGCCGCCAGCAGCCTGCCAGGCGGCCAGGCCGCCGTCGAGCACGGCCACGTCGGCGTGTCCGGCCCATTGCGCCATCCACCACAGGCGCGCGCAGTAGTTGCAGCCGTTGCGGTCGTAGACCACGACTTGCATGTCGGTATCGAGGCCGCAGGCGGCGAGCCAGGCGGCGACGGCGGCGCGGCCGGGCAGCGGGTGGCGCCCGCCGCTGGCGGCTTGGGCCCGGTCGTGGCTGCTCAGGTCACGGTCGAGGTCGGCATGGAGCGCGCCCGGGACGTGCGCCTGGGCATAGCTTTGTGCCCCAGCCTGGGGCGCGCTGAGGTCGAAACTGCAGTCAAAAACCAACAGGGGTGCGCCGCTGGCCTGCAAGGCTTGCAGGGCGCTGGCGCTGATGAGGGTGCGGTACGGCATGACGGGATGCATTGTGGGGTTTCTACGGCCCCGCCAATTGCCGGAAAAGCCGGGCTTTTTAGGCAGCTGCTGCCGTGCGGGTGCGCAGCGCCGTGGCGGCAATGCCGCTGGCGACGATCAGCGCCATGCCCAGCCAGCCCAGCGCGGCGATGTGCTCGCCCAGCAGCAGCACGCCGTAGAGGCTCGCAAAGACGATGCCGCTGTACTGCAAGTTGGCGGCCACCAGGGTGGCACGGGCGCTGCGGGCGCAGGTGTAGGCGCGCGTCATGCACCACTGGCCGCCGGCGGCAAACAGGCCCAGGGGCAGCAGCCACAGGGCGTGCCAGCCGGGCCAGGGCGAGAGGCCGGTGAGCGCCATGGCAGCGCCGCCGGCGATGGCGGCGCCCAGGGCAAAGTAGAACACCGTGCGCGTCTCGGGCTCGCCAGCGCGCGCCAGGGCGCCGACCTGCAGATAGGCCAGCGCGGCCGACAGGCCCGAGGCCAGGCCGATGGCCGCCGCCAGGCCCTGGCCGCTGCCCACGCTCGGGCGCAGCAGCAGGGCGACGCCGCCAAAGCCCAGCAGCAGCGTGGCCAGCAGGGTGGGCGGCGGCGCCTGGCGCGGGCCCTTCCAGCCGAGCAGGCCGGCGGTGGTGAGCAAGGCGGCAATCCACAGGCTGCTGGTGTAGTTGAGCGTCATCGCCGTGGGCAGCGGCAGCTGCGTGGTGGCGTAGAACCAGGCGCCGAGCGAGGCCACGCCCACCAGGCTGCGCCAGGCGTGCATGGCCGGCAGGCGGGTGGCCAGCGCCACGCCCTGGTGGCGCGCCAGCAGCCACAGCAGGGCGGCGCTGACCAGGCCCCGGTAGCACACCAGTTCGGCGGTATTGAAATCGGCCGAGGCGATCTTCACGCACATGCCCATGCTGGCAAACAGCAGCCCGGCGAGCACCATCCACAGCGCTTGCATTGTTTTTTTAGACGTAAAAATAGCTGCCAGCGCTTATGGGGTAAGCGTGAACAGCTATTAAGGCAACGCTGAAAAAGTCCCGCGCGCGCGCTGCATCCCCGGTTTGGGCGATCTGCGGCGTTGCAAATGCTCGCAATAGCGATGGCTATTGCTGCGCTTTACGCCTTGCAGCTCATCCCAACCCGGGGCGCATCGCATCGCGGGGACTTCTTCAGCGTCGCCTAAATTCATAGTCGATGGAATTTACAGCGTACCCATTTTCTGGCGGTACCAGGCGTGAAAGTGCTGCATTCCGTCCTCCATCGGGCTTTGGTAGGGGCCGACTTCGTTGTCGCCGCGCTGGTACAGGGCTTGGCGCCCGGCGTCCATGCGCTCGCCGATTTCGTCGTCCTCGATGGCGGTTTCCATGTAGGCCGCTTGCTGCGCTTCGACGAATTCGCGCTCAAAGGCAACGATTTCTTCCGGGTAGTAGAACTCGACCATGTTCAGCGTCTTGTTCACGCCCAGCGGCTGCAGGGTGGAGACGGTGAGCACGTGCGGGTACCACTCGACCATGATGTGCGGGTAGTAGGTCAGCCAGATGGCGCCGCGCTGGGGTTTTTCGCCGCCCTGGTACTTGAGCAGCACCTCGTGCCACTTTTTGTACACATCCGAGCCGGGTTTGCCAAAGCTCGGCGCCACGCCCACCGTCTGCACGGAAAACTCCTGGCCGAACTGCCATTTGAGGTCGTCGCAGGTGACGAAGTTGCCCAGGCCGGGGTGGAAGGGGCCGACGTGGTAGTCCTCCAGATAGACCTCGATGAAAGTCTTCCAGTTGTAGTTGCACTCGTGCAGCTCGACGCGGTCGAAGGCGTAGCCCTCGAACGAGAGCGCGGCGCGCTCGCCCATGGCGGCCAGGTCGGCGGCGATGTCGCGGCCGTTGTCCTCGAACAAAAGGCCGTTCCACTCGCGCAGGCGGTAGTTGTTCAGGTCCAGGCAGGGGTCGTGGGCGAAATGCGGCGCGCCCAGCAGCTGGCCGCTGGGGGCGTAGGTCCAGCGGTGGATGGGGCAGACGATGTTGCCGCCGGCGTGGCCCTTGCCCTGGCCTTGCAGGTTGCCCCGGCCCTTGAGCATGATGGCCTGGCGGTGGCGGCAGACGTTGGAGACCAGCTCGATTTGCCCCCGGGCGTTGTGCACCAGGGCGCGGCCCTCGCTCTCTTGCGGCAGGGCGTAGTAATCGCCCGCCTGCGGTACGTTCAGCGCATGGCCGACGTAGCGCGGGCCGGGCTGGAACAGGGTTTGCACCTCGCGCTGGAACAGGGCGGGGTCGAAATAGCTGGAAACTGGTAGTTGGCTTGCGGCCTGCTGCAGCTGAAGACTTAAATCAGACATGGGCGACCTGATAAAGACTCCCCACAGGGAGGGACTGAAAAAACAAAACCGGCCGGGATGCATACCCAGGGCCGGCTTCAAGGGAAAGGGATTATAGGCGCCATGGTTATCCCGGGGGTGGGTGCTGGTATTGGCGTGCGCGCTAGGGCGTGGGCCGCGTCGGCAGGGCCTTGGGCTGCGCCTAAAATCGCCCGTTTTCACCCCCTCGCCCCCCTTTTGCACCATGCCCAAGGCCACCGCCCCAGCTGCCCCCGCCAGCTACGAAGCAGCGCAGCAAGAGCTGGAACAACTCGTGGCCCGTATCGAGGCCGGCCAGCTGCCGCTCGACGAGATGCTCGCCGGTTACCAGCGCGCCGCTTTTTTGCTCGATTTTTGCCGCGCCCGGTTGCAGGCGGTGCAGGCGCAGATTCAGGTGCTCGATGAAGGGATGGCGCACGCATGGACAGCACAGTGAATTCTTCGGCTTCTTTGTTTGATCTTTCGGCCTGGACGGCGCAGCAGCTGGCGCAGGTCGAGGCCGCGCTGGTGCAGTGGATGCCGCAAGAGGCGCCCGCCGATCTGGGCGCCGCCATGCGCTACGCCGTGCAGGGCGGGGGCAAGCGCCTGCGCCCGCTCTTGGTGCTTGCCGCCAGCCAGGCCGTGGGCGGCCAGGCGGCAGCAGCGCTGCGCGCGGCCTGCGCGGTGGAGCTGATCCACGCCTATTCTTTGGTGCACGACGACATGCCGTGCATGGACAACGACCTGCTGCGCCGGGGCAAACCCACGGTGCACGTGCAGTTCGGCCAGGCGCAGGCGCTGCTGGCGGGCGACGCGCTGCAGGCGCTGGCTTTTGAGCTGCTGGTGCCCGACGACGCCGCCATCGCCCCCGCCGTGCAGGCACGCCTGTGCCGGCTGCTGGCGCAGGCCTCGGGCGTGCACGGCATGGCGGGCGGGCAGGCGATCGACCTGGCCAGCGTCGGCCTGGCACTGACCGAGGCCGAGCTGCGCCACATGCACCGCCTGAAAACCGGCGCCTTGCTCCAAGCCTGCGTGACGATGGGCGCAGCCTGCGGCGCGGCCAGTGCCCAGGCGCAGGCGCAGCTGGCGGCCTACGGCGCGGCGCTGGGCCTGGCGTTCCAGGTGGTGGACGACATTCTGGACGTGACGCAGGACTCGGCCACCCTGGGCAAGACGGCAGGCAAGGACGCGGCCAACGACAAACCCACCTACGTGTCGCTCCTGGGACTGCCCGCCGCCCGCGCCTACGCCGATGATTTGCTGCGCCAGGCGCAGGCCGCGCTCGATGCCAGCGGCCTGCAAGACACCCAGGCCCTGGCCGCGCTGGCGCAGGCCGTGGTGCACCGCTCGCATTGACGAAATTTTGAAGTGTTTTAGGCCGCTAACGCTTATTGAATAAGCGTGAGTAGCTATCAAAAAGATAGTAAATGTCCACCCAGACCTACCCCCTGCTTGAGCGCGTCACCGAGCCCGCTGCGCTGCGCCGCCTGGCGCGCCATGAACTGCCGCAGCTGGCGCAAGAGCTGCGCGCCTACCTCATCGACAGCGTGGCCAAAACCGGCGGTCACCTGAGCTCCAACCTCGGCACGGTGGAGCTGACCATCGCCCTGCACCACGTCTTCAACACCCCGCACGATCGCCTGGTGTGGGACGTGGGCCACCAGACCTACCCGCACAAAATCCTCACCGGGCGGCGCGAGCGCATGGGCACGCTGCGCCAGTTGGGCGGCGTCTCGGGCTTTCCGCGCCGCGACGAGAGCGCGTTCGACACCTTTGGCACCGGGCATTCGTCCACCAGCATCTCCGCCGCCCTGGGCATGGCGCTGGCGGCGCGGCAAAAAGGCGAGAGCCGCCACTGCGTGGCCATCATTGGCGACGGCGCCATGACGGCGGGCATGGCCTTCGAGGCGCTGAACAACGCCGGCGTGCAGGAAGATGCGCGCCTCCTGGTCATCCTCAACGACAACGACATGAGCATCAGCCCGCCCGTGGGCGCGCTCAACCGCTACCTGGCGCAGCTCATGAGCGGCCAGTTCTACGCCAAGGCGCGCGACGTGGGCAAGAACGTGCTCAAAAACGCGCCGCCCCTGCTCGAACTCGCCAAGCGCCTGGAGCAGCAGGCCAAGGGCATGGTGGTGCCGGCGACGCTGTTCGAGAAATTCGGCTTCAACTACATCGGCCCCATCGACGGCCACGACCTCGACTCGCTCATCCCGACGCTGGAGAACATCCGCGAATTGAAGGGCCCGCAGTTCCTGCACGTGGTCACCAAGAAGGGCCAGGGCTACAAGCTCGCCGAGCAAGACCCCGTGGCCTACCACGGCCCGGGCAAGTTTGATCCCAGCGTGGGCCTGGTGGCCCCGGCCACGCCCGCCAAACAAACCTTTACCCAGGTGTTTGGCCAGTGGCTGTGCGACATGGCGGCGCAGGACGCGCGCCTGGTGGCCATCACCCCGGCCATGCGCGAGGGCTCGGGCATGGTCGAGTTTCACCGTCGCTTTCCCGCGCGCTACCACGACGTGGGCATTGCCGAGCAGCACGCCGTCACCTTCGCCGCCGGCCTGGCCTGCGAGGGCGTGAAGCCCGTGGTTGCCATCTACTCCACCTTCTTGCAGCGCGCCTACGACCAGCTGATCCACGACGTGGCGCTGCAGAACCTGCCCGTGGTCTTTGCCCTGGACCGCGCCGGCCTGGTGGGCGCGGACGGCGCCACGCACGCCGGCGCCTACGACATCGCCTTCATCCGCTGCATTCCCAACATGGCCCTGGCCTGCCCGGCCGACGAACGCGAATGCCGCCAGCTGCTCTCTACCGCCTACGCGCAAAACTACCCCGTGGCCGTGCGCTACCCGCGTGGCAGCGGTGCCGGTGTGGCGCCGCTGGAGGGTTTGGAGGGCCTGCCCTACGGCAAGGGCGAAGTGCGCCGTGAGTGCCAAGGCGAAAGCGCCGGGCCGCGCATCGCCATCCTGGCCTTTGGCACGCTGTTGTACCCGGCGCTGGCGGCGGCAGAAAAATTGGACGCCACCGTGGCCAACATGCGCTGGGCCAAGCCGCTCGATACCGAACTGCTGCTGCAGCTGGCGGCCACGCACGACGCGCTGGTGACGCTGGAAGAGGGCTGCATCCAGGGCGGCGCGGGCAGCGCGGTGTGCGAGGCGCTCAACGCTGCCGGCGTCTCCCTGCCGGTGCTGCAGCTGGGCCTGCCCGACGCCTTCATCGAGCACGGCGACCCGGCCAAACTGCTGGCGCTGCAGGGGCTGGACGCTGCGGGCATCGAGGCGGCCATTCGGGCCCGCTTTGCTGGTTTGTCCGGGGGCGCGTTGTAAGCGCGGCGGCATAGAGGCTTTTTACAATGCGCGCGGCCACTGCCAAGCGGTGGCCGGTTTTTTATAACGACACAGGAGACCCTTGTCATGGATCGTCGCTCTCTCATCAAAAACGCCGGTATCGCCGGCGTGTTGGCCGCAGGCGTGGCCCCAGCCGTACATGCCCAGGAAACGGTGCGCTGGCGCCTGGCGGCGAGCTTTCCCAAGTCGCTCGACACCATTTTTGGCAGCGCCGAAAAGCTGTCGGAAACCGTCAAGGCGCTCTCGGGCGGTAAGTTTGAAATCTCGGTGCATCCGGCGGGTGAGCTGATGCCCGCTTTTGGCGTGGTCGATGCGCTGCAGGGCGACACCATCGATATTTCGCTCACGGCGGCCTATTACTTCACGGGTAAGGATCCTATTTTTGCCTTCAGCTGCGCCGTGCCCTTTGGCTTTACGCCGCTGCAAATGTCGGCCTGGAAAGACCACGGCAACGGCCGCAAGCTGCTTGACGCCTTCTTTGAAAAATACAACTTCAAGACCGCCAGCGCCGGCAACACCACGACGCAGATGGGCGGCTGGTACCGCAAGGAAATCAAGGGCCCGGAAGACCTCAAGGGCCTGAAGATGCGCCTGGGCGGCGGCGTGTTTGGCGAGGCCATGGCCAAGCTTGGCGTGGTGTCGCAGAACATGCCTGCGGGCGACGTGTACCAGGCACTGGAAAAAGGCACGCTCGACGCGGCCGAGTTCGTCGGTCCCTACGACGATGAAAAGCTGGGCTTCAACAAAGTGGCCCCCTTCTACTACTACCCTGGTTGGTGGGAGGGTGGTGCCGATTTGGAGTTCTTCATCAACCTCAAGAAATACAACGCCCTGTCGGCGCAGAACAAGGCGATCTTGGACGCCGCCACGCGTGTTGCTTCGGCCGACATGACGAGCAAGTACCAGGCGCTCAACCCCCTGGCGCTCAAACGCCTGGTGGCCAACAAGACCCAGCTCAAAGCCTTCCCCAAGAGCTTGATGGATGCGGGTTTCAAGGCTTCGATGGAAGTTTTTGCCGAGCACGAAGCCAAGTCGCCCGAGTTCAAGAAAATCCACCAGGACATGCGTGCCTTTCAGCGTGACCAGATTCTGTGGAATCGCTTCTCGGAGTACCCGTTCAACCAGTACATGAACAGCGTCAAGATTTAAATTTAGGCAACGCTGCCGGGCCAACGCCCGCAGCCCCTGGGGTTGCGGGCGTTGTTGTTTGTGCCGCGCGTGGTGCTATCCCAAGTAGAAAGGCCGTTGTGCACGCTTCCTCCCTTGCTTTGAACTTTGTGGCGGCCGATGGCTACCGCCTGGCGGGCCAGCGCTTTGCAGCGCAGGCGCCCCTGCGCGGGCGCCTGGTGGTGGCTGGCGCAACCGCCGTGCCGCAAGGCTTTTACCGGCGCTTTGCCGAGTTTGCCAGCGCCCAGGGTTTTGAGACGGTGACGTTTGACTACCGGGGCATGGGCCAATCGCGCCCGCCCCGGCTGCGCGGTTTTCGCATGGACATGCTCGACTGGGGGCGCCAGGACTTGGCGGCCGTGGTTGATGCGCTGGCGGTCGATGATGTGCCGCTGTACCTGGTGGGCCATTCATTTGGTGGCCATGCCCTGGGGCTGCTGCCCAACCACCACAAGCTCGCGGGCTGCTATCTGTTTGGCTTGGGCGCCGGCTGGCACGGCTACATGCCCCGGGGCGAGCGCCTGCGCGTGCTCACCATGTGGCGCGTGGTGCTGCCGCTGCTGACCTGGAGCAAGGGCTACTGCCCCTGGCGGATGCTGGGCCTGGGCGAAGATTTGCCGAGGGACGTGTTTCACCAGTGGCGCCGCTGGTGCCAGTTTCCGCATTTTTTCTTTGACGACCCGCAGCTGCCCGACCTGGCGCAGCGCTATGCCCAGGTGCGCACGCCCATCGTGGCTGCCAATGCCCTCGATGACCTCTGGGCGTTGCCTGCCTCGCGCGATGCCTTTGTGCGGGGCTACAGCGGCGCGCCGCTGCAGCGCAAGGAGATCGACCCGCGCCTGCTGGGCACGCAGGTGGGCCACATGGGCTACTTCCGGCCCCAGGCCCAGGCTTGCTGGCAGGAGGCGCTGGGCTGGTTTGGCAGCCTGGCAGCGCCGGCGTAGCGCGCAGCGCGCGGTCGATCAGGGCTTGGGCTGCTGCTGCACGGCGTCTTGCAGCGCCTTGAGTGGATCGTCTTCGGCGGGGGCGGCTTCGGGAGTGGCCTCAGGGGCGACTTCTGGCGCGGCCTGCGGGCTGGCTTCGATGGGGGTTTCGCCGTAACCCTGGTCGTTCTGCAGCTCATCGAGGAGCTGGTTGCCCACCGCCTCCATATTGACCTCGACCTTTTTATCCAGGCTGCCGGTGACGATGCCGGGGAAGGCAATCAAGGTGCTGACCATGACGAGCTGAATCAGCACGAAGGGGATGGCGCCCTTGTAGATTTGCATCGTCGTCACCGGGGCGATGGTCTGGCCCGTGACGCGGTCCACATAGGGCTTTTCGGGCGCGACGCTGCGCAGGAAAAACAGCGCAAAGCCAAACGGCGGGTGCATGAACGAGGTTTGCATATTCATCGCCAGCAGCACACCAAACCAGATCAGGTCAATGCCCATCTTGTCGGCCACGGGGCCGAGCAGCGGCACGACGATGAACGAGAGCTCGAAATAATCGAGGAAGAAGGCGAGGAAGAAGATCATCAGGTTGACGACGATCAGAAAGCCCACCTGGCCGCCGGGCAGGCTGGCCATGAGGTGCTCGACCCACTTTGGGCCATCGGCGGCCTGAAAGATCATGCTGAAGGTGGTGGCGCCAATCATGATGAACATGACAAAGCTCGCCAGCCGCGTGGTCGAGCCCAGGGCTTGTTGCAGCAGCTTCATGTTCAGGCGCCCGCGTGCAAAACCGATGATGAGTGCCGCCATCGCGCCCATGGCACCGCCCTCGGTGGGGGTGGCAATGCCCAAAAAGATGGTGCCCAGCACCAGGAAAATCAGCAGCAGCGGCGGGATGAGGACAAAGGTCACGCGCTCGGCCAGGCGCGAGAGCAGGCCGAGCTTGAACACGCGGTTGATGCTGGCGAGCACGAAGGCAATCGCCGTGCCGCCGCACATGGCGGTGACGACCTTCTCGTCGGTCGGCACCTCCAGCACCTCGTGGCCCTGCCACCAGGTGTGCACGTCGGCCATGTGCGCCGCCAAGAACAGCGCCACGGCGGTGGAAATGCCCATGACCACCGTCAGCGACAGGTAGCCGCCGCTGCCGTCGGCCTCGCGGTAGATGCGCGCCTGGGGCGGCAGCGCGGGCACGGCGGCGGGCTTGACGATGGCCACAATCACCACCCACAGCACGTACAGCCCCATGAGCATGAAGCCGGGGATGAAGGCGCCCTTGTACATCTCGCCCACGCTCTTGCCGAGCTGGTCGGCCATGAGGATGAGCACCAGCGAGGGCGGAATGATCTGCGCCAGCGTGCCCGAGGCCGCAATCACGCCGCTGGAGAGGCTGCGGTCGTAGCCGTAGCGCAGCATGATGGGTAGCGAGATCAGGCCCATGGAGATGACCGATGCCGCCACCACGCCGGTGGTGGCAGCGAGCAGCGCGCCGACAAAAATCACCGCCAGCGCCAGGCCGCCGCGCACCGGGCCAAAGACCTGGCCGACGGTGTCGAGCAAGTCCTCTGCCATGCCCGAGCGTTCCAGAATCAAGCCCATGAAGGTGAAGAAGGGCACGGCCAGCAGCGTGTCGTTGGCCATGATGCCAATGAGGCGCTGGGGCAGCCAGGCCATGACGGAGGCCGGGAAAATGCCCAGCTCAATGCCCAAAAAGCCAAAGGCCAGGCCGCAGGCACCGAGACTGAAGGCCACCGGAAAGCCCAGCAGCAAAAAGCAGATCAGCCCCGCAAACATGAGGGGGGCGTAGTTGGTGGTGATGAATTCCATGGTGTCGCTCTCCGGCCGCGCTCAGTGCTGGGCCTTGGGGGCCGGGGTGGATTTTTGGGCTTCTTGTGCGCGCAGGGCTTCGAGCAGTTCTTCCTCGGCGGTTTTCTCGCCCAGGCGGCCCATGGGGTCAGGCCCTTGCCCAGCGAGGAAGGCGATGCGCTTGATGAGCTCCGACCAGCCTTGCAGCATCAACAGCGTGATGCCCACCGGAATGGCCACCCACACCGGCCAGCGGATCAGGCCGCCGGGGTTGCCCGACATCTCGCCCGATTGGATTTTTTGCAGCACCTCGGGCACGCTCAGCCACAAAATGGCAAGGCACAGCGGCGTGAGGAAGAAGGCAAAGCCCAGGATGTCGATCCAGACCTGGGTTTTCTTGGATAGGCGGCTGTTGAGTACGTCGATGCGCACATGCTCGCGCTGCAAGAGGGTGTAGCCGGCAGCAATCAGGAACGACCAGGCGAACAGGTACCACTGCACTTCCAGGAAGGCGTTGGAGCTGGTGTCGAACACCTTGCGTACGATGGCGTTGGCGGCGCTGACGAAGGTGGCGGCAAAAATCAGCCAGATGCTGTATTTGCCGACGAACGCGTTGAGCCTGTCGATGGCCCGGGACAGGGATAAAAGCGCCTGCATGGTGTCTCCAAAAAAGCCCGGCCAGAACGCAGCGCTGGCCCGCAGGAGAAGGAGGGCGCAGCCAGCCGCCGGCGCGGGAAGCGGGCCATTGTACGCAGCAAAATAACGTCTGGCTGACAGAGCAAAACCGCCTCAAAGGCTTGTCCATCAAGCGCGAGGCGCTTGTAAAAGCGTAGCACCGAGGGTTATTACGGGGGCGGACTAATCGACCAGCGCCACCGCCTTGACCTGGGCGAACACCGTCTCGCCCACGGCCAGCTGCAGCACGCGGGCCGAGCGTTCGGTGATGCGCGCGAGCAGCGCCGTGCCGCTGGCGTCGAGCGCCACCAGCAGCTGGCCCGGGCTGTCGGGGGCCAGGGCGGTGATGCGCACCGGCAGCAGGTTGAGGATGGAGCTGTCCTGCGGGCGGCTGCGCGCCAGGCTGACGTCGCGCGCCAGCACGCGCAGGCGCACCTCGCTGCCCAGCGGCGGCGGCTGGGTGTGCACCAGGTGCAGCAGCCCGCCGGCAAAGGCGGCGCTCAGCAGCTGGTCGCGGCTGTCGTGTGCGCACACCCGCGCCTGTACCAGGGTGGCGGCGCCGCCCTCGTGCGCCAGCGGCAGGTCCGGGCGTGCCAGCAGATCGGCCGTGGCGCCCTGGGCGCGCACGCGCCCGCGTTCGAGCAGCACCAGGTGCTGCGACAGGCGCGCGACCTCGTCGCTGGCGTGGCTGACGTAGAGCAGTGGAATGTCGAGCCCGCGCTGCAGCCGCTCCAGGTAGGGCAGCAGCTCGGCCTTGCGCGCCGCGTCCAGGGCGGCCAGCGGCTCGTCCATGAGCAGCATGGCGGGGCTGGCGGCCAGGGCGCGCGCAATCGCCACCCGCTGGCGCTCGCCGCCCGAGAGCGTGTGCGGCGCACGCGCCAGCAGCGCCTGCAGCCCCAGCAGCTCCACCGCCTGCTCCAGCGACACGCGCCGGCGCGCGGCGGGCAGGCGGCGCAGGCCGTATTCCATGTTGCGCTGCACGCTCAGGTGCGGAAAAAGGCTCGCCTCCTGGAACACATAGCCCAGCTGGCGCCGGTGCGTGGGCAGCCAGTGGCCGCTGGCGCTGTCCTGCCAGAGGGCGCCGTTGACCTGCACCCGCCCCTGGCCGCGTTCGAGCCCGGCGAGGGCGCGCAGCAGCGTCGTCTTGCCGCAGCCCGAGGGGCCGAACAGCGCCGTCACGCCCTGGCCCGGCAGCTGCAGATCGACGTCGAGGGAAAAATCGGCGCGCGCCAGCTGCAGCCGTGCCAGGATGGCGCCGCCGCTGCTCATCGCGCTGCCTTGGGCTGCAGCCACTGCAGCAGCATGAGGACGATGAAGGCAAACGCCACCATGCCGCCCGCCAGGTGGTGCGCCTGGGCGTACTCCATGGCCTCGACGTGGTCGTAAATTTGTACCGAGACCACGCGCGTCACGCCCGGAATGTTGCCCCCGAGCATGAGGATGACGCCAAACTCGCCCACCGTGTGCGCAAACGTCAGCACCGCTGCCGTGATGAAGCCCGGGCGCGCCAGCGGCAGGGCGACGGTGAAGAAGCGGTCGAGCGGCCCCGCGCCCAGGCTGGCCGCGACCTCCAGCGGGCGCGGCCCCATGGCCTCGAAGGCGCGCTGCAGCGGCTGCACGGCAAAGGGCAGCGAATACACCACCGAGCCCACCACCAGCCCGGCAAAGGTGAACGGCAGCCGCCCCCAGCCCAGCGCCTGCGTCAGCTCGCCGATGGGGCCGCTCGGGCCCATCAGCACCAGCAGGTAAAAGCCGATCACCGTCGGCGGCAGCACCAGCGGCAGCGCCACCACGGCGCCGATCGGCCCGCGCCAGCGCGAGCGCGTGTGCGCCAGCCACCAGGCCAGCGGCGTGCACAGCACCAACAGCAGCAGCGTGGTCGTGCCCGCCAGGCGCAGGGTGAGGAGGATGGCGGCCCAGTCGTCGGCCGCAAGCGTGGGCATTGCTCTTGTTTTGCTAGCTGGTAGCGCTTGATGGATGCGGGTTTATGGGCAAAATGTACCGGTAAACCGCACCCATAAAGCGTGAGGTGCTATCAAAATCGATAGCCGTAAGCCTGGATGACGGCGTGCGCCTTGGCGCCCTGCAGGTACTCCAGCAGCGCCTTGGCCGCCGGGTTGTCGTGGCCGGGCTTGAGCAAGATGGCGTCCTGGCGGATGGTGTCGTGCAGGCTCTCGGGCACCACCCAGGCCGAGCCGGCGCGCAGCTTGCCGTCTTCCATCACCTGCGACAGGGCGACAAAGCCCAGCTCGGCGTTGCCCGAGGCGGCGAACTGGTAGGTCTGGCCGATGTTCTCGCCCTGCACGATGCGCGCCTGCACCTGCTGCGCCAGGCCGAGCTTGTCCAGGGTCTGCATGGCGGCGCCGCCGTAGGGCGCGAGCTTGGGGTTGGCAATGGCGATGTGCTGCCAGTCGGTTTTGTGCAGCACCTTGCCATCGGCATCGACGTAGCCCGGCTGCTTGCTCCACAGCACCAGCTGGCCGATGGCGTAGGTAAAGCGGCTGCTGGCCTCGCCCAGGCCCTCCTTGGCGATTTTTGCCGGGGTGGCATCGTCGGCCGCCAGCAGCACGGCAAAGGGCGCGCCGTTGGCGATCTGGGCGTAGAACTTGCCCGTGGCGCCAAATGACAGCTGTGCTTTGTGGCCGGTGTCTTTTTCAAAATCGGCGGCGATTTTTTGCATCGGCGCGGTGAAGTTGGCGGCCACCGCCACCGCCACTTCGCCCGCCTGGGCGCCCAGGGTGCACAGTGCGCAGCACAGCAGAGCGGCGCGGGAGAGGGGGCGCAGAGCAGCGGGTAGAAAGGCAGGCGGGAAAGCGGGCATGGGAGGCATCCTTTCGTTATTCCGAGTTTGAATAGCGAGCGAGTATAGCCAGGGTTCTCCCGGAATTTCTGTAATTTTGGGCATGATGGCGGCCATGCAGTCATCACCGTCTTCTGGCCTGGCCTACGCCCAGGCCCTGGGCCACGAGAGCGCGGACAAGCGCATCGACATCCTGCGCCAAATTGGCGCGGGCGGCTCCATCTCGCAAGCAGCGCGCGCCGTCGGCATCAGCTACAAGGCGGCCTGGCAGGCGCTCGATACCCTGACCAACCTCGCCGGCGTGCCGCTGGTCGAGCGTGCCGTGGGCGGCGCTGGCGGTGGCGGCGCCTTGTTGACCGACGCCGGCCACGCCCTGCTGGTCGCGCACGCCGCCATGGCGCAGGCGCGCGCCGAGGTGCTGGCGCGGCTGCAAGGCGCTGGTGGCCAGGGCAGTGCTGCTGCCCGCCTGGGCTGGCGCAGCAGTATGCGCAACCAATGGCCGGTGCTGGTGCAGGCCCTGCAGGCCGACGGCCCGCTGGTGCGCGTGCACCTGCAGGGCGCGCAGGCGCCGGCGCTGCAGCTGGTGGCGCGCATCACGCACGAGAGCGCCGAGCTGCTCGGCCTGGCGCCCGGCCTGGCGCTGCTGGCGCTGTGCAAGGCGACGGCGGTGCAGGCGCTGCTGCAGGCGCCGGCCCCGGGCAGCAGCAACTGCTGGCCTGGGCGGGTGCGGCGCCTGGCGCAGGGCCCGGCGGGCGACGAGGTGGCAGCCGAGCTGGACGCCGGTGTGCAAATGGTGGGCTTTGCGCCAGCGGGTAGTGGCCTGACCGAGGGCGTGCGCCTGTGGCTGCAGGTGGACGAGTCGGCCCTGGTGCTGGCGGTGCCGGGTTGATGTAAAGCGGCGGTAAAAGACCCGCCCTCTGCCCCGGGCGGGCTGTGGTGCTGGCTACCATTGGCGCTTTCGTGTTCGCACTGCCGCCGTCATGCCTGCTGCCTGTTCTTTTTCGCGTCCGTTTCGTCCCTTTTCTGCTGCGCGCCAGCGCGGGCGCAAGGCGTTGCCCCTGGTGTTGATTGCGGCGGCCCTGGCCTTGGGGGGCGCGGTGTGGTGGCAGCAGCGCAGCACGCCCAGTACCACGGCGGCGCGTGGCCCGGGGGGCTTTGGCGGGCCTGGGGGGCCATTTGGCGGGCCGCCGGGGGCCGGAGGTGGGCAGGCGCAGCCGGTGTCGGTGGGCCTGGTGCAGCGGCGCGACATGCCTGTGCTGGTGTCCGCCATCGGCACCATGAATGCCCGCGCCACGGCGGTGGTGCGCACCAAGGTGGCCGGGGAATTGACGGCGCTGCACCTGCGCGAAGGCCAGGAGGTCAAGGCCGGGCAGCTGCTGGCGCAAATTGATCCGCGCAGCTACCAGGCCAGCGTCGATCAGCTGCAGGGCAGCCTGCAGCGCGACCAGGCGCTTTTGAAAAACGCCGAGCTCGATTTGCAGCGCTACCAGCAGCTGCAGGCGCAGGACTCGATTGCCGGGCAGCAGGTCGATACCCAGGCGGCGCTGGTGCGCCAGTACCAGGGCCAGGTGGCGGCAGACCAGGCGCAGCTGGCCAATGCCCGGTTGCAGCTGAGCTATACCCGCATCACGGCGCCGATTGCGGGCCGTCTGGGCCTGCGTAATGCGGATTTGGGCAACGTGCTCAACCCCAGCGACGCCGCTGGCCTGGTCAGCATCGCCCAGGTGCGCCCGATCGACGCCTTGTTCGCCGTGCCCGAAGCCCATTTGCCAGCGCTGCGTGCACGCCGGGCGCAGGGCGCTGCCGTGCCCGTGCAGCTGTGGGACAAAGACAATAAAACGCTGCTGGCGCAGGGCGAGGTCAGCGCCATCGACAACGCGGTGGACGTGGCCACCGGCACGGTCAAGATCAAGGCCGCTTTTGCCAACGAAGATGGGCAGTTGTACGCCAACCAATTCGTCAACGTGCGCCTGCAGCTCGATCTGCTGGCGCAGGCCCTGACGGTGCCGGCGGCGGCGCTGCAAAACAACGCCGTGTATGTGGTGCAGGACGACGGCACGGTGACCCAGCGGCGCCTGCGCACGCTCGCCGTGGACGGCGAGCGGGTGGCCGTGCAGGGCGACCTGCCCGAGGGCGCGCAGGTGGTGACCGATGGCCTTGACCGCCTGCGCGAGGGGGCCAAGGTGCAGGTGATCGACGCCCAGGCCGCCGCCGACAAGGCCGCGCAGGCGGCGCAGCAGGCGAGCGCGCGCCGCGCCGAAGTGATGAAAAACCTCACGCCCGAGCAGCGCGAAAAACTCGCCAAGATGGGGCCCGAGGAGCGCAAGGCATTCATGCGCAGCCTGCGCAGCGCCCCTGCTGCCGCCCCGGCCGCCGCGCACTGAGGCCGGCCCATGAATCTTTCGCGCATCTTCATCCTGCGCCCCGTGGCCACCTCGCTGTTGATGGTGGCGGTGCTGATTGCGGGCCTGCTGGCGTACCGCTGGCTGCCGATCTCGGCCCTGCCGGAGGTGGACTACCCCACCATCCAGGTGACCACGCTCTACCCTGGCGCCAGCCCGGAGGTGATGACCTCCAACGTCACCGCGCCGCTGGAGCGCCAGTTGGGCCAGATGCCGGGGCTGGGGCAGATGTCCTCCACCAGCTCGGGCGGGGCCTCGGTCATCACCTTGCGCTTTGGTCTGGACATGGCCATGGACGTGGCCGAGCAGCAGGTGCAGGCGGCCATCAACGCCGCCGGCAATTTGCTGCCCAACGACCTGCCGATGCCGCCGCTGTACAGCAAGGTCAACCCGGCGGACGCGCCCATCCTGACGCTGGCGATTACCTCGCCGAGCCTGCCGGTGATCCGCGTCAACGACCTGGTGGAAAACCGCCTTGCGCCCAAGCTCTCGCAGGTCAAGGGCGTGGGCCTGGTGGCCATTGCCGGTGCGCGCCGGCCGGCAGTGCGCATCCAGGCCAACCCGGCGGCGCTCGCCGGCCTGGGGCTGACGCTCGAAGACGTGCGCAGCACCATTGCGGCGGCCAACGTCAAGCAGGCCAAGGGCGGTTTTGACGGCCCGCTGCGCGCCTCGACCATCGATGCCAACGACCAGCTGCAGTCGGCGCAGGAGTACCGCGACCTCATCATCGCCTTCAAGAACGGCGCCCCGGTGCGCCTGTCGGACGTGGCGCAGACCGTGGACGAGGCCGAAAACACGCGCCTGGCGGCCTGGGCCGGGCAGGCCGGGCAGGGCGATACGGCGCTGCGCGCCGGCGTCATCCTCAACATCCGGCGCCAGCCGGGGGCGAACGTGATCGACACCGTGGACCGTATCAAGGCCCTGCTGCCGCAGCTGCAGGAGACGTTGCCGGCGTCGCTCGACGTGCACATCCTCACCGACCGCACCCTCACCATCCGTGCCGGCCTGCGCGACATGCAGTGGGAGCTGTTGCTGGCGGTGGTGCTGGTGGTGGCGGTGATTTTTGTCTTTTTGCGCAGCGGCACGGCCACCATCATTCCCAGCCTGGCGGTGCCGCTGTCGCTCATCGGCACCCTGGGCGTGATGTACCTGGCGGGCTTTTCCATCAACAACCTGACGCTGATGGCGCTGACCATCGCTACCGGCTTCGTCGTCGATGACGCCATCGTCATGATCGAGAACGTGGCGCGCTACGTCGAGGCCGGCGAGCCGCCGCTGGCGGCCGCGCTGCAGGGGGCCAAGCAGATCGGCTTCACCATCATCTCGCTCACCATCTCGCTGATCGCGGTGCTGATCCCGCTCCTGTTCATGGGCGACGTGGTGGGGCGGCTGTTCCACGAATTTGCCATCACCATGGCGGTGGCGATTTTGATCTCCGCCGTCGTCTCGCTCACCCTCACGCCGATGCTGTGCGCGCGCCTGCTGCGCAGCGAGAGCGCGCAGGCATACAGCCGCCTGCACGCGGCCACCGGGCGTTTTTTTGACCGCACCATCGCCGGTTATGGCCGCTGGCTCGACTGGGTGCTGGCGCACAGCCGCCTGACCTGGGGCGTGTTCCTCGCCACCCTGGGGCTGACGGCGCTGCTGTACCTGTGGGTGCCCAAGGGCTTTTTCCCGCTGCAGGACACCGGCACGCTGCAGGCGACGACCGAGGCCGCGCAGTCGATCTCGTTTGCCGCCATGGCCGAGCGCCAGCAGCAGATGGCCGAGCGCATCCTGGCCGATCCGGCGGTGCAGAGCGTCTCCTCCTTCATCGGCGTCGATGGCAGCAACACCACGCTCAACAGCGGGCGCCTGCAGATCGACCTCAAGCCCCACGGCCAGCGCCCGGCCCTGGCCGAGGTGCTGCGCCGCCTGAATGCGGCCACCGCCGACATCCCCGGAATGCGCCTGTACCTGCAGCCGGTGCAGGACCTGAGCGTGGACGAGCGCGTGGCGCGCACCCAGTACCAGCTGCTGCTGTCCTCGGCCGACATGGCGCAGCTCACGCACGCCACCGAGGCCCTGCTGGCGCGCCTGCAGGCCCTGCCCGCGCTGCGCGACGTCAGTAGTGACTTGCAGCAGCGCGGGCGCCAGGCTTACGTGCAGATCGACCGTGCCCAGGCCAGCCGCCTGGGGGTGACGGTGGCGGGCATCGACGCTGCGCTCTACGACGCCTTCGGCCAGCGCCTGATCTCGACCATCTTCACCCAGTCCAACCAGTACCGCGTGGTGCTGGAGGTGGCGCCGCAGTACCAGCTCGGGCCCGAGGCGCTGGCGCAGATTTACGTGCCCTCCAGTCTCGGCGCGCCCGTGCCGCTGACGGCGCTGGCGCAGGTGCAAGAACGCAGCACGGCGCTGGCGGTGAACCACGTCGATCAGCTGCCGGGCAGCAGCATTTCGTTCAACACCGCGCCTGGTGTGGCGCTGGGCGCTGCGGTGCAGGCCATCGAGCAGGCGCAGCAGCAGCTGCAGGCGCAGGGCGCGTGGCCGCTGGCGGTGGAGATGCATTTCCAGGGTGCGGCGCTGGCCTTCCAGGCGTCGCTGTCCAACACCTTGCTGCTGATTTTGGCGGCGGTGGTGACGATGTACATCGTCCTGGGCGTGCTCTACGAGAGCACCATCCACCCGGTGACGATTCTCTCGACCCTGCCCTCGGCGGGCGTGGGTGCGCTGCTGGCGCTGGCGCTGGCCGGACTGTCGATCGACATCATTGCCGTCATCGGCATCGTGCTCTTGATCGGCATCGTGAAGAAGAACGCCATCATGATGATCGACTTTGCCCTGGAGGCGCAGCGCAGCGAGGGCCTGGCGCCGCGTGCGGCCATCCACCAGGCCTGCCTGCTGCGCTTTCGCCCCATCCTCATGACGACGCTGGCAGCGCTGCTGGGCGCGCTGCCGCTGATGCTGGGCCAGGGCGTGGGCAGCGAGCTGCGCCACCCGCTGGGCGTGACCATGGTCGGTGGCCTGATCCTGAGCCAGTTGCTCACGCTGTTCACCACGCCGGTGATCTACCTCACGTTTGAGCGCTGGGCGCAGCGCTGGAAGCAGCGGGCATGAACCTGTCGGCGCTGTTCATCCACCGCCCGATCGCCACCATGCTGCTGACCATCGGCCTGGTGCTGGCCGGTGCGATGTCGTATTTTTTGCTGCCGGTGGCGCCGCTGCCGCAGGTGGAGTACCCGACCATCTCCGTCTCCGCCAGCCTGCCCGGTGCCAGCCCCGACACCATGGCGGCGACGGTGGCAACGCCGCTCGAACGCAGCCTGGGGGCGATTGCCGGCGTGACCGAGATCACCTCCAGTTCCTCGCAGGGCAATACGCGCATCACGCTGCAGTTCGACCTCGACCGCAATGTGGACAGCGCCGCCAACGATGTCCAGGCCGCCATCAACGCTGCGCGCACCCTGCTGCCCAGCGGGATGCCGAGCAACCCGACCTACCGCAAGGTCAATCCGGCCGATGCGCCCGTCCTCATCCTGGCGCTGACCAGCGACACCCTGACGCGCGGCCAGATGTACGACGTCGCCTCCACCGTGCTGGCGCAAAAGCTGGCGCAGATCGAGGGCGTGGGCCAGGCCAACGTCAGCGGCGGCGCGCTGCCGGCGGTGCGCGTGCAGCTCGATCCGCAGCGGCTGGCGGCGCAGGGTGTGTCGCTCGAGCAGGTGCGCCAGGCCATTGCCGGCACCAACGCCAACCGCCCGCTGGGCGCGGTCGAGCGCGAAGACCATTACTGGCAGCTCGGCGCCAACGACCAGGCGCGCAGCGCCGCCGAATACGCGCCGCTGGTGCTGCGCTGGCGCGAGGGCCGCGCCGTGCGCCTGGGCGACGTGGCCGAGGTGCTCGATTCGGTGCAGGACCTGCGCAACTACGGCAGCGCCGATGGCAAGCCGGCCATCCTCATCCAGATCAACAAGCAGCCCGGCGCCAACATCTTGCAGACCGTCGAGCGCGTGCGCGCCCTCATGCCGCAGCTGCAGGCATCCATTCCGAGTGCGATCGACATCACCGTCGTCTCCGACCGCACGCCGACGCTGCGCGCCTCGCTGGTCGAGGTGCAGCGCGCCCTGGCGCTGGCCGTGGGGCTGGTCATCCTGGTGGTGTTTTTGTTCCTGCGCAATGGCCGTGCGACGCTGATTCCGAGCGTGGCCGTGCCGGCCTCGCTGGCGGGCACCTTCGGCCTCATGTACCTGGCGGGCTACACCCTGGACAACCTCTCGCTGATGGCGCTGACGGTGGTCACCGGCTTTGTCGTCGATGACGCCATCGTCGTGCTGGAGAACACCATGCGCCACATGGAGCGCGGCATGGCGGCGCTGCCGGCGGCGCTCTTGGGCGCGCGCGAGATCGGCTTTACGGTGGTGTCCATGAGCCTGTCGCTGATTGCGGTGTTCGTGCCGATCTGGTTCATGGGCGGCATCGTCGGGCGGTTTTTCCGTGAATTTGCCATCGTCATGTCGGCAGCCATTTTGGTGTCGATGCTGGTCTCGCTCACCACCACGCCCATGATGTGCGCGCACCTGCTGCGCCAGCCGCTGCGCACGCGCACGCCCTCGCGCCTGTCGCGCTGGCTCGATGCGCAGGGCGCGCAGTGGCTGCGCGCCTACCGCCGCAGCCTGGCCTGGTGCCTGCGCCACCCGCTGTGGCCGCTGCTGGCGCTGGCGGCGGTGGTGGCGCTGAACGTGCATCTGTACGTCGCCATCGACAAGGGCTTCATGCCCGAGCAGGACACGGGCCGCATCATGGGCTTCATCCGCACCGACCAGGCCAGCTCCTACCAGGCGATGGAGCAGCGCATCCAGCGCTTCATCGCCATCGTGCGGGCTGATCCGGCGGTCGAGCACGTGACCGGCTTTACCGGCGGCGGCGGGCGCACCAACGCCGGAGCCATGTTCATGACGCTGCAGCGCGGCGTGTCCTCGTCGCAGGTCATCGAGCGCCTGCGCGGCCAGCTCAAGGGCGAGCCCGGCGCCAACCTGTTTCTGGTGCCGCAGCGCGACATCCGCATCGGCGGGCGGCAAAGCAGTGGTTCGCTCGACTACACCCTGCAGGCCGACGAGGTGCAGCAGCTGCGCACCTGGGAGCCGCGCATCCGCCAGGCGCTGTCGCAGCTGCCCGAGCTCGAAGACGTCAACAGCGACGTGCAGGACCTGGGCCAGGAAACCCTGCTGGTGATCGACCGCGACGCCCTCGCGCGCCTGGGCCTGACCATGGCGCAGGTCGATGCCACCCTGGGCGACGCTTTCAGCCAGCGCCAGGTGGGCGTGATCTACAACCCGCTCAACCAGTACCGCGTCGTCATGGAGGCGCTGCCGCGCTACCTGCAAAGCCCTGAGGCCCTGCGCGGCTTCTTCTTCGTCAACAGCCGGGGCCAGCAGGTGCCGCTCACGGCCTTTGCGCGCATCACGCAAAGCAACACGCCGCTGGCGGTGAACCACGAGCGTGGCACGCCGGCGAGCACCATCAGTTTCAGCCTGGCGCCGGGGGTGTCGATGTCGCAGGCGCGCGATGCCGTCAACCAGGCGGTGGCGCAGCTGGGCGTGCCGGTGGCGGTGCGCGGCAGCTTCAGCGGCACGGCCGGCGCCTTCGAGCAGGCCCTGGCGGGCCAGCCGCTGCTGATCCTGGCGGCCATGGTGTGCATCTACCTGGTGCTGGGGATGCTCTATGAAAGCCTGGTGCATCCGCTGACCATCCTCTCGACCCTGCCTTCGGCGGGTGTCGGCGCGCTGCTCGGGCTGATGCTGTTCAAGACGGAGTTTTCGCTGATTGCGCTCATCGGCGTCATCTTGCTGATCGGCATCGTCAAGAAGAACGCCATCATGATGATCGACGTCGCCCTGGTGCAGCAGCGCCGGGGCCACAGCAGCGCGGCGCAGGCCATCTACCGCGCCTGCAACCTGCGCCTGCGCCCCATCCTCATGACCACGCTCGCCGCCCTGGTGGGCGCGCTGCCCCTGGCCCTGGGCCGGGGCGATGGCGCCGAGCTGCGCCAGCCGCTGGGCATTGCCATCGTGGGCGGCCTGCTGGTGAGCCAGGTGCTCACGCTCTACACCACGCCGGTGGTCTATGTGGCCCTGGATCGCCTGCGCCGCAAAGGACGTATTTGATGCTGTCGTTTTACTATCATTTTTATAGCTACTCGCGCTTGCTGCATAAGCGCTGGAGCCATTTTTTGCTTAAAAAAACCGGCTTTTTTCTCCCTTTGGCGCTGCTTTGCGGCTGCGCCAGCGCGCCACCGCCCGGGCCCAGCACCTTGGCCCTGCCAGCGGCCTACAAAGAGGCGGCGGCCTACGCCAGCCTGTGGCAGCAGGCGCCAGCGCCCACCGCCGTGCCGGCGCAGTGGTGGCAGCTGTTTGCCGACCCGGTGCTCGACCAGCTGCAGGCGCAGGCGCAGCAAGACAGCCCCTCGCTGGCGCAAAGCCTGGCGCGCTGGCAGGCGGCGCAGGCGGCCCTGGGCACGGCCGAGGCCGCGCGCCTGCCCACCCTGGGCGCCAGCGCCAGCGGCCAGCGTGCACACAGCGCCAGCAGCGGCAGCAGCGGGAGCAGCGCCAGCCCGCAGGCCGCCACCAGCAACAGCTACAGCCTGGGCCTGAATGCGAGCTGGGAGCTTGATCTGTGGGGCCGCCTCTCGGCCAGCGCGGCGGCAGCCCAGGCCAGCGCCGAGGCCAGCCGCGCCGATCTGGCGGCGGCCCAGCTGTCGCTGCAGGCGCAGCTGGTGCAAAGCTATTTCTCCCTGCGCAACAGCGAGGCCCAGGCGCAGCTGCTGGCGCAAACCATCGACAGCTACGAGCGCAGCTGGCAGCTCACGCGCAACCGCCAGCGTGCCGGCCTGGTCAGCAGCGCCGACGTCGCCCAGGCCGAGGCCCAATACCGCAGCGCCCAGGCGCAGCTGCTGAGCACCCAGGCCAGCCGCGCCCAGTGGGAACATGCGCTGGCGGCGCTCGTCGGCCAGGCGCCGGCGGCCTTCAGCCTGGCGCCCAGCGCCGAGCTGCCCGCGCCGCCCGCTGTGCCGCCGCTGTTGCCTGCAGGGCTGTTGCAGGCGCGCCCGGACATTGCGGCCGCGCAGCAGCGCGTGGCGGCGGCGAATGCGCAAATCGGCGTCGCCCAGGCGGCGTTTTTCCCGGCGCTCACGCTCTCGGGCCAGCTGGGGCAGCGCAGCAGTACCTGGGCCCAGGTGTTCGATGCGCCCAGCCGTTTCTGGTCGCTGGGCCCGGCGCTGGCGTTGACCCTGTTCGACGGCGGCGCGCGCGCGGCCAGCGTGGCCTCGGCGCGCGCCAGCCAGGCCCAGGCCGAGGCCAGCTACCGCCAGGTGGTGCTGACCGCCCTGCAGGAGGTGGAAGACAACCTGAGCGCCGCCAGCGCCCTGGCGCAGCAACAGCAGCGCCAGCAGCAGGCGCTGGTGGCGGCGCAGCAGGCGCTGCAGGTGGCGCAGAACCAGTACCGCGCCGGCACCGTCGCCTACCTGAACGTGTTGAGCGCGCAAACCCAGGTGCTGACGACCGAGCGCAGCCTGCTCGATGTGCGCAACCAGCGCCTGGTGGCGGTGGGCACGCTGCTGAAAAACCTCGGCGGCCAGTGGCCGCAGGCCAGCAATCCGGCAGAGTTACCCAGTGGTGCCGCAGCGCCATGATCTTGAAACAAAAAATGGGAGAACCTTACGGTTGCGCACGGTGTCTTGGTTATTGTTGTCAACGCTGCCCCCGTACGATCGTTATCCAACTGTCTTTCAGGAGAGAACCATGCCCCGTATTTCCCGCAGCCTTACTGCCATGTCCGGCCTGTTGCTGGCCACCGCCTTGACGGCCTGCGCCGCCCAGCCCCAGCAGCATTACGAGCCTTATCCCCAGCAAGGGGGGTATCAGAGCTATCCGCAGCAGCAAGGGGGGTATCAGAGCTATCCGCAGCAGCAGGGGCCGCGTGCCGAATATGGCCGCATCTCCAACATTCAGACCGTGCAGGTGCCGCAAAGCAGCGGCAACACCTCGGGTGGCGGCGCCGTGCTCGGCGGCGTGGTCGGTGGCCTGCTCGGTAACCAGATTGGTGGTGGCAGCGGTCGCACGGCGGCCACGGTGCTCGGCGCCGTCGGCGGGGCAGTGGCTGGCAACGCCATTGAAGGCCGCATGAACCACGGCACGACGCAGAGCTACCGCATCACGGTGCAGCTCGACCAAGGCGGCTCGCGTGCCTACGACGTCAGCTCGCCTGGCGATTTGCGCACGGGCGACCGCGTGCGCCTGGTGGGCGGGCAGATTTCCCGCTATTGAGTGGTGAGTGCAGTGGCCGCTGCTCAGTGCAGCAGCGTACCGCCCGGGGCGCTGGGCTGGATGCGGAAAAAGCCCGCGCCCGCCGTGCCCCGGCCAATTTCTTCTTCAGTGGCTTCGCGCACGCCATGCACCTGTAGCGCCAGGCGCAGCGCAATGCCGGCGAGCGGGTGGTTGCCGTCGAGCACCACATGCTCGGGGTAGATGTCGGTCACGGTGTAGAGCGCTTCGCGCGGCGCTGCCGGGCTGCAGCCAGCGGGCAGGGCGCTGCCTTCAAAGGTAAAACCTTCTTCGAGCTCGGCCGGGAACAGGTTGCGCGGCTCCAGAAAAATCAGCTGTTCCTGGTAGTCGCCGAAAGCGTCCTCGGGCTCGAGGTGCAGGTTGACGCTGGCGCCACTGCCGTGGCCTTGTAGGGCCTCCTCGATGCGCACGAGCAAATCGTCGCCGCCAACGAGAAATTCCACCGGGGTGTCGAGCACGTCGAGCACCTCGCCCAAGGTGTCTTTCAAGGTCCAGGTCAGGGCGACCACGCATTGCTGTTTGATTTCCATAGGAGAATTGTCGCAGCTTGACCCATGCCCCTGCCCGGGGCTTTGAATTCTTATGTCCATCGACCAACCCCTGGCCTTGCTCGGCGGCCTCTCGCCGAGCCAATTCATGCAGCGCCACTGGCACAAAAAACCGCTGCTGGTGCGCCAGGCCATTGCCGGCTTTGCGCCGCCCGTGCTGCGCACCGAGCTGCTGGCCCTGGCCGGGCAGGAGGGCGTGGAGTCACGCCTGATTCAGCTGCAAGACGGCGGCGGCTGGACGCTGCGCCACGGCCCGTTTGCGCGCCGCAGCCTGCCAACGCTGCAAACCCCGCGCTGGACGGTGCTGGTGCAGGGCGTGGACTTGCACCACGAGGCGGTGCACGCGCTGATGCAGCAGTTTCGCTTCGTGCCCGAGGCGCGTCTGGACGATTTGATGATCAGCTACGCCACCGACGGCGGTGGCGTCGGCCCGCACTTTGACAGCTACGACGTGTTCCTGCTGCAAGCGCACGGCCGGCGCCGCTGGCGCATCGGACGGCAGAAAAACCTGCGTTTGCAAGAGGACGTGCCGCTCAGAATCCTGGCCGAATTCGAGCCCGAGGAGGAATATGTCCTCGAACCTGGCGACATGCTCTACCTGCCCCCGGGCTGGGCGCACGACGGCATTGCCGAGGGTGAGTGCATGACCTACTCCATCGGCTTTCGCTCGCCCGAGCGCGACGAAATGGCGCGCGAGCTGCTCTTGCGCCTGACGGACGAAGAAGAGTGCGACCTGAACCAGCATCCTGTGGTGTACCGCGACCCGCAGCAGGAGGCGGTGACGCACCCGGGCGCCATTCCGGCGGGGCTGCTCGACTTTGCGCGCCAGGCGCTGCAGCGCGCGCTGAACCAGCCGCTGGCGCTCGAACGTGCCTTGGGCGAGTACCTCTCGGAGCCCAAGGCCAACGTCTGGTTCGAGCCCGGCCCCGAGGGCCAGATGCTGGAAAACCTGCGCCTTGATAAACGCACGCGAATGCTCTATGACGACAAGCACATTTTCATCAACGGCGAGAGCTACCGCGCCAGCGGCCGCGACGCCACGCTGATGCGCCGCCTCGCCGATGCGCGCCGTCTGAGCGCCAAGGAACTGGCGCGTGCCAGCGACGAAGCGCTGGAGCTGCTGGCCTCCTGGTGCGATGCCGGCTGGGCGCATTCCGAGGCTTGAGGCAGCGCATGACCCCCAGCAGTACCCCGTTGCCCAGTGGCCGCTTCAGTGGCCGCGAGGATTTTCAGGCCCTGGTGAGGGCGGCGCTGGAGTGCGCTGGCGCGCAGGGCTGGCGCGAGCTGGTCTTGAGCGATGCCGATTTTTGGGATTGGCCTCTGGGCGAGGCTGCTGTGATCGAGGCGCTGACGGCCTGGGTGCGCCAAGGTCAACGGATCACGCTGCTGGCGCGTTCCTACGATGAAGTCGTGCGCCGGCATCCGCGTTTTGTGCGCTGGCGCAGCACTTGGGATCACAAAATCGTTTGCCGCCGCTGTGCGGGCAGCGCCCCCAGCGACGTACCCAGCCTGCTGTGGTCGCCGCAATGGGCGCTGCAGCGCCTCGATGCCGAGCGCTGCGTGGGCGTCAGTGGCGATGAGCCCGAGCGCCGCGTGCTGCTCAAGGAAAAAATCGACGAATGGTTGCTGCGCCGTAGCACCCCAGGTTTTCCTAGCACGACTTTGGGTTTGTGATTGTTGCGAATTGGCGAAAGTTTGCGTTTTGGGGGGGGGACTCCTTCTTTGAGTGAAACCCAGGATTGACAAAGTCCCTATAATACAAAGTTGAGTCAAATTCGCATTTTGCGACTCTGCCACGGCGACTGCGGCTGATGAGGCGGGCCGTTCTGGCATTTCATAAAGCTTTTTATCTCCTCTAAGGAAATTTGCAATGAACAAGTCTCTGGTTCTCGCCGCCGTGATCGCCGCTGCAGCCCTGGCCGCCTGCGGCAAGAAGGAAGAACCCGCACCGGCCCCGGCTGCTGCTCCTGCCGCTGAAGCGCCTGCTGCTGCTCCGGCTGCCGCTCCCGCTGCTGAAGCCCCGGCTGCCGCTCCGGCTGCTGCCGAAGCCGCTCCGGCTGCTGCTGAAGCTGCCAAGGGCGCTGCTGAAGAAGCCGCTGCCGCTGCCCCGGCTGCCGCTCCTGCTGCTGAAGAGAAGAAGTAATTGCTGCGCTGCCAGCCGCCCGCCTGCGGTGGGCGTCCTGGCAGGGTGGGCATGAAAAAACCCCCGGTCGCACCAGCGATTCGGGGGTTTTTTCATGCCTGCCCCAGTAGGGGCAGGGCCGGGATTATTTCAAGTCGTCGGTCAGCACCTTGACGATGCGGGCCGCGTTGGCCGAGTGGTCGGCGCCGCCGGCGGCGTTTTGCACCGTCACCAGGCTCTTGCCATCCTGGCTGCGCACCAGAACGCGGTACTTGAGGGGCGGCGTGGCCTTGTCGGAGCTAAAGAGCTTGCCAAAGAAGCCGGGGTCTTTCTTGCCCTCGCCCGGATCGACGTAGCGCACGAAGTACACGCCCTGGCTGCGGTCGCGGTCTTCGACGGTAAAGCCGGTGCGGTCGAGCGACAGGCCCACACGGCGCCAGGCGCGCTCGAAGTTCTCGTTGATTTCGATGGCCGGAGCGCCATCGACGGTGGTGGCGCGCGCCAGGCTCGGGCGCTGCACCGGCGCGGCCGCCAGGGCTTTGGCTTCTTCCTTGCCGACGCCGAGTTTGACCATCAAGCGGCGCAAAAAGGTGGCTTCAAGCTCGGGATCGACGGCGCGCGGCTGCCAGACGGTGGAATCCTTGTGCGCTGAGTTGTACACCTCCTCCATGCCCCGGTGGCTGATGTAGATGTCGGTGCTGCCGTCGGCATTGCGCTCCAGGCGGGTGCGGAATTTGTCGCGCTCGCCGGTGGAGTAGAGCGAATCGAACACCTTGCCGATGGTCTGGCGGATCACGTCCTGCGGCAGCTTCGCGCGGTTTTCGGCCCAATCGGTTTCCATGGTGCCGAGCTGCTGGTTTTCGCTCGTCAGCACAAAGCCGTTGTCGGTCCAGAACTCGCGCACCGGCTCCCACAGGGCGTCGCTCGGGCGCTTGACGACCAGCCAGCGCTGGTTGCCGTCGCGCTCCATGCGCACGTCGCCCAGGGTGCTGGGGGCGGTGCTGGCGCTGGCGGGTTTGGCGGCCTGGCCGGCCTGGAAGGCGGCAGCCGAGGCCGAGCCATCGGGCTGCAGGTAGCGCGTGTCGCGTGTGAGCTGGGTCAGGTCGGGGGGCACGTCCAGGGTCGAGCCCTTGGCGGCGCTTTTGTAGTCGATTTTGTCGCCTTCGAGCGAGGTGCTGGAGCAGGCGGTGAGGGCCAGGGCCAGGCCCAGCAGGCCCAGGCGGGAGCTTGTGTTCACGACGGCAATCCTTTGGGGGAAGTCGGAAAAAGAAAGAGGGGGTTCAGAGCAGGTTGGCCGCGCGCAGAGCACCTTCGACCACGGCGTGGTTGGCACTCGACAGCGGTGTCATCGGCAGGCGCATGGTGGGGCCGCACAGGCCCATGCGCGCCAGGGCCCATTTGACGGGGATGGGGTTGGCCTCGACGAACAGGTTTTTGTGCACCGGCATGAGCTGGAACTGGATTTGCATGGCGCGTTCGATGTTGCCGGCCAGGGCGGCCATGCACAGTTCGTGCATCAGGCGCGGGGCGACGTTGGCGGTGACGCTGATGTTGCCGTGGCCGCCGCAGAGCATGAGGGCGACGGCGGTCGGGTCGTCGCCCGAGTACACGCCAAAGCCCTGGGGCACGTCGCGGATGAGCCACTGCGCGCGTTCGATGTTGCCGGTGGCTTCCTTGATGCCGACCACGCCCGGCACCTGCGCCAGGCGCAGCACGGTGTCGTGCGCCATGTCGGCTACCGAGCGCCCGGGCACGTTGTACAGGATGATGGGCAGCTCGCCCGTGGCCTCGGCAATGGCCTTGAAGTGCTGGTACTGGCCCTCTTGCGTGGGCTTGTTGTAGTAGGGCACGACCTGCAGCTGGCTGCTGGCGCCCACTTTTTGTGCGTAGCGCGCCAGCTCAATCGCTTCGCGCGTCGAATTGGCGCCGCAGCCGGCCATGATGGGCGCGCGCCCGGCAGCTTGCTCGACGGCGACGCGGATGATTTCGCAATGCTCCTCGACGTCCACGGTGGGCGACTCGCCCGTGGTGCCGACGACGCCGATGCAGTCCGTGCCTTCCTGGACATGCCAGTCAATGAGTTTGCGCAAGGTGGGGTAGTCCACGCTGCCGTCTTCGTGCATGGGGGTGACGAGGGCGACGATGCTGCCTTTGAGGGAGACGCTGGAAGAGGTCATGTCCGAGGGTGAAAACGGAAAAAAAGCATTCTAACTAGAGCCGGTAGCAGGCCGGGGCCGGCGCTGTCCCTTCTGGGGCCGTAGTTTCACGCCGGGCGGCAATGCGCTGCACGCAGCGCGCCGGAGCGGCGAGAAAACCCTCCTCGTAGCCGTGCACGCGCAGGCCGGCGCAGGCTTGCAGCAGCTCGCCTGGGCGCAGCAGAAATTCGGGCCGCGCCGGGCGGCCAAAAGCTTCGTTGCCCTGGGCAAAGGTTTCGTACAGCAGCAGGCCCCCGGGGGCCAGGCTGGCGATGAGCGTGGGCAGCAGTGGGCGCCAGAGGTAGTTGGTCACGAGCACGCAGTCGAACTGCCGCCCGGCCAGGGGCCAGGGGCCGGCTTCCAGATCGGCCTCGATGGCTTCAGCCCATTGTGCTATTGAATTGATAGCTGCTTGCGCTTTATCTACGCCCGTTACGGTGTGATTTCGTTCATAAAACCAGCGCAAATGGCGGCCGCTGCCGCAGGCCACGTCGAGCACGCTCGCGCCTGCGGGCAGCAGCGCGCCCCAGTGCGTGATCCAGGGTGAAGGGGGTGGCAGGGTGGACATCAAAAGCATGACCAAAGTTGATCGGCCAGCGTCAGCATGAACGCGGGCTGCAGGTACAGGGCAAACACCGCCAGCAGCACCAGCAGCACGGCCAACCAGAGCAGGGCGCGGCGCATCTCAGGCTCCTTGCGCTGCGGCGGCCAGGGCCGGGCGTGCTACGGCGTGCTCGCGAATCGGCAGGCACAGCAGTCCGGCGAGCAGGCCCAGGGCAATCGCCAGGTACCAGACGATGTGGTAGCTGCCCGTGGTGTCATACAGGTAGCCGCCGAGCCAGACGCCCAAAAAGCTGCCGATCTGGTGGCTGAAGAAGGCAAAGCCGCTGAGCATGGACAGGTGCTGCACGCCAAACATCTGCGCCACCGTGGCGTTGGTGGGCGGCACGGTCGATAGCCACAGCACGCCCATGACCGCCGAGAACACATAGACCGACAGCGGCGTGATCGGCAGCAGCAAAAACACCGAGATGCACACCGCCCGCGCCAGATAGATGAAGGCCAGGATGTGGCGCTTGCCCATGCGTTGGCCCAGGGCGCCGGAGAAATACGTGCCAAAAACGTTGAACAGGCCGATCAGCGCCAGGGCCATGCTGGCCACCTGCGGCGCCAGGCCCTGGTCTTTGAGGAAACTGGGCATGTGCACGCCAATGAACACCACCTGAAAGCCGCAGACGAAGTAGCTCGCCGTCAGCAGCATGAAGCTGGGGTGGCGCAGCGCCTGCGCAAAAGCCTGGCCGGCGCTTTGGCTGCGCGGTGCGCTGCTACCCTGGGCGCTGGCGTGAAAGCCGGGCTCGCGCAGTCCCCAGGCCAGGGGGGCGATCAATAGCGCCATCGCCGCCAGCGCCAGCAGCGCGTTTTGCCACCCCAGCTGGGCGATGAACTGGCCTTCGAGCGGCACCATCAGAAACTGCCCGAACGAGCCCGCCGCTGCTGCTACGCCCATGGCCCAGGAGCGGCGCTCGGGCGCAATCTGGCGCCCGAGAACGCCGTAGATCACGGCGTAGGTGGTGCAGGACTGGGCGGCGCCGATGAGCACGCCCGTGGTCAGCGCAAACAGCAGCGGCGTGGGCGCGAATGCCATGCCCACCAGCCCCAGCGCGTACAGCAGCGCCCCCACCAGCAGCACGCGAAAAGCGCCAAAGCGGTCCGCCGCCATGCCGCCCAGAATGCCAAACAGGCCCCAGGAGAGGTTTTGCACCGCCATCGCCAGGGCAAAGGTCTGGCGCGGCCAGCCCATGTCCTGCGTGATGGGCTGCAGCCACAGGCCAAAGCCGTGGCGAATGCCCATGGACAGGGTGACGACACCGGCACCGCAGGCCAGTACCTGCAGCATGGAGAGTTTTTTGGCGTTGCTATGCATACGCACGAATGTAACGAAAACCAGCCTGCCTTGCTGTCACTTGGTGATACGAAACTGGTTAAACGTACAGCCTTAGAATGCGCGCCCATGGCAGTCAAACCCACCACCGCACCCGCATATTCCGAAGGCTCGATCCGCGTCCTCAAGGGCCTGGAGCCCGTCAAGCAGCGCCCGGGCATGTACACCCGCACCGACAACCCCTTGCACATCATCCAGGAGGTGCTGGACAACGCCGCCGACGAGGCGCTGGCCGGTTTCGGCAAGAAGATCAAGGTCACGCTGCACCAGGACGGCTCGGTCAGCGTGGAGGACGATGGCCGCGGCATCCCCTTCGGCCTGCACCCCGAGGAGGGCGCGCCGGTGGTCGAGCTGGTCTTCACCCGCCTGCACGCGGGCGGCAAGTTCGACAAAGGCCAGGGCGGCGCCTACAGCTTCTCGGGCGGCCTGCACGGCGTGGGGGTGAGCGTGACCAATGCCCTCTCCACCCGCCTGGAGGTGGCCACGCACCGCGAGGGCCAGGTAGCGCGCCTGGCCTTTGCCGCTGGCGACGTGGTCGAGCCCCTGGCAGCGCGCCCCCTGGAGCCGGGCGAGCGCAAGCAGGGCACCACCGTGCGCGCCTGGCCCGATGCGAAATACTTTGAATCCGCCCAACTGCCCCTGGGTGAATTGACGCACCTGCTGCGCAGCAAGGCCGTGCTCATGCCCGGCGTGGCCGTGACCCTGGTGAACGAAAAAACCCGCGAGCAGCAGAGCTGGCAGTACAAGGGCGGCCTGAGCGACTACCTGGCGCAGACCTTGAGCGCCGACCCGGTCATCCCCCTGTTTGCGGGCGAGGGCTTTGCCGGCAGCAGCGACGACAGCTTTGCCGAAGGCGAAGGTGCCACCTGGGCCGTGGCCTTTACCGAAGAGGGCGCCGTGGTGCGCGAGAGCTACGTCAACCTCATCCCCACCAGCGCCGGCGGAACGCACGACAGCGGCCTGCGCGACGGCCTGTTTCAGGCCGTCAAGGGCTTTATCGAGCTGCATTCGCTTTTACCGAAGGGCGTGAAACTGATGCCCGAGGACGTGTTTGCACGCGCCAGCTACGTGCTCTCGGCCAAGGTGCTCGACCCGCAATTCCAGGGCCAGATCAAGGAGCGCCTGAACTCGCGCGACGCCGTGCGGCTGGTGAGCAGCTTCGTCAAACCGGCGCTGGAGCTGTGGCTGAACCAGCATGTGGACTACGGCAAGAAGCTGGCGGAGCTGGCCATCAAGGCCGCGCAAACGCGCCAGAGGGCCGGGCAGAAGGTGGAGAAGAAAAAAGGCTCCGGCGTGGCCGTGTTGCCCGGCAAACTCACCGACTGCGAAAGCCGCGACATCGCCTACAACGAGGTGTTTCTGGTGGAAGGCGACAGCGCCGGCGGCAGCGCCAAGATGGGCCGCGACAAGGAGACGCAGGCCGTGCTGCCGCTGCGCGGCAAGGTGCTCAACACCTGGGAGGTGGAGCGCGACCTGCTGTTCAAGAACAACGAGGTGCACGATATTTCGGTGGCCATCGGCGTCGATCCGCACGGGCCGCAAGACCAGCCCGATTTGAGCGGCCTGCGCTACGGCAAGATTTGCATCTTGAGTGATGCCGACGTGGACGGCGCGCACATCCAGGTGCTGCTGCTCACGCTGTTCTTCCGCCACTTCCCCAAGCTGATCGAGACCGGGCACATCTACGTGGCCCGCCCGCCGCTCTACCGCGTGGACATCCCGGCGCGCGGCAAAAAGCCTGCCGCCAAGCTCTATGCGCTCGATGAAGGCGAGTTGGAGGCCATCCTCGACAAGGCCGCCAAGGACGGCGTGGCGCGCGAGAAATGCCAGATCAGCCGCTTCAAGGGCCTGGGCGAGATGAACGCCGAGCAGCTGTGGGACACCACGCTCAACCCCGACACGCGCCGCCTCCTGCCCGTGCAGCTGGGCGCGCTCGATTTTGCCGCCACCGAGGGGCTCATCACCAAACTCATGGGCAAAGGCGAAGCCGCTTCGCGCCGCGAGCTGATGGAGCTGCATGGGGATGCGGTGGAGGTGGATGTGTGAGCGCCTTGCGGGCCGCACATTGACGCACAGCACACAGGCACCGACATGACCCGCCCCTCCCATTTCGACCCTGCCCCCCTGGGCTACGCCACGCTGCTGGCGGACGTCAAGCAGCGCGTGCAGCGCGCGCAAGTGCGCGCCATGCTGGCGGTGAATGCCGAGCTGATCCGCCTGTACTGGGAGATTGGCCAGGTGATTGACCTGCGCCAGCAGCAGGAAGGTTGGGGTAGTGCCGTCATACCCCGGCTGGCGCGCGACTTGCACAATGAGTTGCCCGAAGAGAAGGGATTTTCAGAGCGCAACATCAAGCAGATGCTGGCGTTTTACCGTGAATATGCACACCTGCAGTTGGTGCCACAGCCTGCGGCACAAATTCAGACCTCTGCAAAAGTGCAACCGCCGGTTGCACTATTTCCCGCCGAACTGGTGCTGGCCTTGCCCTGGAGCCACCACGCCATCCTGATGGCCAAGCTCAAAGACCTGCCCACGCGCCGGTGGTATATGCAGGCGGCTCTGGAAAATGGCTGGAGCCGCAACATTCTGGTGATGCAAATCGAATCGGCGGCGCACCATCGCTGGGGTCGCGCCGCGAGCAACTTTGCTCTGCGCCTGACGCAGGCCGTCCGCCAATCCATCGACGCCCGCCGCCGTGCAGCGCACTTGCTGGATGCCGCCCGCCGCGCCGTGGAAATCGCCATCGAAGACTCCGAAGCCGCTGCGCTGGCATTCCTGGAGCATGCGCGATGAAAAAACCCGCAAGGCGCGATGTGTCCATCACCCGCTCGTCCGCTGCCGAGTACCTGACCTTCATCGCCGCCACGGGCAGTGGCGGCGTGGAGGCGGTGTATGCCGATGAGAGCATCTGGCTGACGCAGAAGATGATGGCGGCGCTTTATGACGTGGATGTTCGTACCGTCAACTACCACCTGAAAAAGATATTTGCCGATAGCGAGCTGCAGGAATCGGCAGTTATCCAAAAATTTCGGATAACTGCCGCCGACGGCAAGGGCTACGACACCCTGCACTACCGCCTCCCTGCCACCATTGCCGTGGGCTACAAGGTCAATTCCGAACGGGCTGTGCAGTTTCGCAAATGGGCCACGCAGGTGATCGAGGAATACACGATCAAGGCCTATGTCATGGACGATGAGCGCATCAAAAGCGGCGGCTCCATCCTGACCGAGCAGTATTTTGAAGAGCAGTTGCAGCGCGTGCGCGAGATTCGGCTCTCGGAGCGCAAGTTCTATCAAAAAATCACCGACATCTACGCCACGGCCATTGACTACGACGTGAGCGCCAAGGCCACGCAACGCTTTTTCGCCACGGTGCAGAACAAGCTGCACTGGGCCATTCATGGCCAGACGGCGGCAGAGGTCATTTACCACCGCGCCGATGCCGGCCAGCAGCACATGGGCCTTGCTACCTGGAAGGACGGCCCGCACGGCAAGATTCAGAAATTCGACGTGGTGGTTGCCAAAAACTACCTGAGCGAAGACGAAATGGGGCAGCTTTCGCGGCTGGTGAATGCCTACCTGGACGTGGCCGAGGACATGGCGCTGCGCAAAATGCCCATGACCATGCAGGACTGGGAGTCGCGCCTGAACCGATTCATCGCCGCGACCGACCGCGAGGTGCTGCAGGACGCCGGCAAAGTCACCGCCGAAATCGCCCGCGCCCATGCGGAAAGCGAATTCGAGAAATACCGCACCGTGCAAGACCGCCTGTTCCAGAGCGACTTTGACCGGCTGCTCCAAAGCCTTCCACCCAGCCCCTGTCCTGAAAAATAACAGTCTTTTTGGCCTCTGGCCCTTGTGTAGCAAGCGCAAACAGCTATCAATTTTGAAGCATGAACGACCAATCCACCCTTGACCTTCCGGCCGCCGATGCCGCCCCCGACGACAGCCTGGGCCACTACGCCCAGCGCGCCTACCTGGAATACGCCCTCTCCGTCGTCAAGGGCCGGGCGCTGCCCGATGTGTGCGACGGCATGAAGCCCGTGCAGCGGCGCATCCTCTACGCCATGCAGCAAATGGGCCTGTCCTACAGCGGGCCCAACAACAACACCCCCGCCAAGCCGGTGAAAAGCGCGCGCGTGGTGGGCGATGTGCTGGGGCGTTTCCACCCGCACGGCGACCAGTCGGCCTACGACGCGCTGGTGCGGCTGGCGCAGGACTTCAACCAGCGTTACCCGCTGATCGACGGCCAGGGCAACTTCGGCAGCCGCGATGGCGATGGCGCGGCGGCCATGCGCTACACCGAGGCGCGGCTGGCCAAAATCAGCGGCCTGTTGCTCGATGAGATCGGCATGGGCACGGTGGACTTCCAGCCCAACTACGACGGCTCGACCGAGGAGCCGCGCCAGCTGCCCGCACGCCTGCCGTTTGCGCTCTTGAACGGCGCCAGCGGCATCGCCGTGGGCCTGGCCACCGAGATCCCCAGCCACAACCTGCGCGAGGTGGCCGACGCCTGCGTGGCGCTGGTCAAGAACCCGCAGCTCCCCGACGATGAGCTGTTCACGCTGATTCCCGGCCCCGACTACCCCGGTGGCGGGCAGATCATCAGCAGCAACTCCGACATCCAGGACGCCTACCGCAGCGGGCGCGGCAGCCTGAAGGTGCGCGCGCGCTGGAAGATCGAGGAGCTGGCACGCGGCCAGTGGCAGCTGGTGGTGACGGAGCTGCCGCCGGGCGTGTCGGCGCAGCGTGTGCTCGAAGAGATCGAGGACATCACCAACCCCAAGGTCAAGACCGGCAAGAAGGCGCTGACGCAGGAGCAAACCCAGCTCAAGGCCGCCCTGCTGGCCGTGCTCGACGGCGTGCGCGACGAGTCGAGCAAGGACGCGCCCGTGCGCATCGTCTTCGAGCCCAAGACCGGCAAGGTGCCGCAGCAAGAACTCATTACCGCGCTGCTGGCGCACACCAGCCTGGAGACTTCCGCGCCCATCAACCTGACCCTGGTGGGCATCGACGGCAGGCCGGTGCAAAAAAGCCTGCGCCAGATGCTGCTGGAGTGGGTAGCTTTCCGCCAGCAGACGATTACGCGGCGCTCGCAGCATCGCCTCTCCAAGGTGCTCGACCGCATCCACATCCTGGAGGGGCGCCAGCTTGTCTTGCTCAATATCGACGAGGTGATCGCCATCATCCGCGCGGCCGACGAGCCCAAGGCGGCGCTCATCGCCCGCTTTAACTTGAGCGAGCGCCAGGCCGAGGACATCCTCGAAATCCGCCTGCGCCAGTTGGCACGGCTCGAAGCCATCAAGATCGAGCAGGAACTCTCCGAGCTGCGCAAGGAGCAGGGCCAGCTCGAAGACATCCTCGCCAACCCGGCCTCGCTGCGGCGGCTGATGGTCAAGGAGATCGAGGCAGACGCCAAGCAGTTTGCCGACGCACGCCGCACGCTGATCCAGGCGGAGAAAAAAGTCGTCGCCGAAGTGAAGGTGGTGGACGAGCCGACCACCGTGGTGGTGTCGCAAAAGGGCTGGGTGCGCACGCGCCAGGGCCATGGGCACGCGGCGGACAGTTTCGCCTTCAAGGCGGGCGACGGGCTTTACGGCACGTTTGAATGCCGCACGGTCGATCAGCTCATCGTCTTGGGCAGCAATGGCCGGCTGTACTCCGTGCCCGTGGCGCAACTGCCCGGTGGCCGGGGCGACGGCCAGCCGGTGACGACGCTGATCGAGCTCGAAGCCGGCACGCAGATCGCGCATTACTTTGCCGGGCCGCTGGCGGCGCAGCTGCTGCTCTCGGGCTCGGGCGGCTATGGCTTTATCGCCAGCGTGGAGGGCATGGTCTCGCGCAACAAGGCGGGCAAGGCCTTTGTGAGCCTGAATGAGGGCGAAACCCTGTGCGCGCCCTCGCTGGTGTCCTGGGGCGATGATTTGAATCAAAAAACGCCTCCAGCGCAGACAGAGCAAGCGCTAGCAGCTATTAATTTTGTAGCAGCAACGCATGTGGCCTGCGCTTCGGTGGGCGGGCGCATCCTCACCTTTGAGATCACCGAACTCAAGCGCATGGACAAGGGCGGGCGCGGCCTGATGCTGCTGGCGCTGGAGGAGGGCGACCGCCTCGCCGGCGCGGCGGCCTACACGCGCAGCGTGCGCATCACGGGCCTGGGGCGCGGCGGCAAGGAGCGCGAGGAGCAGCTCGAAATCCGCAGCCTGAACAATGCCCGCGCCCCGCGTGCTCGCAAGGGCAAGGCGGCAGACCTGGGCTTCAAGCCGCAGGCGGTGGTGCGGGTGCAGTAGGGTTGGTCTTCTAGTTGATGCAGCGCAAGGCCGGCTAGATTCGGCTCTGCCATGGTTCAAGGCACGTGAGTACCGCATCGCATTAAAAAGGAGGATCCCCATGCCGCAACTTCGTATGGCTCACAAACTGTGGGTCGCTGTGATCGCCATCGTCATCGCCCTGGTGGCGGTGGTGGGCTTTTCGGGTTACCGCACAGCCAAATCCCAGGCCCATGCCGAGGCTTCGGCGCGGGCCATGAATGCCAAGATTGAAGCTGCGCTGCGCTGGGTGGGGCTGACGGAAACCAACGCCGCGCGCACTTTGTCGCTGGTGGTCAGTAGCGAAGCCCAGCTGGCGGTGCAGTTCAAGGAGGCCATTCCGGCCACGTCGGCGCAGATCAGCGAGATCCAGAAAAATATTGAGGCCATGCAGCCGAGCGAGGCCGACAAAGCCCAGCTGGACAAGATTGCAGCGGCGCGCAAAGCCATGCTGGAGCTGCGCACCGAGGCCACACGCCTCAAAGATGCCGGCCAGGCCACAGAGGCTGGCGCCCTGGTGCGGCAGTCGTACCAACCGGCCGTGGCAGCCTATGTGCAGACCTTGCGTGATTTTGTCGATTTGCAAAAAAAGCAGGCCGACGAGCGCGCCCAGGAAATTGCCGCCAACCGCCTGCTGACGGTGAAAATCGCTGCCGCCGTCGTCGGCCTTTTGATCTTGCTGATCGTGGGCGGGGCGTTTTTTCTCATTGGCAGCATCGAGCGCCCCTTGGCCCAGGCCCAGGCCCTGGCCGAGCGCATTGCCGGTGGTGACCTGAGCGAGCAGCAGAACGTCATGCGTGGCGATGAGTTTGGCGCCTTGCTGCGTGCGCTCTACACCATGAGCGCATCGCTGGCGCGCATGGTTGGGCAGGTGCGCCAGAGCACCGACAGCATCGCCACCGCCAGCGCCGAGATCGCCACTGGTAACCACGACCTGTCGGCGCGTACCGAGCACACATCGAGCAATCTGCAGGAGACGGCGGCGGCCATGGAGCAGTTCTCCAGCACCTTGCAGCACAGCGCCAGCAGCGCGCGCCAGGCCAGCAGCCTGGCCGCGAGTGCCAGCGACGTGGCGCGCCGGGGCGGCGAGGTGGTGGGCCAGGTGGTGACGACCATGCAAGACATTCACCACAGCAGCCAGAAGATTGCCGACATCATCGGCGTGATCGACGGCATTGCCTTCCAAACCAACATCCTGGCGCTCAACGCCGCCGTCGAGGCCGCGCGCGCAGGCGAGCAAGGCAGAGGCTTTGCCGTGGTGGCGGGCGAGGTGCGCAGCCTCGCCGGGCGCAGCGCCGAGGCGGCCAAAGAAATCAAGCAGCTCATCAGCGCCAGCGTCGAGCGCGTCGATAGCGGCTCGCGCCTGGTCGAATCGGCTGGCAGCACCATGCAGGAAGTGGTGCAGGCCGTGCAGCGCGTGACCGACATGATTGGCGAGATCACCGCCGCCTCGACCGAGCAGAGCACCGGCGTGGCCCAGGTCAACCAGGCCGTGGGCCAGCTCGATCAGATGACGCAGCAAAACGCCGCCCTGGTCGAGCAAAGCGCCGCCGCCGCGCAAAGCCTGCGCGAGCAGGCCGAGCAGCTGGCGCAGGCCGTGGCCGTGTTCAAGGTCGCCGCTGGTGCGCAGATGGCTTTTGCTGCCCCCCGCGCGGCTGCTGTCCCCCGCCCTGCGCCCATGGCCCGGCCCACGGCTGCGCGCCCAGCCGTGGCTTCTTCGGCGCCCAAAAAATCCAAAAACCCAAGCCTGGCGGCTACTCCATCGACGGCACCATCGGCGGCACCTTTGGCGGCGCCCAAAATTGCGGCCAAGGCGACTGACGACGGTGATTGGGAGAGCTTTTAACCGGCCAAGGTAAAGATCGAAAAAAGGCCGCTCAAGCATGGTGCTTGGGCGGCCTTTGTTTTTTTGGGGGGCGCGGTTTACAGCTCGGCAATCAACTCGATTTCAACGCAGGCGCCCAGCGGAATTTGCGCCACGCCAAAGGCGCTGCGTGCGTGCTTGCCCTTGTCGCCAAACACCTGGCCGAGCAGCTCGCTGGCGCCGTTGGTCACCAGGTGCTGCTCGGTGTAGTCGCCGGTGGAGTTGACCAGGCTCATGAGCTTGACGATGCGCTTGACGCGGTTGAGGTCACCGCCGCAGGCTGCTTGCAGCGTGCCCATCAGCTCGATGGCGATGGCGCGGGCAGCCGCCTGGCCTTGCTCGGTCGTCATGTCGCGCCCGAGCTGGCCCACCCAGGGCTTGCCGTCTTTGCGGGCGATGTGGCCACTGAGGAAAACCAGATTGCCGCTTTGCACGTAGGGCACATAAGCTGCGGCGGGCACGGCCACGGGCGGCAGGCTGATGTCCTGGGCTTTGAGTTGTTCATAGACGTTCATGGTCAGGTCTCCAATGGGCGAACAAAGAAAACGGCAAGTGTTACATAGCTGCAGGCCGGTGCCAGCATGAGGCCACAGCGCCTGCCCTGGCTTCTGTGCGGCCTGCTCGCCGGGGTGGCGCTGCAGCTGCAGCAGCCGCAGCTGTGGCCCGCGCCGGGCTATGCCGGCCTGTTGGGCATGGGGCTGCTGCTGGGCGTGCCCGCCTGGCGCGCGCATCGGCCCTGGGCTTGCCTGCTGGCCGCCGCCCTCGCCATGGCTGGGGCCACTGGACTGCGCGCCGGGGCTTATTTGGCCGAGGCCCTGAACCCCGCGCTGGAGGGCCAGGAGCTGCGCCTGCGCGGCACGATTGCCGCCATGCCCCAGGTGAATGCCTGGGGGCTGCGCTTTCGCTTCGTACCCGAAGGGGCCTGGCTGGACGGGGAAATCCAGCGCGTGCCGCCGCTGCTGGAGCTGGGCTGGTACGCCGAACCGGGTGCGGGTGCTGCCGACTTGCCCTTTCTCCAGGCGGGCCAGCAGTGGGATTTGAGCGTGCGCTTGAAAGCGCCACACGGCGCGCGCAATCCGCACGGTTTTGACTACGAACTCTGGCAGTGGGAGCAGGGGGTGCAGGCCGTGGGCACGGTGCGCACGGGCGCCCACGCGCAGCCGCCGCAGCTGCGCAGCAGCAGCTGGCGCTACCCGGTGGAGCGCCTGCGCCAGAGCGTGCGCGATGCCATCGTGCAGCGGCTGGCGCCCGCGCCACACGCGAGCGTGCAGGCGCAGCAGCAGGCGCTGCGCAGCGCCGGGGTGGTGGCAGCGCTGGTCACGGGCGACCAGCGCGCCATTGAACGGGCCGATTGGGATCTCTTTCGGGCCACCGGAGTCGCCCACTTGATGAGTATTTCGGGCCTGCACATTACGTTGTTTGCCTGGCTGGCGCAGGCGCTGGTGGGTTGGCTTTGGCGGCGCAGTCCGCGCCTGTGCCTGCGCTGGCCGGCGCCGCATGTGGCATTGCTCGGTGGTGGTTTGCTGGCCGCGGGCTATGCGCTGTTTTCGGGCTGGGGCGTGCCGGCGCAGCGCACGGTGCTGATGCTCGCGGGCGTTGCGGCGCTGCGCCTGGCGGGGCTGCGCTGGCCTTGGCCGCTGACTTGGCTGTTGGTCTGTGCGCTGGTGCTGCTGGCCGATCCTTGGGCCTTGCTGCAGGCCGGATTTTGGCTCAGCTTTATCGCTGTGGGTGTTTTGTTTGCTAGCAATACGATAGCTGCTCACGCTGATTCAGAAAGGGCTAGAGGCGTTTTTGGCGTGATAAGAGGGTTTTTGCGCGAGCAGGGGTTGATGACGCTGGCATTGATGCCGCTGACGCTGTTGCTGTTTGGCCAGGTGTCGTTGGTGGGCGCCGTGGCGAATCTGCTGGCCATTCCGTGGGTCACGTTTGTCATCACACCGCTGGCGCTGCTGGGGTTGCTGGTGCCGCCGCTGTGGCAGGTGGCAGCCTGGTGCATGGAGCCTTTGCTGCACGTGCTGCAATGGTTTGCGCGTTGGCCGGGGGCTGTGCTGGCCTTGCCGGCTGCGCCCCTGTGGGCGGGGCTGCTGGCGGTGCTGGGCGGGCTGTGGCTGGCGCTGCGCGGGCCGCTGCGCGTGCTGGGGCTGCCGCTGATGTGGCCGGCGCTGTGCTGGCAGCCAGCAGCCCCGGCCTGGGGCGAATTTTCTTTGTTGGCCGCCGATGTGGGCCAGGGCAATGCGGTGCTGGTGCGCACCGCGCAGCACAGCCTGCTCTACGACAGCGGGCCGCGCTACGGTATGCACAGCGATGCCGGTGCGCGGGTGCTGGTGCCGTTGTTGCAGGCCCAGGGGGTGCGCCTCGATTGGCTGATGCTCAGCCACAGCGACAGTGACCATACCGGCGGCGCACAGGCGCTGCTGCAGGCCCAGCCGCAAGCGCTGCTGCACGGCGCCGATGCCCCTGGGCGCGCGGCCGATCAGCCCTGCACCGCTGGCCAGCGGTGGCAATGGGATGGGGTGGAGTTGGAGGTGCTGCACCCTCTGCCCAGCGGGGTGCAAGCCGTGCGGCCCAACGCGCGCAGTTGCGTGCTGCGCATCCGCAGCGCGCAGGGGCGCGTGGCGCTGTTGGTGGGCGACATTGAACGGCGCGAGGAGCAGGCGCTGCTCGCGCGCGGCGCCCCCCTGGCCGCGCAGTGGCTGCTGGTGCCGCACCACGGTAGCCAGACATCGTCGTCGGCTGAGTTCATTGCCGCCGTGGCGCCGCGCTGGGCCTTGGTGCAGGCGGGGTATCGCAACCGTTTTGGCCATCCGGCGCCATCGGTGCAGGCGCGCTACGCGGCGGCGGGGGTACCGCTGGTGGCCCAGCCCGACTGTGGTGCGGCGCAGTGGTCGTCGGCGCAGCCGCAGGCGCTGGTGTGCGAGCGTGAGCAGGCGCGGCGCTATTGGCAACATCGCTGACGTGGGGTTGAAATCCGCGCACAATCGAGGGCTATTGATTTTTCTTTCGCTTTCGCGTGTATAGGCCCCGGGCACAGCTCCCGCTGCCGTTCTTGAGCCCCATGTCAGCCCCCTCTCGCAATACCTTGATCGACACGATCAAGGGCTTGGCCTGCGCCACCATCGTCGCCCACCACCTGGCTTTTTACGGTCCCATGTCCGACAGCGCCTATGGCCTGGCGCCGCATTTGATCGACTGGCTGGCCGAATATGGCCGCATGGCAGTGCAGTTGTTTTTGGTGTTGGGTGGTTTTTTGGCGGCGGCCAGCCTGGCCCCTGCCGGGCGGTGGCGCGGTGGCGCTGTAGCGCCTTTGTTGCTGCGCCGTTTTGTGCGCTTGGTCGTGCCCTACGCCGTGGCGCTGCTGGTGGCGGTGTTGGTGGCGGCCTTGGTGCGGCCCTTTTTTGCGCACCATTCGGTACCGGGTGAGCCCAGTTTGCAGCAGCTGCTGGCCAATGCCTTGCTGCTGCAAGACATTGTGGGCGAGGAGGCGCTATCGGCCGGCGTGTGGTATGTGGCGATTGATTTTCAGCTCTTTGCCTGCGCCGTGCTGCTGCTGGCGCTGCTGCAGCGTGCGCCCGCCTGGGCCCAGCGCAGCGCGCCGCTGTGGGTGGCGCTGGCGGCGGCCCTGTCGCTGTGGTGGTTCAACCGCCAGCCAGAGCTGGATATGTGGGCCTGGTATTTCTGGGGTGCTTACGGCCTGGGTATGTGCGCCTACTGGGCCAGCCGGGGGCGCCGTGCCCTGTGGTGGACCTTGGGCCTGGCTTTGATGGGGGGGCTGGCCTTGTGGCTGCAGTGGCGCGACCGCGTGGCCTTGGCGCTGGGGTTTTCTCTTTTGCTTTTGTGGGTTCAGCGCTGGGGGTGGCGCTTGCCGCAGGGCGGGGGGCTGCAGCGCCTGGGGCAGATATCGTACTCGGTGTTTTTGGTGCACTTTCCGATTTGCCTGCTGGTCAACGCCGTCTTTCACCAGCTTTGGCCCGAGGCGCCCTGGCTGAATCTGCTGGGCATGGTGCTGGCTTTTGGCCTGTCGCTGGCCGCCGGGCGCGAACTGTACCGGCGGGTGGAGAGCCATGTGCCCAGCTGGCGTCTGGCGCTGCGCTGGCAGGCCAGCCTGGTGGGCACTGGGATGCTGGTGGCCCTGGCCAGCAACCAGTTGTAGGAGCGTGTTTACGCTCTAATCAGCGGTGCAGCTCGCCCGCGCTCTCGGGCTGGTACACCACTTCCTTGACGCGCACCGTCATGGCCTTGCCGCCGGGGCCGGGCCAGGCGAGCTCGTCGCCCACCGACAGGCCCAGCAGGGCGCTGCCCACGGGGGCGAAGATGGAGACGCGGTCAGCGCTGCCGTCCATGTCGCGTGGATACACCAGGGTCAGGCAAAACTCCTTGCCGGTTTCGGCAATGGTGAACTTCACCGTCGAATTCATGGTGACCAGGTGCGGCGGGATGTCTTCGGGGGCGAGCACGTCGGCGCGGTCGAGTTCGGCTTGCAGTTCGGCCTTGCCAGGAAAGGCGCTGGCGGGAATGGCGGCGAGCAGTGCTTCGATGCGGTCGAGGTCGAGCGAGGACAGGATGATCTGGGGTTTTTGGCGCGCCATGGCGTTCTCTCCGTCGGGGTTTTTTGAAGGCGAAAAGGCCAGACTGTATCAAGGCTGGCGGCAAGGCGCAAAGACGTCGCGCGTGCCGTCGTAGGCGCTGGTGTGCACGTCGAGCAGCCCGAGCACGGAATGAAAGTAGTCATCGTGCGAGATTTCGCGCGTGCGCCAGTCCTGCTGCAGGCAGCCGGTGGCCGTGCGCGTGCGCTCTTGCATGGCGGGCGAGAGCCAGGCCAGCCAGGGCACGTGCTTTTGTGTGTCGGGCGCAATGGCGTAGGGCAGGCCGTGCAGGTAGAGGTTGTTCTCGCCCAGCGATTCGCCGTGGTCAGACACGTAGAGCAGGGCGCTTGCGCCGCTGCGCTGGCCCAGCCATTCGATGCTGGCGTTGAGGAAAGCGTCGGTCGCCAAAATGGAGTTGTCGTAGGCGTTGACGACTTCTTCGCGCGTGCATTGCTGCAGGGCATTGGTCTGGCATTCGGGCAGGAATTTTTTCTGCGCTGGCAGCGAGCGTTTGGCGTAGGCCGGGCCGTGGCTGCCCATCTGGTGCAACACCACCACAGTGCCGCGCGCGCGCTGCTCGGCCGGCAGGGCGTCGATATGCGCTTGCAGGTCGCGCAGCATGATGGGGTCCTGGCATTCGCCGCCGGGACACCACTGGGGGTCGTGCAGGGCGCTGGTGCTGATTTCGGTGACGCGGTCGCACACACCTTTGCAGCCCGATTGGTTGTCCACCCACAGCACCGCCAGGCCGGCGTGCTGCAGCACGTCGAGCAGGCCCTCGGCATTGCTCTTGCGCTGCCCGTATGCGCTGCGCCCCAGGTGCGAGAACATGCACGGCAGCGAGGCAGCGGTGCTGGTGCCGCAAGCCCAGGCGTTGGGGGCGTTGGCGATGTCGCTGCGCGCTTGCAGCTGCGGTGTGGTGGCGCGGGCGTAGCCGTCAAGACCAAAATTGGCCGCGCGTGCCGTCTCGCCCACCACCAGCAGCAGCAGGGGCGCCGTCGCCTGGCTCTGATAGCTCGTGCCCAGCTGGGCGTCGCGCCCAAGGGGGGCCAGGGTGCGGGTATCCATTTGCAGCGGCTTGGTCGCCAGATCGAACACGGCATACAGGCTGTTGAGGGGGTTGATGAGATAGCGCAGCTGCGTGTGGTTGCGCATGGTGGCGGCAAAGTCCTGGAACACCAGCAGCAAGCTGGCCAACCCCACCAGTACGGCAGCGGTGATGAACAGGGCGCGCTGCCATAGTTGGCGCCACCAGCCCAGGGGGCGCAGCCGCTGGCGCATGAGCCACAGCAGCGGCGGCGCGGCCAGCAGCAGCAGGGCAGCGGCCATGCGCCAGTTGAGCAGATCACCCGCTTCGCGCGGGTCGGTCTGTAGTACGTTGACCAGCATGGTGGTGTCGATGACGATGCCATAGCTGGCCATGAAGTACACGCCGCTGGCCGCCGTCAGCAATGCCAACGCCAGCACCGGCTTGAGCAGTCGCCCCCAGGCGAGCAGGCCGAGTACGGCAGCGTTACCCGCTGCAATCAACACGAAAAAAGCCAGGCCAAAACCCCAACCACGCAGGCCCTGCACGGCAGGCAGGGCCGCCACGGCCTGCCACAGCGGCAGGTTGCACAGGCTGGCCAGCCAGACGCTGGTGGCTGCGATCAATAAATGGGGGTGGCGTGTGGGAGCCGCAGGGGCGGAGCGCAGGGAGCGCGAGAACAGGGCGAACATGGGCGCGGATTATCGGCCCCGGGGCGAAAAAAAACCGCAGGGCGGGCCTGCGGTTTGGTGCGCGCTAGGGTTTTGGCGCTTACTTGACGTCGCGGCGCGGCGAGCCGGTGAAGAGCTGGCGCGGACGACCGATCTTGTACTCGGGGTCAGCGATCATTTCGTTGAGCTGGGCAATCCAGCCGACGGTGCGCGCCAGCGCGAAGATGCCGGTGAACAGCTTGGTCGGGATGCCGATGGCGCGCTGCACGATGCCGGAGTAGAAGTCCACGTTCGGGTAGAGCTTGCGCTGCACGAAGTAGTCGTCTTCCAGGGCGATTTTTTCGAGCTGCTTGGCCAGCGCGAACAGCGGATCGTTCTCCAGGCCCAGTTCCTTGAGCACCTCGTCGCAGGTCTCTTGCATGAGCTTGGCGCGCGGGTCGTAGTTCTTGTACACGCGGTGGCCAAAGCCCATGAGCTTGACGCCGCTGTTCTTGTCCTTGACCTTTTCCATGAACTCGCCCACCTTGGAGACGCCGCCCATGGCCTGAATTTCTTCGAGCATGTTCAGGCAAGCCTCGTTGGCACCGCCGTGGGCCGGGCCCCACAGGCAGGCCACGCCGGCGGCAATGGCGGCGAACGGGTTGGTGCCCGAGGAGCCGCACAGGCGCACGGTGGAGGTGGAGGCGTTTTGCTCGTGGTCGGCGTGCAGGATGAAGATGCGATCCATCGCCTTTTCCAGCACCGGGTTGACCTTGTAGTCCTCGCACGGCGTGCCGAACATCATGCGCAGGAAGTTGCCGGCGTACGACAGGTCGTTGCGCGGGTACATGAAGGGCTCACCCTTGCCGTACTTGTAGGCCATGGCGACCAGCGTTGGCATCTTCGAGATCAGGCGGATGGCGGCGATCTCGCGGTGCTGCGGGTTATTGATGTCGGTGCTGTCGTGGTAGAAGGCCGACATGGCGCCCACCAGGCCGGTCAGCACGGCCATGGGGTGGGCGTCGCGGCGGAAACCGCGCAGGAAGAACTGCATCTGCTCGTTCACCATGGTGTGCTTGAGCACCAGCTTGTGGAAGTCGCCGCGCTGGCCTTCGTTGGGCAGCTCGCCGTTGAGCAGCAGGTAGCAGGTGTCGAGGTAGTCGCACTTTTGCGCCAGTTGCTCGATGGGGTAGCCACGGTAGAGCAGCTCGCCCTTGTCGCCGTCGATGTAGGTGATGGCCGACTGGCAGGACGCGGTCGAGAGAAAGCCCGGGTCGTAGGTGAACATGCCGGTCTGGCCGTAGAGCTTGCGGATGTCGATGACGTCCGGACCGATGTTGCCTTGGTAGACGGGCAGATCGATGCTCGGGCTACCGTTGCTGAACGAGAGCGTTGCTTTGTTGTCAGCCAGTTTCATTTCCAATTTCCTTACTAAAGTTAACCCAGGGGCGAGGGGGCGGGGCGGCGAATGAGTTCGAGCAGTTGGCGCACGGCGGCCGTGTCCTGCACGCCGCTGGGCTCCTTGCGGCGCAGCAGCAGGTCGAGCAGGTCGTTGTCCGAGAGGTCCATCAGCAGGGCCAGGGCTTGCGCCTGGCCGTGCGTCAGAGCCTGGCCGTGGCGGGCGAAAAACTGCTCGATGAAGAGGTCGTTTTCCACCAGACCCCGGCGGCAGCGCCAGCGGATGACGCTGCGTTCGCGTTCGTCGAGCAGTTGATCGTCAGCAGCCATGGCGTCAGATGGTGCGGCGCGCCATCAATTCCTTGATCTTGCCGATCGCGCGCGTCGGGTTCAGGCCCTTGGGGCACACGTCCACGCAGTTCATGATCGAGTGGCAGCGGAACAGGCGGTAGGGGTCTTCGAGGTTATCGAGGCGTGCGCCGGTGGCATCGTCGCGGCTGTCGGCGATGAAGCGGTAGGCCTGCAGCAGGCCGGCCGGGCCGACGAACTTGTCTGGGTTCCACCAGAAGCTCGGGCAGCTGGTGGAGCAGCTGGCGCACAAAATGCACTCGTACAGGCCGTTGAGCTCTTCGCGTTCCTCGGGCGATTGCAGGCGTTCCTTGAAGGGCGAGGCCGGCGTTTCGTTGATGAGGTAGGGCTTGATGGAGTGGTACTGCTTGAAGAACTGCGTCATGTCCACGATCAGGTCGCGGATCACCGGCAGGCCCGGCAGGGGCTTGAGAACAATCGTGCCCGGCAGGGTGTTCATGTTCGTCAGGCAGGCCAGGCCGTTTTTGCCGTTGATGTTCATCGCGTCCGAACCGCACACGCCTTCACGGCAGGAACGGCGGTAGGACAGCGAGGGATCGACGGCCTTGAGCTTGAGCAGGGCATCGAGCAACATGCGCTCGTGGCCGTCGAGTTCGACTTCGACGGTCTGCATGTACGGCTTGCTGTCTTTGTCCGGGTCGTAGCGGTAGATTTGAAAAGTACGCTTCATGGTGTGTTTCTCTCGTGGGACTGCCGGATGCTTAGAAGGTGCGCACCTTGGGCGGAATGCTCTCCACCGTCAGGGGCTTCATGTTCACGGGCTTGTAGCTCAGGCTGTTGCTGGCGCTGTGCCACAGGGTGTGCTTGAGCCATTCCTTGTCGTTGCGACCGAGCGGGAAGTTGGCGTGGTCGGCCGGGTGCTCGTAGTCGTATACGGTGTGCGCGCCCCGGCATTCGTGGCGGGCGGCGGCGCTGGTCATGGTGGCCTGGGCGACTTCCATCAGGTTGTCCACCTCCAGCGCTTCCATGCGGGCGGTGTTCCAGACCTTGGATTTGTCCTTGAGCGTGACGCTGCCGACCTTGCCGCGCAGGGCGTTGATCTTGACCACGCCTTCGTCCATACCCTTTTGCGTGCGGAACACGCCAGCGTGCTGCTGCATGGTGGCGCGGATTTCGTTTGCCAGGTCCTGGGCGTAGACGCCGTCCTTGGAGTCTTCGAGGGCGTTCAGGCGTGCCAGGGTGCGGTCAGCGCCGTTGGTCGGCATGGGCTGGAACTCGCCGTAGCCGCCGACGAATTCGACGATGTGCTTGCCGGCGGACTTGCCGAACACCAGCAGGTCGAGCAGCGAGTTGGTGCCCAGGCGGTTGGCGCCGTGCACCGACACGGCGGCACATTCGCCCACGGCGTACAGGCCCTTGACGACGTCGTTGCCTTCGCCGTTCCAGACCACGACCTGGCCGTGGATGTTGGTCGGGATGCCGCCCATCTGGTAGTGGATGGTGGGCACGACCGGGATCGGCTCCTTGGTGATATCGACGTTGGCGAAGTTGTGGCCGATCTCTTCCACCGACGGCAGGCGTTTGCGGATGGTGTCCGCGCCCAGGTGGTCGAGCTTCATCAGGATGTAGTCCTTGTTCGGACCGCAGCCACGGCCTTCCTTGATCTCCTGGTCCATGGAGCGCGAGACGAAGTCACGCGGCGCCAGGTCCTTCAAGGTGGGCGCGTAGCGCTCCATGAAGCGTTCGCCGTCGCTATTCAAAAGAATAGCGCCCTCGCCACGGCAGCCTTCGGTCAGCAGCACGCCGGCGCCGGCGACGCCGGTGGGGTGGAACTGCCAGAACTCCAGATCCTGCAGCGGAATGCCGGCGCGCGCCGCCATGCCCAGGCCGTCGCCGGTGTTGATGAAGGCGTTGGTCGAAGCCTGGAAGATGCGGCCGGCGCCGCCCGTGGCCAGCAGCACAGCCTTGGCGTGCAGCTCGTACAGGTCGCCCGTTTCCAGTTCCAGGGCGGTCACGCCCACCACGTCGCCAGCCTCGTTGCGGATCAGGTCCAGGGCCATCCACTCGACGAAGAAGTTGGTTTTGGACTCGACGTTCTTCTGGTACAGCGTGTGCAGCATGGCGTGGCCGGTGCGGTCGGCTGCGGCGCAGGCGCGTTGCACGGGCTTCTCGCCGTAGTTGGCGGTGTGGCCGCCGAAGGGGCGCTGGTAGATGGTGCCGTCGGGGTTGCGGTCGAACGGCATACCGAAGTGTTCGAGCTCGATCACCACGTTCGGTGCTTCGCGGCACATGAATTCCACGGCATCCTGGTCGGACAGCCAGTCGCCGCCCTTGATGGTGTCGTAGAAGTGGTAGTGCCAGTTGTCCTCGCTCATGTTGCCCAGCGAGGCGGAGACGCCGCCTTGTGCGGCGACGGTATGCGAGCGCGTGGGGAACACTTTGGACAGGCAGGCCACGTTCAGGCCGGCGCGCGCGAGTTCGAGCGAGGCGCGCATACCGGAGCCGCCGGCGCCAACGATGACGACGTCGAACTTGCGCTTGGTGATATTGGCTTTGGAGTAGCTCATTGTTGTGCTTTCATGCGTGGATGCGGTGTGCCTGGATCACAGGCGCCACAGAACCTGGAAGGCCCAGCCGGTGCAGCCGACCAGCCAGACGATGGTGAAGGACTGCAGCAGCAGGCGCAGGCCATCGGGGCGGGCATAGTCCATCCACACGTTGCGCACGCCGACCCAGACGTGCCAGGCCAGGGCGATGATGGTGGCGAAGGTGATGAACTTCATCCACTGTGCGGCAAAAATGCCAGCCCACAGTTCATAGCCGATGGGGCCCTTGCTGAACACGATTTGCGCCAGCAGCGCGAAGGTGAAGAGCACCATCACGATGCCGCTGATGCGCTGCACCAGCCAGTCGCGCACGCCATAGTGGGCGCCGGAGACGGTGCGCTTGGAGCCGTAGGTCACGGACATGGTGTATTTCCTTTGCTAGCAAAAATCAGTACAGACCAAACAGCTTGGCGCCCAGCACCAGGGTCAGCGCAATGCTCACGACCAGGGTGACGACGGCAGACTGACGGCCAAAGTCTTTGGAAACCAGGTCGTGGTTGATGTCCATCATGACGTGGCGCATACCCGCGATCAGGTGGTGCAGGTACGACCAGATCAGCGCCAGTGCCACGAGCTTGACGAACCAGCCTGGGATGAAGCCCAGGCCAACGCTGAAGGCAGCACTGAACTTGGCAAACGAGATCTCCGACGACAGCGAGGTATCGAGCAGCCAGATCACGAAGGGCAGCAGCAAGAACATGATCATGCCGCTGGCGCGATGCAAGATAGAGACCCAGCCGGCCAGCGGCAGACGGTAGGTTCTCACGTCCTTGAAGATGTTGATGTTGCGGAACTCGGGCCGCTTCTTGGCAATTTCTGTCATGGCAAGTGCTTTCTCGTGGAGGTAACTGCGCTGTAATCACGCCTAGGCAAACAGCGCAAAATTCTATTGCAACGCAATAAACGGGGGCTTACAAAAACCGCGTTTTTATGCCGGATGTGGAACATACCTAGCTTGTATCAAGGTATGCGGCGAATTCAGTTGAGGGCATTGCGGTAGTGATGGGTGTCGGTGCGGTACAGGCCGCGCCGTAACTCCATCGGAACATCGTTGTAGGTATAGGCCAGGCGTTCGACGGAGAGCAGCGGCGTGGCGCAGTCCACGGCCAGCAGCTGCGCCTGCTCGGCATCGGGCAGCACGGCGCGCAGTTTTTCTTCGGCGCGCACCATGCGCACGCCAAAGTCGAGCTCAAACATGGCGTAGGTGGCGCCGGGGTAGGCGGCCATGTGCTGCGCGCTCAGGCCCTTGAAGGCGTGGCCGGGCAGCCAGATGTCTTCCAAGATGGTGGGGGTGCCGGCAAAGTCGAGCACGCGGCGCACCTGCATGGCGGCGTCGCCGGTGCGCAGCTGCAAAAGGCGCGCCACTTCGGCGCTGGCGCGCACGCGCTTGCAGTCGATGATGCGCCGCTGCGCTGGGCCTTCTTCGCTGACGTCGCCCTGGTCGGGCTGCAGGCGCAAAAAGCGGTACTGCACTTGTTGTTCGGCGTGCGTGGCCACAAACGTGCCCTTGCCCTGGCGGCGCACCACCAGGTTGTCGGCGGCAAGCTCGTCGATGGCCTTGCGCACCGTGCCCTGGCTGACGCGAAAGCGCGCCGCCAGCTCCATCTCGCTCGGGATGGCCTCGCCCGGCTTCCATTCGCCGGCCTGCAGGCTTTGCAGGATCAGATCCTTGATTTGCTGGTACAGCGGGCTGAACGCGGGGGTGATTTGGCCCGCGCCGCTGGGTGCAGCGGCGGCTTCCGTGAGGGCGGGCGGGGTCTGGGTCATGGTGGCAAAAGCGGGGTGCGCGCCATGGTGCACGACAGTCCGCTGAATGTCTAATCATATCTTATATAAGACATAAGACAAATTGACTGAGGCACTGATTCGGCAGTACACTCGGCCCCTGTTTTGCAGGGCGCGCGCTGCTGGTGACAGACGTGGGTGCGGGGCCTTGCACCACACCGTTTTTTTACCCCTGATCGGAGTCTCACCATGAGCAAAAAGCCCGTCCGCGTAGCCGTTACCGGCGCTGCTGGCCAAATCGGTTATGCCCTCCTGTTCCGCATCGCCTCCGGCGAAATGCTGGGCAAGGACCAGCCCGTCATCCTGCAACTGCTCGAAATTCCGGACGAAAAAGCCCAGAACGCGCTCAAGGGCGTGATCATGGAACTCGAAGACTGCGCCTTCCCGCTGCTGGCTGGCATCGAGGCCCACGCCGACCCCATGACCGCCTTCAAGGACACCGATTACGCCCTGCTCGTCGGCGCCCGCCCGCGCGGCCCCGGCATGGAGCGCGCTGACCTGCTGGCCGCCAACGCCCAGATTTTCACCGCCCAGGGCAAGGCCCTGAACGCCGTGGCCTCGCGCAATGTGCGCGTGCTGGTGGTGGGCAACCCCGCCAACACCAACGCCTACATCGCCATGAAGAGCGCGCCCGACCTGCCGCGCGAGAACTTCACCGCCATGCTGCGCCTGGACCACAACCGCGCTGCTTCGCAAATCGCCACCAAGATCGGCTGCGCCGTGGGCGACATCGAGAAGCTGGCCGTGTGGGGCAACCACTCGCCCACCATGTACGCCGACTACCGCTTTGCCACCGTGGGCGGCAAGTCCGTCAAGGACACCATCAACGACCACGACTGGAACGCCAACACCTTCTTGCCCACCGTGGGCAAGCGCGGCGCGGCCATCATCGCTGCACGCGGCCTGTCGTCGGCGGCCTCGGCTGCCAACGCCGCCATCGACCACATGCGCGACTGGGCCCTGGGCACCAACGGCAAGTGGGTCACCATGGGCATCCCGTCCAACGGCGAATACGGCATCCCCAAGGACGTGATGTTCGGCTACCCCGTCACCTGCGAAGGCGGCAAGTACACCATCGTCAAGGACCTGCCGATCGACGCCTTCAGCCAGGAATGCATCAACAAGACCCTGGCCGAGCTGCAGGGCGAGCAGGACGGCGTGAAGCACCTGCTGTAAAAATGATAGCTGCTCGCGCTTGATGAATAAGGGTTGCGGCATGAAATGTGCCGCAAACCCTTGTCAGGCCTGCGCAAGCAGCTCTCTTTTTAATCAGAGACATCCTGTGGCCGCCTGCGCCCCCGGGGCCGCCACACGATTTTTTTGAGCCTGCTGTCCCCTTCGTCCCTTTTGCTCCCTTCGCTTTTTGGCCCCTGCACCCATGACCGCTGCCCCCCACCCCAAAGAGATTCTGCTTGGCGCCCAGGCCGGCGCCGTCTCTTTGCCGGTGTGCGACCACTACAGCGGAGCGCCCGAGCGTATGCGCAAAAGCCTGCAGCTGCAGGCGCAGATGCAGGCCGAGTTGGGGCGCTGCGTGTTCGACGTCACCCTGGACTGTGAAGACGGCGCCCCCGTCGGCGCCGAGGCCGCGCACGCCGCCCTGGTGGCCGCTCTGGTGCTGGCCGAGGCCGCGCCCGGCGCCCGCGTGGCGGTGCGCGTGCACCCGGTGGACCACCCCGCCTTTGGCGCGGACGTGGCCACCATCGTGGGCCGCGCCGGCCAGCGCCTGTGCCACCTCATGCTGCCCAAGGTCGAGTCGCCAGCCGATATCGAACGCGCCGTGCGGGCCGTGGACGCCGCCGGTGCCCCGCAGCTGCCGCTGCACGCGCTCATCGAATCGCCCGCCGCCGTGCACCGCGCCTTTGACATTGCCGCGCACCCGCGCGTGCAAAGCCTGAGCTTTGGCCTGATGGATTTCGTCTCGGCCCACGGCGGGGCGATCCCCGCCGCCGCCATGGGCGTGCAGGGCCAGTTCAGCCACCCCCTGGTGCTGCGCGCCAAGCTGGAGGTGGCCAGCGCCTGCCATGCCCACGGCAAAGTGCCCTCGCACTGCGTGGTCACGGAATTTTCCAACCCCCAGGCGCTGGAAACGGCCGCGCGCCGCGCTGCGCAGGAGCTGGGCTACACCCGCATGTGGAGCATCCACCCGGGGCAGATTCGCCCCATCCTCGCCGCCTTTGCGCCCGAGGCCAGTGCCGTCGAAGAAGCCGCGTACATCCTGCTGGCCGCAGCCGCTGCCGATTGGGCGCCCATCAACCACGCCGGCGTGCTGCACGACCGCGCCAGCTACCGTTATTACTGGCAGGTGCTAGAGCGTGCCCAGCAAACCGCTCAAGCATTGCCCGCAGGGGTAAAGCCCTGGTTTTATGATGCGGGCCCTTGTTTTTCTCCGTCGAGTCCGTCATGAAGAAGCTTCTCGCCTGTGCGCTCCTGTTGACCCCTTTGCTGACCCTGGCCGCCCCCGATCAGCCTGCCAAAAACAGCAAGGCTGGCGCTAAAGCCACCCCAACGGCTAAAGCGGCCAAAAATGCCAAGGCTGCAGCGCCCGTAGCGGCGAAAAAAACCGCCGTCAGCAGCCATCAGGCCAAGGCCCCCGCTGCCTCCAAGCACAAGACCGCGCAGCGCGCCGGCGCTGCGGCCACGGCAGCGGCGGTGGCCGCCTCCATGGCCGCCACCGAGGCCGACGCCAAGAGCGCTGAGCTCGCGCCCGAGCAAATGGCGATTGCCGAGCAGGTGCACACCGGCGCCATCGCCTGTGAGCTTGGCGCTTCGGTCAACGTCGCTGCCGACCCCAAGGCGCCCGGGCGCTTCAACGTCACCGGCAAGGGCTTTGCGTACCACATGACCCCGGTGTCGTCCGCCACCGGCGCCATCCGCCTCGAAGACACGCAGCGCGGCGCCGTCTGGCTGCAGATTGCCAATAAATCCATGCTCATGAACCAAAAACTCGGCCAGCGCCTGGCCGACGAATGCATGAGCCCGGCACAGGTCGCCGTGGCCCAGGCCATGAAGATCAATCCCCCGCCCAGCCTGCTGGACAAACCGGCGCCCGCGCCGGCAGAGCAATAAGTTTCGCTTGCCCCACTTTTGAAAACGACTGGAGAAAACATGTTGAAAGCCTACCGCGCCCACGTTGCCGAGCGCGCCGCCCTGGGCATTCCGCCGCTGGCGCTGGACGCCAAGCAGGTCGCCGAGCTGATCGAGCTGATCAAGAACCCGCCCGCCGGTGAAGCCGAATTCCTGCTCGACCTGCTGACCCACCGCGTGCCCCCGGGCGTGGACGACGCGGCCAAGGTCAAGGCCAGCTTCCTCGCTGCCGTGGCGCATGGCGACATCGCGGTCGGCCTGATCTCCAAGGCCAAGGCCACCGAGCTGCTGGGCACCATGGTGGGCGGCTACAACGTGCACCCGCTGATCGAGCTGCTCGACGACGCCGAAGTGGCGGGCGTGGCCGCTGCAGGGCTGAAGAAGACCCTGCTCATGTTCGACTACTTCAACGACGTCGCCGACAAGGCCAAGGCCGGCAATGCCAAGGCCAAGGAAGTGGTGCAAAGCTGGGCCGACGCCGAGTGGTTCACCAGCCGCCCCGAAGTCGAGAAGAAAATCACCGTCACCGTCTTCAAGGTGCCCGGCGAAACCAACACCGACGACCTCTCGCCCGCGCCCGACGCCTGGAGCCGCCCCGACATCCCCATGCACTACCTGGCGATGCTCAAGAACACGCGCCCCGACGCGGCCTTCAAGCCCGAGGAAGACGGCAAGCGCGGCCCGATGCAGTTCATCGACGACCTAAAGAAAAAAGGCCACATCGTTGCCTACGTGGGCGACGTGGTGGGCACGGGTTCGAGCCGCAAGTCGGCCACCAACAGCGTCATCTGGGCCACGGGCGAAGACATTCCCTTCGTGCCCAACAAGCGCTTTGGCGGCGTCACCCTGGGCGGCAAGATTGCCCCCATCTTCTTCAACACGCAGGAAGACTCGGGCTCGCTGCCGATCGAAGTGGACGTCTCCAAGCTGGAAATGGGCGACGTCATCGACGTGCTGCCCTACGAGGGCAAGATCGTCAAGAACGGCGAGACCGTGGCCGAGTTTGCGCTCAAGAGCCAGGTGCTGCTCGACGAAGTGCGCGCCGGTGGCCGTATCAACCTCATCATCGGCCGCAGCCTGACGGCCAAGGCGCGCGAGGCCCTGGGCCTGGCCGCCTCCACCGCCTTCCGCCTGCCTGTGGCGCCGAAGGACAGCGGCAAGGGCTTTACCCTGGCGCAAAAAATGGTCGGCCGTGCCTGCGGCCTACCTGAAGGCCAGGGCATCCGCCCCGGTACCTACTGCGAGCCCAAGATGACCACCGTGGGCAGCCAGGACACCACCGGCCCCATGACCCGCGACGAGCTCAAAGACCTCGCCTGCCTGGGCTTCTCCGCCGACATGGTGATGCAGTCCTTCTGCCACACGGCGGCCTACCCCAAGCCGGTGGATGCCAAGATGCACCGCGAGCTGCCGAACTTCATCGCCAACCGGGGCGGCGTGGCCCTGCGCCCGGGCGACGGCGTGATCCACTCCTGGCTCAACCGCCTGCTGCTGCCCGACACCGTGGGCACGGGCGGCGACTCGCACACGCGCTTCCCCATCGGCATCAGCTTCCCCGCAGGCTCGGGCCTGGTGGCCTTTGGCGCCGCCACGGGCGTGATGCCGCTCGATATGCCCGAATCCGTGCTGGTGCGCTTTAAGGGCGAGCTGCAGCCGGGTGTCACGCTGCGCGACCTGGTGCACGCCATTCCGCTGTACGCCATCAAGCAAGGGCTCCTGACCGTGGCCAAGGCCGGCAAGATCAACGTCTTCTCCGGCAAGGTGCTGGAAATCGAAGGCCTGCCGGACCTGAAAGTGGAGCAGGCGTTTGAACTGTCGGACGCCTCCGCCGAGCGCAGCGCCGCAGGTTGCACCATCAAGCTCAACCCCGAGCCGATCAAGGAATACCTGCGCTCCAACATCGTGCTGATGAAGAACATGATCGCCGACGGCTACCAGGACGCCAAGACCCTGGCGCGCCGCATCGAGAAGGTCGAAGCCTGGCTGGCCAAGCCCGACCTGCTCGAAGCCGACAAGGACGCCGAGTACGCCGCCGTGATCGAGATCGACCTGGCCGACATCAAGGAACCCATCGTCTGCTGCCCCAACGACCCGGACGACGCCAAGTTCCTGTCCGAAGTCGCCGGCACCAAGATCGACGAAGCCTTCATCGGCTCGTGCATGACCAACATCGGCCACTTCCGTGCTGCTGCCAAGCTGCTGGGCGGCCAGCGTGACATCCCCACCAAGCTGTGGATTGCCCCGCCGACCAAGATGGACCAGAACGAGCTGCTCAAGGAAGGCCACTACGCCGCTTTTGGCACGGCTGGCGCACGCACCGAAATGCCCGGCTGCTCGCTGTGCATGGGCAACCAGGCGCAGGTGCATGAAGGTGCGACGGTGATTTCCACCTCCACCCGCAACTTCCCCAACCGCCTGGGCAAGAACACCAACGTGTTCCTGGGCAGCGCCGAGCTCACCGCCATCGCCTCGCGCCTGGGCAAGCTCCCCACCAAGGAGGAGTACCTCCAGGAAATGGGCGTGATCGACGCTGACAAGGCCAGCGTGTACCGCTACATGAACTTCGACCAGATCGAGGAATACGCCGAAGTGGCCAAGGCCGTGTAAGCGTTCGCGCCCAGGCTTCTGCACCACCCCGCCCCGGCCTCGGCCCGGGCGGGTTTTTTTATCGTTGGCAGGCCGGCCCTGGCGCGTGCCACCGGCCTGGGGCAGGCCACAATAGCCGGTTTTGCGCGTTTTCTCTGCCAGCCGATCCCATGTTCTTTTTCATCCCCGACTCCCTGCGCCGCCATGTGCCTGCCGCCGCCTACGACCGTGGCCTGCTCCTGTTTCGCGGGCGCAAGGTGCTCGCTTGCAGCCTGGAGCTGGTGTCGGAGCGGCGCTGGAGCATCGAGGGTGAGGTTCAGGGCACGCAATTCGAGCCCTATGAGGTGCAGTTAACGGTGCAGCTCGACGGGCGCGGTGGTGTGGCCCAATTTGCCAGCGACTGCACCTGCCCCGTCGGCGCCGATTGCAAGCACGGCGTTGCCCTGGTGTTGCAGGCAGCGGCGCAACAGGGGGTGAATGCGCTGCAGGGCGGGGCCGTGCCGCAGCGTGCCCCGGACCCGGGACTGCACGCGGCGCAGGAGGTGGCGCACTGGCTCGATCGCCTCGACGAATTGGCGCCGGCGGCCGAGGCCGCCGTGCACAGCCTGCAGGCCGGCGAGGAATACCCCCTCTACCTGTTGCGCCACCAGCGCGTGCGCGGTGGTACCGAGCAGCTGGCGCTGCACTGGCGTGTTGCCCGCTGGGGGCAGCGCGGCGGCTGGAACAAGTCGCGCAGCCCGGGCTACAGCACGGTGTATACGCTCGAATCCTTGCGCCAAGCGGGGCCGGACCGCGATTGCGTGCGAGCGATCGAGGCGCTCGCCGGGGGCCATGCCGGCCACGGCAGCAGCGCCGACTGCATGTTGCAAGGCGCCATTGGGCGCCTGCTGCTGCAGACCGCCGCCAGCACGGGGCGCCTGTTCCTGTGCGACGACGTCGGTCAGATGGTAGGTGCCCCCCTGTACTGGGAGGAGGGGCGCAGCCTTGACTGGCGGTGGCAGGAGCAGCCAGCGGTGGCGGGCAAGGCACCGGCCCTGTGGCGCTTGCAGCCGCGCTTGCACTCCGCTGCCGATGCCGCTCCTGCGCCCCGCACCGGTGCATTGGGTTGGGCGCAACCGTTTTTCATCCATGCCGGCCCGCCGGCATTGTTCGTCGATGGCGTGCAGGGCTGCTGCGGCACCCTGGCCTTGCCCGATGGGCTCAACGCCGGGCAACTGGCGCTGCTGCTGGCGGCCCCCCCCATGCCAGCCAACAGTTTCCACGATTCCCAGGGACGGCTGCTGCAGCGCATGGCGCCGTTGTCGCTGCCGCCGCAGGTGCAGGCCCCCGAGCCCTGGCCCCAGGTACCGCCCCGGGCGGTGCTGCAGCTGGCCCTGGCGCCAGCCGAAGAGCGGCGCCGGCATGGGTTGGTCGTGGCGGTGCTGCGCTTTGACTATGCCGGCTTGCGTGGCTGGTGGAGCCAGCCCGGCGCGCAGGTGGTGATGCCCCGGCCTGGCGGTGATGGCCCGCCCGTGCTGCTCACGCGCGACCTGTCGGCCGAGGCCGCTGCCTGCGCGCAGCTGCAGCTGCTGGGCCTGCAGGCACAAGGGCAGGGTGGGTTTGGGCGGCCCGATACCCGCTGCTGGCTCGATTGGGCGCTGCAGGACTGGCAGCCGCTGCGCGCCGCCGGCTTTGTGCTGGAGCTCGATCCTTTGTTGGCGCAATGGGTGCAGCAGGTGGACGACATTGAAGTGCAGATGCAGGTGCAAGACGGCGAATGGGCCGCGCTGACGCCCGATGCGCAGCCAGCCTGGTTCGATCTGTCGCTGGGCATCTACCTCAACGGCGAGCGCCAGGACATCCTGCCCTGGCTGCCCGACTGGCTGGCGCAGGTCGAGCCCGGGCCCGACGGCCCGCAGCTGCCCGACTGGCTATGGCGCGAGCAGGCCGATGGCCGCTGGCTGCGCCTGCCCTCGGCACCGCTCAAGCCCTGGTTGCGTGCCTTGCTGGAGCTGGTGGGCGAGCGCGAACTGCAGGCGCTGCAGGCCGGCCACCTGCGCCTGTCGCGCCTGGAGGCGCTGCGCACTGCCGCCGCTCTGGGCGAGGGCGCGCAGTGGCAGGGCGCCGAGCAGCTGCGCGCCCTGGTCGGGCAGCTCGCCGCTGCCGGCCAGCTGCCCGAGGTGGCGCCGCCGACCGGGCTGCAGGCCGAGCTGCGCCCCTACCAGCGCCAGGGCATGGCCTGGTTGCAGTTTCTGCGCCAGCACCAGTTGGGTGGCGTGCTGGCCGACGACATGGGCCTGGGCAAGACGCTGCAGACCCTGGCGCACCTGTTGTGCGAGCAAGAGGCCGGGCGGCTCGATCGGCCCTGCCTGGTGATTGCGCCGGTCAGCCTGCTGGGCAACTGGCGGCGCGAGGCCGAGCGCTTTGCCCCCAGCCTGCGCACCCGCATCTGGCATGGCCTGGAGCGCCACAGTGGCGACTTCGTACAGGACTGCGACCTGCTGATCGCCCCGTATTCCCTGCTGCAGCGCGACCGCGAGCGCTGGCTCGCGCAGCGTTGGCATGTGCTGGTGCTCGACGAGGCGCAGCACATCAAGAACGCCAGCACCCAGGCGGCGCAGGTGGTGGCGCAAATCGACGCACGCCAGCGCCTGGCCCTGTCGGGCACGCCGCTGGAAAACCACCTGGGTGAGCTCTGGAGCTTGTTCCATTTCCTCATGCCTGGATTCCTGGGCAGCCAGCGGCGCTTTGGCGAGCTGTTTCGCCAGCCGATCGAAAAGCAGGGCGACAGCGAAGCCCTGCTGCGCCTGCGCCAGCGCGTCACGCCCTTCATGCTGCGGCGCACCAAGGTGCTGGTGGCGACGGAGCTGCCGCCTTGCATCGAGAGCGTGACCAGCGTGGAGCTCGACGGCGTGCAGGCCGATTTGTACGAAACCATTCGCCTGGCGACAGAAAAAAGCGTGCGCGATGCCCTGGCCGACAAGGGCCTGGCGCGCTCGCAGATCCAGGTGCTCGATGCGCTTTTGAAGCTGCGCCAGGTCTGCTGCGACCCGCGTTTGGTAAAAACCAGCGCCGCTGCCAAGGCGCGGCATTCGGCCAAGCTGGAACTGTTGATGGAGCTGCTCACCGAGATGCTGGCCGAGGGCCGGCGCGTGCTGCTGTTCTCGCAGTTCACCAGCATGTTGACGTTGATCGAGGAACGCCTGCAGGCCGCTGGCCTGGCGTGGACCAAACTCACCGGCCAGACGCAAAAACGCGAGGCCGCGATCGCACGCTTTACCAGTGGCGAGGTGCCGCTGTTCCTCATCAGCCTCAAGGCCGGCGGCACCGGGCTGAACCTGCCCCAGGCCGACACCGTGATCCACTACGACCCCTGGTGGAACCCGGCAGTGGAGGCCCAGGCCACCGGGCGCGCGCACCGTATCGGCCAGGAAAACCAGGTCATGGTCTACAAGCTCGTGGCCAGCGGCACGATTGAGGAGCGCATCCTGGCGCTGCAGGAGCGCAAGGCCGCCCTGGCGGCGGGCCTGCTCGCTGGCGCCACTGGGCGTGGGCAGCCGCTTTTCACCGAAAACGATCTGGCCGAGCTGCTGCGCCCGCTGGGCAGCTGAACGGCCCTGGGCTTATTCGGCCAGCAGCTCCTGCAGCGCCTTGACCTGCTGGCGCAGGCGCTCGTTCTCGGCTTCGAGCTCGGTAATGCGCGCCTGCAGCGCGGCACTGTCGGCTGGTGCGGCCTCGGTGGCGTCGCTCTCGGCAGCAGTGGCCTTGGGCTTTTTCTTCGCTTCGCGTACGCGGCGTGCGGCCTGCTTGAGCTCTTGCGCGCCGGCAGCGGCGGCGGTTTGTTGCTCGGCCACCGGCAAGCTGGCGACGACGGCGGCCGCGCCGAGCGAGAGCTCGCCCGACTTCACCGCTGCCACCACCTCGGGCGCAGCGTTTTGGTGGATGGTCTCGATCATCTTCACCTGCGCCGCCGTCAGGCGCGCGGCGCGGGCCAGGGCCTCGCGCGTGTCCAGGGCCTCGTCGGGCACCTTGGGCACGTTCGCCAGGGCCTGGGCTACGGCGGGGTCGGTTTCGCCCTCCCAGGGCGCTTGCGTGTCTTCTGGCGCAGCTTCAGCCTTGGCGGCCATCACGGCAGCAGCAGCCGTGCTGCGCCGGCTGGCGATGATCTCGCGCTTGCGCAGCGCCAGCACGCCGCGCTGGAAGTCAGAAATGCTGCGCCGCCCCAGGTGCTGGTCGATCATCCACAGGTGCACGTCTTCCATGTTTTGAAAGCGCTCGTTTTGCACCGTGCGAAACGGCAGGCCATGTTTTTGGCACAGGCGGTAGCGGTTGTGGCCATCGACCAGGATGGTGCCCCACAGCACCAGCGCGTCGCGGCAGCCCTCGGTCAGCAGGCTGCGTTCGAGCGCCTCGTCTTCTTCCGGGGTCAGGGGGTCGATGTAGGCCTGCAGCTCGGGCAGGACGGTGATGTCAATCGTCATGGCAGCAAAAACAAAAGGCCCGCTGGGGCCTTTGAAAAATGGGGTTGCTATTGTCTCCGAGCCCGAGAACCGGCGCCAATCCTGTGGCAATAGAGCACGCAGTCTGCAAATAAACGGTACTTACCCTAGGTGGGAAAGGGGGGGTGAGGGTGTCTAATTGTTACCAGCACGAGCGTGCTTTTTTAATTTTGGCCGGAGCTGGGCATGAAAAATTTGAGTGTGACGCAAAAACTGTGGCTGGGTGTGGCCACCATCATCGTGGGTGCTGTCACCATTTTGATTCTGGCGGGGCTCAACTCTGCCAGCCAGCAAAAGCTTTTTAGCGAACGCGATCGGGTGCTGTCGCAGCGGCTCGAACATGCAGGCCAGTGGAATGCGCTGGCGCAGGTGAATGCCGCACGCACCCAGGCGCTGGTGCTGGGGCACGATGCGCAGGACGATGCCGAGTTCAACGCCGAGATTACCCAGACGACGACCGCCATCGCCGCCTTGGTGCAGCAGCTCGAAACCAGCGCGCCCAATGATGCTGCGCGCCAGCGCCTGGCGCAGGTGCTGCAGTTGCGCCAGACCATGCAGGGCCATCGCCAGGAGGCGCTGGGGCTTAAAACGGCGGGCTCGCAAGAGGCCAGCCGCGCACTGCTGCGCGGCCCGTTGCGCCAGGCTACGGCGGCCTATTTGCAGGGCTTGCAGCAGCTGGTGCAACAGGAGGCGCAGGCGTTGTCGGACATGCGTGCCGAGATGGGCGCCTCGCGCCAGGGCGTGGTGCGTTCGGCGGCACTCAAGATGCTGTTGCTGCTCGTGAGCATCACCGTGGGCGCGTATTTCGTCATCAACAGCATTCGCCGCTCGCTGGTGCAGGCCAACGGCGTGGCCGGGCAGATTGCGGCGGGCGACCTGGACGTGCAGGTGCCCATCGCGCGCATGGATGAATTCGGCCACCTGCTGCAGTCCATGCGCAGCATGAGCGGCTCGCTCGGCGGCATGATCCACGAGGTGCGCGAGAGCGGCGACGCCATTGCCCTGGCGAGCGCCGAGATTGCCAGCGGCAACCAGGATTTGTCGCAGCGCACCGAGCAAACCAGCAGCCACCTGCAGCAGGCCGCCGGTGCCATGCAGCAGCTGACGCAAACCTTGCAGACCACCGCCGGCGGCGCGCAGCAGGCGGCGGGTCTGGCGCAGCAGGCCTCGCGCGTGGCCGAGCAGGGTGGGGCGGTGGTGCAGCAGGTGGTGACGACCATGGGCGACATCCACCAGCGCAGCCAGAAGATTGCCGACATCACCGGCGTCATCGACAGCATCGCCTTCCAAACCAACATCCTGGCGCTCAACGCCGCCGTGGAAGCCGCGCGCGCGGGCGAGCAGGGCCGGGGCTTTGCCGTGGTTGCCGCCGAGGTGCGCCAGCTGGCCCAGCGCAGCGCCCAGGCGGCCAAGGAAATCAAGCAGCTGATCCAGGATTCGGTCGATCGCGTGGCCGACGGTGCGCGCCTGGTGCAAAGCGCGGGCAGCACCATGACCGAGGTGGTGCAGTCCATCCAGGGTGCCAGCGCCGTGATGAGCGAGATCAACGCCAGCGTCGCCGAGCAGCGCGACAGCGTGGCGCAGATCAACCAGGCGGTGGGCGCGCTCGACCAGATGACGCTGCAAAACGCCGCCCTGGTGGAGCAAAGCGCGGCGGCGGCGCAAAGTATGCACCAGCAGTCCGAGCACCTGCGCAGCCTGGTGCAGCGCTTCAAGGTGGCGGGGAATCTGGCGACGGCGTCGGTGGCGTCGTCGATGGCAGTGGCGCATGGCCACCCGGTAACGCCTCGCCTGGCCCCAGGGGCCGTGTACCCGGCGTTGGCGCGCTGATTTGAGGATAAAAACAGCTGCTAGCGCTTATCTGGTAAGCGCTAGCAGCTATTATTTTTATAGCAATCTGGAAATCAAGGCACCCTCGGCTGGGCCTTCCAGCGGGATGCGCACGCGCACCGGGCTGCCCTGGGCAACCTGCACGGGCTCGCCTTCGAGGTTGAACATGTGTTCGAGCTTGACCTGGCGGTTGCCGCTGGGGTGGATGATCTCCAGCAGGTCGCCGACGGCAAAGCGGTTCTTGGTTTCCACCTCGGCCATGCCGCCCTCCCAGCTGCGCACCTCGCCGACGAAGTGCGCGCGCTGCAGCACGCTGTTGCCGGTTTCGTAGTTCTGGTAATCGTTGGCCGGGCGGCGCTCCAAGAGGCCGCCGGTGTAGCCCCGGTTGGCCAGGCCCTCGAGCTCCGTAATCAAATGCGGGTTGAACGGGCGGCCGGCCACCGCGTCGTCGATGGCGCGGCGGTACACCTGGGCGGTGCGCGCGACGTAGTACAGGCTCTTGGTGCGGCCCTCGATCTTGAGCGAATCGACGCCGATCTCCACCAGGCGCTGCACATGCTCGACGGCGCGCAGGTCCTTGCTGTTCATGATGTAGGTGCCGTGCTCGTCCTCCATGATGGGCATGAGCTCGCCGGGCCGGCCAATTTCTTCGATCAGGTACACCTGGTCGGCCTTGGGGTGGCGCTGGCCACTGCCGCAGGTGCTGGTGAACTGGCTGTCGGCCTCTTCGCGCGCTTGCTCGAAGCTAAAGCCCTTGTCCATGCCGGTGGCCAGGGCCTCGCCGGTGTTGGGATCGACGGTGGCGTCGTGCGTTTTGTATTCCCAGCGGCAGGCGTTGGTGCAGGTGCCCTGGTTGGGGTCGCGGCGGTTGAAGTAGCCCGAGAGCAGGCAGCGGCCCGAGTAGGCAATGCACAGCGCGCCGTGCACGAACACTTCGAGCTCCATGTCCGGGCATTCCTGGCGGATTTTTTCGATCTCGTCCAGGCTCAGCTCGCGCGAGAGGATGATGCGCGAGACGCCCATTTTTTGCCAAAACCGGACGGTGGCGTAGTTGGTGGTGTTGGCCTGCACCGAGAGGTGAATCTCGGTTTCAGGCCATTTTTCTTTCACCATCATGATGAGGCCCGGGTCGGCCATGATGAAGGCGTCGGGTTGGCAGGCGATGACGGGCTCGATGTCGCGCAGGTAGGTGCGCACCTTGTCGTTGTGCGCAATCAGGTTGCTGGTGACGAAGAATTTTTTGCCGCGTGCGTGCGCTTCTTCAATGCCCTGGGCGATTTGCTCCAGGCGAAATTCGTTGTTGCGCGCGCGCAAGCTGTAGCGCGGCTGGCCGGCATAGACGGCGTCGGCGCCAAAGTCGTAGGCGGCGCGCATTTTGTCGAGGCTGCCTGCGGGCAGCAGCAGTTCGGGGGCTTTGAGGGTCATGATGGGGGGCGATTGTCCCCTCGCCGCCCCTGCCTTGGGCGGCGCGGGGTCAATCTTGCGGCCGAAAGCCGATGACGATGGTGGCGGGCACGCGCCCGTCCACGTCGCGCGGCAGGGTTTCGGTTTTATCCAGAGCGCGCAGCACGGCCTCGTCCCAGGCTTTGTTGCCACTCGATTGGATGAGCTTGCGTCCGACGATGGTGCCGTCGGGCGCCGCCCGCACCTCGACCTCGGCGCGCGGGTTGCCCACCACGGCGTCGGGGTAGATGATGTTGGGCTTGACCTTGGCCGCCACCTTGCCGCCGTAGCTCCCCGAGGGGCCGGAGCTTTGCTTGGCGCTGCCCGTGGCGTTGGCGCCGCCGCTGGCGCCGGCAAGACCGGCCATGCGCGCCATTTGCTCTTTGCGGAATTCCTCGGCGCGCTTGGCGTCAGCAGCGTCGGCGCGGCGCTTGTCGTCGGCGAGTTTTTTCTTCTCGGCCAACTGCTTTTCGTGCTCGGCTTTTTCTGCCTTTTCCTTCTCGGCTTTTTCTTTCTCTGCCTTGGCCTTGTCGGCTTTCTCTTTTTCGGCCTTTTCTTTTTGCAGGCGCTCTTTTTTCTCCTGCTCCAGGTGCGCGCGCCGTTCCTTGTCCTTCTTCTCTTGCTCGATCTCTTGCTGGTGGCGTTTTTTCTCTTCTTCCAGGCGTTTTTTCTTTTGCGCCAGGGCGATCTCGGCCTCGTGCGTGTCGGGCGGCTCCTGCACCTTGGGGGCGGGAGTGGGTGGGGCCGGCGGCGGTGGGGCTGGTGCCGGGGTGGGTTCGGGCGGCGGTGGGGGTGGGGGCGGCAGCACTTCGCGCGGCGCGGCCTGCTGCGGCAGGGCCGACCACAGCTCGGCCTCGACGGCGGGCTGCTCGGCGCTGGCCTTCCAGCGCACGCCCCAGGTCAGGGCGCCGATGAGGATGGCGTGGGCCAAAACGGCCAGCACCACGGCGCGCATCCGCCCAGGCGGTGGTGGCGGGGCAAACTGATCGCGGTCGCGCAAACTCGGGGTCATGGTGGTCATGGAGCCGGCGGCGCTCTCAAGGGTTCCCTTGTTTGACCGACAGGCCCACGCGCTGCACACCCGCGCGCTGCAGCGCATCCATGGCCTTGACCACGGTCTCGTACTGCACGTTCTTGTCGGCGGCGATGATGATGGCCGAGCCCTCGGGCTGCGCTTGCTGCCAGCTCTTGGCGGCTTCGCCCAGCTCGCGCGTGCTCAGGCTGCGCTCGGCGTCCTTGGTCTTGAAGCGCAGGCTGCCGTCCTTGGTGACGATGACGCTGGCAAACGCCTTGGGCTGGTTCTTGCTCTTGCCGACGCTGGGCACGTCGATGCTGCCGGGCGTGAGCATGGGCGCCGTCACCATGAAGATGATGAGCAGCACCAGCATCACGTCGATGAAGGGCACCATATTGATTTCGTTCATGGCGCGGCGGCGGCTGCCGCTGCGCGAGGCCATGGCGGGCATAGGGGGCTTCCGGTGTCAGTGGCCCGAGGGCGAATGCGCGCCCAGGTTGCGCTGCAGGATGTTGGAGAACTCCTCGATGAAAGTCTCCTGGTGCATGGCCACGCGATCGATCTCGCGCGCAAAGCGGTTGTAGGCAATCACGGCCGGAATGGCGGCGAACAGGCCGATGGCGGTGGCGACCAGGGCCTCGGCAATGCCCGGGGCGACGGTGGCCAGGGTGATCTGCTCCATGCCGGCAAAGCCGGTGAAGGCGTGCATGATGCCCCAGACGGTGCCAAACAGGCCCACGTAAGGGCTGACCGAGGCCACCGAGCCGAGGAAGGACAGGCTCGATTCGACCACGTCCATCTCGCGCTGGAAGCTCGCGCGCATGGCGCGGCGCGCACCGTCGAGCAGCGTGCCGGGGTCTGTGATACGCCGCTCGCGCAGCTTTTGGTATTCGCGCATACCGCTGGCGAAAATACGCTCCATCGGGCCGCAGTGCTTGGCGTTTTGCGCGGCGGCGGAAAAAAGCTCGTTCAGACTGGTGCCGGACCAGAATTCACGCTCGAATTCCTCGTTGAGCGCGCGCACGCGCTTCAAGGCAAAAAATTTGCGAAAAATCGCTGCCCAGCTGGAGATGGAGACGCCGATGAGCAGCAGCATCACCAGCTGCACCACCCAGCTGGCGTGCAGCATGAGGTTGACGATGGACATGTCTTGGGAGTTCATGCAAAGGTTTCCAACACAAAATTCGGGATGCGGGCCGGGCGCAGGTGGGTGCCATCGACCCAGCCGACGCGCACCTGCCCCTGGCACAGCAGCGTCGGGGCGGCCCCGGCCTGCTGCGGTTTCAGTAGCGCCTGCTGCTCTATGGTCAACGCGGCGCGGCCTTTTTCGCTGACCTGGGCGGTGATCCAAAGTTCATCGTCCAGGCGCGCTGGGCGCAGGTACTGCAGCTGCGCCTGGCTGACGACGAACATGCCGCCGTGTTCGGTGCGCAGCGCCTGCTGCGAAAAGCCCAGGCTGCGCAGCCATTCGGTGCGCGCGCGCTCGAAAAACTTGAGGTAATTGGCGTAGAAGACGATGCCGCCGGCATCGGTGTCCTCCCAATACACGCGCACGGGAAAGGTAAAGGCCATGGTCTTGTTCTATCCCTTGGTTTTACCCCAGCAGGCGCGCCAGCCGCGCCACGCTCTCTTGCAGCTGCGCCATGGAATTGGCGGTGGAAAAGCGCACGAAGCGCTCGGGCGCGTGCAGGCCAAAATCGCGCCCGGGCGTGACGGCCAGGTGTGCGCGTTCCATGAGGGCAAAAGCCAGCTCCCAGCTGCCGGCCACGCCCAGCTGCTGCGCGGCTGCGCTGCAGTCGGCCCAGGCGTAGAAAGCACCGTCGGGCAGCACCGGCACCTGCAGCCCGAGCTGGTTGAGCGCCGGGATGAAGTAGTCGCGCCGCGCCTTGAACTCGGCGCGCCGGCGCTCGTATTCGGCCAGGCTCTCGGGGGCGAAGCAGGCCAGCGCCGCGTGCTGGGCAATGGTGCTGGGGCAGATGAACAGGTTTTGCGCCAGGCGCTCGACGGCGGGCACCAGCGCCTCGGGCAGCACCAGCCAGCCCAGGCGCCAGCCGGTCATGCTGAAGTACTTGCTGAAGCTGTTGATGCTGATGACGTCTTCGCCCAGCGCCAGTGCGCTCTGGCCAAAGGCGCTGTCGTAGGACAGGCCCAGATAAATCTCGTCGATCAGCGTCACGCCGGCACGGGCGCGCACCGCCTCGTGGATGGCACGCAGCTCGGCGGGCGCGATCGAGGTGCCGGTGGGGTTGGACGGCGAGGCCAGCAGCACGCCGCGCGTGCGCTCACCCCAGGCGGCCTGCACCTGGGCGGCGCTGAGCTGAAAGCGCGCGCTCGCATCGGTGGGCAGCAGCACCGCCCGGCCCTCGGCCGCCGTGACGAAGTGGCGGTTGCAGGGGTAGCTCGGGTCGGGCATGAGGATTTCGTCGCCGGCGTCGATCAGCGCCAGGCAGGCGAGTTGCAGCGCCGCTGAAGCGCCCGCAGTGACGACGATGCGCCGCGCCGGTATGTGCAGCCCAAAGCGCTGCGCATACCAGCCGCTGATGGCCTCGCGCAGCGCGTCGAGCCCAAGCGCCGGCGTGTACTGCGACTGCCCGGTGCGAATGGCGCGCGCTGCCGCCTCTTGCACCAGCGGCGGGGCGGTGAAGTCGGGCTCGCCGATGTTGAGAAAAATCATCGGCGCGCCGCCGCTGGCCACCTCGGCCGCCCGGGCCTGCGCGGCCTTGGCGACTTCCATGACGTAAAAGGGCTCGATGCGCTGGGCGCGGCGGGAGAGTTTCATGGGCGCAGTGGGTTACCCGCCGCCGTAGGGGCCAGCGGGTGGAGACGAGGGTCAGGCGTCGCTGGCGGGGGCTTGCGGGCGTTCGCCGCGCTGCCCATCGGCCGCCACCTCGGCAGCGCGCAGCTTGGGCGCGAGGCCGCCGAGCACGGCGTTGACGTATTTGTGGCCGTCGGTGCCGCCGAATTCCTTGGCCAGTTCGATGCACTCGTTGATGGCCACGCGCCAGGGCACGTCGGCGCAGTGCATGAATTCATAGACGCCGATCCACATCACGGCGCGCTCGATGGGCGAGATTTCTGCCAGGCTGCGGTCGAGCTGCGGGGTGATGAGGGCGTCGAGGTCGGCCTCGATCTGGGTGCAGCCGTTGAGCAGGGCTTCGTAGTGCGGGATGTCGGCCTTGTGAAAGCCGGCCAGGTCGCGCGTGAAGAGGTCGATGGCGGTGAGCTCGTTGCGGCCCACCAGGTGCTGGTACAGCGCCTGCAGGGCGAATTCGCGGGCGCGCGAGCGCGCCGATTTGGACGCGGCCTTGCGCGCGCCGGTGCTGGTCAGGCCCTTGCGCGTCTGGCGTGGCGGGCGCTGGCTGGCGGGGCTGGAATGGTCGTTCATGGTGGGGGTGCTCAGGTCAGGTCGTTGAGCAGCTGTGCCATTTCGACCGCCACGTAGGCGGCGTCGCGGCCTTTTTCGGTCTGACGGGCCACGGCCTGGTCGAGGTTCTCGGTGGTCAGAATGGCGTTGGCAACGGGGATGCCGTAATCGAGGCCGACGCGCGTCACGCCCGCGCCCGATTCGTTGGCCACGAGCTCGAAGTGGTAGGTCTCGCCCCGGATGATGCAGCCCAGGGCGACGAGGGCGTCGTACTCCTCGCGTTCGGCCAGGGCGGCGAGGGCCAGCGGCACTTCGAGGGCGCCGGGCACTTGCACCAGGGTGATGTGTTCGGCGCTCACGCCCAGGTCGAGCAAGGTGCTGCGGCAAGCTTGGGCCAGGGCGTTGGTGATGCCTTCGTTAAAGCGTGCCTGGACGATGCCGATGTGCAGGCCGGCGCCGCTGATGCTGCGGGCCTGGCCTTTGTCTGCGTGTTGCATGGTTTATTCCTTGGTGATGTAGCCGGTGACTTCCAGGCCGTGGCCGGCCATGCTGGGCAGGCGCCGGGGCTGGCCCATGAGGCGCATTTTGCTCACGCCCAGCTCGCGCAGAATTTGCGCGCCGACGCCGTAGGTGCGCAGGTCCATGCGGCCGCGCTCGGGCGCCTGGGCCGCGCGCGCCTTGCCGTCGAACTGCGCCAGCAGCTGCTCGCCGCTTTCGCCACAGTTGAGCAGCACGGCCACGCCGCAGCCTTGTGCGGCGATGTAGGCCAGGCTGGCGTCCAGGCTCCAGGAATGCATGGCGCGGCCCGGTTCGAGCAGGTCGAGCACCGACAGCGGCTCGTGCACGCGCACCGGCACGCTGGTGTCGGCTTGCCACTGGCCGCGCACCAGGGCCAGGTGCACGCTGCCGCTGGGCTTGTCGCGGAAGGCGTGGGCGGTGAATTCGCCAAAGGCGGTTTGCAGGCTGCGGCTGCCGGCTTGTTCCACCAGGGTTTCGGTGCGGCTTCTGTATTCGATCAGGTCGGCGATGGTGCCGATCTTGATGCCGTGCTCGGCGGCGAACAGCTGCAGGTCGGGCAGGCGCGCCATGGTGCCGTCGTCTTTCATGATCTCGCAGATCACGGCCGCCGGGCTGCAGCCGGCCATGGCGGAGAGGTCGCAGCCGGCCTCGGTGTGGCCGGCGCGCATGAGTACGCCGCCATCGACCGCCTGCAGCGGGAAGATGTGGCCGGGCTGCACCAGGTCGGCCGCCTGGGCGCCGGGGGCGACGGCGGCGGCGACGGTGCGCGCGCGGTCGGCGGCGCTGATGCCGGTGGTCACGCCCTCGGCGGCTTCGATGGAGACGGTGAACGCCGTGCCCATCTTGGTGCCGTTGCGTGCCACCATGGGCGGCAGTTGCAAGCGCTCGCAGCGCTCGCGCGAGAGCGTCAGGCAGATCAGGCCACGGCCAAAGCGGGCCATGAAGTTGATGGCTTCGGGGCTGACGTGGTCGGCGGCGAGTACCAGGTCGCCTTCGTTTTCGCGGTCTTCCTCATCGACGAGGATGACCATGCGCCCGGCGCGCATCTCGGCCACGATGTCTTGCACGGGCGAGACGGGCACGGGGGTGAGGGGGGTAGTCATGGGAGGGAGCTTTCCTTGGGGCCGGTTCGGGGGCGCGGCGCGGCGCAAGTTCCCTGTCTTGTCGCCAAAGAACATGCGATGCGGCGCGGCCACAAAGGGGGCGGCTGGTGCCGTCCAAAGGCGCGGATTTTACGCCGCTTTGCTAGCAGCCTTCGCGCGCCAGGCGCACGTCGCCCTCGGGGTAGGCAACGCAGGGCAGCACGCAGCCGGCCTGCTGCTCCTCGGTGGTCACGCCCGGCCATTCGATCTCGTAGCGCACCTGGCCCTCGATCAGTTGACCGATGCAGGTGCGGCAGCTGCCGTTGCGGCAGGAGCTGGGCCAGGCGATGCCGCCGGCTTCGAGCGATTGCAGCAGCGGCTGGTTGGCAAAGGCGTCGCATTGCGCGTCTTCGCCGGCGATGCGGGCGGTGTACAGGGCAGGGTGGTCGCTGGGTGTCATGGCTTGTTTCAGGATAAAAAATGGCTCTAGCGCTTGCAGAATAAGCGCGAGCAGCTATAAAAATGATAGTGGTTGTAGTGCTGGCGGAATGGGGTTGGTGTTGCTTAAATTTTCAGCAGCACAAGGTATTGTCTTGCAAATCAAGCACTTACGCTGGCCATACAAGGCTTATCCCCAGTTATCCACATGATTGTCCAGTCCGGCGCGGGAAAACCCGCTCTGTTGCTGCACAAAAAATCAGCAGCGCGTTGAATGTGTTTGTAAATCAACAAGTTACGCGTGTCATACAGGACTTGTTCACAGTTGTCCACATGTTTGTCCAGTGCGTGACGGGATAAGACCGTGCGGCTGGTAGAGTGCGCCGCATCGTTTTTTAGTTGGAGGAGGCAGTCATGCAGCGCATGGATTTTTCGGGCCAGGTGGCCATCGTGACCGGGGCTGGCGGCGGCCTGGGGCGCCAGCACGCGCTGGCGCTGGCGGCGCGCGGCGCGCGGGTGCTGGTCAATGACCTGGGCGGGGCGCTCGACGGCAGCGCCGGCAGCACGGGCGCGGCGCAGGCGGTGGTCGATGAAATCGTGGCCGCTGGCGGCCAGGCGCTGGCCAATACCGCCTCGGTGACGGACTTTGACGCCGTGCAGGCCATGGTGGCGCAGGCGGTCGATGCCTGGGGGCGGGTCGATATCCTGGTGAACAACGCCGGCATCCTGCGCGACAAGTCTTTTGCCAAGATGGAGCTGCAAGATTTTCGTCAGGTGCTCGAAGTGCACCTGATGGGCGCCGTGCACTGCTGCAAGGCGGTGTGGCCGCAGATGGTGGCGCAGAAGTACGGGCGCATCGTCATGACGACCTCGTCGAGCGGCCTATACGGCAATTTCGGCCAGTCCAACTACGGCGCCGCGAAGATGGCGCAGGTGGGGCTGATGCAGACCCTGGCGCTCGAAGGTGCCAAGCAGGGCATCCACGTCAACGCCCTGGCGCCGACGGCGGCCACGCGCATGACCGAGGCGCTGTTCCCGCCGCCGGTGCTGCAGGCGCTGCAGCCCGAGGCAGTGGTGCCCGCCATGCTGGTGCTGGCGCACCAGAGCGCGCCCACGCGCACCATCTTGTGCGCTGGCGCCGGGGGCTTCGAGGCTGCGCACATCACCCTCACGCAGGGCATTTACCTGGGCGCCGGTGCCGACACCGCCGAGCAGCTGGCCGCGCGCCTGGCCGAGGTGACCGCGCGTGAGGGCGAGCAGGTGCCGCCCAATGGCAGCGCCCAGGGCATGTTGGAAGTCGGCAAGGCATTGGCGGCGCGGGGATAAAACGCCGGCTTCAAGCCAGCGCCAGGCGGCGCGTGCTAAGTTCCCACCTGGAAAAGAAAAAGGTTGTGAACGTATGAATACCCTGCACGAACGTCTGGCCGCCGTCTCTGGCGAGCGCCTGGCCGGCATCCGCCGAGGGATAGAAAAAGAGGGCTTGCGCGTGCGCGCCGAAGGCGGGCTGGCGCTCACGCCGCACCCCCAGGCCCTGGGGGCGGCGCTGACGCACGCCAGCATCACCACGGACTACAGCGAATCGCAAATCGAGCTCATCACCGGCGCGCACCAGAGCGTGCAAGGCTGCCTCGATGAGTTGACGCACATTCACCAGTACGTGCTGCGCACCCTGCAGCAGGGCGGCGGCGAGCTGCTGTGGGCGGCGAGTATGCCCTGCGGCCTGCCGACGGACGAGACCATCCCCATCGGCCGCTACGGCCACTCGCACATCGGCCGCGCCAAGAGCATCTACCGCATGGGCCTGGCGCACCGCTACGGGCGGCGGATGCAAACCATCTCGGGCATCCACTACAACTGGTCGCTGCCCGGGGTGACGAGCGACGAATACTTCGGCCTGATCCGCAACTTCCGCCGCCATGCCTTCGTGCTGCTGTACCTGTTTGGCGCCTCGCCGGCGCTGTGCCCCTGCTTTGTGCAGGGGCGCGCGCACAGCCTGCAGCCGCTGGGCGAGGGCGGGCAGGCGCTGCACCTGCCGCACGCCACCTCGCTGCGCATGGGGCGCCTGGGCTACCAGAGCGAGGCCCAGGCGAGCATCAACGTCAGCTACAACGGCCTGGCCGGCTACGCCGATTCCTTGCACGAGGCCCTGACGCGGCCTTACCCGGCGTACGAGGCCATCGGCATCCGCAACATCGGCGGCGACTACAACCAGCTCGGCACCAGCTTGCTGCAGATCGAAAACGAGTTCTACGGCAGCATCCGCCCCAAGCGCACGGTGCGCAGCGGCGAGCGCCCGCTGCACGCGCTGCGCGAGCGCGGCGTGGAGTACGTCGAGGTGCGGCTCATGGACCTCGACCCGTTCGAGAGTGTGGGCATCACGGCGCAGACCATGCGCCTGCTCGACGTGTTCCTGCTGCACTGCCTGCTCTCGGACAGCCCGCCGGATACGCCGCAGGAAATTGCCGAGCTCAAGCACAACCAGCTGCTCGCCGCCGAGCGTGGGCGCGAAGCTGGCCTGCAGCTGCTGCGCCAGGGCCAGCCGGTGCTGCTGCGCGATTGGGCGGCGCAGGTGCTGGCGCAATGTGCGCCGCTGGCCGCACGCCTGGATGCCACGCACGGCGGGCTCGATTACGGCGCCGCCGTGCAGGCCGCCCAGGAGCGCCTGGCCGACAGCGCCCGCACGCCTTCGGCGCAGGTGCTGGCGCAGATGGTGCAGCAGCATGGCTGCAGCTTCGAGGCGTTTTCCTTCGCCCAGTCGCAGCAGGCGCGCGCCGCCCTGCTGGCCCAGCCCTGGAGCGCGGCGCAGCAGCAGCATTACCAAACGCTGGCAGCGCAGTCGCTGGCGGCGCAAAAAGCCATCGAAGACGCTGACACCCTGGACTTTGAAGCCTGGCGCCAGCAGTACATGGACCCGCGCCAGCTGGGCTAACCCACACCATGCGATCGGCCCTGCGCGTACTGCTGTCGCACTACGTCGCCAACGGCGTCGGCAGCGCCCTGGGCCTGCTGGTGATTGCGGCGCTGGTGCAGCTCGTGCTGGGCAGCGAAGCAGCCTCGGCCGCAGCGGTGGGCACCATCGTCAGCATTCCGCCGGATATGCACGCACCCCGGCGCGGCAAGTTTTGGCACATGCTGCCGGCGCCACTGCTGGCGCTGCCGCTGTTCTACGCCGTGCTGCGGCTCGAAGGCAGCCCCTGGGCGCTGGGCCTGCTCATCGTGCCGGCGAGCTTTTGCGTCTTTTTGCTCATGGCCTGGGGCCAGCGCGGTGCGCCAGTGGCCATTGGTGCCATGCTGGCGCTGGTGTTCGCCATGGCCCTGCCCGTGCCCACCGGGGTCGATGCGGCGCAGCAAGCGCTGCACAGCACGCTGTACTTTGGCCTGGGGGCCTTTCTGTACTTGCCCTGGGCGGTGCTGATGAATGCGCTGCTCAACCAGCGCTACCGCGCGCAGCTGATGGCGGATTTGCTGTTCTCGCTCGCGGCGCTGCTGCGCCTGCAGGCGCAGCAGTTCACGCCCCTGGTGCGCGAGGGCAGCGACGCGCTCACCGGCGCGCTGCTGCGCTGCCAGGCGGCCCTGGCCGAGCAGATGCAGGCCGCACGCGACCTGCTGTACGAAGCGCCGCGCCGCCCCCGCCAGCTGCAGCTCGCCGGCATGTTGCTGTGCGCGCTGGAGCTGCGCGACCACCTGCTCGCCTGCGGCCTGGACCTGGAGATGCTGCGCCAGCAGCCGGCGCAGGCCGGCGCCCTGCAGCGCCTGCAAGGCGAGCTGCTGGCGCAGGCGCAGGCGCTCGAAGACCTGGCCGACGCCCTCTTGCGCGGGCGCGTCCCCGCCGCTTGGCAGCGCCCGGCGCCCGACACCCACCTGGCACCCGAGCCCGGCGCCCAGGGCTTTACGCCCACCCGCCTGGCGCGTGGCCTGGCGCACCGCATTGGCCACATCCACCTTGACATTGGCCGCCTGCACGCCCTGGCCCGGGGCGAGGCCCAGCCCGACCTGGCCGTGGTACGCGCCAGCTGGCAGATGTTCGTCAGCCCCGCCGGCTGGAGCTGGCAGCCCCTGCTGCGCCTGTGGCGCTGGCAGGCGGCGCCGCTGCGCCACGCCCTGCGCGCGGCGCTGGCCGTGGGCTCGGGCTACGCCGTGGCGCAGCTGCTGCCCTGGGGCACGCACGCTTACTGGGTGGTGCTGACCATCGTCGTCGTGCTGCGCGGCAGCCTGGCGCAGACCCTGCAGCGGCGCAACGCCCGCGTTGCCGGCACCTTGCTCGGCTGCCTGCTGGCGGCGTTGCTGCTGGCGGCGCAGCTGCCGGCCTGGGCGCTGCTCTTGTGCGTGACGCTGGCGCAGGCGGTGGTGCACGCCTTCACCATCCGGCGCTACCTGGTGGCGGCGGTGGCGGCGACGGTGCTCGGCCTGGTGCAGTCGCACCTGCTGCACGGTGGTGACAACGCCGCCTTCGACCTGCTCGAACGCATTGCCGACACCCTGCTCGGCGCCGGCATGGCCTGGGCCTTTGCCTACGTGCTGCCGTCCTGGGAACGCCAGCAGGTGCCGGCGCTGGTGGCGCGCAGCCTGGCGGCGCAGGTGCGCCATGTGCGCGAAGCCCTGGCCCTGGGGCAGCTGCAAGCGGTGGACAACCACCCCGAGCTCGCCTGGCGCCTGGCGCGGCGCGAAGCTTTCGACAGCCTGGCGGCGCTGGTGCAGGCCACCGAGCGCGCCTGGCAGGAGCCGCGTGCCGTGCGCCCGCCGCTGCTGCCGCTCGAACGCCTGCAGGTGCACTGCTACCAGCTGCTGGCGCAGCTCACCGCCGTCAAGGCCATGCTGCTGTTGCGCCGGGGGCACCTCGATGGCGATGAGGTGCGGGCGCCGCTGCAGGCCGCGAGTGCGCGCATCAGCGCCTTGCTCGAAGGTGCGCCCTTGCCGGCAGAAAATGAAGCCCCCCCGGTTTGGGACGAGGACGCGAGCCTGCCGCTGGGCGCCGTTGCACCCTCGGCCGAGATCGACCTGACCCCCTGGTTGCTGCGCCGCCTGGCCCTGGCCGAGACCCTGGCGCTGCAACTGCGGCGCGAGGCCGATGCTGCGCTTGCTATTTAATTGATAGCTGCTCGCGCTTGCTGGGTAAGCGTTAATGCCCTATTCGAGCATTAAAAGCGCCTCCTCCTGCCAGTAGGCGGCAGCGGCGAAGAAGCCCTCCCAGACACAGCCGTTGCAGCCGCGCCCGCAGCAGCTTTGCGGCTCGGGCGGTGGGCGGCGCAGGGTGATGCCGGCGGCCTGGGCACGCGCTTGCAGGGCGGCGAACAGGGCGCGGGCGCTGGCAAGATCGGTGGCGGGCTTTGTCATGGTGCAGCAGCAGGGCAAGGGTGGGCGATTATCCTTGCGCCCTTTGCCGTTCGAGAAAAATCCCCATGGCCATCCAGTGGTTCCCCGGTCATATGCACCTCACGCGCCAGGCAATTGCCGAGCGCATCAAAGACATCGACGTCGTCATCGAGCTGCTCGATGCGCGCCTGCCTGGCTCCAGCGCCAACCCGCTGCTCGCTGAGCTCACGGGCCACCGCCCGACGCTCAAGGTGCTGAACAAACAAGACCTGGCCGACTCCACGCGCACCCCCGCCTGGCTGGCCTGGTACAACGCACAGCCGGGCACGCGTGCGATTGCGCTCGACGCCTCCGAGCGCGCCCCGGCGCAGCGCCTGCTCGCTGCCTGCCGCGAACTTGCGCCTGAGCGCAAAGGGCTCTCGCGCCCGATGCGGGTGCTGATCTGCGGCATTCCCAACGTCGGTAAATCCACCCTCAACAACAGCCTGCTCGGACGCTTTCAGGCCAAAACCGGCGACGAGGCCGGCGTCACCAAACAAGAGCAGCGCATCGTCGTTGCCGATGATTTTTATCTGTGGGACACCCCCGGAATGCTCTGGCCGCGCATCATCGTCGAGCAAAGCGGCTACAACCTGGCGGCCAGCGGCGCCGTGGGCCGCAACGCCTACGACGAGGAGCTGGTGGCGCTGGAGCTGCTCTTGTACCTGCAGCGCCACTACGCCCAGGCGCTGCTCGACCGCTACAAGCTCGACCTGCCGCTGGCGCAGCTGCAGGCACTGCACGACGACGAGCTGCTGACGGCGATCGGCAAAAAGCGCGGCGCCGTCATGAGCGGCGGGCGCGTGAACCTGCAAAAAGCCGCTGAACTGGTGCTGACCGACTTTCGCAGCGGCGCCATCGGCGCCATCACCCTGGAGACGGTGGAAGAATTTGCCGCCTGGCTCGCCGTGGGCCAGGCCAAGGAGGCCGAGCGCCTGGCACGCAAGGCCGAGCACGAAAAACGGCGCAAGAAGCGGCGTTTTTAACGCGGCGCCCACTGCCAGGGCTGCTGCAGCAGCTGCTGCCAATGCTGCAGATCCGTGTGCGGCGCCGGCGCGGCGGTGGATGCGGCGCTTGCCGGCGCGCAGTGCAGGCCGCTGTGCAGCCGCAGCGGCACCCCGGTCATGGGGTGGGCCAGATCGAGCTGCCAGGCGTGCAGCCACAGGCGCTGGTGCCCCAGCTGCTGCGCCCACCAGCGGTTGAGCGGCCCCTTGCCATGCGTGGCGTCACCCAAAATGGGGTGGGCGATGTGCTTGCAGTGGCGCCGGATTTGGTGGCGCCGCCCCGTTTGCGGCTGCGCCAGCACCAGGCTGGCACGGGTGCTGGCGTAGCGCGCATCGCTGGCCTGTGCCAGCTCCAGCTGCGCCAGGCGCGTGAACCGGGTGCGCGCGGGCTGCGCCGGGGCGTCGGCGGGCGCATCGTCCGGGCGCAGGGCGTGATCGACGGAGCAATCCTCGGGCGCCCAGCCGCGCACGCAGGCCAGGTAGCGCTTGTGCACCTGCTGCTGCGCAAACGCGGCGCACAGGCGCCGCGCTGCCTCGGGGTGCAGCGCCATCAGCAGCACGCCGCAGGTGCCCTTGTCGAGCCGGTGCACGGGGTACACCATCTGCCCGAGCTGCGCGCGCAGCGTCTGCACCACAAAGCGCGTTTCCCCGGCATCGAGCCCGGTGCGGTGCACCAGCCAGCCGGCAGGCTTGTACAAAGCCACCAGGTGGGGGTCGTGCCAGAGGAGGGGGAGGGGCATGGGATGCAAAGCAAAAAGGCTTCAAAGCAGTACACCTTTCGGTACACGACTTTTGAAGCCTCTTTGAAAAAGTTGTTTGAAATCAACAACTTAGCAATACTGGCGGAGAGGGCGGGATTCGAACCCGCGGTGGGGATTAGCCCACACACGCTTTCCAGGCGTGCGACTTAAACCGCTCATCCACCTCTCCGGAGCCCGCCATTGTAGCAGCGTTTCTTGTGGGCTTCGTTCTTGTCGCCATTTCAATGGCCATATGGCCTGAAAAGCAAGGTGGGTACTGCGCCAGCAGCTATCATTTTTGAAATAAATCGAGGCGATGGAGCTATGGAAAAAACCCTTTGCGGGCCGGCGCGCTGCGTCATGGTGCTGGGCACCAGCAGCGGTGCGGGCAAGAGCTGGTTGGCGACGGCGCTGTGCCGCTACTACAGCAATCAGGGCTTGAAGGTGGCGCCGTTCAAGGCGCAGAACATGAGCAACAACGCGCGCGTGGTGGCCACGCCCGAGGGGGGGTATGGCGAGATCGGCAGTGCGCAGTACTTCCAGGCCCTGGCCGCACGGGCCGTGCCCGATGTGCGCATGAACCCGCTGTTGCTCAAGCCCGAGGCCGATACCCACAGCCAGGTGGTGCTGCTCGGGCAGGTGGATGCGGCGCTGAGCGCGCTGCCCTGGCGCGGGCGCAGCCAGCGGGTGTGGCCGCAGATTGCGGCCGCGCTCGATGCCTTGCGCGCCGAGAACGACGTGGTGGTGATCGAGGGCGCGGGCTCGCCGGCGGAGATCAACTTGATGGCCAGCGACGTCGTCAACCTGCGCGTGGCGCACCACGGGCAGGCCCGCTGCCTGCTGGTGAGCGACATCGACCGGGGCGGTGCCTTTGCCCACCTGTACGGCACCTGGGCGCTGCTGGCGCCGGCCGATCAGGCGCTGCTGGCGGGCTTTGTGCTCAACAAATTCCGGGGCGACGCCGCCTTGCTGGCGCCGGCGCCGCAGCTGCTGCAGGAGAAAACCGGCGTGCCCGTGCTGGCCACCATTCCCATGCAGTGGCAGCACGGCCTGCCCGAGGAAGACGGCGTGTTTGACGCCCGCAGCACCGGCAGCGGGGCGGTGCACACGCGCATTGCCGTCGTGGCCTATCCGCGCATCAGCAACCTCGATGAGTTCCAGCCGCTCAAAAACCTGCCCGGCGTGGCGTTGTCGTGGGCGCGCAGCCCGGCCGAGCTGGCGGGGGCCGACTGGGTCATCCTGCCAGGCTCCAAGGCCACGGCGGCAGATTTGGCCTGGCTGCGGGCACAGGGGCTCGATGCCGCAGTGGCAGCGCACGCCGCGCGTGGCGGGCGCGTGCTGGGCATTTGCGGTGGCCTGCAGATGTTGGGTGAGGCGCTGATCGACACCCAGGGCGTCGATGGCAACGGCCCCGGCCTGGGCCTGCTGCCGCTGGTGACGAGTTTTGAACGCGAGAAAACCGTGCGCCCCGGCCAGTACCGCCTGGGGGCACTGCAGGGCGCCTGGCAGGCGCTGGCGGGGGTGGCCCTGCAGGGCTATGAGATTCACCACGGCCAGACGGCGCAGCACCCGGCCATGGCCGCCAAGGGCGACGTCGCGCGCGAGGTGCTGCCCGGCCTGGCCTGGCAGAACCCGGCGGGCAACGTACTCGGGCTGTACCTGCATGGCCTGTTTGAAAATGCCAGCGTGCTGCAGGCCCTGTTTGGCGCCAACGCGCCGACGCTGGAGCAGGCGTTCGAGCGCATGGCCAGCGGCCTGGGGCAGTGGTTTGCGCCCGGCAGCCTGGGACAAATTTTGGAATGAAATTGGGCTCTAGCCCTTTGTTTATCAGCGCTACCAGCTATTTATTTTGTAGTAAACAATCTATGCATTTTCAACTCCCTTCGATTCCCGAGCTGGACAACGCTGCGCTGCGCGCGCGCCTGCAGCATGTGCTGGACCACAAAACCAAGCCCCTGGGTGCGCTCGGGCAGCTCGAAGCGCTGGCGCTGCGCCTGGGCCTGATTCTGGGCAGCGAGCAGCCGCAGCTGCAGGCGCCGCAGATGCTGGTCTGCGCTGCCGACCATGGCCTGGCGGCGCGTGGCGTCTCGGCCTACCCGAGCGACGTCACCTGGCAGATGGTGGAGAACTTTCTCGCCGGTGGCGCCGCCGTGAGCGTGCTCGCGTGCCAGCATGGGCTGCAGCTGTCGGTGGTCGATTGCGGCGTGGCGCGGGCCATTGCTCCGCGTGCGGTGGCGCCCGGGGCGCCGTGCCTGCTGTCGTACCGCATTGCCGCCGGCACGCAGGATGCGAGCGTGGGCCCGGCGATGAGTGCGGCGCAGTGCCAGCAGGCGCTGGCCAACGGCATGGACATCGTGCGGGCGCTGCCGGGCAATGCACTTTTGTTGGGCGAAATGGGCATTGGCAACACCTCGGCTGCGGCGCTGCTGCTGGCGCGCCTGGGCGGGCTGCCGTTGGCTGACTGCGTGGGTGCGGGCACCGGGCTCGATGCAGTGGGTATCGCCCGCAAGCAGGCTGTGCTGCAGCAGGCGCTGGACGCCAACCCCACGGCGCAGGCGCCGCTCGATGCCCTGGCAGCGCTGGGCGGTTTTGAGATTGCCACCCTCACTGGCGCCGTGCTGCAGGCGGCGAGCGAGCGGCGCGTGATCGTCGTCGATGGCTTCATCACCTGCGCCGCAGTGCTGGTGGCCGCGCGCCTGGCGCCGCTGGTGCTGCAGCGCTGCGTGTTTGCGCACCGCTCGGGCGAGCGTGGCCATGGCGCGATGCTGGTGCAGCTGCAGGCGCAGCCGCTGCTGGACCTGGGGTTGCGCCTGGGCGAGGGCTCGGGCGCGGCGCTGGCCTGGCCGCTGCTGGCCTCGGCCTGCCGCATCCTGGCGGAGATGGCGAGCTTTGCGTCGGCCGGGGTGTCGCAGCAGTCGGCGTAAAGCGCCGGCTCAGGCGACGCAGGTCTGGTTGCGCCCCTGCGCCTTGGCCTGGTAGAGCGCCTTGTCGGCGCGTGCGAGCATGGCGTCGAGCGTGTCGCAGGGGCCCTTCCAGGTGGTCAGGCCGATGCTGAGCTGGCAGTCGAGCGCGTGGCCGCTGGCCAGGGCACCGTGGATGCGCTGGGTCACCATCTGCGCCTCGGGTAATGCGGTTTCGGGCAGCAGCAGCACGAATTCTTCGCCGCCGTAGCGCCCGAGCCGGTCGGCGCGACGCAGCAGCGCTTGCGTGGTTTGTGCAAAGTGCACCAGCACGGCGTCACCATGCTGGTGGCCGTGGGTGTCGTTGAGTTTTTTGAAGTGGTCGAGGTCGAGCATTGCCAGCGCCGGGCCACGCCCGCTGCGCTGGCTGCGGGCGAGCTCGTCGCTGGCACGCTGCAGCAGTGCGCGGCGGTTGATGCTGCGCGTGAGCGGGTCGTGCGTGGCCAGGTGTTCGAGCTCGGTGACCAAACCGTCGGTGGCCATCAGCACGGCGGCAATCGACAGCATCAGCACCGTCAGCACGTAGGAGGCGATGTACAGCGTCTGCAGCAGGTTGCCCTCCATCATGCTTGCGCCCACCATGCCGAAACTGGCCGTGGCCAGGCGTGTGACCAGGATGAGCAGATGCACGGCCAGCACGATTTGCACCATGATGGAGGGCAGGCGCCGCCCACCGTGGCGCAGCATGAAGCGCAGGTTGGCGCCGTAGATGGCCAACGCCAGGGCGGTAAAGACCACCAGGCGGATTTGATAATTGCGCCCGACGATATCGACCCCGGTTTGCAGCAGCACCGCCAGCAGCAGGTACAGCCCCCAGGTGCGCCAGGTGCTGGCGTGGCCAAAGAAAGTGCGGCAGCCCATGTAGTAGCAGGTGGAGCCGATCATCAGTATCGTGTTTGCGCCGACCACTGACAGCAAGGTGGGCATGGCGGTGTCGCGCCCGCTGTAGAGAATGGTCGATGCCAGCCACAGCGTGGGCGCGGCCGCCCAGTAGCCCAACCCCTTGATGTGCGCCGGGTAGTGGCGGCGCATAAAGGCCAGCACCACGGCCATCAACGCTGCCATGACACCGGCAATGGCAATCAGCGAACGGGGATCAAGGGCGAGGAGCATGGGCAGCGGGGTCAGGGCGCAGGTGTTTTGGGACTGTATTTACAATATGTTACTACACTGCATTCCCAGCACCGGGGTTTGCGCGCCTGGCAAATATAGCGGCCATGCAATATTAGCCAGTGGTGCGCGTGCAACAGGTATTCGTCGGGAATGCGTTGCAGCAGTTTTTGCTCGACGGCCAGAGGGGTTTTGCCCGGCGCCAGGCCGGTGCGGTTGCTGACGCGAAAGATGTGCGTATCGACCGCCATGGTGGGCTCGCCAAAGGCGACGTTGAGCACCACGTTGGCCGTTTTGCGGCCCACGCCGGGCAGTGCCTCCAGGGCGGCGCGGGTGCGCGGCACCTGGCCGCCGTGCTGCGCCAGCAGCAGCTCGCAGGTGGCGATCAAATGCCGTGCCTTGCTTTTGTACAGGCCAATGGTTTGGATATACGTCTCTAGTTTTTCCAGGCCCAGATCCAACACCGCCTGGGGTGTATTGGCGACGGCAAAGAGCCGGCGCGTGGCCTTGTTCACGCCCACGTCGGTGGCCTGGGCTGAGAGCAGCACGGCGGTGAGCAACTCAAAATCGCTGCTGTATTCGAGCTCGGTGCGCGGGTGGGGGTTGGCTGCCTGCAGCGTGGCAAAAAAGGGCGCGATGTCCTGGCGTTTCATGGCGGCGATTGTCGCTGCGCGGCAGCGGCGGCGGGATTGGCGAAAATGCGGGTTTTGCCCCGCCGTCTTGCCTGAAAGCGCCCCGCCATGCCCATTGCCTTTGCCGACCGCCTGAACCACGTCGAAACCTCGGCCATCCGTGAACTCTTCAAGCTGCTGGGCAAGCCCGGCATCATCAGCTTTGCCGGCGGTTTTCCCGACAGCGCCCTGTTTGATGTCGATGGCCTGCGCGCCGCCAGCGAGGCGGCCCTGCGCACCGAGTCGGGTGCGGCGCTGCAGTACGGCGCCACCGAAGGCTACCAGCCGCTGCGCGAGCAGCTGGCCGCCTTCATGGCCAGCAAAGGCGTTGCGGCGCTGGCGCCCGAGGAGTTGATCGTCACCACCGGCAGCCAGCAGGCGCTGGACTTGATCGGCAAGACCCTGCTCAACCCGGGCGACAAAGTCATCGTCGAAGGCCCCACCTTCCTGGCCACCATCCAGTGCTTTCGCCTCTATGGCGCCGAGCTCATCAGCGCGCCGATCGACGGCGAGGGTGTGCAGACCGAGCGCCTGGAGCAGCTCATCGCCGAGCACCGGCCCAAGCTGGTGTACGTCATCCCGACCTTCGGCAACCCCAGCGGCGCCCTCTTGAACCTGGAGCGGCGCAAAAAGCTGCTGCAGCTGGCGGTGCAGTACCAGACCGTGCTGGTCGAGGACGACCCCTATGGCGATTTGTACTTTGATGCCGCCCCCCCGCTGAGCCTGTTGGCGCTGTCGGCGCAGGTGCCCGGTAGCCGCGACTGGCTGGTGCACTGCGGCAGCCTGAGCAAGGTACTCTCGCCCGGCCTGCGCCTGGGCTGGATGATTGCCCCGCCCGAGCTGCTGGCCAAGGCCACCATGTGCAAGCAGTTTTCCGATGCGCACACCAGCACCTTCGCCCAGGCCACCGCCGCGCAGTACCTGCGCGCGGGCCGGATGCCCGCCACCCTGGAGCGAGTGCGCCAGGTGTACGCCGAGCGCGCCCAGGCCATGGGTGCGGCGCTGCGCCAGGAGCTGGGCAGCGCCATCGACTTCGTGGCGCCGCAGGGCGGCCTGTTCATCTGGGCACGGCTGACGGGGGCCGGCGGCGCCCTGGCCGATGGCCAGCAGCTGGCGCAGCGCGCCATTGCCGAGGGCGTGGCCTTTGTGCCGGGGGCGCCGTTTTATTGTCAGCAGCCCGATCCGGCAACGCTGCGCCTGTCGTTCGCCACGGCGGACGTGGACAAAATCCGCACCGGCGTGGCGCGCCTGGCCCGGGCGCTGCAGCCATGAGCCGCGCGCAACCTGAACTGCAGGCGCGGCTCGAAGCGCTGGAAATGAAGGCGGCCTTTGCCGAAGACCTGCTCGACCAGCTCAACCTGACGATCTACCGCCAGCAACAAACCATCGACCAGCTGCTGCGCGCGGTGCAAGACCTGCGCCAGCAGCAGCCCGAGGGCGGCGGCCAAGCCGTGCGCAGCCTGCGCGACGAACTGCCGCCGCATTACTGAGCATGGACAGCGCCCCGCTTGCGCGCCTGCGCACCCTGGCCATGCCCTACGGCAAATACAAGGGCCGGGTGCTGGCCGAGCTGCCCGGCCACTACCTCAACTGGTTTGCGCGCGAGGGCTTCCCGCCCGGCGAGCTCGGGCGCCTGCTGGCGCTGATGCATGAAATCGACCACAACGGGCTGCGGCATTTGTTGCAATAAGCGCTGAGCCCGTCGGCATTAGCGTCGGCGTCAGAACAAGCGCTGCAGGTGCGTGCCCAGGGTTTGCAGGTTGACGAAGCTCAGGTCGTACATGGCCGATAGGCCGCTCGCCTGCTCGTCGCTCAGTTCGGGCGAGCACAGAATGAAACGGCTTTTTTCCAGCCCTAGGCGTTTGCGCAGACGCAGGTATTTGTCGATGTCGCGGCGGAATTCGCCCGATTTGCACTCGATGTAAATTGGCGCCTGGCCGGCGGGCAGGCACATGACGTCGAGCTCGTGCAAGTCCTCGTTCGGGAACACGACCTTGACGCCGCGCGCGCAGGAAAAGTCGATGCGCCGCTGCTGCAGCTGCCCGATCAGGGCCATGAAGGCATACCACTCCAGCCAGCCGCCATCGAAAAACTGGCGCACCGCTGGTGCGGTTTGCAGTGTCAGGCGCACGATTTTTTCTGGCTTTTGGTAGTGGTAGCGGGCAAAAAACGTGTGGCTGTAGAGCTGGCGGCACAGGGCGTTGATCGCTTGCGCGTCTTTTTGTGCCACCTGGGCCAGTTCCAGGTTGACGCTGCTGTAGCTCTTGCGGTACGCCCAGCGCACGCGATCGACCAACTCGCCAAACAGGGCGTAGTTTTCGCCCACTATGCGGGCCGCGTCATCAAAAAAACCGCTGGTATCGACCTGTGCGTAATCGAATTGGGCCGTGATCTGGCGGGCCGCAAACCATTGCTGCAAGGGCGCGTGCTGCGCCGCCGTGGCCAGGCTGCTGGTGTTGTGCAGGTCCAGGTTCTGGGTGCTGCCGGCCGCTTCGGGGGCGGCGTCTTTGGGCGATTCTTCGTTGTTTTCGGCCTGCTGCAGTGACTTGATTTCACGCAGGGCGGCAAAGTAGCGCTCGAGCAGCTTTTCGACGTAGAACACCGTACCAAAAATGGTGGCCGCCGTGCCGCAGCGGGCGCAGGGTGTTTGGGTGCCGATGGCGGCGCTGGCTTCTTCCGAGATGAAGCCGCAGTGGTTACAACGGTACAGAGGCATGGAGTGGGGCGGGCGTCAGAACAACAAAAAGGCCAACGCCCCTGGGCGGGGCGTTGGCCGGGCATTGTGCCTGCAAACAGGGGGCGGTTTTAGCGTTGCCTTAGCGCACCGGCCTTTGCGCGCCCTTGGGGCGGAAGGCTTTGCAGACGGACTCGTGCGTCTCCAGGTAGGGGCCGCCGATGAGGTCGATGCAGTAGGGCACGGCGGCAAAAATGCCGGGCACCAGGCTGGTGCCGGTGTCGTCCTTGAGGCCCTCCAGGGTTTCAGCGATCGACTTGGGCTGGCCCGGCAGGTTGATGATGAGGCTTTGGCCCCGGATGACGGCCACCTGGCGCGAGAGGATGGCGGTGGGCACGAAGTGCAGGCCGATGCGGCGCATCTGCTCGCCAAACCCTGGCATTTCCTTGTCGGCCACGGCCAGCGTGGCCTCGGGCGTGACGTCGCGCAGCGCCGGGCCGGTGCCGCCGGTGGTCAGCACCAGGGAGCAGCCGGCATCGACGAGCTCGATGAGCGTGGCGCTGATGCGCTCGCGCTCGTCGGGGATCAGGCGCGGCTCGAAGGCGATGGGGTTTTTGAGCGCGCGCTTGAGCCAGTCGTGCAGCGCGGGCAGGCCCTTGTCTTCGTAGGTGCCGCTGCTGGCGCGGTCGCTGATGGAGACGATGCCGATCTTGACCGGCTCGGGCGGCGGGGTGTGCGTTTTAGTCATGGCCTGGCTCCTCGGGGGTGGAGCTGCCATTCTGGGAGTCGTCCTGGGCACTGTCTAGCTGGGTTCGTACCAGTTGGAACAGCTCGCGGTAGGCGCGGCCCTTGCGCGGTGCCAGGCCCTCGGCTTCGGTCACGGCGGCGGCGTGTGCCCCCGGGGCATCCTTGCGCGCCTGGCGCACCAGGGCGCGCAGCTGCTGCGCGTCGGTGGCGGGAAATTCGCTCATCCAGGCGGTCAGCGCCTGGTCGTCGGCGATCAGGCGCTCGCGCCAGTGCTCGGCCAGGTGCAGGGAGAGCTTTTCTTCGGCGCTGCCGTGGCGCTGCTCGTGCAAGGCGGCTTCGATGGCGTTGATTTCTTCGTCGCTGAGCTTGCGCATGAGCTTGCCGACGAACTGCATCTGGCGGCGCTTGCCTTCAAAGGCGGTGATGCGCTGCGCTTCGGCCAGGGCGTCGAGCAGCTTGTCGGGCAGCTGCAGGCGCTGGCGCAGGTCAGAGCGCAGCGTCAGCAGCTCTTTGCCCATGGTTTGCAGGGCGTCGCTTTCGCGCTTGAGGTCGGTTTTACTGGCCTCGGTCGTGCCTTTGAGTTCGGCCTTGTACTGCAGGTCGAGTTCGCTGCCTTCGGCGACGAAGCGGCCTTTGACGTAATAGCCTTTTTGGGGTTTGCGTGACATGGTGGAGCCAGAATGAAAAACGCCCTGGGGCGCAGAGGCGCAGAGGCGCAGGGCGTGGATGCTGCGCGGGCAGCCTGTCGGGTGGCAAGTATCATAGCCGCCGCTATGAAAAAACCCCATGTCTCCCCGTCCGCAGCCGACAGCGGCTTTAGCTATTCCCGCGATTTTTTTGCCGACTTGGTCGATCAGGCCCTGGCCGAGGCGAAAAAACTCGGCGCCACCGACGCCGGCGCCGAGGCCAGCGAGGGCTGTGGCCTGTCGGTGAGCGTGCGCAAGGGCGAGCTCGAAACGGTGGAGCGCAACCGTGATAAATCCCTGGGCGTGACGGTGTACCTTGGCCAGCGCCGGGGCAATGCCAGTACCTCCGACTTTTCCAGCGCCGCCATCGTGCAAACCGTGCAGGCGGCCTACGACATTGCCCGCTTCACGGCCGAAGACCCGGTGGCCGGCCTGCCCGATGCGGCCGACATCGCCCCCGAGGCCAGCCACCGTGACCTGCAGCTGTTTCACCCCTGGGCCATCGACAGCGAGCAGGCCGCGCGCCTGGCGCTGCAGTGCGAGCAGGCGGCGCTCGATACCGACAGGCGCATCACCAACAGCGAGGGCGCGGGCGTGTCGGTGCAGCAAAGCCATTTCTTCAGCGCGCACACGCGCGGTTTTCGCGGCGGCTACGCCAGCTCGCGCCACAGCCTGTCGGTGGCGCCGATTGCCTCGCTGCCCGGGCGCCATGGCGAGATGCAGCGCGATGCCTGGTACAGCTCGCAGCGCAGCGCGGCCGACCTGGCGGCGCCCGAAGCCGTGGGCCGCTATGCCGCCGAGCGCGCCCTGAGCCGCCTGGGCAGCCGCAAGATCGCCACCACCGAATGCCCGGTGCTGTTCGAGTCGCCGCTGGCAGCGGGCCTGCTCGGCGGTTTTGTGCAGGCCGTGAGCGGCGGCGCGCTGTACCGCAAGAGCAGCTTTTTGCTCGACAGCCTGGGCCAGCAGGTGTTCCCGCAGCACATTGATATCAGCGAAGACCCGTTCATCCTCGGCGGCAAGGGCAGCTCGCCGTTCGACGAAGAAGGCGTGCGCGTGCAAGCGCGCAAGGTGGTGGATGCGGGCCGGGTCGAGGGCTATTTCCTGTCGAGCTACTCGGCGCGCAAGCTGGGCATGAAGACCACCGGCAACGCCGGCGGCTCGCACAACCTGGCGCTCACCTCGCGCCTGACGCGTGCGGGCGACAACCTGGACGCGATGCTGCAAAAACTGGGCACCGGCCTGTTCGTGATCGAGCTCATGGGCCAGGGCGTGAACTACGTCACCGGCGACTATTCGCGCGGCGCCAGCGGCTTTTGGGTCGAAAACGGCCAGATCGCCTACCCGGTGCACGAGATCACCATCGCCGGCAACCTGCGCCAGATGTACCAAGACATCGAGGCCGTGGGCGCCGATGCCTACGGCTACGGCGCCAAGACGGTGGGCTCGGTGCTCATCGGGCGCATGAAGGTGGCGGGTAGCTGATTTTTAGAAGAAAACAGCCGCTAACGCTTGCTGTATAAGCGTGAGTAGCTATTGATTTAATAGTAAAAAACCCCGGGCTTGCAGGGCGCAAGACCGGGGTTTTTGGTTGTGGCCCTGGGCGTGGGATCAGCGCTGGCGCTGCGCAGCCACGCCGGTGCTGCTGGGTTGGGCGTTGGCGGCGGCGCTCTCGAGGCGGTGCAGGTGCGCGCCGCCGACCAGGAACAGCAGCGGGTTGTCGCTCATCACCAGGCCAGCCCAGTACTGGTTGGCGCCGCCCGAGCAGCTGTAGGTGATGAGGGTGCCCACGTTGTTGGTCAAAAAGCCCTGGTTCAAGTCCAGGCAACGTCCGCTACGGCTGTAGCGGTTGGCGGTGGCGGTGTTCCAGGCCTGGGCGTCGTTGGCGCTGTCGCAGCGCGCGAGCTTGACGGCGTTGCTGCCGCCCTGGTCGGTCAGGCACAAGTCCATATTGGCGCGGCTGCGGATGGCGCCCCGGCTGTCGAGAATCCACTGCTCATTGATGTCGCCGCTGCACAGACTCTTGCCGGCAATGCGCACGCCGCTGTCGCCGGTTTTCTGGATGCAGTTGCCGTTGGCCATTTTCATGGTCTGGCCGGTGGGGATCAGCGGGGTGCGGTACAGGCCCAGGGTTTGGGTGAAGTCCAGCAGCGCGGTCTGCGCATCGGCCAGGCCCTGGTCGAGGGCGCTGGCGTAGGTGTCCATCCACAGGCTCAGGCGCTGGGCGTTGCTTTGCTGCTGCTGGTAGCGGACGAGCTGGGTTTGCGCGGCGGCGGACAGGCCCTGGGTGTTGTCACCCCAGCTATCGAGCTGGCGCTGGGACGCGGTTGAAAGAACGGGCACCGCTTTACCGGCGAGCGCTTGCAAGGCGCTGTCGAGCTGCGGCAGCTCGGCTGCGCGCAGCGCGCTGTAGCCCTGCTCCTTGCCCACCACCACCGGGGCGGTCATGGCGGGCTGGTTGGTGGGGATGTCGAGCACGTACAGCGATTCTTCGGCCTGGTTCGGCGTCTGGCACTTGAGCTCGGCGCGGCGCGGCTGCTCGTCTTGCGCCAGGTTGACGTGCAGCTTGTTGATCGAGCCGTTTTGCATCCGCTTGCCGGCCACCGCAATGCGCTGGCTGGGTTGGGCGGCAAAATCGACCTGCAGCCAGCACTGGCGCGGTTCGGTGGTGCTCACGGCCTGGGTGGGCAGGTCAAACACATTGCCCCAGTTGCTGCGCAGCGCCGGGTAGATGAGGGCCTTGTTGTTGGTCGGGTCGTAGCCGCCGAGCAGGGTGACGACGGGCACGCCAAAACGCCGGGGCTTGAGGAACTTGCCGCTGGCGCTGTTGAACCAAACATCGTTCTGGTTCGGGATGGCCGGGGCCACGTCTTCCATGGTGCGCGTGCTGGCGTTCCACCTGCGGTAGCCGGTGGGCGAATCGGGCGCGTACACGGCGGCGCGGTCAAACGCCGGCTGGATTCTTTGCTTGGTGCTGTAGCCGGTGTACTGGGTGTAGTGGGACAGGGCGCTGGCGTGGTTGCCGCCGGCCATGGCGTCCTTGTTGAAGGCGTAGGTGTCGTCGAGCACCGGCATCCCGTTGGGGCCGTAGGTTTTGCTCTCGTGCCAGTTGATGTTGGCGCGCATCCGCTTGCGGTAGCTGACGTAGCCCCAGCCGCTGTCGTGGTGGTGCACCGACCAGAAGTAGTTGCCGTTGACCTCTCCAGGGTAGTGGCCCAGGCCGTAGTGGTGGCCGATCTCGTGGCTGAACTCGTTGCCGGCACTGTCGTACAGCGTCAGGATGCTGTTGCCGCCCGACAGGCCGTGGGTTTGGGCGCCGTTGGCGTACATGCCGCGCGCGTGGTGCATGACGGCCGCCTGCGTTACCTGGGGCTGCTGCTGCGACTGCATCCCGGCGCTGGTCACGCCCCAATTGGCCAGGTTGATGCCGACGCTGAAGGTGGCTTTGCCGGTGTTCTCGCGCATGTCGCCGCTGTAGACGTCACCGTTGGTGGCACTTTGGGTGTCATAGATCACGCCCGAGGCGACGATGACCTTGGAGAGTTTGACGTCCTCGTAGTACGCGGCAGTGATGCGTGCAGCCGGAATGGTTTGCAGGTAGTCGCTGGCCGCGTCGATGGTGTTGGTGAGGAAGCGGTGGTTGCCGTTGGGCGGGTCGGTCAGCATTCCCAGGCGCACGCTGTGCAGCACCAGTTCGCCCGCGCCGGAGAAGTCGATGGCATTGGCCGCCAGCGTGCCCGTGCGGTTCTTGCTGTCGCTCACGCGCAGCTCCAGGCCGGGCACCATCGAGTCCCAGGGCAGCACGGCCGACCAGGCGCGCAGTGAGTAAACGTAGTCCGGGCGGCCATCGCGGTTGGAGTAATCCGAGCGCGGTATCAGGTTCGGGTGCTTCAGGGCCAGCGTGCCCTTGCTCTGGCCGTTGACGGTGACGCTGACCTGCAGGTCACTCACGTCTTGCAGTGCCGGGTCGGGCGTGACCAGGAGCAGGGCCTCGCGCTGCATCGTCAGGCGCGGCATTTCCTTGGCCTCGTTGCCCGAGGGATCGACGCTATGGCTTTGCACAAACTGCACCATGCCCGGCAGCGTGCCGCCAAGGTCGTTGCGCACGGCGCGCGGGGCGCCGGTCTTGTCCCTGTCGTAAAACGCCCGGGCGTTGGGCACTTGGTATTGGGCGCCGACGGGCTCAGGGTACTTCTGCGCCGGGGTCAGGGGTGGCGGGGGCGTGACGGGGGGGGTGGTCACCGGCGGCGTGGTGACGGGCGGAGTGGTCACCGGTGGCGTCGTGACGGGGGGCGTGGTGACGGGCGGAGTGGTCACCGGTGGTGTCGTGACGGGGGGCGTGGTGACGGGCGGAGTGGTCACCGGTGGTGTCGTGACGGGCGGCGTCGTCGCAGGCGGTGTACCCACTGCACCAGGGTCTTCGGGCTCGGTTGTGGGCGGAGTAGTGGCCGGCGGGGTGGTCTCGGGCGGCGTGGTTGTTGGGGGTGCGGTCACTGGGGGCGTGACCTCGCCATTGCCACCGTTTTGGTTGCCGCCGTCGGGTTGGGTGGTGTTGCCGTTGTTGTTGGCATGGAGGTCGTCGTCGGGTACCCAGCCGCAGGCGCTCAGGGTGGCGGCGCTCAGGAGGAGGGCGGGGAGTTGCTTCCAATGGTGTGGGTTCATGTTTTTTTGTTTTTGCGCGTAACTGATGGTTTCTTGTGCCAGAATTCAGGCGGTCTCTGTCTGCCTGTGAAATGCCGTCGGTTGCTATGCGCTGGTGGTGGGCGATAGGGTTTCTTGGGCCCTGAAAAAACAAAAGCCAGCACCCTGGTGGGGTGCTGGCAGCGGCGAAAAATAAAAGCGGGAGTAAGTGCCGGTGGCGGCTTAGGGGGTCAAGGCGGCTTTGACGGCCGCAGACACCAAGCCCATATCGGCTTTTCCTGCAAGCCGGGTTTTTACCACGCCCATCACTTTTCCCATATCCGCAGGGCTACTTACACCCAGCTCGGCGACGATGGCCTGCACGGCGGCGCGAATCTCGTCTTCCGACATGCGTGCGGGCAAATACACCTGCAGCACGGCCAGTTCGGCCTTTTCCTGATCGGCCAGGTCCTGGCGGCCCGCGCCCTCAAATGCCGTGATGCTGTCCTTGCGCTGCTTGATGAGCTTATCGACGATGGCGACGATGGCCGCATCGTCGAGCGTGATGCGCTCGTCCACTTCTTTTTGCTTCATCGCCGCTTGCAGCAGGCGGATGGTGCCCAGGCGTGCGCTGTCCTTGGCGCGCATGGCGGTTTTCATGTCTTCGGTGATTTGCTCTTTGAGGCTCATGGCGTTCTCTCCGGCGGGGTCAGATCAAAAAAATACAGAACGAAAAAACCCGCGCTTGGCGTCCCTAGCGCGGGTTTTTTCAGTGTCTGGGCGCAAAGCCCTGGACGATGCTCAGTAGAAGCTTAGTACAGCTTCTTGGGCAGCTGCATACTGCGCACGCGCTTGTAGTGGCGCTTGACGGCGGCGGCCTTCTTGCGCTTGCGCTCGGCGGTGGGCTTTTCGTAGAACTCGCGGGCGCGCAGGTCGGTCAGCAGGCCCAGTTTTTCGATGGTGCGCTTGAAGCGGCGCAGGGCAACGTCAAACGGTTCGTTTTCTTTTACGCGGATGGTGGTCATTGGCTTATGGATTCCAAATTAAGTGCTGCCAGCGGGTTGTTGGGAAGATCGGGCCCAAAAGCCATGGTCAGCGGGGTTGCCCGTCTCTAACTAGTATTCCGGCCGACGGGCGTTTGCCAGCAAAGCCGAGCATTATAACGAATCACCAGCACCCGGCAAGGCACGCGCGCAGGCGGCAGCGCTCGCCCAGGCCCACTGGAAGTTGTAGCCGCCGAGCCAGCCGGTGATATCCACCACCTCGCCAATGCAGTACAGCCCTGGCTGCGCCTTGCATTCCATGCTTTGCTGCGAGAGTGCGCGCGTGTCCACGCCGCCCAGGGTCACTTCGGCTTTTTTGTAGCCCTCGGTGCCCGTGGGCGTGAGCTGCCAGCACGCGAGCTGCTCGGCCAGGCGCAGCAGGGCTTTGTCGCTCGCTTCGTTGATCGGGCGCTGCCAGTCGGCGCTTTGGCTGCACCAGGCTTCGGCCAGGCGGCTGGGCAGCAAGGTGGCGAGTTCGTTGGCAATGCGTTTTTTGGACTGCGCCTTGGCTGCCAGCAGGTGCGCCGCCAGGTCGGTGTGTGGCGCCAGGTTGATGCCCAGGGGCTGGCCGGGCTGCCAGTAGCTCGAAATCTGCAGCACCGCCGGGCCGGAAAGCCCCCGGTGCGTGAACAGCAAATCCTCGTGGAAGGCGACGCGCTCTTTCTTCGCCCCGCAGCTGATTTCCACCGGCAGCGCCAGGCCGGCGAGTTGCGCGTAGGGTGCCCAGGCGGTGCCGTCAAACGTCAGCGGCACCAGCCCGGGGCGCGGCGCGACCACCGGCAGGCCGAACTGGCGTGCCAGGCGGTGGCCAAAATCGCTTGCGCCAATGGCGGGAATCGACAGCCCGCCCGTGGCCAGCACCAGGCTACGCGCCTGTACTAGGCCTTTATCGGTATCAATTTGATAGCTGCTCGCGCTTGACTGGTCTGCGCTAGCGGCCAAAAACGCCACATTTTTTACGCGGCAGGGCTGCCAGTGCGTCACCTGCCCCCGGGCGCATTCGGCCAGCAGCAGGTCGATCAGGTCTTGTGCCGAGCGGTCCAGAAACAGCTGGCCCTTGTGCTTTTCGTGGAACGCCAGGCCGTGCTGCTGCAGCAAGGCGATGAAGTCCTGCGGCGTGTAGCGCGAGAGCGCCGAGCGGCAGAACTGCGGGTTCTGGCCAACGTAGTGGCGCTGCGGCGCGCGCACGTCCAGGTCGCGGTTGGTGAAGTTGCAGCGCCCGCCGCCGGAGATGCGGATTTTTTCCGCCACCCGCTCGGCGTGGTCGATCAGCAGCACGCGCAGGCCGCGCTGCCCGGCCAGTGCCGCGCACAGCAGGCCGGCGGCGCCGGCGCCGATGACGATGGCATCAAAGTCGGGTGTGCTCACGCCGCCTCCAGCTGCGCCACCAGGGCGCAGACATGCGCCACCTGTTGCGCCAGCGCCGGCGGTACCGGCAGCGCTCCGGCGAGCACGGCGCGGGTGTAGTGCGCGGTGCTCTGCGCGTCGATGGCTGTGGGCAGGCCCGGCACCTCGGCTGCCGTGCCCGGCTGCTGCTCGGCCAGCACCTGGTGCACGCCGGCGAGCAGCGCGTCGTAGCGCGCCTGGCGGCGCGGGTCGCAGGCCACCTCGCCTTCGAGCCCGCGCGAGAGCAGGGCGTGGGCGCCGCGTGCGGCCAGCACCTCTTGCATCAGCGTGGCGTATTCGGGGTGGGTGTAGCTGGTCAGCAGCAGCGCCGGCCCCTGGCAGGGCGCCAGCAGCTTGACCAGGCTGTGGCCGGGGGTGCGCAGGCCAATCGCCTGGCGCACCGCCAAGAGCCGCGCCAGTGCCGGGTGCAACTGCGCCGTGTCGATGTGCGCCACCGTGCCGTTTGCTATTGTTTCAGGAGCTGTTAGCGCAGGTATATCAAGCGCTTGCAGCACTTCAGACGCTAAAACCCGGCGCTCCTCGGTGCGCATTCCGTGCACCAGCACCGGCAGTCCCTGGCGTGCCAGCAGCAGCGCCAGCAGCGGCGTCAGCACCGGCAGCTTGCGCGCGCCGTTGTAGCTGGGCAACACGATCAGGGGCCGTGCCGTGGGCGGGAACAGCGCCGCGCGCGCGAGCACGGCGTCCAAAAAGCCGCACATCTCCTCAGCGCTCTCGCCCTTGATGCGCATGGCGACGCAGAAGGCGCCGATCTCCAGATCGCTCACCTGGCCGTCGAGCAACTGGCTGAGCAGGTCGGCCGCTTGCGTGCGGGTGAGGGCCTTGGCGCCGCGTGCGCCGCGCCCGATTTCTTTGATGTAGTGGCTGATGCCCATGGGGAAAAAAGGGGTTGAAGTGGTTCAAAACGCCGGCTATTGTCCGGGACGGCAATGCCGCAATGAATCTATCGACTTTTTGGAGGGAATAGCGTATGCGCGTGAATCTTCCGGTCAGCGAGAGAGAGTACCCCTTCCCCAAGGGGCAGACCCTGGTGTCCACCACCGACCTGCAGGGCCGCATCCTGTACTGCAACCCCAGCTTTATTGAAGTCAGCGGCTACCCGCGCGAGGAGCTGCTGGGCCAGCCGCACAACATCGTGCGCCACCCTGACATGCCCGAGGCCGCCTACCTCGACCTGTGGGAAACGGTCAAAAGCGGCCAACCTTGGTCCGCCCCGGTAAAAAATCGCCGCAAAGACGGCGATTTTTACTGGGTCATGGCCAACGTCACCCCCCTCATGGAGGGTGACCAGCCCGCCGGTTATATGTCGGTGCGCACCGAGGCCACGCGGGCGCAGATCGCGGCCGCTGAGCGCCACTTCAAAATCCTGCGCGATGAAAAGGCCGCTGGTCAGTCTGGGCACCGGCTGCGTGCGGGCCGCCTGATAAGCACCAGCGCCTGGGGGCGCGTGCAAGAGGTGTTGCAACTGAACATGTTCGGGCGCCTGGTGTTGGTGGCCTTGAGCGTGCTGTTCGTGGGCGGCATGGCGGCCCTGGCCAGCGGCATGGTGTGGGGCATGGGCACGGCCCTGGCCTGGGCTGTGGCCCTGGGCCTGACCCTGGCCATTGCCTGGGGCGCGTACCGCATGGCGGTGCTGCCGCTGCTGGCGTTGGTGCGCTTGGCCAACCGCCTGGCGGCCTGTGATCTGTCGCACCCCATTGATGTGCGCCACAGCGGCATCGTCGGTGATCTGGAAAAAGCCCTGGCCCAGCTGCGCGTCAACCTGCAATCCGTGGTGCGCGATGCGCGCGATGAAAGCCAGAAAATGCGCGCCTCGTCCAACGACGTGGCGCAGGGCAACGACGAGCTCGAGCAGCGCACCGAGGCCCAGGCCGAGAACCTGCAGGAGACGGCGGCCTCCATGGAGCAGATCACCGGCACCGTCAAACTCACCGCCGACTCGGCCAACCAGGCGGCGCAGCTGGCGAGCGAAGCGACGGCGGTGGCCGAGCGCAGCAGCAGCGCCGTCGATGGCGTGGCCGCCACCATGGCGCAGATTCAGCAGGCGTCGGGGCGCATTGGCGAGATCACGCAGCTCATCGATTCCATTGCGTTTCAAACCAACATCCTGGCGCTCAACGCAGCGGTAGAGGCCGCGCGCGCTGGCGAGCAGGGCCGGGGCTTTGCCGTGGTCGCTGGCGAGGTGCGTTCGCTGGCGCAGCGCAGCGCCGATGCGGCCAAAGAAATCCGCCAGCTCATCACCGACTCCGCCGACAAAGTGCGCCAGGGCCACGAGCGCACCGAGGCCGCGCAAAGCACCATGGGCGAATCTCTGGCGCTGGTGCGTCGCGTCAGCACCTGCATGGGTGAAATCCACCACGCCGCCAACGAGCAGCTCACGGGTATTTCGCAGGTGAACACTGCTGTGGCACAGCTCGACGCCATCACGCAGCAAAACAGTGCCCTGGTGCAGCACAACGGCAGTGCCGCCCAGGCGCTACAGGCCCAGGCGCAGACCATGTCCGAGACGGTGCAGGTGTTTCGCCTCGACGATGGTGCGCGCGCGCCGGCGCCCGATGCCGTCGCCCTGCGCCGCAACATGAAGGCGCAGCGCGCACCGGTGGCCACTGGCGCGGCCCAGGCCCAGCTCACAGCGGGCTGACCCTGTTGCCAGGCCCGGGTGCTTGGGTTTGAATCACAGCGTTTACTTTTTTTCGGGAGTTTTGTATGACCGCTGTTGCCGACATCCTCAAGGCCAAATCCAGCGTCGCCGTGCACCGCGTAGGCCCGCAGTCTTCGGTGCTTGACGCCCTGCAACTCCTGGCCAGCGAGGGCATTGGCGCGCTGCTGGTGATGGAGGACGAGAAAATCGTTGGCATCTTCACCGAGCGTGACTACGCCCGCAAAATTGCCCTGCAAGGGCGCAATTCGGCCCAAACCCCGGTGCGTGATGTGATGACGCGCAACGTGCTGTGCGTGCGCCCGAGCCAGAGCAGCGAGCAGTGCATGGCCCTCATGACCGAAAACCGCCTGCGCCACCTGCCGGTGGTGGACGAGGGCGGCAAGCTGCTGGGCATGGTCTCCATCGGCGACCTGGTCAAGGACATCATCAGCGCGCAGCAGTTCATCATCGAGCAGCTCACGCACTACATCCACGGCGGCGGGCGCTGACCCCGGTGGCCGCAGGCCGGGCGCGCCGGCCCTACACTCGCGGCCATGAGTTTGCTGATTCTGGGGATTGAATCCTCCTGCGATGAAACCGGCGTGGCCCTGGTCGAGACCCCCGCCAGCGGCCTGCCGCGCCTGCTGGCGCACGCCCTGCACAGCCAGATCGACATGCACCAGGCCTACGGCGGCGTGGTGCCCGAGCTGGCCAGCCGCGACCACATCCGGCGCGTGCTGCCCTTGATGGAAGACGTTTTTGCCCAGGCCGGGCGCCGCCGCGCCGAGGTGGACGTGGTTGCCTTCACGCGCGGCCCGGGCCTGGCTGGCGCGTTGCTGGTGGGCGCGGGCCTGGCCTGCGCCCTGGGCGCGGCGCTGGGCAAGCCGGTGCTGGGCGTGCACCACCTCGAAGGGCATTTGCTCTCGCCTTTCTTGAGCGCCGATGCGCCCGAATTTCCGTTTGTCGCCCTGCTCGTCTCGGGCGGGCACACCCAGCTCATGCGCGTCGATGGCGTCGGCCAGTACCAGCTGCTGGGCGAGACGATTGACGACGCCGCTGGCGAAGCCTTCGACAAATCGGCCAAGCTGCTCGGCCTGGGCTACCCCGGCGGGCCGGCGCTCTCGCGCCTGGCCGAGCAAGGCGATGCCAAAGCGTTTGCCCTGCCGCGCCCCCTGTTGCACAGCGGCGACCTTGATTTTTCCTTTGCCGGCCTGAAAACGGCGGTGCTGACGCAGGCCAAGAAGCTCGGCGACCAGCTCGATGCGCGCCGCGCCGATCTGGCCGCCAGCACCCAGGCGGCCATCGTCGAGGTGCTGGTGAAAAAAACCCTCAAGGCCCTGCAGCACACCGGCCTGCAGCGCGTGGTGGTGGCCGGCGGCGTGGGCGCCAACGCGCTGCTGCGCGCCCAGCTCAACGCCGCCTGCACCCAGCAGCGCGTGCGCGTGCACTACCCAGAGCTGCACCTGTGCACCGATAACGGCGCCATGATCGCCATGGCCGCCGCCATGCGCCTGCAGTGCGGGCGCGAGGTGCCGGCGCCGCTGTACGCCTTTGACGTCAAACCCCGCTGGCCGCTCGATTCCTTAGCTTGAATAGGCATCAAATTTCCTTCTAGCCCTTGATGGTCAAGCGCGAGCAGCTATCAAAAACAGAGTAAAAACCATGAACCGACTGCGCCGCCAGGCCTTGCTGGCGGGCCTGGCCACCGCCGCCGGCGTGCGCGCCGGGGCGGCCTCGCCCACACCGGCGCCTGCGCCCATCCCCCTGGCCCTGATCGAAGGTTTTTCCGGCCCTTTCGCCAACACCGGCGAGGCCGTGTACCGCAACCTGCTGTGGGGCACCGAGCGCGTGAACGCCCGGGGCGGTGTGCCGCTGCCCGGCGGTGCGCGCCCCTGGCAGCTGCTGCGCTACGACAGCAAAGGGCAGAACGAGGAGGCGCTCGCCGCCCTGCGCGCCGCCATCGACGCCGGTGCGCGCATCGTGCTGCAGGGCAACTCCTCGGCCACGGCGGCGGTGCTGCTGGCGGCCATCAACAAGCACAACCAGCGCGAGCCCGACAAGCGCGTGCTGTTTCTGAACTACGCCGCCGTCGAGCCCAGCCTGACGAACGAACACTGCAGCTTCTGGCACTTTCGCTTCGACGCCAGCGCCGACATGCGCCTGGCCGCGCTCATGCAGGAGCTGCGCGCGCAGCCGGCGCTGCGCAAGGTGTACCTCATTGGCCAGGACTACAGCTTTGGTCAGGCCGTGCTGCGCCAGACGCGCAGCCAGCTGGCGCAGCTGCGCCCGGACGTGACCATCGTCGGCGACGAGCTGCACCCCGTGGGCCGGGTCAAGGACTTTGTGCCGTACGCCGTCAAGATCAAGGCCAGCGGCGCGCAGGCCGTCGTCACGGGCAACTGGGGCAACGACCTGACGCTGCTCGTCAAGGCTGCGCGCGAGGTCGGCTACGACGGCCTGTTCTACACCTTCTACGGCAACGCCCTGGGCGTGCCGACGGCGCTGGGCGAGGCCGGCGTGGGCAAGGTGCTGGCGGTGGCCGAATGGCTGCCGAATCTGCCCGGGCGCGAGAGTGCGGCGTTCTACCAGGCGTTTCGCCAGCGCTTTCCCCAGCCGCAGGACGATTACCTGCACCTGCGGATGCAGCTCATGCTCGAAGCGCTGGCCCAGGCCATGGAGCGTGCCCAGAGCCTGGAGGCCGCGCCCCTGGCGCGCGCGCTGGAGCAGGCGCGGGTGCAGCTCGCCGGCCAGGGCGGGGCCATGCGCGCGCTCGACCACCAGTTCCAGCAGCCGCTGGTGGTGGGCGTGATGCAGCGCCAGGGGCAGCCGGGCGTGCCGTTCGATGTGGAAGGCTCGGGCTACGGCTTTCGCGTGCTGCGCCAGCTGACGGCGGCGCAGGCCGAGCTGCCCAGCAGCTGCCAGATGCAGCGCTGGTAAATGCAGCGCTGGTAAATGCAGCGCTGGTGATGGCCTGCCGTCAGCGCGTACCGTCAGCGTGCCGCCGCAATGGCCGCGCCCAGCTCGATCACGGCCAGGGCGTAGTAGCTCGACCAGTTGTAGCGCGTGACGACGTAAAAATTCTGCGTGCCGGCAACGTAGTTCGGCGGCGCGCTGCCGTTTTGCAGCGCAATCAGCGCCAGCGGCCCGGCGTGCGTGGCGCCCGCGCCCTGCGGCTGCGCGCCCAGGGCGGCCATTTGCGCGGCGTTGAAAGTGGGGCGGATGTCGGGCGCGAGCAGCGTCGGCAGGTCGAGCACGGCGGCGTCGAACTCCAGCGCGTAGTGCGTGGGCATGTCGCTGACCCAGCCATGGGCCTTGAAGTAGTTGGCGACTGAACCGATGGCATCGGCGCGGCTGCGAAACAGGTCGATGCGGCCATCGCCGTCAAAATCCACCGCCCAGCGCTGCCAGCTCGTGGGCATGAACTGCGGCAGCCCCATGGCGCCGGCGTAGCTGCCGCGCAGCGCCTCGGGCGCCTGGCCGCTGCGCTGGCACAGCAGCAGGTACTGTTCTAGTTCGCCGCGAAAAAACGCCTGGCGTTCGGCCGCGCGCGGGTGGGCGCTGGGAAAGTCAAACGCCAGCGTGGCCAGGGCGTCGAGCACGCGAAAGCCGCCCATGTGCTGGCCGTAGATCGTCTCCACGCCCAGGATGCCGACGATGATCTGCGCCGGCACGCCGTACTCGGCCTCGGCGCGTGCCAAGGTGGTGGCGTTCTCCTGCCAAAAGCGCAGCCCGGCGCGGATGCGGATGGGCTCGACGAAGCGGCTGCGGTAGGCCTGCCAGTTCTTCGCCTGGCCCTGCGCCGGCGGCAGCATGAGCTGCGGCACGCGCGGCAGAAAGCGCGCCTGCGCCAGGGCGGCGTCGATCCAGGCGCGCTCCAGGCCGTGGCGCTCGGCCAGTTCGGCGGCAAAAGCCTGCGCCTGGGCGCTGCCGGCGTAGCTGTGGCTGCCCTGCGTGGCCGCAGCGGGCTTGGGGGCGTGGTTTTTGGCGTGTTTTTGGGTGCTGGCGCTTACGGGGCAAGCGCTAGCAGCTATCAAAAATGGAGCAATCGCGAGCAGGCGTTTCATGGTGGGGTTGGGCGGCGGGGCCAGCGCAGGCGGCGCAGCTGGCGCCTCAGCAGGGTCAAGGAGGTATCGGCGGTGCGGCCCGCTGCAGCGTAGCGGGCGCGTTCAAATTGCAGCAGCCAGGCGCCAAGCGCCTCGGCCTCGGGGTGGGGCGGCGGGCATTGTGCCTGCAGCTGGGCCGCCATGGCGCGTGGCGGCAGGTGCGCGGCGAGCACGATGCCCCGGCGCGCCAGGCGCTGGCGCACTTGCGCCAGCAGGCGCACCCAGGGGTCGCGGCGCTGGCGCTCCCAGGCGGCCCAGAGGGCGCCGGCCAGGCCGGCGAGCCCGATCAGGCCGGCGAGCAGGCGCAGCAGGTCGGCCCAGCTCGGGGCGCTAAAGCCCAGGCGCTGCAGCAGGTCGAGCTGGCGCGTCTGGGTGTAGTTGAGCACCCATTGGTTCCAGCCGTTGTTGGTTGCCTCCCACAGCGCGCGCAGCTGCTGCGCCAGGCCGGGGCTCAGGACGATGCCCACGGCGTTGCCCAGCAGGGTGGGCGGCGGGCGCAGGCGGGCGAGCTCGCCAATGCGGTCCGGGGCCACGGCGCTGGTGGGATCGACGCGCCGCCAGCCCTGGCCCTCTTGCCAGACTTCGACCCAGGCGTGGGCGTCGCTCTGGCGCACGCTCCAGTAGCCATCGACCGGGTTTTTGTCGCCGCCCTGGTAGCCGGTGACGATGCGCGCCGGCACGCCCGCCGCGCGCATGAGCACGGCAAAGGCGGAGGCGATGTGCTCGCAAAAACCGGCCTTGCGCTCGAACCAGAATTCGTCGGCGGTGTCGGCGCCGTAGATGCCGGGGGCGAGCGTGTAGCGGTAGCCGCCGCTGCGCAGCTGCGCCAGCGCTGCGGCCACCAGCGCAGCGCTGTCGTTGGCGCCCGGCGGCAGGTTCGCGCGCAGGCTGGCGGCCAGGGCGCGGGTGCGCGGGTTGCTGCCCGGCGGCAGCGCCGTGAGGGCGGCCAGGGCCGGCGTCATGTGCGTCGGGCCGTAGCGGAAATCGGGGTAGCTCGTGGCCTGGTAGCGCAGCACCGAGGTGATGGGGCGCTGCACCTGCCACTGCTGCGCGGCGCTGCGCTGCGCGCGCCAGCCCTCGGGCAGGGCGGGGGGCTCGGGGGCGGCGTCGAGCAGCAGCAGCCAGGGCAGCTGCAGGGGTTCGAGCGTGGCCTCGTAGGGCACGGGCGCGCCCTGCACCTGCAGCGCGGCGGCCTCGCTCACCCGGGCATGGGCCTGGCGCCATTCGCGGCCATCGAACTGTTCGAGCACCGGGCCGCGAAAGTACAGCGCCGACTGCGCCGGCGGCTGGCCGCCGGGGGTGAGAAAGCGCAGGCGCAGCGCCACGCTGTCGTCGAGCGCCAGGCTGGCGATGTCGCCCACGCGCATCTCGCCCGAGAGCCCGCTTTTGCCGCTGAGGCCGTCCTGGGGCAGGCCCCACAGTGGCGCCACGCGCGGAAAGAGCAGGAACAGCGCCGCCGTCAGTGGCGTGCCCCACAGCAGCATCTGGCCCGCCAGGCGCAGCGACTGGCGCAGCGGCGGGCGCCCGACGGGCAGGTGGGCGTTGACCAGGGCCGTGAGCAGGCCCAGCAGCGCCAGCAGCATGGCGGCGGCCACGGGCAGGCTTTGCGAGAACAGAAAGTTCGCCACCAGCACGAAGAAGCCCAGAAAGAACACCACCATGGCGTCGCGCCGCGCGTGCATCTCCAGCGTCTTGAGCGCCAGCAGCAGCACCACGAAGCTGACGCCAGCGTCGCGCCCGAGGATGCTGCGGTGCTCGGCCAGGGTGGCCACCAGCACCAGCGCGGCCAGCGCCAGCATGGTGCGGCGCCGGGGCAGGGGCCGGCCGCGCCAGGCCAGCTGCGCGCGCCACAGCAGCAAGGCGGCGCTGGCCAGCGGCACCCAGGGCGGCAGCTGCCAGGCCAGGGGCAGCACGAGCCAGGCGCACAGGGCGAGCAGGAACAGCGTGTCGCGGCTCTCGCGCGGCAGGTGTTGCCAGGCGGCAGGGCGCAGGAGGGGGCTCAACATACTATGAATTTAATAGCTGGTAGCGCTTGCTGTATATGGGTTTGAGGCTGATTTAGCACAGGGCCAGCGCCTCCAGGCAGCGGCGTTGGTGCTGTGCGCCGCTGCCGGGGGCCATCTGCGCCCCGCCGGGCAGGCGCAGGCCCCAGCGCAGGCCCAGGCGCTCGGCCTGCAGCACCCAGGCGGTGACGCGGGCGATGCGCGCCTCGGGCGCCGCCAGGCCGCAGTGGTTCACGTCCAGCCACAGGTCGAGCTGCTGGCTGTGCTGCGCGTCGCGGCTCACCAGGGCCTGGCTGCCGCTGGCAAAGGCCTGGGCGGCTTTCTTCCACACCAGCTGCTTGAGCGGGTCGCCCCGGCGGTAGGGGCGCACGCCGTCAAACTCGCCGCTGCTGCCGCCGCTGTGGCTGCGCCCGTCGCCGGCCCGTGGCTGGCCGGCGGGCAGGGGCGGCGGGTGCGCCTCGGGCGCGGGGTAGACCAGCAGCTGCGCCGCGGGCTGCCACCAGCACCAGACGCGGAAAATGCCCAGCGGAAAGCGCGTTTGCGCCGTCAGCAGCGGCAGCCGGTGCCAGCCCCGGTGCTGCGGCGCAAAGCCGATCTGCAGCTGCGCCATGCCCTGCGCCGGCACGTCGCAATAGGCCCAGGACGGCGCCTGGCCGTCCTCGGGGCGCGGCGCCAGGCCAATGCCGTAGCGTGGGCGGCGTGCGCTGCTGTGCAGCTGCACCGTCAGGCGCGCGACCTGGCCCAGGAATTGCGGCTCGGGCGGCAGCAGGTGCAGCTGCAGGCCGCGCAGCGTGGCGTGGCACAGCACCATGCTGCTGACGGCGCTGCCGGCCAGGGCGAAGGTCAGCAGGTAGCCCAGGTTGAGCTGGTAGTTGATGGCGGCAATGAGCAGCGCCAGCAGCGTCAGCGCCAGCATGGCGCCGGCGCCGGTGGGCAGGATGTAGACGTTGCGCTGCGTCAGCTGCAGCTGGTCGGTGGCTGGCAGGCGTGCGAGCCACCAGCGGCGCAGGGGGGCCAGGAGGCGCTGTCGCATGGGGGCGGCCTGCGCGTCAGGGCAGGGGCGTGGCTTCGACCATGGCCTGCACCTGGGCCACGGCGGCGCGCCCGGCCTCGCCTACGGGCACCAGGCGGTGCGCCATGGTTTGGGCGCAGATGGCCTGCACGTCGTCCGGGGCGCAGTAGTCGCGCCCCTCGATCAGCGCCCGCGCCTTGGCCGCGCGCAGCAGCGCCATGCCGGCGCGCGGCGACAGGCCCTGCACGAACCAGCGCCCCGAGCGCGTGGCGTCGAGCAGGTCTTGCACGTAGGCCAGCAGCGCATCGCTGGCGTGCACGGCGCGCACCTGCTGCTGCAGCGCCGCCAGGCTCTGTGGCGTGAGCAGCGCCGGCAGGGTGTCGAGCAGGTCGCGCCTATCCTGGCCCGACAGCAGCAGGCGCTCGGCGGCGCGGTCGGGGTAGCCCAGGGCGATGCGCATCAGGAAGCGGTCGAGCTGGCTCTCGGGCAGGGCGAAGGTGCCCAACTGGTCGAGCGGGTTTTGCGTGGCGATGACGAAGAACGGCTGCGGCAGCGGCCGTGTCTGGCCTTCGATGGTGACCTGCTTTTCCTCCATCGCTTCGAGCAGCGCGCTTTGCGTCTTCGGGCTGGCGCGGTTGATCTCGTCGGCCAGCAGCACCTGGGTGAACACCGGCCCGGGGTGAAAGACAAAACCCTCGCGCCCGCGCTCGTAGATCGACAGGCCGGTGAGGTCGCTGGGCATCAGGTCGGCGGTGAACTGCACGCGCGCAAACGACAGCCCAAAACTGCGCGCCAGGGCGTGCGCCAGGGTGGTTTTGCCGACGCCCGGAACGTCCTCGATCAGCAGGTGGCCACCGGCGAGCAGACAGGTGACGCAGTCCCGGATTTGTAAGCTTTTCCCTACGATCACCGTGTTAAGCTGATTCAGCAGAGATGCAATAGTTTGTTGTTCATGCATGGGTGTGACGTTAGCCGAAAAACAAGGCTGGGGAGACAACTGTGAGTAAGACGGGGTATTTCACCCACCGCGATTGCTGGAAGCACGAAATGGGGCCAGGCCACCCGGAATGTCCGGCGCGGCTCGATGCCATTGAAGACCGCCTGCTGGTCACGGGCGTGAGCGACGCGCTCGAACACCGCGAGGCGCCGCTGGCCTCCCTGAACGATATCGAGCTGGCGCACGACCGCCTGCACGTGGCGGCGCTGCGCGGCCTGACGCTGCGCCTGGTCGAGGAGCAGGACGCCGGCGGCCCGGCGCACACGCCCATGGACCCCGACACCTCCATCAACGCCCACACCTGGACGGCGGCGCTGCGCTCGGCGGGCGCCGCTATGGCGGCGACCGACGCCGTGCTCGCCGGCGAGCTGGAAAACGCCTTTTGCCTGGTGCGCCCGCCCGGCCACCACGCCACGCGCAGCAAGGCCATGGGCTTTTGCTTTTTCAACAACGTCGCCGTGGCCGCCAAGTACGCGCTGCAGCGCCACAACCTGCAGCGCGTGGCCGTGATCGACTTCGATGTGCACCACGGCAACGGCACGGAAGATATTTTGGCGGGCGACGAGCGCGCGCTGATGTGCAGTTTTTTCCAGCACCCCTTCTACCCCTATAGCGGCGACCACAGCCCGGCGACCAATATGTGCAACGTGCCGGTGCCAGCGTACACGCGCGGCATGGATATTCGCGAAATCGTCGAGATGATGTGGGTGCCGCGCCTGGAGGAGTTTGAGCCCGAGATGATCTTCGTCAGCGCTGGCTTTGACGCCCACCGCGACGACGACATGGGCCAGCTCGGCCTGACCGAGTCCGATTTCACCTGGATCACGCAGCGCATCAAGGACGTGGCGCGGCGCCTGTGCGGCGGGCGCATCGTCTCTTGCCTGGAGGGCGGCTACGTCATGGATCCGCTGGCGCGCAGCGTCGAGGCGCATGTGCGCGTGCTCGCGGATCTGTAGCGCCGGCTTGCCTAAAATCGGTCGGCTATGACCGATCCCACTTCTTCGCTGCTCGACGTGGCGCGCGACGCGCGCGGCGTCTATACCCTTACCCTGAACGATCCGGCGCGCTTCAACGCCCTGGGCGAGGCCATGCTGGCGGCGCTGCAAACAGCGCTGGCCCAGGTGGCGGGCGACCCGGCGGCGCGCGCCGTGGTGCTGGCGGCGCAGGGCAAGGCGTTTTGCGCCGGCCACAACCTCAAGGAAATGGCGCAGCAGCCCGAGCTGGCCTACTACCAGCAGCTGTTTGCGCAGTGCGCGCGCGTCATGCTGGCGCTGGTGCAGCTGCCGGTGCCGGTGATTGCCCGCGTGCATGGCCTGGCGACGGCGGCGGGCTGCCAGCTGGTGGCACAGTGCGATCTGGCCGTGGCCAGCACCGAGGCGCGCTTTGCCACCAGCGGCATCCACTACGGCCTGTTTTGCGCCACGCCCAGCGTGCCACTGGTGCGCGCCATGCCCCTGAAGCCGGCGCTGGAGATGCTGTTCACCGGCGACTTCATCGACGCCGCGCAGGCGCTGCAGCACGGCCTGGTCAACCGCGTGGCACCGCCCGAGCAGCTCGACGCCGAGCTGGCGCAGTTGCTCGACGCCATCGTCGCCAAGCCGCGTGCGGCGCTGGCCATGGGCAAGGCCCTGGTGTACCAGCAGCGGGAGTTGGGTTTGACGGCGGCCTACCAGCTCGCCGGCCAGAGCATGGCCGTGAACATGATGGATGCCGCTGCCCAGGAGGGTGCGCGCGCCTTTGCCGAAAAACGTCCCCCGGTTTGGAGGCAGGCATGAGCGGCCCCGCCAAGACACCGGTGTTTGAGGATTTGGGCCGCTGGCTGTACGACTTTTCGCGCCCATCGATCCTGATTGAAATTGGCGCGCTGCTGGTGTGCGCCGGCCTGGCTTGGCTGGTGGTGCTATTGCTGCGCAAAAAGTTCTACCACAACGACCCGCGCTCGACGCTGTTTGGCCGGCGGGCGATTGACGGTGTGCTTTTTCCGCTGGCATTGCTGGGCAGCGCCTTCTTGGCGCGCGCGCTGCTCTTGCAGTGGCTGCCGGCGACGGCGTTTCGCCTGGCCATTCCGGTGCTCATTGCGCTGGTGGTGGTGCGCGTGGGTGCCAAGGTGCTGCAGCTGGCGTTTCCGCGCGCGCACTGGGTGCCGCCGCTGGAGCAGACCATCTCCTGGCTCGCCTGGGTGGCGATGGCGCTGTGGGTCACGGGGCTGCTGCCGGTGCTGCTCAATGACTTGGACGACATCCGCTGGAAAGTGGGCGCCAGTACGCTGTCGCTGCGCACCTTGCTCGAAGGGTTGGTGACCACCGGGGTGGTGCTGTTGGTGACGCTGTGGCTGTCGGCCGTGCTGGAAAACCGCCTGCTGCGCCAAGCTTCGGGCGCGAGCCTGTCGCTGCGCAAGGCGCTGGCCAATGGCCTGCGAGCGCTGCTGCTGTTCGTCGGCCTGCTGGTGGCGGCTTCGTCGGTGGGCATTGACCTGTCCACGCTCTCGGTGCTTGGCGGGGCGGTGGGCGTGGGCGTGGGCCTGGGGCTGCAAAAGCTCGCTGCCAGCTACGTCAGCGGCTTCGTCATTCTGGCCGAGCGCAGCGTGCGCATTGGCGACAACGTGCGCATCGACGGCTTTGAGGGCCGCGTCACGGATATCACCGGGCGCTACACCGTGATCCGCGCCGGCAGCGGGCGCGAGTCCATCGTACCCAACGATATGGTGGTGGGCAGCCGGGTGGAGAATTTTTCACTGGCCGACCCCAAGGTGTGGAACAGCACCGTCATCAGCGTGGGCTACGACAGCGATGTGGATTTGGTCATGCGCCTGCTGACCGAGGCCGCCCTGTCTTGCCCGCGCGTGCTGCGCGAGCCGGCGCCGAGTGCTGCTTTGTCCAACTTTGGCGCCGATGGGCTTGAATTTACCGTTGGCTTTTGGATCGACGACCCGCACAACGGTCTGCTAGGCCTGCGCTCGGACATCAATTTGGCAGTTTTGCGGGCCTTGCGCGCGCACGCCATTGATATTCCGTACCCGCAGCGCGTGCTGCACTGGCCCGCCGGGCAGGCGCCGGCGGCGGCAGTGCAGTAGCGATCCCTGGGGTCAGTTGGTGCCGTCGGGTACGAAGACGTAGCCCACGCCCCACACCGTCTGGATGTAGCGCGGTGCGGCGGCGTCCACCTCGACGAGTTTGCGCAGGCGCGAGACCTGCACGTCCAGGCTGCGGTCGAAGGGCTCGAACTCGCGACCGCGCGCGAGCAGCGCCAGTTTTTCGCGTGACAGCGGCTGGCGTGGGTGGCGCACCAGGGCCTTGAGCATGGCGAACTCGCCCGTGGTCAGGGGCAGCTCTTCGCCATTTTTCTGCAGCGTGCGCGTGCCCATGTCGAAGCTGAAGGGGCCAAAGGTGACGATCTCGTTCTCGCCCGAGGGTGCGCCCGGAGCCTCTTGCGGCGGGCGCCGGCGCAGCACGGCGTGGATGCGCGCGAGCAGTTCGCGCGGGTTGAAGGGCTTGCCCAGGTAGTCGTCGGCGCCGACCTCCAGGCCGACGATGCGGTCCACGTCCTCGCCCTTGGCGGTGAGCATGATGATGGGCGTGCGGTCGCTGGCCGCGCGCAGGCGCCGGCAGATCGACAGGCCGTCTTCACCCGGCATCATCAGGTCGAGCACGATCAAATCGACCGTCTCGCGCAGCAAGATGCGGTTGAGGGCCTTGCCGTCCTCGGCGATCATGACCTCAAAACCCTCTTGCGTCAGGTAGCGGCGCAGCAGGTCGCGGATGCGCGCATCGTCATCGACGACGAGAATTTTGTCGGCGCGGGAAGTGGTAACTGTGGCCATACTTGCAACGTCTGATTTGTAACAGTACCGATTCTGACCAGAGCCGGCGGCGAAGTTCTGCCTTTTTCGGGCAGCCTGACCCAATGTTACATGTTTTGCGCCGGCGCCACTTTCCTCCGTGGCAGCGTGGTGGGCTTGTTTCAGGAAAGGATGTAATGATGCGATTTGCTATTCAATTTGTAGCTGCTGGCGCTTTATTGGCGGGCGCTACGGCCGCTTTTTCTCAAAATTCTGCGCTGCCTGTACCCCAGCAGGTGCTGCAGTTCTCGGCAAGCGCCAGCACCGAGGTGGCGCAGGACTGGCTGCAGCTGACCTTGGCGAGCACCCACGAGGGCAGCGACGCGGGCGCGGTGCAGGCGCAGCTGCGCCAGGATTTGGAGGGTGCCCAGGCCCTGCTGCGGCGCCAGGCACAGCCGGGGCAGCTCGAGTGGCGCAGCGGCGCTTTTGCCATCACGCCGCGCTACGGCAAGGACGGCAAGATCAGCGGCTGGCAAGGCCGTGCCGAGTTGCTACTGCAAGGGCGCGATTTTGGGCGCATCACCGGCACGGCAGCGCAGGTGCCGGGTATGGTCATTCGCCAGATTGGTTTTGCCCTCTCGCCCCAGGCCCGCACCGAGGCCGAGAGCCAGGTGCAGGCGCAGGCCGTGGCGCGCTTTCAGGCCAAGGCGCAGGAGCTCTCGCGCAGCTTTGGTTTTACTGGTTACAGCCTGCGCGAGGTGCAGGTCAACAGCCACGAGAGCAGCCCCGGCCCCCAGCCGCGCATGTGGGCCATGGCCGCCAAGGCCGCGCCGATGGACGATGCGCCGCTGCCGGTGGAGGCGGGAAAGGCCCAGGTCGAGGTCAGCGTCTCGGGCAGCGTGCAAATGCACTGATTTGAAAGAAAATGGCTGCTAACGCTTGTGGGGTAAGCGCAAGCAGCTATCTTTTTTATAGCTTAATGCGAGGGGTTACTGCGCCGCCCAGCCGCCGTCCATGTTCCAGGTGGCGCCGCGCACGTTGGCGGCGGCAGCGGAGCAGAAGAACACCGCCAGTGCGCCCAGTTCCTCGGGCGTGGTGAACTGCAGCGACGGCTCCTTCTCTCCGAGCAGCAGCCGGGTGGCGTCGGCGTTGGACAGTCCGTGCTGCGCCGCCTTGGCATCGACTTGCTTTTGCACCAGCGGCGTGAGCACCCAGCCAGGGCAGATGGCGTTGCAGGTGACGCCGGTGGTGGCGGTTTCCAGGGCGACGGTTTTTGTCAATCCCAGAATGCCGTGCTTGGCGGCAACGTAGGCCGATTTTTGTGCCGAGGCCACCAGGCCGTGCACCGAGGCCAGGTTGATGATGCGCCCCCAGTTGGCCGCGCGCATGGCCGGCAGCGCCAGGCGTGTGGTGTGAAAGGCGCTGCTGAGGTTGATGGCGATGATGGCGTCCCAGCGCTCGGGGGGGAACTCCTCTACCGGCGCGACGTGTTGAATACCAGCGTTATTCACCAGGATATCTACCCGGCCAAAGCGGGCAGCGGCAAACGCCATCATGTCTTCAATTTCCTGGGCGCGCGACATGTCGGCGCCGTGGTATGCCACTTGCACACCGATACCAGCACCGGCGGCCAGCACTTCGGCCTGGGGCGCATCGGCATCTCCAAAGCCGTTGAGCACCACGTTTGCGCCCTGCTGCGCCAGGGCCTTGGCAATGCCCAGGCCGATGCCGCTGGTGGAGCCGGTGATGAGGGCAGTTTTACCTTTCAGCATAAGTAACTCTCCGGATGATTTAGGATCGAACCCGGCCATTATTGGGCCAGTTCCCTAGACCCGCCCCATGACAGAACCCAGGTTGAACCACGTATGGTGCGCAGGCGCTGCGCAATCCCCCCAGCCGGGGCATGAAGGCCAGCACCGCATGGCGTACTCGCAGTGGGGTGATATGGGTCATCCGCACGTGATCGTCTGCGTGCACGGCCTGACGCGCCAGGGGCGCGACTTCGACACCCTGGCGCGCGCCCTCGCGCCGCACGCGCGCGTCGTCTGCCCCGACGTGGTCGGGCGCGGCGAGAGCGATTGGCTCGCAGAGCCTTTGGGCTATCAGATACCGCAGTACGCCGCCGACATGCTGGCCCTGCTGGCGCAGCTGCAGGCGCAGGCGCCCATTGCCCAGCTCGACTGGGTGGGTACCAGCATGGGCGGGCTCATTGGCATGGTGCTGGCGGGCCAGAGTGGCTTGCCGCTGCCCGCACCGCTGCGCCGCCTGGTGCTCAATGATGTGGGGCCGGCACTGGCTTGGCCGGCGCTGCAGCGCATTGCCCAATACCTGGGAAAAATGCCGCGTTTTGACAGCATCGAGCAGGCCGCTGCCGGTCTGTGGGCGATCTCGCAATCGTTTGGCCCGCATACGCCTGAGGCCTGGCTGGCGCTGTCGCGCCCTATGCTGCGCGCGCTGCCCGGTGGTGGCTGGGGCCTGCATTACGACCCGGCGCTGGCGCAGCCGTTTCAGGCCGTGACGCCCGAGGCGGCGCAGGCCGGCGAGGCGCTGCTGTGGCAGCTCTACGACCAGATTCAGGCGCGCACCCTGCTGCTGCGCGGGCAGGACTCTGACCTGCTCTCGCCTGCCACGGCCCAGTCCATGGGCGAGCGCGGCCCGCGTGCGCGGCTGCTGGAATTTCCGGGTGTGGGTCACGCCCCGACCCTGGTGGCTGCCGAGCAGGTGGCCGCCGTGCAATCGTTTTTGTTGGAAGCTGCATGAAGAGCATCGTTGCCAGCGCGCCCCCCAGCCTGGTGCTGGGCGAGGCCACGCCAGCCCCTATTTCGCCTTTGATCGCTGCCACCGCGCAGCAGCTGCCCGAACAGGTCAACGCCCTGGGCCGTGCGCGTGCTTTTGCCGAGCCGCTGCTGGCCGCCGAGGTCATGGAAACCGGGGAAAACACCCTGGAGCACGCCGACGCCGTGGCGGCCATCTTGCGCGACATCGGCGGCTCCGAAGCCATGCAGGCCGCGAGCTACCTGGTGCACGCCTGCGTGCACCTGAACAAGCCCGAGGACGTGATCGCCAAGGCGTTTGGCCAGAACTTTGCCACCTTGGCGGTCGAAACCACCAAGCTCATGCGCGTGCAGCAGCAGGCGCGCGCGGCAGAAGATGCGGGCCAGCGCGTCGATGATGCCCAGCTGCAGACCGAGAACGTGCGCAAGATGCTGTTGGGTTTTTCGCGCGATTTGCGCGTGGTGCTGTTGCGCCTGGCTTCGCGCCTGCAGACGTTGCGCTACTACGCCGCCAGCAAGCGCCCCGTCTCGCCCAGCCTGGCGCGCGAGGCGCTGCAGGTGTTTGCGCCGCTGGCCAACCGCCTGGGCATCTGGCAGATGAAGTGGGAGCTCGAAGACCTGTCGTTTCGCTTCCTGGAGCCCGATACCTACAAGCAGATCGCGCGCCTGCTCGACGAAAAACGCGTTGAGCGCGAACTCAACATGGAGCAGCTGCGCAGCCGCCTGGAGGCCGAGCTGCGCGCGCGCTCGATCAGCGCGACGGTTTCTGGCCGGCCCAAGCACATTTACAGCATCGTCAAGAAAATGCGCGGCAAGTCGCTGCCATTCGAGCAGGTGTTTGATATTCGCGCGCTGCGCGTCATCGTGCCTTCGGTCAAAGACTGCTACGCCACGCTGTCGTGGGTGCACGAGCACTTCGAGTCCATCCCCGAAGAATTTGACGACTACATCGCCAAACCCAAACCCAACGGCTACCAGTCGCTGCACACCGTGGTGCGCGACGGCGATGGCCGCGCCACCGAAATCCAGATCCGCACCCAGGCCATGCACGACCACGCCGAGCACGGCGTGGCCGCGCACTGGGCCTATAAAGAGGCGGGCACCAAGGGCTATGCCGGCGTCTCCGCCAGCGGCGAGTACGACGCCAAGATCGCCGTGCTGCGCCAGCTGCTGGCCTGGGGGCGCGACATGGCCGACTCCAGCCACAGCGGCTTGTTCGACGATCGCATCTACGTGCTCACACCCGATGCTGCCGTCATCGAGCTGCCGCAGGGCGCCACCCCGGTTGATTTTGCCTACGCCGTGCACACCAGCCTGGGCCACCGCTGCCGGGGTGCGCGCATCGATGGCGCCATGGTGTCGTTGAACACGCCGCTGCAAAGCGGGCAGACGGTGGAGATCACCACCGTCAAGGAAGGCCGGCCTTCGCGCGACTGGCTCAATGCCGAACTGGGTTACCTGGTGAGCCCGCGCTCGCGCGCCAAGGTGCGCGCCTGGTTCAACGCCCAGGCCCTGCACGAAACCATAGGGCGTGGGCGCGAGGCGGTGGAAAAACTGCTGCAGCGCGAGGGCAAGACGGCGCTCAAGCTCGACGACCTGGCGGTGCAGCTGGGCTTCAAGAACGCCGATGCGCTGTTTGAAGTGGTGGGCAAGGACGAGTTTTCGCTGCGCAACATCGAAAACCTGCTGCGCCCGAGCGAGCCCGAGCCGGCCCCCGAGGAGCAGCTGCTGCTGAAAAAACCGCGTCCGCAGGACGCCAGCAGCCCCAAGGGCGGGGTGCTGGTGGTGGGCGTCGATTCGCTCATGACGCAGCTGGCCAAATGCTGCCGCCCGGCGCCGCCCGATGAGATTGCCGGCTTCGTCACCCGTGGCAAGGGTGTGAGCGTGCACCGGCGCGACTGCAGCAACTTCCGCGAAATGCAGGTGCGCAGTGCCGAGCGCGTGATCGACGTTGCCTGGGGCCAGCCCAAGACCACCGTCGCCAGCACCGTCTATCCGGTGGACGTGGCCGTCGAGGCCGCCGATCGCCAGGGCCTGCTGCGCGACATTTCAGAAGTTTTTGCGCGCGAGAAAACCAACGTCATCGGCGTGCAGACCCAGTCCGTCAAAGGCACGGCCTGGATGACCTTCACCGTCGAGGTTTCCGACTCCGGCCGCCTGAACAAGGTGCTGGCGATGGTCGCTGGCGTGCAGGGCGTGCGCGCCGCAAGGCGACGTTGAAAAAATCGCTGTAGTTTCTTGGGAGGCGTTTTTTTATTGTTATACTTCTAGCTTCTCGAAAACGATTACAGGCGCGTAGCTCAGCTGGTTAGAGCACCACCTTGACATGGTGGGGGTCGTTGGTTCGAGTCCAATCGCGCCTACCAAATATTGCAAGCTAAACCAGGGCTTGCAGCAGAAGTGCCCGCTAACAAGCGGGCATTTTTGTTTGTTCGTACGGAAAATGTACGGAAAGGCTTTGTTGCATAAACCAGACGCAGCCATGCCACGACAGGCACTGGCTCCGTTGTCGGGCACCCAAGTTGCGTGAGTCGATTGAGCAAAGCCACCCGCACATGCAACTCTGTCAACCCCCGTATGGCGTGGAATGGAAACCGCCAGCGCCTTCACCGCGCTAGTGTCCCGTCCTGCAAATAACTGGCATTAGTTTTGCGTGCCAGTGCGGTATCTTTGGAACGGAGATACCGCGATGAGAACAAGCAGACCGAAATCTGAATTGGTACTGAGTGACGACGAGCGATCGCAATTGCAGTCGTTTGCGCGCAGCCGCTCGTTGCCAGCGGCATTGAGCAGCCGGGCGCGCATTGTTCTTAGCAGCGCTGAGGGCGAGCCCAACAACGCGATCGCCGCGCGGCTGAAATTGACCAATGCCACCGTGGGCAAGTGGCGCTCGCGTTTCATCGAGCGGCGCATCGCCCGTCTGTACGATGACATTCGCCCCGGCGCGCCACGCACCATCGACGATGAGCGGATCGCGGAGTTGATCAACACCACGCTGCACACCAAGCCGGTAAACGGCTCGGCGCACTGGAGCGTGCGCGGCGTGGCCGCATAGACGGGCATCTCCAAGACCAGCGTGCAGCGCTACTTCCAGCTCTTTGGCCTGCAGCCGCATCGCACCGAGGGCTTCAAACTGTCCAATGATCCGTTCTTCGTGGAGAAGTTGCGCGACGTGGTGGGTCTGTACCTGAGTCCCCCGGACAACGCCTTGGTCATCTGCGTGGACGAGAAAAGCCAATGTCAGGCGCTGGAGCGCACGCAGCCGATGCTGCCCATGGGCTTTGGCTACGCCGAAGGTGTCACTCACGACTACAAGCGCCATGGCACCACAACGCTGTTTGCCGCGTTGAACGTACTCAACGGCGCAGTACTGGCCAGTTGCAAGCCGCGCCATCGGCATCAGGAGTTCCTGTCGTTTCTGAGCGAGATCGAGACTGCTGTGCCGCCCGAGCTCGACATCCATTGCATCGTGGATAACTACGCCACGCACAGTCACCCGAAGATCAAGGCTTGGCTGGCCACCCGGCCGCGCTGGCACATGCACTTCATTCCGACCTACAGTTCCTGGCTGAATCAGGTCGAGCGCTTCTTCGCACTGATCACCGACAAGGCTATCCGGCGCGGATCGTTCACCAGCGTCAAGCAGCTCGTGCAGCGCATCGATCAGTTCGTCGCTCACCACAACGCCAACAGCCAGCCGTTCAAATGGACGGCCACCGCAGATTCGATTCTTGAGAAGTTGCATCGACTTTGCTCACGTATCAGCGGGACAGGACACTAGCGGTGGACATTTTGTCAAGACCGTGCCGTGCGCCATGGACAAGGTCGCGAGGGACAGCCGCAGCCCTGCACGGAACAATGGGTCCATCAACGCACACCCCCTTTGCACGCCAACAACCACCCGCCGCGCCATGTCCCAGAACACCCATACCCTGCACCTCTTCTTTCAAGACCCCATCAAGCTCAAACTGGGCCAACTGGTCTACCAGTACCTGGTGACGGGCCATACCGAACAGGCCCAGCGCTGGGCCGACAGGCTCGGCGCCTCCGACCTGCAAGCGCTGTGGGATGCACAGTGGTTCAACCAGGAGGTGTTTGCCAGGCCCGACCACCTGACGCTGCGCTTTGACACCGGCACGAGCGACGACCTGCCGTTGCACGCACTGGAGACCCTGTTTGCCCACGGCCTGCAGGCGGCCGTGCTGGAGGTGTTCTACGACCAGGTGGGCGAGACCGAGCGCATGCATTTCGACGCCGGGCAATGGGTGTCACGCAAAGCGTTCATCCAGAAAAATCCGCAGTGGCTCCCCGTGGTGGAGCCCCAGGCCGGGCGCGACGAAGCAGGCGATGCCAGCGAGGGCGATGAGGACGCAGACCACGGCTGCTCCAAGGACCCCGTCAAGCCCCTCTCCGTCACCCAACTGCGCAAGCAGGAGGCACAGCGCAAGCGCGAGGCCCAGGAAGCCGTGGAAGCCTTTGTCGGCCTGGCCCAGGCGATGGGCAAAAGCGGCACCTCGCCGGTGCAGGGGCTGATTGCGGTGCTGCTGCTGCGCGCCGGGCTCAAAGGGTTGCTGCAGGCGTTCGTCTTTACAGTACTCGCGGTGCTGCTGTTCAAGGGCTTCTGGCTCTGGCTGGGCCTGGGGCTGGTGCTGGCGGTGGTGCTGCCGCTGTACTACATGCTCAGTGAGTACAAGGCCCTCAAGGGGGACAACGACGACAGCGATGCGGATGGCGAGGACGGCGGCCCGGTCACCGTCATGGCCAGCCATTGAACCCGAAGGCAGGCACCATGCTGACGCCAATCGAATGGTGGGGCGGGCTGATCTTTGTGGTGGGCGCGCTGACCTACCGGATGGTGATGGGCGCGCTGGAGACAGAGGACGAAGGCATCCCCTGGTACCGGCTGCAGATGCACGCGTTCTACCTGCTGCCCGCAGTGGTTCTGGCGGGTTACTTCTATCCGCTGGAGCGCACGGCACTGCAGTACGCCTACCTGGCCGTGCTGGCGGCATCGCTAGTGATGGTGCTGGTGATGCTGGCGCAGGAACTGACGGGCGACACCAGCGAAGACGAGGCTCCCCCCGCCGAAGCCGAAGCGTCTGACGGGTGGGCGTCTGTGCTGGGTGCTGTGGTGCTGTACAGCCCGGTGCTCGTGGCCTGCGGGCTGGGTTGCACCAAGGCGTGGCCCATGGTGCAAGGGCTGGTGTAGCAGGCCGCAGGCTTTCTGCAGCCCATTGCCAGCCTTTCGGCCGCCAGAGGCTCTGGCACAGATGACAATCCGTGCCAGCCCACCTCCCCATTTTTCTGTCTGAACCGCTCTCGGGGCGCTGGCACCCTTGCACCGCCCCCCCACTCCACCGCCCATGGCCACCGATTCTTTTGCCGACCTGCTGTCGATCTATATGCGCCGCATCCGCGCCAGTGCCTCGGGCGTAGCCACCGAAATCGGCCTGAGCCGCGAGGCGGTGAACAACTGGCGCAACGGCGTCTCTGCCCCCAACGTTCGCTCGCGCGACCGCGTGGTGGCCTGCACGCGCTACCTGCGCCTCACAGAAAGCGAGGCCAACCGCCTGCTCTGCGCCGCGGGCTTCGAGCCCGAGTTTCCGCTGCAGGCCGAGTCGGTGGGCACGCAGCCATTTGCGGCGTTTCAGGACCGTTTGTTCACCCAGCTCGCGCAGGCCGTGCCGTACCCCATCTCGCTGCTGCTGTCGCCTGCCCATTGGGGGCAGCCACCGTTTCGGCAAGAGTTGCTGCAGCGCGCTCGCGCGCAATACGGCGAGGGCGCGGTGCTGCACATCCAGCCGCCCTACAGCGTGAGCACCGCGCAGGCCGACTACTTTGCCGCCATCGGCCGCCAGTGTGGCCTGGGCGAGGTGGCGTCGGACTACGAGTTTGAATCTGCGCTGGAGCGCCGCCTACTGGCGGGCGAGCGCCTGTTCTGCCTGGTCAGCCGCTTCGAGCAAGGCACGCCCGCGCTGCGCGAAACCCTGGCCGGCATCCTGCGCAGCCTGAGCGAGATGCACAGCGGCCGCCTGCACCTGCTGCTGTGCGGCGGCGAGGCGCTGGCCGACCTCAAATACCGCAGTGGCGACCTGTCGCTGCTCAACATCGCGCAGGTCAACCACTGGCCCGACCCGTCGCTGGACGACCTTTTGCAACTGGCCCGCCACCGCTGGCCCGAGCACCGCTGGACCGAGCCCGTGATCTCGGCACTGCAAGCACTCAGCGGCGGCCACCCCGCGTTGTTTGAAGAAGGGCTGCAGTGGCTGGTAGACCAGGGTGTGGGCGAGGGTTATGCATCATCCAGCGCGCTGCGCACGCACCTGGCCAGCAGCCCGCGCCTGTGGCAAACCTTTTTGCCGCTGGCCCAGGCGCCTGCCACGCGCACGCGTTTGCAGCAACTGCTGCAGGCCGACGAGCTGGGCCGTGCGCGGCCCTATCTGCAAGACGACGAACTGCGCAGCCTGTTCTGGGGCAACCTCATCCATGTGCGCGGCACGGGCGACACAGCGCGGCTGCACTGGCGCTGCCCCACTATTCGGGATGCGGGCCTCATGGTGTTGGAATCATGTTTGAGCGACTGAAGCCCCTGCTGTCCAAGGCCGTGGTGCGCGCGGTGGTGATTGCGGTGGTCACGCTGTTTGTGGCCAGTGCGCTCTTCACGCCCCAGCTCAACCCGGTCACGCGCGGCTCGTTTCTGGCGTCGGTCAATGTCGGCCCGGTGTGGGGTGAGCTGGTGCAGTGGCGCATTGCCATGGTCCAGGCGCGCAACGAGCTGGACGACTGGCCCAAGGACATCCAAAAATACGCGCCGCCCATTGCCAACCCGCAACTGCGCGTCACCTCCCCACGCCCCAACGTGCTGCAGGCCGACATTGCCCACCACCCCGAGCTGGGCAAGCTGGCCGGCACCCAGGTGGTGGTAGAGCTCAAGCCCGGCACCCACATCTGGACCTGCCGCCCCGGCAACCCGCCGATTCCGCCCGGCTACCTGCCCATCAACTGCCTGGAAGGCGCTACCGACGACTTCGAGCCCGCCAGGCCCGCGCCTGATGCCGACCCATTCGGCTGGCTGCGCTCGCTCATCCTGTGGTGCGGCGTGATTTTTGCCGTGGGCGCCGTGGTGTGGGTGGCGCGCCACCCCATGATTGGCGCGGGCCAGCTGCGCCCCGCGCGCCTGCGCCGCACGCCCCTGGCGCGCCTGCCGCAAATCGACCGGTTGCTGCGCTGGCTGCGGCGGCTGGAGCCCACCTTGCTGGCCGCCGACATCCGTATGGTGGACTGGCGCCGCGCCGTGCTGTGCGCCCAGGCCACCGGCGCCGAGCACGCCCCGGCCCTGGCGCGCGCACTGGCCGAGCGCGTGTCGGCCCGCTGCCAGCCCAGCAGCGACTGGGCACTGCCCGGCCAGGTGTTTGAGTGGCAGTTTCCGCCCGACCTGCCGGTGTCGCTGGACCGCTGCATGGTGTTTGTGCCCACCCCCGGCATCGACGAAGCCACCGTGCTGCGCCAGCTGCGCACCGCGCAGACCGGCAGCGACGTGTTGCTGATTCTGAGCGAGCACAGCGTAGACACCCCCTGGCCCCTGCTGCGCGCCCACGCTGACGACCGCGCCAACCTGCATGTGATGGTGGACAGCGCCAGCCAGACCGAATGGCTGATCGGCGGCGAAGCGCTGCAGGTGCTGCTGCGCCTGCTGGCCGCGCAGTTGCGCATCACCCGCATCTCGCCCTACCAGACGCGGGGCGGCGTCACACGCGAAGGCGCCTTCTTTGGCCGCGCACAGTTGCTGGCCCGCGTCATCAACCGCGAGCCCGCCAACTACCTGGTGGTGGGCGGGCGGCAACTGGGCAAAAGCAGCCTGCTCAAGGCCGTGCAGCGGCGCATGCAGGGCCACCCGCATACCGTGTGCCACTACGTCTCGCTGCGCGACCACCGGTTGGCGCCGCGCATGGCGCTGCAGTTTGGCCTGGCGGCCGACACGCCGCTCGAAGCCATCGTGGACCACCTGCAGGCGCAGTACCAGGGCAAGCGCCTGGTGCTGCTGATCGACGAGGCCGACCTGTTCTTTCGCGACGAGTCGAACAACGGCTACGTGCAGTTGTCCACGCTGCGCGCGCTGAGTGAAGAGGGCCGCTGCTGGTTCATGCTGGCGGGTTTTTGGGATTTGTATGCCACGGCTGTGCTCGACTACCAGAGCCCCCTGCGCAACTTTGGCGAAGTGCTGGCGATTGGCGGCCTGGAGCGCGCCGCCTGCCGCGAGCTGGCCACCGAGCCGCTGCGCAGGCTGCGCCTGGGCTTTGACAACGAGCGCCTGGTGGACCGCCTCATCGACGCCAGCGGCCAGCGCGCCAACCTCGTCGCCATCCTGTGCCAGGAGTGCCTGGAAGCGCTGGCGCCCGGCGAACGCGTCATCGAAGCCCGCCACCTCACCCAGGCCCTGGCCTCGCAAGCGGTGCAGGATGCCCTGGCGGGCTGGGGGCGCCTGAGCCACGACGACGCCGCCTGCCGCCTCGACCGCATCGTGGTCTACCACACAGCCCAGGCCGGGCAGACCAGCCTGGTGGCCCTGGCCCAACTGCTGCACAGCCACGGCATCACAGCCGACGCGCAGGCGCTGCGCCAGTCGCTGGCGCGCCTGCAACTGGCCTATGTGCTGCGCAAGCAGGACGCCGAATACCGCTTTGCCATCCCGTTGCTGCAAGACCAGTTCGAGCCAGCCGAGGTGGAGCTGTTGCTGCACCAGGAGCTGGCGGTGCTGGGCAGGGCTTGACTTTGTTGCAACTTTTTTTCTGACGTTCCTTCTCCATGGTCACCTCTTCTACTTCCGTCACACTAGCCCCCGACATCGGGTTCGAAGCCCTCATTGCCGAAATGGCACGCCTGGTCCGCTCCGGTGTGCCCCCAGACCGCATCAGCGTGTCCCACGATGCGGCCGCGCAATGGGTCTGTGAGGCCCACTGGGTGTACTCCGACGGTCCGGACGAAGCCTGTGCCGCCCGGCGCATGGATGCGCAACTCGCGCTGCTGCGCCTGATGCTGGAGCACGGGGCCGACCCCAACAAGCGCAAGAACCGCAACTCCACGCCGCTGGCCGTGTGCTGCCGGCAGTTCGCCACCTATTTCCAGGAGCGCGCCCTGGAGAAGCTGGCGCTGGTGCTGGCAGCGGGCGGCGACCCGCGCCAGACCAAGGACCCCGCACTCTGCATGGCCCTGGGCTTGCGCGAAATGCGGGGCGAGATTTTTGACATGCCGTTTCGCGGCGATGCGCCCCCAGGCCATGCCGAGACGGTGTACCAGGCCGTGGACATGCTGCTGCAGGCCGGTGCCGACATCGAGGCGCTGGACCACCGCAACATGTACTCGCCGCTGCTCATGGCGGCCCACATGGGCAGCGTGCCTTTGCTCCAGTTGCTGGTAGCGCGGGGCGCCAATGCGCAGGCCAGCAACCCCGACGGATCGAATGCGTTGATGTACGCAGCAGGCGATGTGGACGGCCTGGCACAAAGCCGCGCCGGTTTTTCGACCACCTGGCAGCGCATGGGTGACCCCGTAGCCACCACGCGCCAGTTGCTGGACTGGGGCCTGGACCCTGCTGCCGCCAATGCGCGCGGGCGCACACCGCTGCGCCTGGCCGTCAGCGCTGGCAACCTTGATGTGGCCGCCGTGCTGGCCGAGGCGCTTGCTGCCCAAGGCAAGCTCGTGGCTGCCGATGTGCGCCTGTTCCGTGGCACCGAATACGAGGCCCGCGTGGCGGCGTTGGCCACCTCGGTGCTACCCAAAAAGCCCGCCAAGCCCAAGGCCGCCGACGGTACCGCCCAGCGCGCCACCTGGGAGCGCGCCCCCGCGCTGATCGACGGCCCCACCGACTGGCAGCCCGACCAATACCCAGAGTGGCTGCGCACCTGTCTTAAGGAAGTGATCGCGCAACTGGCTTCGGGCACGGACCCGCGCGTGCCGCCCAGCATGTTTTATCTGGAGTACGACGACTACTTTCGCAGCCTGCGGTTGTCTCGCACCAAGTCGTATCTCAGCCGCAGCGGCGCGGTGGAAATGGGAGTCCATGTCTTCGATTGGTCGGTCATGCGCATCCGGTTCTCGCAGGTGGAGGGCGATGACTGGGTGCTGCGCGAGGCCATCGATTTGCCCATGGCACCTGGCGCACCGCCCACTACCGACGTGCTGTGCGACGCCATCGGGCAGCTGTGCGCACGCTACTTCAACACCCCGGCTTGACCACCTGTGAGCGTTGATCCACCACCCAACCCATCCCCTGACCGCCTGACCCATGACCTCCAAACCGAAATGGACCGACCGCATCTTTAGCCCCATCCGCGTGCTGAACCACGCCGACGGCCTGCACCTGGAGAAGTTCACCGACGCCGATCTGGACCAGATTGCCGACTGCGAGGACATTCTGGAGATCGACCTGCGCAGCAACCGCACGGCTCAACCGGTGGATCTGTCGCGCCTCGCGCACATCACCGGGCTGCGGCATTTGACGCTGGAGCGCATGACATTCACCAACCTTCAGGCGCTCCAGGCATTGCCCCACCTGCGGTCACTGACCATTGCGTACTGCGACTTCAAGGACTTCGAGGCGCTCAACGGGCTGAATGTAGAGACGCTGTTCGTGTGGAACAACAAGTTCACCCATTTCCCGGCGGGGCTCGACTTGCCCAGGCTGGAGAGCCTGTACCTGTCGCACAACCGCATCACGGACTTGTCGTTCGTTGCCAGCTACCCCACCCTTAAGTGCTTGCATGTGGACGGCAATCGGATCACCGACCTTGCTCCGTTGGCTGACTGCGCGGCGCTGGAGACGATGTGGATCAATGACAACCCGCTGACCACGCTGGCGCCTCTGGCGGGGCAGCGCTACCAACGCCTGCATGTCAGCAACGAACTGAGCGCCGAGCGGACTGCCTTGCAATTGGAGTTACCCGAGGAGCCCTATGAGCCCCCCCCGGAGAGCATCGAAGCCTCGCGCATCGCGCGGGTAATGGAGGCGAAAGACTGGCCGCAGCTCTACGCCATCACCAACCTGGACATCCTGGGCGATGCGTTCTCTCATTTCGTGCATGGGCACTTCGATGAAGAGATGGTGCGCGGGGCGCTGGCACACCCGGCCCCCGGCGCGTTCGATGCCATGGTCAAGCACGGCCTGCGTCCGCACTATTGGGACGAGTCCTTGCTGCTGGCGAACGTGCTGAGTGGGTTCGGCGAGCGCTTGGTAACTCCACTGACCGAGAGCTTTCACGCCAAACTGGCCTTTCACCCAGCGTATGAACCCTTCTACGCGGGCAAACTGAAGCAAGAGCACGCGACCATCGTCCGCATCCTGGTGGATGCGCCCTTGCCCGTATTGACCGATCTGTTCCTGGCCTTCTTCAACCTGCGCGGCGATTTTTCCGAGATTCATTTGTCCCACTACAAGCGCCTGCTCGATGTGGTGGGCAAAGTGCAATCGCCGTTGCTGGTGGAACCCATCATCGACCTGCTGCGGTTTGAAAAACACATCCTCGGTGGCGATGCGGCCTTCATGAAGAAAATCTTCAAAGCCATCGGGCAACTGGGCGGCAAGGCCGATGCCGCCGTGCTAGCCAGCCGCTTCGATGTGTCTACCGAAATCCGGCCCGATGTGGCGGAGGCCTACGAGGCCGCCATGAAGAAGCTGGGCAAGAAGAAGAGCTGAAGCGGGATCGTGCGCGTTATGTCCAACTTGAATCGAGTGAGCGCCCGTGTCTGAAACCCTTCTTCATTACACCGTGTATTTCGCATCGCGCGCGCAGGCTGCCGCCTGGGCTGCCGAGGCGCAGGCGATCGCCCAGAAGCCGCTGCAGGAGCATGCCCGCGTGCTGAGCGCCATGCTGGGCCTGGGTGACGATGCGGGCGCATCGTTCGAGTTCGCAAGCGCGGCGCAGTTGTGTGCCGAGCTGGCCATCCTCGGGCCGTGGAACCTGGTGGCCGCCGACAACTGGCCACCCGACCTGATGGAGCGGGGCGCACAGCTGTTCAGTTGCGAGTGGCACAACGGTGGCAAGCCGGACGGCCTGTGATTCAACGGCCCCAAGCCGGTGACACGCAAGCAGTTCGAAGCGGCAGTGCGCAAGTTGGATCCGCTGGAGGAAGTGCACCAGTTGCTGTCGAAGGAGCGGTATGGCGACGTGCTGGATCTGGTGCATCACCACGGGCTCGACCCCAACACGGTGCTGTACCACCGGCCGCTGATAGTGCACCTGCTGACGCCTCAGGCCGGCAAAGCCAGCGGCGTGCTGCCCACCGAGGCCGTCATCGCCCTGTTGAAGGCTGGGGCGCGCCCTGACCCGGTGGCGCTGGTCACCCGCATGCCCAGCTACACCTTGCCGGTGTTTCCGCTGCACTGCGCGGCCCGGGCGTTCGACATTCCTTTGATGCAGGCGCTGCTGGAGGCGGGTGTGGACGTGAATGCGGCCGATGACGGGGGATACACCGCCTTGCACCAGCTGGCGCATTCTTCTTACTACCTGTGCAAGCCGGTAGCGCTGGCAGTGCAGGCCGCGCAATGGTTGCTGGAGCGGGGCGCACAGGTGAATGCTTTGACTTGCCAGGGCAACTCCCCTCTGGCCAAAGATAGCCCGCACCAGGCCGTGCGCGACATTCTTCTCGCCCATGGCGGGCAGGTGATCTGGCCCCGCTACGCGCTGGAATACGACCTGCCGCAGCAGCAACTGAGTGCGATTTCGTACCACGACCATGCGCAATTCGATGCGCTGCTGGTGCAGGCACCGCCTGATGACGCCCACCGCCAAATGTTGCTGGTCAGAGCGGTGCAGCATGGCAACCACCATGCCCTGGGCGGCCTGTGGCAGTCTGGGGACCACGCCCTGATGTGCGTCGATAAATTCTCTATCTGCGAACTGCTGGCAGAGTCCATCACGCAACAGGAAGGCATGAATGTGGCCATGTTGCGTGACCTGGTGCTGCGCAGCCCGCCAGACGCCTTTCCGCTGCGGGACGCGCGCTGGCTGGATGCAGCGAACCGCTGCCTGGGGCATTTCGTCTCCAGCGTCCTGGATCAGCCCGTGGAGATGTTGGAAATGCTGCTGGCTTTGGGACTGCCGGCAGAGCCACCGGCCGATGCGCAGCGCAACCCGCTGTCGTCTGCCATTGATGCAAAGTCTCCGGCCAAGGTGGCGCTGCTGTTGGCGCACGGTGCCAATCCGAACCGGATCGTGTACCACGGAGGCAACGCCTTGCACGTGGCCTTGGAGAGCAAGGCGACCGACTGCATTCCCTTGCTGCTGCAGGCCGGTGCAGACCGCTCCCATTGCGATAGGCAGGGCCGCACGCCGCTGCAACTGGCGGTGGCCAAGCGCAACAAGACGGCTCAGAAACTTTTGTCTGCATTGCAGCTTGCTGTCGTTGGTGCGAATGGCTGCACTTCACCAACCAAGATCTCTTCTCAGTAAGCCCCCGAAGGCGGTCCAAGAACGCAAGGAGGCAAGCAAATATATGTCCGAGACAGCAATACCGTACGTGCGCAGTTTGGCGATGAGTCCAGCGCACAGACCTTTCTCTATACCCTGAGCACCGCAGCCGAGGCCCATGGTCAGGAGCTGGCGGCAATTCTCGCCGCTCTGGCACCGGGAGTAACTGACGGGCTTGGGCAAGAAATCAACATCGAACGTGTCGAGCGTCAAAATTCAACCGTTGTCGTGACGGCTTACGCCGGGCACATCGATTCGCTGGCTTGCGCGAGAAGTCATATTCGCATGGTTCGCGAGCAACATTGGCGCTAGTTGAGCACCGCAACAGCAGTAACGGGAGCGTTTCCTTGGCTACAAAAATCGTGATGCGGCGCAACGCCAAGCACCAAGCGTTTAGCGACGCCTGCGAGGCTGATGATAGGGCCCAGATGCACGCCCTGATACAGGAGGGGCTCGATCTGACCGAGCCATGGTCGATAAATGCGTATCCGTTAGTCGTGGCCCGATACGCCAACAATCTTCTATTGCTGGCCTACCTTCTGGAACAGGGCATGCCGCCTTGGCTTAACTTGCGCAGCCTGTTGCCGGAAGCCCCGGAGGGTGACCTCTCGGTGTTCAGTCTGCTCAATTACTGGGAACCGGGGCATCATGAGGCGATGATGTTCCTGTTGGAGCATGGCAGCTCGGCCAATTCCACAGAGACGGGCTATAACGCACTGGCGTCTCTGGCGTACTTAAAAGAATACGTAATGCGCGACACACTGTGCCGGCTTGAGGACAGCGTGGTAGGCGAGAGATCCGATGAATTTTTTGCCGCCTTGATGGCGCACAAACCCAATGTGGATCAGCCGATGAGTACCGGTGGAACCTTGTTGCGCCATATCGCTGAAGGCAACAACCGTTATGTAGCGCCCTTGGTGGCGTTGTCGAAAAAGGTTGATGCCCCAAAACACCGCACCCATAAATCGATGACGCCGCTACGCGTGGCGGCGGACAAAGGGTCGGATCTCGCCGTGGAAGCCTTGCTCAAGGCCGGAGCCAAGCCCAATGTCATGGACCGCTATCACCAAAACGACTCTATCCTGGATGAGGCGCTGAGTTCACAGGCAAACAAGAGAAACTTCGTCTATGGCAATTACCCCCGAGTGATTGAACTCCTTAGGGCGCATGGCGCAAAAACATCGGCAGAAATGCGCCAGGCTGGTGAGATACCACCGTTGTCCAGCGATAAGCCGGCCTGAGAGGAGTGTGTGGTATGGAGTGCCGTATTGTCCTAAGCTTTACCAGTGAGGATTCGTTCTGGGTTGCGAGGCTGCCACGCAAGGCAGACCGCACAGCCTGGGACGCGCAACTGCAACGCTGGTGGCAACGTTTTGCCGAGGTGGACGGACCGCGCTGGCAGCGTCTGTTACAAGAGTGCGTATTTGAGGCGTCCACCTTGCAGCCTCGCGTCGTTGACGCTGAGTACGGCGTATCTTCTATTTGTGTGACCCTGGACACCGGTAGCGAAGGTATCGCTTTGGCGCCGGGCTTGGTCAGCCTGTTGCACACGGTCGGCTGCCACAATGTCGAGGCTGTGCTAGTCACGGACGAGGCCGAGCCAATCATCGATGAGGAGGGCGAAACCCATTTCACCGGTGAGCGCTACTATGTCGACAAAGACGGGCGGATCATGGTGAGTGAGTACCCTGAAGTCGAATACCTCGACGAGTAGAGTCCTGCTCTGGCCGAAGAGACTGGAATAGCCCTGGTCAAGCGCATTGATCACCGCCCTTCCAGTGCGGAAAGTTTTGGTCAGCCTCCGCACGAGCTTCCAATATGGGCATTTACCAAAGACAGCAATTGGCCCTAATCGTGTACATCCCAGCGGCGTGATCGCCGCGTCGGCTTTGGCCCAGGCCCCGGCCGACGGCTACAGCGTGCTGATCACCACCAACACCACGCATGCGCAGCGCAACCGCTGTCGTCTGCCATTGATGCAAAGTCTCCGGCCAAGGTGGCGCTGCTGTTGGCGCACGGTGCCAATCCGAACCGGATCGTGCACCACGGAGGCAACGCCTTGCACGTGGCCTTGGAGAGCAAGGCGACCGACTGCATTCCCTTGCTGCTGCAGGCCGTTGCAGACCGCTCCCATTGCGATAAGCAAGGCCGCACGCCGCTGCAACTCGCGGTAGCCAAGCGCAACAAGACGGCTCAGAAGCTGTTGTCTGCGTGACCTGCCAGCCGGGAGGGCCTCCGGGGGTCGCCACTGTCGGGCAATGCGAGCAAATGCCTCGCGCCGACGTATCGCCGATTTTCTTGGTAAAAATGGCCGATAACGCTTGATGGATAAGCGCCAACAGCTATCAAATCTAAAGTGATTTGCTGCCTGTGATTCAAGGCCGCTGCACAATCACCAGCGCACAGAGCGCCTCGGCTCCCACCGACGGGTTTTCGTTCCGCGGGCGCCACTTTGCTGCGTCTTATGGTTTTCGTCGGGAATCTTCGAGAGTCGAACGTAATGCCACGAACTCTGCCATCGCAGCCACAGGCACATAAAGGCTGGTACACCAATCGCAGTCATCATAAAAATCCACCCAGCGTCCGTTGAGATGTTCGCATGCGAACTGATTCAATGCCGCAACAAAACTCGGCGTGAACCAATCCGAGTCATCAACATTTGCCACCCGAATTTCACGATCGGCACCCAGAAATTCAAAACGAATAAGCATACTTGCCCACCCATCGTCCGAGTCGAAATCCAGCTCTTGCGGCTCAAACTCGCCTTGGGTCGTGGCCACATAGCCAAAAAATAGCTCTGGATAATAATTCTGCGGGGCTTTCCCCTGCTCCAATAGATGGCCTACCGCGCACTGCGGGAAGAGATCCGCAAGTAGCATTGGAAAATTACTCCGCCGCTTCGCCAGCGCCAAGTCGAATTCGCTTTGATCCAAAGTTAGCCCATGCTTCAATGCCAACGAGCGAATTCGCTCCAGCATGTCCTCGGTGGCGCCCATACCCGCTCCTTGTTCAAGTCACAATCAGTTGTCGCAACGTCTGCCTAGTTTTGCACTGAAAATCTAGATGCTCGGCATGGCCGTGCTGTCATAAATCAGCTCCGTTGCCTCTCCATCGTTGACGTTTTGCCAGAAAATTTTCAAAGATAGTCGGTCGCGATTGTTGCTGGACCGATAATTTATGGGCATGCGGCACATCTGTCCGAACAAATCGATCAGGTATTGCACATGGGATGCTTCTAGAAAATCCCGCTGCGGTGTGATCAAAATGAGTTCGAGCACCCCATTGAAGTCCTTTTCACCGATGCGGGCGCCATTGATAGTGCCAGGCGCTACACGATCCACCAGAGCCAACAAATGGTGTCCCGCATGCCGGACCAAGTGTTCGCCACTGGGATCGCTTGCCCTGACGCGATAGCCATACTTGTTCTTTTTTCCGGCTATAGGTTCAAAACTCCAGCCTTGGATGTGTTCGATCTCCATTACACCGGGGTCGGCGAACTGCCCCGCCTTCCACGTCAGGATGCCGCCCGGGCCGGTTGCGAAGGTGCCCTCTTCATGCAAGCAGACAATATTGAAGTTCGCCATGAAGCTCACCCCCGAATCGCCGTACAAAAACACTTGCCAGCCTTTGGGTATGCTGGGCGAGGGCAGTGGATTTCCGTCCAAGTCATAGGCCTGAATGAAGTTACCCCGGAAGGATGCCACGTAGAGACAGTGACCATCCCACCACAGCTGCTCATAACCCCGCCATGCAGATACACCGGACGGGGCCGGGAGTGTGGCGAGCGCCTTGCTGTTTTCGGGCGCTGCCGGGTTCAGGCGATAAAGGTGCTGGTGATCGATAAAATAATAATCTTCGCCAGCTTTAGTCAAGCTGTTGATGTGGTTGGACCAGGTCACGGATTTCAACAACCGCCCCTCCTCGGGGGAAAATACATGGAGGATTTTATTATCGCCCAAGCCTCCGCCGCCCATAAAAACCAGGTTATCAATCACATGATAATAGGGCCGCTCCAGGGAACACGAGGCATCGGATGCGTCAAGTGAAGCCACGATTGATCCAGATTCATCATGAACATTCCAGCTATCGCAGCCCTCAACAAAGAAAAATCCATCTCTAACACAAACCCGTCGAGCATTCTCCAGAAATTGAATTATATTTTCATTCAAATAGTTATATGCAAAAAAGCTGTGCGCATGTTCACCCGAGGTATATCGGGCGACGAGCCAGCCATTGCCGAAATGCTCGGGCAAGCAGCGGTCAAAGGTCTTTACCCGCCCGCCGAAGCTGACCTTACAGCGACCGCCGTCATGGTTCTCATCGTGCCAATCCACCTGCACACTGGCGCCATCTTTTAATATCTCGTATTCTTTAACGAACCCCGGTTCGGGTATGGAAAGGGCACCACTACGGACGATGCCAGGAACATCAACATAGGTAAAAACCAAACTGTCGTTTGCCTCAAAAGAACCCAAATACCTCAACCCTGGAAATATCATCGAATTTCTCCTAATATCGCCTCAAAATTTTCTGAATTTAGAGGTGTGTTAATTAATCAGTCCTGTTCGGACTTGGTGGTTGTCAGCGCCGGAGCATTTGATTTTACCTGGCGCTACTAGCCAATGCCTGAAAAATGAAGGCTTCAGCTATCACGGTTTTTTGGAAGCTATGGAATATAAGCCACCCGCCGAAGGCGGATCGGCTTGACTGCACAGTTAGACCCAAAATCCAAACGGAAACCCCAGCTCGACGACGTGCCCACACTGCGAAAAAGCGTTGCGCCACAGAACCGGTTCAATATTCGCAAAATAATAGCTGACAGCGCACACTGCACAAGCGCTAGAGGCGAAATAAGCTTGATCTGGTGCAACACCCCAAGGCAGAGCCCGCGAGAAACCCCAAAACCAACAGATAACCGATTGAGAAGTGAAATGCCGATGAATAATGTATGGATTCAATAAAGCGGTATTTGCTCGAAACAACGTTTTGTTAAGGGGCGAGTTTTAGCTTTCTCCAGAGAATGCACCGAAGCGCCGAACGATTTGAGTCAGCTGTTATAATTAGCCCGTGAGACAGCCCATAATGTTTGTCTTGCTATTAAATGTTTGTTCAATAGCTGCTCTGATTTTTATAATTACAGGGCCTTTCGAAAATACTTCGTCGAGCACTTCATCATCGGGAACGTAATCGCTAGTGTTGATATAAAAACAATGTCCCATGAAGCATCCCCCTACAAGGTCAACTACACTTCCGAATCCATATCCAAACTTCCATGATTTTGCCAAATATGAAGCAGCGTTCTTATCTAGTTCAGCTAGAAGGCTATCGATCTCTATTTCGAACTCTTTGTTTCCGCCCTTAATACTCAAGGATATAAATTCAATTTTTCTTGAGCTTATGAATTTATCTATGGTTTCAATGTTATTTGCGGTGGCTGATAGTGCCTTTCCCTCTCCAGTTTCTTCATTGATGAAAAGGTACTCTATTGTCGGCGCTGGATCTCCAGCAGGAAGATTTCCTAGAAAATTTAAAAGACCATTTTTGCTCATCTATTTCGAAAAATGCAAGAACCTGTTCTTGGTTACATTTTCTTTTTTTTCAATATGGATCAAAACGGCACTGTCGTAACTCATGCTGATTTCCTTATCTGTATACTAGAATTAGACGAGGAACGACACGGCTGCATCGTCCGCAAAAGCAGTGCAATGGTATCTTCCTACTGCGAAACCATATAATCCGTGCCGCGCGATCATCTTCGCAAAATAAAGCCAACTCCAAAAGCCAAGGATTCGATACAGACAAGTTCTAAAAGTCACCTAATCGGTAAACTTTACGAGAAGGCTGCAGTCCTTCCCCTCCGCAGCACCTGTGAACATGGCGTATTTATCCGTGAGCATTCGCTCAGTGGCCTCTTCAAGCTGATGGCGCTGCGCAGCCGTAAGTGCGTGGCTATGCTCAAAATGAAGCTCTATTTTTCCGGAAAAATCAGAACTGTGGGGGCGGCCCATGAAAGCGCCATGCGAATATATTCCCTGATCCAATGCAGCAATCGCCTGCCGCGCGGCCACTGAATACTCTTCAGCGGCACTGATGCTGATGACAAGAGAGAAACCACCGTTGGAAGGTTGTTCTTTAAACGAAAAGATGGGTTGTTCTACATCACACACCCAGGGTTGCGGATTCAATGACTCCGCATCGCTCCAGCACACCAGATAGCTCAACCCAGCGATCATATTTCGCGCCGGATTGCGTAATTCGGCAAAATTCCGTCCATCGCTCCCTTTAAGCGAATCGAAGCAAAAGCCTGGAACGGGCGTAGGTCGCTGCCATTTCAAATTATTCAGATCAGAATCATAAAAATATAGCGCGTCGTCACCAACGAACGATATATATACGCCACTGTGTGTGGCTCTATAGGATATTATTTTCCGATCCGGGAAGGGCGCACTGAGGTAATGCCCATCCCAGACCATTAATCTATCTCCGCACGTAAAAAATATTTTACCTTCAGCCTGCGAAACGAGATACATCCCTGATGCGCCATCACCCTCGCAAACAAAAGTGTCTATGACTTTCAAGGCGCGAAGGTCGTACACCTCAATTACGCCCTTGTCGAAAGGATTCTTTCGGAAAATGAAAACAATATAATCTACTCGCTCGATAGCGACCTTTTCTGCGGATGCAACGAACACATCAGATATGCGGTGCTCAGTGTCGATTTTTATAATCGATTTGGCGATCCTACTGAAGAAATAGAAATTATCGTCACTGCATTCCAAGAATTGTAACGAACGTTCCTTGTGCTCAAAAATTGAACCGTTTTCAATTTTCTCGAAATGGTGATTCACGCGAGGGTAATCTGATCCATCGTATGTATAAATATAGCTCCCGAACCGCTCCTGATGGACATCTTCGGAAGAAAACGGATCACCACTTACCGGAACAATCTGCAAACCGTCGAAAACAAAATATTCATCATCGCATTTAAAATATGCGGTGCCGTCAGCGCTCTCCCAAACTTGCGACAGTTGGTTGTCATAAAAAATGGGCACGAGATTATGGGAGGCGTCCAAGCGCCATAAAAATCCGAACGACCGAAAAAAACCGTATTGGGAAGCCTCATGCAAATGATATTCAAACCCGGAACAAATGAAAGCACGCATAAATTTTCTTTGAACAATTTGCCTAAAAGCTCAATGCTGGACATTACCGCAAAATGCAAACAGGGCAAAATTTTCATGGGTATCCCCGTGACCATTGCATGCGGTTGGAAGGTGCCGAAAAATCTGCGAAAGCGATGTCAATCCTCGTCGGTACGGTCTCTGTAGCCGATGTGCAACTCGGCGTCACGCAAAGTAAAAACAGAGCATTCCTCATCGCCCACTACCAGCCCGTCTTGCTGATGAAAACTCAGGATGGAAAAAAGACGAATCACAAGTTCGAGAAAGGTTTCGTCGTCGTGATGCGGCCATTGAAAGTGAAAGACACCATCGCTCACATAGAACTCTTCCAACCGGAAAAGATGCTCGTCAAAGCGCTCTAGTATGGAATCCAGCACCTCATTGGCAGGACCTGCCGCGTCCTCCTCGAATTCGTCGATGTAATCTCGGTAGCCCTGAATGTTTCGTCGCGCCGGGTCTTTAAAAAAATCCTGATTGTCAGATACGTTGTCTGGGTTACATACCGCTTTGAGTTTGATGTACATGTTTTATCGTTCAAGGGTGGTTTTCTAATTCGATTCGGGTTCGCCGTGGTCTTGGCTGGTGCGAGCCAAATCAGCGGCAGTTCTGCCCGCTGCGTTTCTAGCGCGGGGGTCTGCGCCGTGCTCGAGCAGCATCGCGATCACTTGGGGATTTTCGTCACGTGCAAACCAGCTTTGAATGCCGTTTCCGCCCACCCAGGTCTGCCCGCTGCAGTAGTGCAGGGCTGTGTTTTGATAATTGTCGGTCGCATGCACATTGGCGCCCGCACGGAGCAGGGACTCCACCGCAGCCACGTCGTCCGTGAGTGCCGCAGCCATCAAGGGTGTGCCATGGCGGCCCACGCGCCCTTCCATGGTCCAGATGGGCTCAGCCGCCTTTGAATTCACGTCGCAGCCAAAGTCCTCCACCAGGTGGCGGACCATCTCCATTTTTTCGGGTTCGTAGCTCGCTGCGGCACAGGCGTGGATCAACAGATCCTTATTCGCCAGGTGCGCATTGTTCCCGGCGATTCTTTTAAAAACCGCCACCGAAAGGCCTTCCACCGCATCCACGAAAGTGCTTGTGCTGACTTGGGCACCGTGCGACAAAAGTCGGTCGACGAATTCAACATTCCTGGATTGGGCCGCGAAACCAAGGGCGTCACAGCCATTCTTGTCGCATGCGGTCATGTCTGGGTCGCGTCGCAAGACGATTTCCAGGTTGTGCGCGTGGATACCGAGGCGATCTGCGGCTTCCTCAAGCACTTCTGCATCGTCCTCTACCATTGCCTCAGCATGGCGTTGTACCGCCCAGCGGTAGTTCTCGCATGCCACCAGCAAGGGGGTGCTGCGGTTGTAGTCAACAAATTCGATGCCACCCTCGCTGTCCATGATGGCATCGAGTTCGGTATCGGTGATTTTGCGGCCTGCCATCTCCCCGAGAAACTCATCCGCGGCTTCGCTTACGTCGGTATGGGCACTTTCAGCGTATTGGTCGTCGCCTTGTTCGCCCAATCGCACGGTCTCCACCTCACCGGTTTCAAATAGCGTGGAAACCGCCGACCCTTGCTCCACGAATTCCTCGATCAAGGGCCAGATATGGTGCGACATGTCGTTCTTACCGCCCGCGAACCCGATGTGCACAAGATCGCGCCCATCCAGTTCGCACTCCATGTGCAGCAGTTCAAGTGCCCGTGCGAGAAAGGGGGTCTGCATAAACTCCTGCTCATCCACGATATAGCCGGATACCACTGAGTGCGCGGAGCAGCCACTCTGCAAGCGTTTCAGGGCCGCGGCCTGATTGGCCTCATTGATCCTTACGGTCGTCGCCGTGACTGAAGTGTTCACTCCCATTGCTACTCTCCTCAACTATTTTTTGAGCCTAACCGGTGCTTCATGTTCGAATGCATGTGTCGCGTAGACCGTTAAGCGATGGTATGCGGAACTATCCCGCCAATACTGGACAAGTTGTCCAGTCGAGTGCCTGGAACATGGATGATCTTTTTTGCGAGTACCAGCCCTTGCGCGCTCGGTTCAAGGATCAAGCAAAGGCCTATGCAGTGCCAGCGCCAGAACGACAGCTGCAGACGTCCCAGACCGAAGAGCTGAGGCGCCTGAAGGCCGAACTCAAGTGCGTGACTAAGGAGCGCGGCATCTTGAAGAGGTTCTCACGGATTAGCGGGGTAAGCCACCCCATTGACAAGAAAACAGCGGTGATATCTCAAGCAAGACGCTTGTGCGACCAATCATCGAACTTCAGAACACCGCTGCATACATAAAAATACATTATGGCTGGGCCTGTGGCCCTGCTTATACATTCCCCACACTCGTATCACCAACGACAGCGCATGGTTGCGACTGGAGTCGCGGACCAGACTGCCCGTGCGCTGCGGGCGCGTCTGATGAAGGATGAGTTCGCCCTTCACATAGGGCATTGCTAAGCCAGCGCCATCCTGGATGCGGATACGCGCCGGGTGCTGCACATCGCCAAGGATCGCACCTGCGCAGCGATCCCGCCCTTCTTTGGAGCATTGGGAGAAGCGAGCTGCAGGCGCATCCAGGTCATTTCCATGGACATGAACACGGCCGGTGCGGCGTTGGTGTCCTCAAGCTCGCATCGTCTATGACCTGTTCCGCGTGATCGCCAAGTATGGTCGGGAGGTGATCTCACGTGTGTGCGTGGATACAGCCAACGCCCTGCGCAACGACAAGCCCACTGGCTTCACTATTAGTGTCGCAGTAGTTCGCCCAGCACCCGTACCTCTTTAATTACGTGCCGCGCATCGGCCTTGGGATTGCCAAACCGCCTGCGCACTTCGTGTTCCAGTTCGTGCGCCATGCCGCGCGCTTCCTTTTCCCCGCGCAGCGCCCGAAGCCGCCATTCACGGGCCTGGGCCATCAGTTCTTCGTCCTGTAGTTCTTGTATTTCCATGGCAGATGCCATTGTGCCCAGATGAAGGGTGCCAGCTATTATGTGGGGGTATGGCTTCTTGCATGGAAAGAGGATGCTTGGTCTGTGCGTCTCCGGCCTGTGGACAGGGCCGGCCGTGCTGTCGTGCCGTGCATCGAGCCGCCTGTGGTGTCTCGCCCCCTACGGGCTTCCATCGTTCCCTTGCTTCGCTCGGCTGACGCCTTCGGCCCGGCTCGTTGACCCGGGCCTGCGCGCTGCGCTTGCCTCCAGGGGATCGGCTTGCAGCCCATCCCCGCCGCGCTGGGCTTGGCGCCCCTGGGATACCGCCGAACCGGCTGCTCCGGATCGGCCTTTGCACCTGCGGCGCTGCGCGCTTCGCTTGCGTGGGGTCGGCGTGGAGATCGGGCCGTTGCCTGTCCAGCCATCTTTCCTGAATCCATCACCTTGCTCGCGACTGTAGCCCGCGGCCGGGTGCCGTCAAGGCGCGCAGGGCCGTGTCCTCGGCTGCGCCTGCGGGCCGCACCAACCCTGCGCTTGTTTCCTTGACGGCACCCGGCCGCGCGCTCCTGACCGTCGCGGGCGATGAACTCAGGAAAGACGGTGGCAACGAGGCCAACCGGGTTCTTCGTGCCGACCCCACCGGAAGCCCGAAGAGGGCTCTGAATCTAGGAATCCGGTGAGGCTTTTTCAACAGCCAACTTCGTCAGGAGAAATCACCATGCAACTCGCATCCCGTTTCGCGCCGCAATCGCCGGTGCTTCGCTCTGAACATCCCTTGTCGGATGACCAGATCAGGGCCGTGGCCCCGTCCATCTTCGCGCAAGCACCGCACGGCAGCCGCTCCGAGCGCTACAGCTACATCCCCACGGCCACCGTGCTGCAGGAATTGAGAGGGGAGGGCTTCCAGCCCTTCATGGTGTGCCAGACCCGCGTGCGCCAGGAGGGGCGGCGCGATTTCACCAAGCATATGATCCGCCTGCGCCATGCCAGCCAGATCAATGGCCGCGAGGCCAACGAAATCATCCTGCTCAACTCCCATGACGGGACCAGCAGCTACCAGATGCTTGCGGGCATGTTCCGCTTCGTCTGCCAGAACGGGCTGGTGTGCGGCGACACAGTTGCCGATGTGCGCGTGCCCCACAAGGGCGATGTGGCGGGGCAGGTTATCGAGGGCGCGTATGAAGTCCTGAATGGCTTCGGTCAGGCGCAGCAATCCCGCGAATCCATGCAGGCGATCACCCTGGACGCCGGGGAGTCGGAGGTGTTCGCCCGCGCAGCGCTGACCCTCAAGTACGACGACCCGGCCAAGCCCGCACCCATCACGGAAACGCAAATCCTGATGCCGCGCCGCACGGACGACGACCGCCGCGACCTGTGGAGCGTGTTCAACCGCACCCAAGAAAACCTCATCAAGGGCGGCCTGCGCGCCCGCGCCGCTAACGGACGCCGCCAGAGCACCCGGCCCGTGCAGGGCATTGACCAGAACCTTCGCCTGAACCGCGCCCTGTGGCTGCTGGCCGATGGCATGCGCCAGCTCAAGGCCTGAGCTTCGTTCGGAGGGGCGCAGCCCCTCCTGCCATTCCTTGTTTGTCTTACTTCCCTTTTTCCCCTTCTCTTTCTTTGACCGATGGGAGCTTCATCATGAACACCGCTATTTTTCAAGAAACCAACGCCATCGCCACGGGCAGCACCGCCGCCGCCATGGCGGCTTCGCAGACACTGCTGCTGATGCCGCTGTCCAAGCTGCGGCCCTCCAGCCGGAACGTACGCAAGAGCGGCGGCACCTCGATCCCCGAACTGGCATCCAGCATTGCCCGTGTGGGCCTGCTGCAAAACCTTACCGTGGTGGCCGCACCCGATGGTGAGCACTACGAGGTGGTGGCCGGGCGGCGTCGTCTGGCTGCGCTCAAGCTGCTGGTTAAGCGCCGCAAGCTGGCGAAGGACCATGAGGTCTATTGCTTGCTGGTGCAGGACGATGCAGCGCGCACCGTGAGCCTGACCGAGAACATCCAACGCGAGTCCATGTCGCCCATCGAAGAACTGTTCGCCTGGAAAGACCTTGTGGCCGAAGGCAGGCCTGTGGAGGACATCGCTGCTGATTTCGGTGTGACGCCGTTGGTAGTGCAGCGGCGCCTGAAACTAGCCAACGTCTCGCCCCGCTTGCTGGCAGACTTCGGGACGCAGGCCGTGACACTGGAGCAGTTGATGGCGTTAGCCATCACCGACGACCATGCGGCGCAGGAGGCCGCGTTCTACGAATCACCGCAATGGCAACGCAGCCCGGACGCGCTGCGCGACCACCTGACCAGCGAAGAAGTCGACGCCAGCCGCGATGCGGTGGCGCACTTTGTCGGGCTGGAGGCGTACGAACAGGCAGGCGGCGGCGTCCGGCGCGACCTGTTCGCGGATGAGCACAACGGCCTCTTCCTGACCGATGGGGCACTGCTGGACTCCCTGGCGCGAGACAAGCTCGCTCCGCTGGCCGAGCAGTTGCGTGCCGAAGGCTGGGCCTGGGTGGATGCGGCGCCGCGTGCCACCGCATCCGACCTCTACCAGTTCCAGCGGGCGCGCAGTACACGCCGAGAACCCACCAAGACCGAGGCCAAGCGCATCGCCAAGCTGGAAGACCAGCAGGTGAAGTTGCAGGAGCAACTGGACGACGAGAACGAGGACATGACCGACGAGCAGGCACAGGCGCTGCACGACGCCATGGACGCGCTTGGCAACGAACTGGACTCCATTGAACGCCAGCTGGTCGAATACCCGCCCGCCGTAGTGGCGCTGGCCGGTGCCATCGTGTCGGTCGATCACATGGGCGGGGTGGTAGTGCACCGTGGCCTGCTGCGCGAGGAACAGGCCAGGGCCCTGCGGGATCAGGCGCGGCAGGAGGAGGGCGGGGCGGGCGGCAACTCGGATGCCGACACCGACGAGTCAGCCAAGTCAGGAATCTCGGAAAAGCTGGCCAAGCGCCTCAGTGCGCACCGCACGGCAGCGCTGCAGGCTGAGGTGGCACGGCATCCCCATGTCGCGCTGGTGGCCCTGGTGCATCGCCTTGCGCTGCGGGTGATCGTGGAGAGCTACGGGGCGGGAGACTCGGCAGTCAACATTTCTGCGACACCCCAGGATGGGCTTGGACTGCATGCGCCCGACATGGCCGATGCCCCCGCAGCCGTGGGCATGCGCAAGGTGCGGGACGCCTGGGCCCATCGCCTGCCCAACGATTCGGACGCGCTGTTCGCCGAACTGCTGGCTTTCCCGCAGCAGGAGCTGCTGTCCTTGCTGGCGGTGTGTGTGGCTTCCACGGTCAGCGCGCTGGCTTCGCAGGAAGGAGAAGTCCCCGCCACTGCGCTGGCGCAGGCCGTGAAGCTCGACATGCACGACTGGTGGACCCCGACCGCCGCAGGCTACTTCGAGCATGTCTCGAAAGCCAAGGCGCTGGAAGCGGTGCAGGTATTTGCGCCCGATCAGGTGAACCGGCTGGGCAAGCTCAGGAAGGCCGAGCTTGCGAGCGAGGCCGAACGGCTGGCTGTGGGGACAGGGTGGCTACCGGTGATGTTCAGGGTACAGGACGCGGCTGTCGAAGTCGAAGCGAAAACCGGGCGGGAAAGCGAGACTGATGCCGATGCCAGCGTCGATACCAGCGGCAACGCCGTTTCGGAGGTCCACGAGGACGCGCACGCGGAGGCGTGAGCATGAAGCCCCGGCCGTTGGGCCGGGGCTTTTTGCATGGGCGCGACGCGCGCGACAGGTCTGCCGCGCGCGTTGGGACTTCCAAGGCGTGAAGGCCTCTTCACCCTTGCTTGAGTTGTCGCGGCATGACGTGTCCAAGACTGCGATGCTCACGAAGTTGTGCACGACATCAGGCCGACCGACCGTTCCGCAGCGGTTGCTGTCGAACGCAATGTTCGCCTCTTAGGCTGCTCTTGACCAGGAAGTGGACGCTCAAATCAAGCTTCTTGAAGAGTATTTTGGCGCCCAGCTATATGACGCCGCGCCTGTGTGCGAGCTTAGTGGATCGACTTCCGGCAAGTCCGGCGCACTCGGTCCATCCCTTCTGCTCAGCACCTGACGGTGTCGGATCTCATCACTGCGCTTCTTGGAGCGTCAGAGCGATTTCCGAGGCTCGTTAGTGCGCATTGCAATCGCCCCAGTGCGGGGCCGGCGATGCTCCTACAAGTCTGCATGGATCCAAGAAAACTCAATGCTTCCTTCAGTGTGAGCTTCAATGGGTTAGCCATAAAGCATGGCCAACCAATGTTCTGATACGCTTGTAAGCAAAAGCGACTGCCGGATGTACATGACTGGACTCTTCGTCGAGCAGCGTGGGCTATGCGAGAGGGCCGGCGCCTTCCAAGCGTGCTAGTTAGTAAGACGAAATAGCCCTTCCGGTATTTAGCTACGCATCGTCTTTGAAAACCACAACAGGAGCGCTTCTTGGCCAAGTCTCTTATCAGGGTAATGCTGTCCAGCCGATGTGTGGATGCTTTTCCTGCAGGTAGCAAAACCAATCTGACCGACCTGCGAAAAGAGCTGAAAAGGGAGATCGAATCAGCCGAGGTGCTGGGGCGAAAGCTGTTTGAAGTCTGGATCAACGAAGACGCGCCGCCGGCCGAAGGCACGCAGGATAGCTGGGATGCCTGTCTGCAGGCCGTGCGCGACTGCGATGTGCTTATCGTGCTATCCAACGGTAATGCAGGCTGGGCTGCGGGCGAGCAGGACATCGGTATCTGTCACGCCGAATACATGGAGGGCCTTCGTTCAGCGCAAGCCAAGGTGCGCATGGTGGCATTACCGACAGTGGCCGACGCTCAGGGCTCTGCCGGCGAGCGCAACCGGCGCTTTCAGGACTATCTCTCGCGGCAGACCGCCTTCCGGGGCGGCGAGGTGAAGACCGTCGCTGATGCCAAAAAGCGCGTGTTTGAAGCACTCTCGGATGCTGTGATTTCGCTGACGCAACGGGGCGTTCAGGCGTCCGCGTCGACGCGCTTTGATGTTGGCGCTGCCCTGGATTGGACCCGGCTCGACTTCCGTCAACGGAAAACAGCCATGGAGATGACACTCAAAACGGCGTTGGGTGGGCTCAAGGGCGCCAAGGCGGTGGACGGCGGTGTGGTGGTCAATCTGGATGGCAAGGAAGTAGTGGTAGTCGTTCATGCGATTCCAGCCTCGTTCAGTGTGGCCGCGGCGCGCGAGTTGGTGGGGCGGCCCTTCCTGGAAGATCACCAACGCATCAAGCTTCTGGCTTCGGCCCATGGGCCACTGCACCTGATTGCCTGTCACCGGGGCGCAACGGAAACCCAAGCCACGTCGCTACTGGGATTTCCAGATGCGACGGTGGTAAGCGGCCCCTTTGGAGTGTTTGTGGCCGATGACGTGCAGAAGGTGCAATTCGCCTTCTTGGCCAACTGCCGAGACGACTCACAGACGAGACACGCGAGTCAGCGTTTTATTGAATGGTTGCAACAAACCGGTGAAGCAGCGCTGGTGGCGCGCAGGGCGGTGTCTCGCGCTCGAATCGTTAAGGTAGTAGCGAAAGAAATGAATATCTGAGGAGGGTGAACATGAATGAAGAGGATCTGCTGCTGGGGCCGGTGCTGTCGTTTCGCGGTATCGGAAAAGGGGATGCTTGGCGAGTAACGGCACTGATTGGTCTCAAGGCAGGTGCACAGATCCCGGAATTCAAAGTAGATGGCAAGGCATGTGCTGCACCTAAGGAGCTATTGTCAACGCGCGGCGAGCGCTATCTGCGCTACGACATTTCCTGCAAGGTCTTGAAGGATGAGCGCACGGTCAGCTACGGCATCCCGGATGGGCTAACCTGGAACATGACGGTGCCAGGCAAGGATTTTTCTCCGCGCATGGCGTACGTATCGTGCAACGGATTCTCTGACCCTGCGGTGATGAGGAAAATCATCCGTACGTCAGATGCGGTGTGGGAGGACCTGCTCTACAGCCATGATCGCAAACTGCGCAGAAAGCCTGGGGAGGGAGAAGTCAAGCTGTTGGACAAGGAGCAGTTGTGGCATGAGAAGCGCATTCACGACAAAGGCCTGCAGCGTTTTCACTTGATGCTCATGGGCGGCGATCAGATCTACTTTGACTCTATCTGGGAAGACATCAAAGCGCTGCGGCAATGGGTGGGCCTGCCTCGCCAGGCCCAACTGGACTTCAAGGTCAGCAAGCCTCTCGAACGGGAGATAGAGGCCTACTATTTTGGCCTGTACAAACAACGATGGCTCCCCATTGAGAGGCAGCCATGGTCGTCCGCGACAGCTGCGCTTGATGCTGGGGCAGCGATGGCGTCCATGCCAACCATCATGGTGTGGGACGACCACGACATCTTTGACGGCTGGGGGTCATACAGCTGCGAGATGCAGAACTGCGAGCTATTTCAAACACTCTTCCGCCATGCGCGTAGGGCATTCTGGGTGTTCCAGATGCAACATGCGCTGGAAGATCTGCCTGAACTGGAGGACACAACGCCGGCAGGATTCACCCGTCAGGACCCTCTGCTAAGGCCTATCCCATGGAGCAAGGTGCTCGCTAAGGATCCGCTGGCACTTCCGCTGCTCGACAATCAACCAGGATTTACGTTCGCCTATTCGATTGGGCCAGTAGCTGTCGTTGCTGCCGACTTGCGCACGGAGCGCTCCCGAACCCAGGTCATGGGATCGGATACGTGGCGGCAAATCAAGGAATGGACTGGCAACCTGAAGTCTGGAGGCGCTGGGCCGCAGCCGAAGACTGGATGTCAGCACCTGCTGTTCATGTCCTCTGTGCCGGTAGTGCACCCAAAGCTGCCATTGGCAGAACTGTTTTTGGATAAATTCGGGCAGGACCATGTCATCGACAGCAACGCCGACGACCTCAAAGATCACTGGTCCCATGATGACCATGAGGGGGAGCGCAAGCGACTGCTCGAGGTGCTATCAAGTTTTGCTCGCGACAAGAAGATTCGGGTTTCATTGGTCTCGGGGGATGTGCATGTTGCAGCGTGGGGGACGGCCTATCGCAAAGATCTGCCCGCCTCCGAAACATGGTCGCAGATGCATCAATTTACGTCGTCTGCCGTTGTTCACCCATCGTTGATGGGGGTGACAGAACGGTTGTTTCTTGCTTGGTTGAACTCCAATGCCAAGAAGCCTCAAAACATCGATGTGCAGTATGTCGCTGAAGTCATGACGTTTCCGGGGCATGACACTCATGTCATGGCAGCGCGCAACTGGCTTGCCTTGGAGCTAGATCTTGGGTCCGCCGAAGGGTGCAAGCTTTGGGCAACTTGGCGATGTGAAACTGAGACAAGTTTCTCAAACCACTTGATTGCAGTGGCTCCCATTGCCTAAGTTCGTTTAAGTGCGGCTAGATGGGCTTATAAAACAGAATCAGAAAAGCTATTGATGAACAGCACTGCAGAGTAGGCCCCTTGAAAAATAGTGGATCCCAGGGGGGGGGGGAGTAATTGCGCCTGTTCGCAGAGTTGCTCACGTATCAAGAAATTATCATGAACGAGAAAAGTCTGCTTTAAGAAAACGAGCCGTGTCGTGAAACCCAACATACCACCCTTCTGGGAAAGGTCGATTTCCGACAATGACAAAAGCGAACCCGTTCAAAACAGAAATGGCAGCGCGCGCATGATCTGCCGCAAGTCTCTCATCTGTGCCGGAGGGGGTGGGCATCGCTTCAGGGTGGGTATGCCAAAGGCCAATGCAATACAAACCTTCCTGAAGCAAATCCTGTCGTTGCCGCATCGCCTCGATAGGATCGAACGCCACGCTTGACCAAGACGCACGCCGCGCCTTGAGCGAGGTGACCTTTGAGATCACGATGGTTGACGCCGTGAGGTCATTTGTGAAGAGCTGACCCACGGACTCTTTTGAACGTGACCAGCGCTGCATCCTCCTCTGCAGCATCGAGACTGCGGCTTCGTCAAACTGAAGACTCCATTCCGCGCCCGGGAGTGCAAACTTCACTAGCGGCTCAGGCACGTTGCAGTACCTCTGCCAACGGGCGATGCTCAATGACCGAATCCACCCCCACGGGAACCGGAGGGGGACGATTGAAAGTCGCTGAAGGTGACATGCTCTTGAAGTAGCTTTCATGACGAATCATGGACCACACCCCAGAGGACACATGTTCGCCGTTCAGAACTTTCAGTACGCGCTCAGACACCATGCCTGCAGCTGCCCACGCGTCGGCAACACCATACGGATGGAAGCCCTGGCCACATCCGGGAAGATCAACCTGCACGTCGTCTGGCCAAGTCGCGACATTGACCGCTGTATCGGCGGGGTCCGAAGCAGGCCACACATCACTACCAGAAATCAAAACCGCATGAGCAGCTGCGCCAAATGGCTCCATCCATGCCATCATCACTGGGGCATCTTTCAGCACATGCTCCCGAAGCAATGAAGTGCCAATCCTTACGGAGCGCTCGCCCGTGCAATCCACGATGAGATCCGGCAGCTGCCGTTGATCCGCCTTGGCGCACCACTGCATGGCTTTTTCACCGAAAGCGTCGAGTTGCGCCCCTGGGATGGCCTGCCGCAATCGAGCGCATAGTGATGCAGCTTTCCCAAAGCCTATGTGTGGCGCACCGAGCACATGGCGCGAGATATTTTCAGGCTCGAATGTTTGGGGATCCACTACCTCAAGGGAGCCGACGCCTGCGCGTGCCAAGAGTTCGATCAACGGCGCACCCAGCGAGCCACTTCCAAATACCACCACCTTCTTGGCGGCAAGATGAGCCAAACCCTCAGCCCGATGATCTCGAGACAGGCTCCATTGCCTGTCGACACGGGTGACGTCGATGGGCACAAGGGCCGGCTCGACTTGACGTGCGACCTGCGGCGGCACTATCCGCCATCCGTACACGGCTGGGCCCTGCAAGAGCACCACGAACACGGGCGCCTTGTTCGGCCAACGGCGCGCCTGGTACCAATTCTTCAGCTTCCCCGCGGAACCACTGAGCTGCGAAAGAAGCTCATCAAGATCATGAAAACTCCTCGGCCAAACACTGGGCGTCCATCGTTCGGCGGTAGGCAGCTTCATCACCAGTGCGCCGCCACGAATGATGCCGCCCAATGGCCATGCTCTGGCCTTTGCCACACGCTCCGGCTCCGTCGTAGACGTCGTGGCGAGGGCCCTGCCGTCCCCAAGAGAAAGCGCAGCAGCCTCCTGTGGTTCGTCAATTCTCACATCGGCATCCAGCAATAGCTCTACCGTGCGATAGCTGGCTGGTGCTTTGGCCCCAGCCGCATAGCGGGCCCAGTAATCTTGACGTTCCCGACTGAATTCAGCCTCCACCCAACCTGGATCGGCGCATCGATCGAGGAAGTCGGAAAACCTGGCCAAAACACGACCGACTGCCGCCACCGGGGCGGCGACGTCTGCCGAGTCGAATTCGACACCGTGGCAGAAATGGCCATCTACCTCGATGTGGGGCAGCTGCAAACAGAACTTCCGGTCCAATTCGATACGGGCAGGCGTGAGCGGAAAATCGTGCTGAAGCACCAGCAGTGGCGCGGCGCCATTCAGTACCGGCGCACCTTCTGCCAAACGCCAGACGCGACAACGCTGCTCCGACTCCTTGTCCGGGCATCGCGTTGCAGCGCTGGGCCCGAGTCCGTCAAACCACGCCGTGACCATGCCGATCGCGGCTAAAAATAATGGCATGGTCGGCACCTTGACCCCCTTACGCCAACGTGTTGGTGCGATGGCTGACGGGCGTTGCAACATTCGGATTGGCCACCTGCCCCCCGGATGCCACAACCAAGCTCTTGAGCAGCGGCGTGGACTCGGTCGAACTGCCGAGACTGTCGCGCCACGCATCAACCCCGGCTTGCCCGAACACGCCGCGCAGCTTCTCTTCAGTGCTCCTGGAATACTCATCTGTGAGCAGTGCCTCGAGGTGCGTCTCCAGTTGCTTGTGCCAACGCTTGAATTCGCGTGCACGGGCCCCTTGATCACTATTCCAACGATCCGCGAAATTCTCCGTGGAGAGCTTCGGGTTTTCCACATAGAAGCGACCTGCTGCATCACGCTTGATGTAGTCGGGCATCTCCTCCACGATGGCAAGCACCACCTCAATAGGCGAATTGAAGCTGTGACGCCTGGTTCGCCAGATGTTCTCAAACGCTTGGGTCGCCAGGGTCACGATGATGACCGAGATCGGCATCGTGTCTTTCTGGTCGGGGCTCGCGTAGAAGTAGAAGTTGTCACGATGCAGCTTCATCAACTGGACGGCTCGACGCAGGATGTCGTCGATCCCAACAGGGGCGCTGGGAAGGGGGTCGACTGACTTACGGGCCTCGACCACCGAAGACAACACTGCTTCTTGCTGAAATTCAAACCGCAGGTCGGCGCGTTCGCAAAACCAGTCAGCAAACTCCTTCGGATTCGACGGACTCCAGACTGTATCGGGGTCTCTTACCCGCAGGCCTGCGCCATAGGTTTTGTACATGTCCGCCACTGCCGGCGTCACGTCGAAATAGAACGCCTCTCCCGGGTACTGCAATCGCCAGCAACGACGCCGTGGATCTGGGGCACCGGTAACTTCTTCGTTGCCCTCAAGGGCTTTCCCAAAATCTTCAAACATCGCTTCTGAGTCAGGGTTGTTGTACTTCGGCCCGGACAGCTCCACCATGATGTCGATATCAAACTTCGCATTGCCTCGAGGGCGGATGGTGGTCTGTGTGCGCATCGACCCCTGCGAATAGACATCCACGTTATGGCGCGGAATGTCCAGCTTGGTGGCGATGTCATCTGCCAAGAGCTCGTATTGCTTGATGGCCTTGGCGCGATCGACCTTGTCGAGCTCAAGTCGCCGAAGCAAGGACATGATGAGTTGCTCCCAACGGCCGGCATCTCGCGTCATGCCCAAAGACTTCTGCAAGCGAGTGGTGAACGTAATGTTGTTTGGCGGGTTCGTAGTCATGATGAAGTACCTTTGTGCCGACCTTGTTTACGAGATGGAAAGGGACTCGCCGGTCGACAGCAGGGTCACCTCGGTGGGAGAAATCGCAATCGTCTTGGCAAACTCACCGCGCGCACCGGGCGTAGTGCAGGGCTTGCGTTCGTACAGGATGAACTCGGCGTGGTGACGGGCTTGCATCTTTTGCCCAACACGGCAACAAGCAGACACTGGCGCGATCAGCACCAGATGTACTTTTGACACCCGCCATTCATCCTGGAGCTTCTGCAGCGCCTGGTCGACAGCGCGTCCAAACAGATCAAGATCGGCGGGGTGCCCCATGACACGGTGACTCGGACTGTCAACCGTGATCTCAATCGTCGGCACTTCGTGTTTCCCATCGGAAAACAAGTGTGCAGGCAAATCGGACGCAGGGACCGCTGCAGTCAAATTGATCCGCAGGCATGCCTCGGCTTCACCGCCGTTGGCATGACGGTGAACCTGAACCTTGAATTTGTCATTGGCTGGTACTGGCTCTGCCTCTGGCCAAGTCCACTGTCCACCGCGTTGGCCGCTCACTTGATCGCGATGAAACTGGAAAATGTGGGCACTGCTGGAGTCTCCGATGAGCCGCCCCGACAGGACCAAGACCGAGGTGCCATGCACAGGAAAGACCGCGAGCGGCGGTCGTGGCGCACCACCGTACACCGTCCCGTCCAGCAGACCCGCCAATCTCGGCCTGTCATTCTTGAGCAGTTGGAACAGGCTCAGCCAGTAGCCATCCGAGTTCGATGCACCGAGATGCGGACCATTGCGCGCGAACCATTCCGCACGTACCCCTCCGGTGCGCAGCTGACGCAACCACATGGCCTCTTCCGCGATCCGCTCATCAAAAGCGAATGACTGCCCTTCGATGTTGCCGCCGATGACCAGCATCTGGGCTGCCGGGTAGCGAAGCGTGTTCAGCAGCCGACGAACTTCATCGACGTTGCGCTGACGCATCTCGTTGAGATAGTCAGCGCTGTATCGCTTCGGAGCTACGCGGTCGATCAGGCGGTGGCATTTGTCGCACATCAGCATGATGTTCGACGGGGCATTCGCCAGAAGCGGTGACTTCACCTTGTCCCCACGAGGACCGTCGGCCGACGAGGCCACGATGTGCGCGAAGTAGCTGTAGTTCCCCGTGGCCCCTGGCACAAAGTGATGGCGCAGGTCCTCTCCGCAACCATCGAACTGGCACCGCCAGCTGGCCAGCGATGCAACTTCAAAGCGCGTTGCGGTATCCACCTCCCCATGGCGGCCGGACGTTCCTGTGATCTTGTCTCGCTCCTTGCACCAAGCACGCATCTGGGCGGGAACAGCCCGAATGACTGGGCCTGACGCAACGTGGTCCACCTCACCCACATCCGATTCGGAGGTCTCGATCCATTGGACTTGCTGCTGCTTCGCAGCCGCCTCCAACGCCTTCAGCGCACCTGGACCGATGTCCCCAACGCCCAGATCACTCCAGGCAGCAGGCGACGCAGTCGCGGCTGTGAGCATCCGGGCGCTGAATTTGTTGGCAATCACCAGGACATGAGGCTCTCCCGCCGCCGCTCGGGCGCGCAAGGCCGCGGCCAACTCGTCATCGGTCAAACCTCCAACCATCGGTGTGCTCATTCATTGCCCCAGGAATCGAACTACGACATAGCATAACAGGAAGTTCGGTGTAGCGAACTTTTGAAGGCGCAATTTTGATCGGGATTTGCTTATGGAAAGTTCGGAGTAGCGATATAATTGAAGGCTGTCTAGAAGGAGAGCGCAAGATGGCGTCAAAACTTGGCGAGAAACTTCGAGCGTGCCGGACTTCGCCGAAGGTGAACCTAACGCTTGAGGAGGCAGCCCGTAGAGCCGGGCTGAGCAAGAGCTACCTCTGGGAGCTGGAGAACCGTGAATCCCAGAAGCCGTCAGCAGAGAAGCTGCAGGCGATAGCGGACGTGCTTGGACAGGATGTGTCCTTCTTCCTGGACGACACGGTGGATACGCCGCAGGAATCCAACAAGGACAAGGAGTTCTTCCGCAGCTACTCCAAACTGGAACCTGAAGCTAAGGAAAAGCTACGGCAGATCCTGGACGTGCTGAAAAAGTCCTGACATGACCGAGGCGACTTTCACGCCCGCGACCGCCGCGATACGGCTCACGCATTGGCTTGACGCTGCTGCGGCAGCCGGCTTACAGCGGTTTCCTATCGATGTCGAGCAGCTTGCGCTTCATGTAGGCAAGGAGCTCAAGTGGCCAGATCCCATCTTCAAAGTCGTGGCGGCGGACATCCCGTCATTTGAAGGTGGCCTCTTTCACGTTGAGGATCAAGGCTGGGCGCTTCTGTACAACCGCAACATGACGTCTGAAGGACGGATTCGGTTCACCCAAGCCCATGAACTTGGGCACTACCTTGTCCACCGCCTTGCACAGCATGAATTTGAATGCTCTCAGGCAGACATGGTGCACTGGGGGCCCGAAATGAGGTCGATCGAAGCAGAGGCCGATGACTTCGCATCGAACCTGCTGATGCCCATGAAGCAGTTCCGTGCGTGCACTTCGACTTCGGATATTGACTTCGACATTCTTTCCGACGCCTCAAGCAAGTTCGGCGTGTCCTTGACCGCAGCCGCGCTGCGTTGGATACGCTCAACGGAACAATGCGCCGTCCTCATCTTGTCGAGGGATGGGTTCATGGATTGGGCGATCTCGTCCGACAAGGCCAGAGCCAATGGCGCGTTCTACAGAACCAAAGGCCGCGTAGTTGAGCTTCCTCCAGGGTCCCTCGCCGCGGATGAGACGATTGCGTCCAACCGCAGTGGTGACCCAATCAGTTTGAACACTTGGTTTAAGCACGCACATCGCGACGCCGTCGCCAAGGAAATGAAGCTCGTTTGTGAAAACTATGGTTACACGCTGACTCTATTGAGTTTGTCTAACGGTGACAAGGTATGGGAGCCCAAGGAGTGGGGCAATGCTTGAAATGAGCCGCGTGAATCAACCAAGTGAATAGTTCAAAGCCTTCGACCAGTCTCTAATCCAGTGAAAGCCTTTAGGTGCAGACCGCTACTTCAGCCAAAGCACCTTGCAATGACTGCTGCGTTCACCAGCGGTCATCCGTGCGCAAAAGTTGAGCGACTGCATCCAGCCTTTCGCTGCCTTACGTCGCCGCAACAGCGATGACCGCATTAGCACTGCGCTGCTCAAGCGCTCTCGGGTTCTGCAAGCGGCCTGCTTTCGGCCCTTGAATAGGCGAGCATGGGCTGTTCTTGAGGGCCAGCGTCTGGCCGAGACCACCAGCTCGCGGCCTCACCAAGAAGCAGACACCCGCTGTAGAGTCGATCTGAACCACGGCAACTACCCGTCCATTTAACGCCTGCTTGAAGAGAAGTTTTCCTAAACTTCTCTTCCCTGTTGCCAGCGTTTTCTTATGGTCGAAGCCGGGTTTCCGTAGAGTTGTTGGAAATCGCCGTGGGACTTTTTGGGCCTGCAAATTGAAGGTCAGCGTTCTGGCGTAGCCTCGTGCTCACACTATCGACCGAAAGCAGGCGATGGGGAGAGAAAGCTTTCCGCAGCATGAGAATTAGTGGGCAGGGGAAAGTCTCCATGCAGACCTAGACCGCTTGGTTCAGGAAATTCTGCCATCGCATTTGCCAGAGTAAGCATCGTGCCATCCTCATTGCCAAGCCCTTTCCCCTGAATTTTTCGCTGCGTTACTTCATCGCATATTGGTGGTCGCGAGCATGCCCACCTCTGCAAGCGTCTCGTCTTTGATCTGGCTGCTTGCCGAACTGTCTGCGAGATAGGCCGTCACAAGGATGGGGGGGCGCTGTGGCGGAAATAGGATTCCGATGTCATTGGCATCGCTTTTATTGGTGCCGGTCTTATCCCCGATGGTCCAACCGACTGGAAGTCCTGCTTTGAGGCGTTTTCCGCCTGTCGTGTTGGCAATCAGCCATTCCCGAAGCAATTTTCGTGATGAGGGTGCAAGCACATCGCCAACGAGCACTTTCTTCATACTCATGGCCATCGCCCGAGGCGACGTCGTATCAAGGGAGTTCGTTCCGAGGCGCATATTCAGGTCAGGCTCGTTGCGATCGAGTCGCGTGACGTTGTCGCCAATTTGACGTGCAAATGTGGTCAGTGCTTCAGGCCCTCCGAAGCTTGCCAGAATGAGGTTCGCCGCTGTGTTGTCGCTGGTCGTGATCGTGGCATGACAGAGTTGGGCCAGCGTGAGACCGTCACCATCAGCGTGAGCGTCTGTCACAGGAGACCACGGCACCAAATCCTGCTTGCGATAGGGAATGCGCCGCTCAAGCGACTCCTCACCTCGATCAACGCGAGCCAGTACAAGTGCACTCGCCAACAACTTGAACGAGCTGAGCATCATGAATAGCTCGTCTGATCGGTATCCAAACTCCTGGCCGCTGCCCGTGTCGACCACATGTACACCAAGGCGACCTTGAGCTTTGGCCTCGAGTTGCTTCAGGGAAGCCGCCATCTGCGTTTGAAGAGCAGAAGCCAAGGTTTTCTTGGGGTGAATAGCGACAGCTCCGAGGGCGGAGCACACCATGATGGAAGAAAAGGTACGTCGTTGCATAGAGTTCAAGCAATGAAAAATGTCAAATCATATTGACGGAGCGCGACCTATTCAATCGAAACTACTCTAGTATCGACCCAAGAAAAACTTGGGTCATATGGTTCACAATGCATCTGCCATTGAATGCTTTACGCGCCTTTGAAGTTTCGGCCAGGCATCTCAGCTTTACCCGTGCAGGGCTGGAGTTGCACCTGACACAGGCTGCGGTCAGTCAGCACGTCAAGAACTTGGAAGACCGGCTCGGCAAGAAGCTGTTCAGACGCGTCCCAAGAGGACTTGCCCTGACCGATGAAGGAACGGCTTTGTTGCCGGTGTTGGTCGAGTCTTTTGAACGCATAAGTTCAACACTGGACCAGTTCAACACAGCTCACAAGAAAGAAGTCCTGTCTGTTGGGGTGGTGGGCACGTTTGCGGTAGGGTGGCTGCTGCCCCGACTGCGTGATTTTCAAACAAGGCATCCGTTTGTGGACCTGCGACTGTTTTCCAACAACAATCGCGTGGATTTGGCTGGCGATGGTTTGGACTATGCAATTCGCTTCGGCGATGGCAACTGGCATGGCACCGAAGCATTGAGGCTTTTTTCAGCGCCGCTGGTGCCCGTCTGCGCACCCTCCATTGCAAGCAGGATCCACGTCCCGAGAGACTTGATGCATACGACTCTATTGCGTTCATACCGCGTGGATGAGTGGTCTACATGGTTTCAAGCCGTTGAGCTAAAGGTACCGCTTTTGACAGGTCATGTATTTGACTCTTCCTTGGCGCTGGCAGATGCAGCGGCGCAGGGGGCGGGCGTGGCGTTACTGCCAGTGCGCCTATTTGGCCGAGACTTACTGGGGGGGCGCCTGGTCACCCTGTTCGACATTGAGGTTGAAACAGGCAGCTACTGGCTGACAAAGCTCAAGGCGCGCAGAGAAACCGATGGAATGAAGGCTTTTCGTGGATGGGTGGAGCAAGCTTGTCGAGAGGGTTAACGTTTCGGCTCATTGCGCACTTTTGCCCAACTGTTGTCATGGATGGCCGCTTCGGGTGAAAGTGTCCGTTCGCATTGATCCCATCCGGTCGCTCCCTGCCTGTCCAAGCTCAACGATGGCCACGCACCCGGTCTGGCGTGAAGCCGTCATACACAGGGCCGACTATGGAATGACCGTTGACCGCTGTTTATCAAGTAGTGGTCCATTGCGAGTGACTCAATTCAGCAGCGGGAGCAGACCTTGGCAGATGGCGGCTTCAAGCCGAGCAAGGCTCCAGAATCGCTCTTCTGGCCGGCCAGAAAGCGACGAGTTAACCCGTGTCTGTTCAGCGCAAACCCGAAGTATTCTCTTGGCCTTCTGAATTGGCTGCCATAGGTGCATGTTCTGCCATCAGCTCAATGACCCACTTGATAAACACACGCAACTTGGCACTCACATGGCGGTTCGGGTGAAAGGCCAGGTAGATCGGCATCGGGTCAAGCGCCCATTCTTCAAACAAGTGCACGAGTTCGCCACGCGCCAGGTGGTGCTTGGCCATGTAATGCGGCAGCCAAAGCACCCCCACGCCTGCCAAGCCAGCAGCAAGGTAGGCGTTGCCATCATCAACAGCCAGAGCGTATTTGCCTTTGATTTCGATGCACCTATCTCCCTGGCGCAGGGTACAAGGCAACAGCTTGGCGGTGCGTGACGACAAAAAGCCAACGATGCGGTGAGGGTCGGACTCCAAGTCTGAGGGGTGCGTTGGGTTTGTGACCCTCTGCAGGTATCTGGGAGCCGCATAAACGCCAAGGTACATGTCACCCACATGGCGAGCGATCAGCGATTGCTCCGAGACTTCGCCGCCCCGTACCACGCAATCCACGTTGTCCCCGATCAGGTCGACCATGCGATCGCTGACGCCCATTTCGATCTGAAGCTCCGGATAACGGGCGTGGAATTCCGGGAAAGCTGGAACCAAGAGCATGCATGCCAAGGGACTGGGGATATCCACACGCAGCCGCCCTTTGGGAAACGCTGCGGCGCTGGACAAGCTGGTCTCGGCATCGTCCAGATCCACTAACAGGCGCACTGCCCGTTCATAGTAGGCAGCGCCATCGGCGGTGATGTGGACTTGGCGCGTGGTGCGGTTGAGCAATTTGACGCGTAGCCTTGCCTCCAACTGCTGCACCAGCTGTGTCACCGTGGTTTTGCTCATGTGCAAGGTCTGCGCAGCCTTGGTAAAGCTGCCCGTTTCCACCACGCGCACAAAGGCCTGCATTGCATCAAAACGGTCCATGTCTGCCTCACCTCAATCCGGGGATTGTTTGGGAATTGAAAACAGTGATTGTGCGTCTTGCTTGTTTATCACAGGGCCACAGCTGCCCATAATCCAAGGAGAGCAGCCAGGCTCTTCTCTAAAAGTCCACTATCGAACGAGGTATGTCATGTCAGTCCGCAATGTTATTTTTCCAGCTGGGCGCCAAGCGCTCTATGAGCAAAACCGCTACTCGCCAGCCATCAAGTCCAATGGATTTTTGTTTGTGTCAGGCCAAGTGGGCAGCAGACCTGATGGCTCGCCCGAAACGGATCTGACCAAGCAGGTTCGACTGGCGTTTGAAAACCTAAATTCCATCCTGGACTCAGCTGGCTGCACCTTTGACGACGTCATTGACGTCACGGTTTTCATCGTTGATCCCGAGAAAAATCTGGAAGCCATCTGGTCAGTGATTCATGAATTCTGGGGTCCTGCCCCCCACCCTACGCTGACGGGCGTTGGCGTGACCTGGCTCTATGGCTTCCAATTCGAAATTAAGGTCATCGCCAAGCTTTCAGGGGTCTAGGCCCACCGGTGTTGGCAAAAACACTACCCCGCCTGTAGGCACAGATTGAATCGCGCGTATCTATTTTCGGTGGATGGCGAAGAGACAGACTACAGGTGGTCAGATTCACCGGATTGAAGAACCCCGAATGTCCGCACACAGGCAAGTTCAATGAGTCGTTCTAAACCTGCTTGGGGTTGAGTCCAGCCGTCCGAGCATCGGACATTCGACCGCCATTTGAACGGGTACCTGCGGCCTGCCAAACTGGATGTCTGGAGCCCGCTCGATACCAGTCATTCACGTCGCCTCGCTGCCGGCTGTGCCGATGACGGCTTCGTGCCTGGCACCGTGAACCCAGATCCCGGTCGCGACCGACGGCAATTGTTAAGGCTTGTGTGACACCTGCCCAGCCGCACAAGCGGTCGAGCACCCTCAGTGCTGTCGGGCAGGTGTTGCATAAGCCTCGAGGGAGGAAACCGCGGTGACCGCCACGGTAGTTGTCGAGCGCGGTGGCTATGGCGATTGCTCTACGCGCGGGTCGCGAGTTGGCAGTCTATGGCTGAGCATCGACACCTCATCGATGACCGCAGGCGCCCGTGCGTGTGCCACTTCGATACGGCAGCAGCTCTTGGCCGAGCCTGCGCAGACGCTGACCAAGCGACGCACGCAGCAGCCCACCGGACGCCATGTCCAGCGTCGAGTTGATCGGGAGTGTTCGAGCGTGGTCATGGTGCCGGCGGCGCCCGAATCGAGCAGTCGCGCAAGAAGATCTGCAGCACCGTCATCGCGTGGCCGCAGTGCGCGCAGACAAAGGTCGGACGTGGCGAGTCCAACCCATCGGCGGCCGGCGCTTGCGGCGGTGGCGGTGTCACCTGCAACAACTCGCGCGCCAGCGCCAGGTTGTCCCGCCGGCGGCTGTTGGCCAGCAGGCCGTAGTGCCGGATCCGGTGGAAGCCGCCTGGCAGCACATGCAGCAGGAAGCGGCGCATGAATTCCTGCGGGCTCAGCGTCATCGCCTTGTGGCGCGTCTTGCCCTTGGCGCCGTCCTTGGCTCGATAGTCCTTCCAGCGGAAGATGACACCGCGCTCGTCCATCGCCAGCAGCCGGCTGTTGGAGATGGCCACGCGGTGCGTGTAGCGCGACAGGTAGGCCAGCACCGCCTGCGGTCCGGCGAATGGCCGCTTGGCATAGACCACCCACTCGCACCTGCGCAGCGGCGCAAGCCAGGCCTTGAATGCAGCGGTTTCGGCCAGTGCTGCGTGTTCGCCGAAGAAGCGAAGCTTGCCGCCATCGTGCAAGCGCTGCAGTTCCTCCAGGAAGCGGCGCCTGAACAGCCGCGACAGCACACGCACCGGCAGGAAGAACCCCGGCTGGCAGGCTACCCAGGTCTTGCCGTCGGGCGCCAACCCGCCGCCTGGCACGATACCGTGCACATGCGGATGGTGGGTCAGCGCCGAGCCCCAGGTGTGCAGCACCAGCGTGGCGCCGATGTGGGCGCCCAAGTGCTTGGGATCGGCCGCGATACGGAGCAGCGTTTCGGCGGCGATGTCGAACAGCAATCCGTACAGCGCCGCCTTGTTCTGGTACGCGATGTCGGCGATCGGCGCCGGCAGCGTGAAGACCACGTGGTAGTACTCCACCGGCAGCAGATCGGCCTGGCGCGCATCCAGCCACCGCTTGGCCGCGCTGCTCTGGCACTTCGGGCAGTGCCGGTTGCGGCAGGAGTTGTACGAAACCTGATCCAGGCCACACCCGTCGCAGCGCAGGGCATGGCCACCCAGTGCCGCTGTGCGGCACTGGGTGATGGCCGACATCACCTTGAGCTGCGCCAGGCTCAGGTGGCCGCGCTGGGCGTCACGCCAGGCGGGTCCATGGGCACGGAAGATGTCGGCGACCTCCAGGGCGGGTCGCGCCTGCACGATGGCCTACGGCTACAGGGCTGGTGGCTGCGGTGCAGGTTCGGGCGCTGGTTCGTCTGCGGGCTTGGCGCACGTGTGATCCAGCGGGCTGACGACCCGGCGCAGCAGGTCGGTGGCCACGGCAGCATACAGGGTCGTGGTGTCCAGACGCTTGTGCCCGAGCAGCACCTGGATGACGCGGATATCGACCCTCTGCTCCAGCAGATGGGTGGCAAAGGCATGGCGCAGGCCGTGCGGCGTAATGCGCTTGTCGATGCCGGCCGTGGCGGCGGCCAGGTGCACGGCGCGGTTGAGCTGACGCGCGGTGACGTGGTCGGTGGGGTCCAAGCCCGGGAACAGCCAACCACCGTGGCGGATCTTGCCCTGGGCATGGCCCAGCCTCCACCAGGCGCGCAGCCGCTCCAGCAGCACGGGGCTGAGCATGGCGTAGCGATCCTTGCGGCCTTTGCCCTGCTCCACGCGCAGGGTCATGCGCTCACCATCGATGTCGCCGACCTTGAGCGAGACGACCTCGCTGACGCGCAGGCCCGCGCCATAGGCCACCGACATGGCGGCCTGGTGCTTGAGGTTGGGCGCGGCGGCGATCAGGCGGCCGACTTCGTCGGGGCTCAGGATCACCGGTAACTTGCGCGGCACGGCCACGTGCGTCATCTTGAGCATGAGCTCGGGCCGGCCCAGTGTGATGTCAAAGAAGAACTTCAGCCCGGTGATGGTGGCGTTGATGGTGACTGGGCCGCTGCCGGTGTCCACCAGGTGCAACTGGAAGCGGCGCAGATCCTCGGCGGTGGCGGTGTGCGGCGAGCGGCCCAGGAAGGTGGCGAGCTTGCGCACGGCGCGGATGTAGCCCTCCTGCGTGTGCTCTGCGAACTGGCGCATGCGCATGTCGTCGAGCATGCGTTGGCGAAGCGGCGAGACGGCCGCGGATGGGGTCGGGGTGCAAATGTCCATGATCCTGCTCCTGTCGGTGACCGAGGCGGATTGCCTCGACCACCAACATCGCAGAATCACGAGCGCAAAGAAACGCCAACAACGTAGCCGGAGCGACTACCGCGCGAGCGGTTTAGTCCGTCGCTGCTTTGCCGTCGATGGCGTCGCTGCTTTAGTTGGCTGGATCAGGTCGGTCAGGCCTTCGTTGGCAATTTTGGCGGCGCTGTGAACACTTGCTAGTCTGGTTGGCTCAAACGGCTGACCGGGTTGGGTGTGTGCTCTCAGTGCGATGCCACTGGACGCGTCTCGCTCCACTCATCAAGTTCGCTGCGGCGCCAAGCCACTGCACGCACCCCGACACGAACCGGGTAGGGGAACTGTTGGTTGGCCATGAGCCTATAGATCGTTGAGCGACCGAGACCGGTCAACTGCATGACGTATGGCATGCGCAGGAACACCATCGATGGTTGGTCCTGTGTATCGGATGGAAGTGAGGGTGGCTGCTGCACGGCATTCTCCCAGTGTGGGCATGTGGTTGACTGTAGGGTGCAGCAGGCATCATGTTGACGCTGGATTCGCCGCCAAATCATGCGCGCAGAGATCTCTCAAGGAGAAGTGGGGCAACCCCAAAGTCTCTGGGTTAGGCTTTCTCATTGTTTGTGTTGGGGACACCTTGAAGCTTCAAGGCGTGTTGCGTTCCGCATACATGCTTTGGTCCGTAAAGTTTTTCGGACACGAGTCGGACACGGCGGTCTCAGAAAGCAAAAAAGTCAGCAGGCGCTAACCTGCTGACTCATGATTTACTTGGCTCCCCGACCTGGACTCGAACCAGGGACCTGCGGATTAACAGTCCGTCTTCAGCCCCTCGCCACCAATACAATAATGTCGAAAAGTCTCAAAAAATCAATGGGTTACCATACCGCCCATTACTGGCACTTACCGTTTTCTGCTGCATGGATTGCAGCAAAATTGCAGCATCAAAGCAAAATTTTACACGCTTCTTGGGGTGCGGCCCCGCACCTTCGGAAGAGGGCGTTCCTCAGCAAGTGCGCCAAGAGAGTTGATCCACTGGCAATGCAGCCTTTTCCGTCTGTACACAGAAGCACCGAAAGCGGGCGTGAATGACACGGTAAGGTTGCTGGGAGCACTGGATAGACGGGCTGCAGGCATTGGCAGGTGAGCGCGACCGTTTCGACTGCTTCAGGCTGGTTGCTGCCTCTCGCCGCCATGGGCTGAACTCACACTGACCGCCAGCAAGCGGTCGTTACCCAGCAACGGATGCACTGACTGAGGGCGTGCTCGACTACGACGTCGTATAGCTTGCCGTCGAACATGACCGTTTCCTTCACTTAAGCGGCCGTTGATCTGCGACCAGCTTCCACTTCACGTCGTCGGGTACGAAATGGCCATCCTCGTCCACGGCGATCAGTCCGCGAGCGACAAGACTGGATGCCGCCGCCGCGATGTCTAAAGGAACGGAGTGCCCAACCCTTCGAAGGTTGTTTACTGTCTTCAACAACGCGAAGTCCTCGTCAGAAATATCGATTGCGCCCATGGTTTTTCCTACGGTTTTGAGGTCGCAGGCCATGTAACCCTTAGAGTGACGAGCTCAACCCCATTGGCCTGATAAAGGATTCGCCCGCCGTCCAAGTGGACGACCAGCTCCAATCTGGTGAGCGTGCCTCTAGCGTCATTGCCCGCATGGAGGAATACGTTCGCATAGCCTTCTGGCGGCAGTAGAGCTGGCGGGTATGCCGTCCACTGTGCAGGTGCTTGACCGGCAGCGAATGCTGTGGCGCTTCGCTCGACATCAAATTCGACCGGCTGCTTTGCTTCGCACGCTGACTTTATCTGTGGGTATGTTTGTTGGTTGAAAATCATGGTTTCCGATCATGTAGTGGTTGCTTTGAGTTGGGGGAGACCCTGCCTGACACCGACGTACTGCTGACCACAGAAGCGAGCCCGGAGCACGCTAGCAAAGGCTGAACAAGGCGTTTACTTCTGGGCCTCTGCGGGGCGCGCGCGCGAAGCTGCACTTGCCTCTCGCAGTAGGTCCTTTTCTGTGAATGTGCCATTCTCCATTCGGCTTGGCTCTTGGAGAAAGTTGTTGAGTTCGAGAAACGCACGACCGAAATCGTTGAGATCGAGAATCAAGCGATAGCTAACCACCTCGCCGCACCGCTCAATGCCAACGAGTCCCTCCGGCAGCGGCCTCTTTCTAAACCACTCAGAGAAGCTCTCCCCGTAGTGCACAGCTCCGGTCTCGGAGTCTGTAGCCACATAGCACTCAGCTGCCCAGACACCCTCGAGCGACTCCTCGTAGGCTTCCATGTCACTTTCGTACTTTGCCCAGGGGATGTAGTGCTCAAGCAAGTCATCAATGGTTCGACCTGCGGCATAGGTGAGAGGCCACTTCTGGACTTCGCCACCGCCACTCATTGTGACTTGGTACCGGGAGAGTGACTTATTGACCCAGTCGTCGAATTCCATGACGACCTGCTTGCCCTCATCAAGCAGTTGCATCCACGGCAGGTCCAGCCGCAGCCGGTTCAAGCGCTGGATGTAGGGCTCTGGCTGCACCATTTCGGCGAACTTGAATCGCCCCGGGTTTTGAGGAGGCTCTTTTCTCTGAGAGGATTGAGCCATGAAGAAGTCAAACAAGTTCTCGCCTGAGGTGCGTGAGCGTGCGGTGAGATTGGTGCAGGAGCACCGGGGGGAGTACCCATCCCTTTGGGCAGCCATCGAATCCATTGCGCCCAAGATCGGCTGCGTGCCGCAGACGCTGCATGAATGGATCAAGCGCGCCGAAGTTGACGCAGGTACAAGCTGAGCATCAGCGTGGATGTACGCCACAAGTTCATCCGAAAAATCACCACCGGTACGGCCAGCGAGCATGACAGCACGCACTTTGACGACGTGCTCGACGAGCACAACACCAACCGCGATGTCTATGCCGACCGGGGCTACCCCAGTGCCCAGCGCAGTGAAATGCTCAGCGCCCTGGGCTATCGCGAACATATCCAGCGCAAAGCCAAGGCGAGCAAGCCTTTGAGCGACTGCCAGAAGGGGCGCAACAATCGCATTGCCAAGACCCGGGCCCGGGTGGAACACCCCTTTGCCCAGATGCGTCACATGGGCGGCAAGCTCATTCGCACCATTGGCCAGGTTCGCGCTACGGCGGCGATGACCATGATGGCTGCGTGCTACAACTTGAAGCGCCTGGCCAAATTCCTCGATGACGGGGTGGATGCGTTCTATAAGAACAAGCCATCAAAGACCAAGGTGCGCCTGCAAGGGGCGAATGCGTGAGGAGTGGGGAGCAAAGGGGCGAAAAACGCGTCAAAACAGGACGAATTTGCTCAAGAAATGAGCACAAACGGAAATTGCAACGCGCCTGAGCCAATGTTGAGCTGAAAACAGCGGTTTTTAGAGGTTCCCTGAACATGCATCGCTGCGAGGCCGTGCCAGAGCGCTGTCGTGGCGGGTTGGTGCTGTAGCGGGGCCTTAAGTCCTTTCGTAACAGGTGCGCATCCACAGCAGCCTTGTTTACCGTGAATCCTGGCTCAGGCACGGCGGCGCTGCACTTCGTTTGCGCCGCCTCGGGCTTGTTCGCCGCAACCGTCCGGCCCGACAAATTTCCCCTCCGCTGCGCGGATTCCTCGCGCGGCAAATTTCTCGGGCCTCCCGGTCCTTCGCTGCGCTGCGGCCCCGCTTCGCTGGGGTGCGGCGCGCCCGACCCTCGCCCATCGGATCACGCCAAGGCCGCGATGGGCGCGACCTGGACAACCTCGAAAGGACTTCATCATGGCCAACATCGGCACCTTCACCGCACAGAACGGCAGCTACACCGGCACGGTTCGCACCCTGACGCTCAACGTCAAGGTCCGGCTCGTGCCCAGCGACAAGACAAGCGAGAACGCTCCGGACTACCGCGTCGTCGCCGGCAACGGGCTGGAGATCGGCGCGGCGTGGAAGAAGCTCAGCAAGGCGGAACGTCCCTACCTGTCCGTTACCCTGGATGACCCGTCGTTCCCTGCCACCCTCTATGCCCGCCTGGTCGAAGGCGAGGACGGCGCGCACAACCTGATCTGGTCGCGCAGCAAGGGCGACTGATCGTCGCCCTTGGCGCCCCGCTTCGGCGGGGCGCTTTTGTCTCATGGCTTTGGAGAGGAGGGTGGTGCGTGAGTTGTTTCGCCCTGTAGTGCGGAAATACGAGAAAGCGTTCATCCGTGTTTGCGGATGGGCGTATTTTTGGATCTGTGGATTTGCTGCTTTGCGGGTTTCCGTAGATCCGTCGTGATGGGTTTACGGAACTGGGGTTTTGCGTCAATGTGTCTTTGTGGCTTTACGGATGTGTGCGTCTCCGGCTTGGCCGGACCGCGCTGGCGTGCTCTGCACCGAGCCACCGGTGGCGTTTCGTCCCTGCGGGCTTTCATCGCTGACGCCTTCGCCTCTGCGGTGCTGCGCGCTGTGCTTGCCTCCTGGGGATCGACCTGCGGCCCATCCCCGCCGCGCTGGGCTTGGCGCCCCCTCCGATACCGCCGAACCGGCTTGCCGGATCGGCAGGGAGGGTCGTGTCTCCGATGACCGACTTGTTGGGTGGGCGGGGCTGGCTTGCTGTTCCCTTCACCGTATCACGCCGTTCTCGCCGTCAAGGTCTGCGCGTGCGGTGCACGCTGGCGTCCTGGAGGCCGTCTTCGAACCCTGACGGCTGCGCTGCGCCGTGCTGCTTCCGGTCTCGGGCAATCCCGCCCTGATTCCTTCCAAGGAGAAGACCATGACGAAGCTCATTACGGACGAACAACGCGCGCAACTGCTGGCCAACGGCCGGCAGTCCCTCGAACAAGAAGGCTTCGACCCTGCTCCAGTGCTCAAGCTGTTCACCCCGGACGCCGGTGCGACCTGGCTGCTGACCGAGATGGACCCGGACGAACACGACCACGTGTTTGGGCTGTGCGACCTGGGTCTGGGCTATCCCGAGTTGGGCTGGGTCAGCTTGGCAGAACTTGCGACTGTGCGCGGCCGGCTGGGACTTCCAGTGGAACGGGACCTGCACTTCACTTCGCAGAAGCGGCTGAGTGCCTACGCGCGTGAGGCGCGGCTTGCGGGGAGGATTGTGGCGTAGCCGCAGTGCGTTGGCTGTCAGCGTGTGCGGATGGCCAATATCGCTTCATCCCTCGCTCTTGGGCAACCGGGCCTCGGTTTCCAGCATCAGTTCGCTGGCGCTGCGGCCCAATGCCCGTGCGATCTTCAGGATCAACGCCAACGTCGGCATGTGCTCGCCGCGCTCGATCTTGCCCATGTGCGAGCGCTCGACACTGGCCAGGTGCGCCAGCGTTTCTTGGGCAATGCCGTCCAGTGTGCGCAGGTGGCGCACGGCGTCGCCGAAGGCCCGTGCGGGACCTGCGTCAAACGTCGTTGCGCCGGTGGGGCGCCCGCGCTGTACTCCTGGCTTTTGCATGGACAGGAGCGTTGCGTTTCACCACAATTAAAACCACGTTATCTTTAACTCTTAAAATCAACTTTGGGTGTTCGCCCAACGGCCCATTGCCATGTCGGTTTTCCGACTTGTGCGATTCAAGGGCCGAAGTAGTATTCAGTCTCCCGGATACCTCCAATGACATTTCTTACCAATGAGCAGCAACGCTTGATGCGAATCAACGGCGCAGCGCGTGCGCGCGGTGAGGCATTGGATCCTCTGCCGGTCGTCAAGCTCTACACGCTGGATGCTGGGGCCGTGTGGCTGCTGACGGAGCTGGATGCCGATGGAGACCGGGCATTCGGGCTGTGCGATTCAGGCACGGGGAGTCCCGAGCTGGGGCATGTCAGCCTCTCCGCCCTGGAGGGTGTCCGGGGTCCACGAGGCATGCGCATCGTGGCGGATCCGCATTTCAAGCCACGCCAGACGCTCTCGGGCTACCTGGCCGACGCGCAGCGCGACGGCTCGATCAACGACTGATTGACACAATCCTTTCTTTATCGCCCGGCGCGCGACGTGAGGTCGCCGAGATAGCGACCCTGTAACTTTCTCTCTGTGGCAGGTTTCCCCTTTTTTGCTGGAGGATTCCGTGACCACGCCAACCCCCGAAGATCTTCACCATGCCCCGTGGGGTGTGTCCGCCGCCTATCTATACGTGCTGGACCTTGACGACCCGGCTCTCGCCTGGGAGTACCTGCGCCGCCATCCCAGCTATCGTGCGGATTGGGCTCGTCGCAAGCGCGTGGTGTCTTTTGCCCGCTGGGGGTTGCGATGTCGCCGAAGATCCAGAGTTGGATGGACGTGTTGCACACCCATTGTGGCTGTCGCCCTCTGACGGGCTGTTGCATGTACGTGCCGTGCATGCGCACGGTGCTGCGACCCGCCGGTTCGATCTGTGGCGTATCCCTGGCCGCAAGCGCCTGGTGATGGACGGCCACGACCTGGCACTCACCGCAGATCTCAGCGCGCTGCGCATGCGCTTGTCGCTCTCGGGCACCCTGGAGGATGGTGGTGCCTATGTGGGCGCCGTGCCGCTGACTCCGGGGCTTCGCGGTCAGCTCAATGGGTTGCTCGGACACGCACAGGCCCTGGAAGGCCATGTGCCTCAGATCCCGCCCGTGCGGCCAGCCACCCGAGCCGCTTTGCTGCACCTGCGCGCCCTGCAGGCGCTCGATGCTTCGCAAGCGGGCGCATCCCATCGCGACATTGCTCAGGCCTTGTTCGGCCTGGAGGCCGTCGTCCTGCGCTGGCACGATGACGGTGAACTGCGCGCGCAGGTGCGTCACCTGCTGCGGCGGGCTGGGGCGTTCATGAACGGCGGGTACCTGGACTTGGCGGGTGTGCTGGATCCCGCTGCAAAGCCCCCCGGAGACGAACCGGTGCGCTGAATCTCTCCCTGCCTGGATCGGGCCCGATTTCCGAGACTGCCTCCATCGGGCCGCGAATGGTTTGCGGCCCATCGACAGCGATGGAGTCCGTCATGGCCGTTGGCAGTTCTTTCCCGTCCCGCACAGCCGCAGCGGCTGCGCTCCAGCCTCCTCTGGGGGCTGCCCCGTCAGCCCCAGCAAATCCTGAGTTCCTGACCACCGAAGAAGCGGGCGCCTTTCTGCGGCTTTCACCGCGCACTTTGGAGAAGCAGCGCGTTCTGGGTGGGGGCCCGCGCTTTCGCAAATTTGGTGCGCGGGTGGTCTATGCGGCCACCGACCTGCGTGCCTGGGCTGACGGTCGCGCCTACGGCATGACCTCGGACCCCGGCTACGTGCAGCGCGACTCCGTCCGCTGATCAGATTTGACGAGGGAGCACCCCCAATGTCGAAGCGAGTGGGCGAACGGGAACAGCTATCGCTGTTCCGCGCGCTGCCGGGCAGCGATATGGCGCTGCGCGACGCGCAGGACCTGATGGCCTATCCGTTCTTCTCGCTTGCCAAGTCGCCGCGCATTGTGCCGATCCGATTTGAAGCGGGGGGTATTTCTCTCACGGTGGAGGGGGTGCCCGAGCACGGCATCGCCACCATCTGGGACGCCGATGTGCTGATCTGGGCCGCGAGCCAGATCATTCAGGCCAAGAAGGAAGGCATTGCGCCTTCGCGCCTGATGGTGGCCACGCCCTACGAGATCCTGCGTTTTGCACAGAGAGGTACGGGCCGCAGCGACTACCTGGCGCTGCGCGCTGCACTGGACCGGTTGCAGTCCACCACCGTCGCCACGACGCTGCGCCAGCGCGAGCGCCAGAACGGTGCCATGCGCGTGCACCGCTTCTCCTGGATCAACGAGTGGAAGGAGTACGTCCAGTCCGGGGGGCGTTCCGAAGGCATCGAACTCATTCTGGCCGACTGGTTCTTTACCGGCGTGATGGATGAAGGGCTGGTGCTCACGCTCGATTCGACGTACTTCCGGCTTTCCGGGGGCATTGAGCGATGGCTGTATCGGCTGGTGCGCAAGCACGGTGGCCGGCAACAGGCGGGATGGCGCTTCGACATGCGCCACCTGCACCTGAAGTCGGGAAGCCTGCAGCGCCCATCCGACTTTGCGCTGCAGGTACGTCAATTGGCGCGGCGCCAGGCGCTGCCGGGCTACCGGCTGTCCACTGAGCGCAGTGGCGGCATCGAGTGGCTGGCCTTCCTGCCTGATCCGCACAACCGACCCCGAAGCGACTTGTCCACAGATTCTGTTGAAGAACCTGTGGATGGTTTGGGGATGGGCTCGGTGGATCGCCCGCACGACCGTCGGGGGATCACCCGCATGGGTATCGGTGGATCGCCCGCACCAATCGACCGGAAGGCCACGCCCAGCAACGGTTTTGGCACTCCCTAAACATCTAAAGGGATACATAAATGGAAGTCACGCGCGCGCGAACAGAGGCTGCACAAAATTTGGGCAATGGTTCTGCGATGGCAAATCAGGCAGGTCCAAAACTCCAGAGCCTTTCACCAGAAAAGCAGGGCACCAGCCCTGGCAAGGTCGTCGCCCTGCTCAACCAGAAGGGTGGGGCAGGGAAGACCACGCTCGCCACGCATCTGGCGGGCGAGCTAGCCTTGCAAGGCAGTCGTGTCACGCTGCTCGATGCCGACCCGCAGGGGTCAGCCCTCGACTGGGCGCAACGGCGGCTCCAGAGTGGCCAGGAGCGGCTGTACGGGGTGTTCGGGCTGGCGCGGGACTCCTTGCACCAGGAAGCCCCGCAAATCGCCCTGCAGGCGGATTTTGTGGTCATTGATGGGCCGCCAAGGGTCGCAGCGCTGGCGCGCTCCGCGCTGCTGGCGGCCGACCTGGTGCTGATACCCGTGCAGCCGAGCGCCTACGACGTGTGGGCCAGTCATGAAATGGTGCAACTCATCACAGAGGCTCGGGTGTTCCGGCCGCAGCTGCGCGCAGCCTTTGTGATCAACCGGCGCGTGGTCGGGACGGTGATCGGGCGTGAAGCGCGTGCAGCGCTTGCCGATCAGCCGTTCGCCGCACTGGAGACGGAAGTCTCGCAGCGCATCGTGTTTGCCGACAGCGTGGCTGCAGGTAGGCTGGCCTGCGAAGTGGCGCCGCAGTGCGCGGCTGCACGTGAGATCGTGGCGCTCGCGCAGGCCGTGCGGGAGGTGCTGCGATGACCATCCCCCAGCCAGCGGCGAAGCTGCACCGGGCACCGATCGGACGTAGGCCCGGTGCGGATCCTGCATCAACCTGGGTGCGGCAGGCGGATGCTCCCGAGATCCCCGCCAAGGCCTCCATCTACACCGCGCGGCTCACCATCGATGTGACGCCGACGCTGCGCGGGCGCATCAAGGTTGTGGCGTTCCGGCGCTGCATCACAGCTGCGGACATGCTGCGCGAGCTGCTGGAGCGCGAGTATCCGGAGGACGGGGCATGATGGCGCCGGGATCCCATCTGGCGTCAGCCATTCGGCAGGCTCCGCTGCAGGCGATGGTGCCGCAGCGCCCCACCCGCATGCGCGTTTCTCTCGCATTCGTCGAGGATCGGGTGAACGTCTGGCTGCGGTTTGGCCAGCCGACGGTGGAGATCGTGCTGGACCGTTGGCGGCGCGTTGCGATGTTCGTGCCTGGCACCGTCTGCTGCCGCGTGAAGTGGATCGGCAATATCTCTGGTAATGCGCTCTGGCAGCTTCTGGTGATGCAGGCGCCGACACCCTTTGAGGACGCGCAGCGCGTGGCGGGTGTGCTGCCGGGTGCGCGCATTTTGCTGCGTTCCGATGGCGAGGCGCAGGTCGAGGCGGTGCAGGCGGTGATCGATGCCATTGAGGCGCTGGGTATCGATCCCTGCACTGTGGCTGCCAGCTACTGGCGCAAGGTGGGCCATCGGCTTGGTGCAGGCTTGCCGCTGCCGGTCTACACCGCCGAGCGGCACGTCTCCCACCTGGCGGTAGGAGGTGGGGAATGACGCAGCCCGCCGTACCGCTTCCCATGCTGCTGGCCGGCATGGCGACCGCCGTGGCCCTCTTGGTCGGGCCGATGCTGGTGCCAAGGGAGCCTCGGTTCGTCTACAACCCGAGCGCCAGCGTGGCACCCGGCTGGTATCACATTGAACGCATGGAGCGCGCGGACTCCTTGCATGTGGGCAGCACCGTGCTGGTTCGGCTTCCTGCCGATGTGGCCGCGCTGGCGGCACAGCGCGGCTACCTGCCCATCGGGGTGCCGATCCTCAAGCGTGTCGGCGCATTGGCGCCGCAATCGGTGTGCGTGCACGAGCAGACGGTGCGCATCGACGGTGCCGCGGTGACGGGCGTGCGGCTGCAGGATGGCATGGTCCGCCCGCTGCAAGCCTGGGGACAGTGCAGGGCTCTTGTGCGGGGGGAGGTTTTCCTGTTGAGCGATACCCATCCGGCGTCGTTCGACAGCCGGTACTTTGGGCCAGTCCAGGTGTCGGCAGTGCTCGGCATTGCGCACCCGTTGTGGATCTGGAGTGCGCCATGAAGCGCCTCTACAGGCGCCAGCGGGTGGCAATGGACGCGGCACTCGCACCGCAGTCGGCGGTGCAATGTGGAGGCCGTGAGCCCGCAGCATTTGCGCCGCAGCTTGGGCCGCCCTGGTGGTTCCATGGCGGGTGCGCAAGGCCGGCAGTGGGTGGGAGTTGGGAGCTAATGCGGGGTACGCAGACGGAGGGCAAGATAAAAGGGCCGGCACGCATGTGCCCGCCAAGCCAGTCTGCACGTGGGTTGGGCACGGCACCAGGCCGGGCGCATGCAGTGCCGTGCGGGGGCAGGACCCGGCCAGCCGCGGGTGCTTGGCGCGTGCCGTACCCGATCCCTTGCGCCCAGGTGCGCGGGAGTGGGCTCCATGGCCGCGCGTAAGGTCGGACCGGAGGAGGGGCGGTTCAGGGTCCGGCCGGGCGCGCCGAAGTCGCGTCCTGGACCACGGTCGCCGCGCCTGATCAGCCAGGTGCTGAAGGAGGTTTCCAGGGCTGGAGCCAAGGCGTCGGGAAAGCAGGGCATGCGTCCTGCGTCCACGTTTGGCCGGGGGTGCGTGGCGGCTGGCATCGCGGGCCAGGGACTGGGTAGGAACGCACGGCGTGTGGTCATCAAGTCACGCTTTGTCGTGCTCAAGAAAGCGGGCGCTCGATCGGTTTCCACCCACCTGCGCTACATCGAACGCGACGGCACGACCCGCGATGGCCAGAAAGGGCAGGCCTACGGGCCGGACACGGACACCGCAGACCTGCAGGCGTTCGAGAAGCGGGGCCAAGGGGACCGCCATCAGTTCCGCTTCATCGTGTCAGTGGAGGATGCCGGGGAGCTTGAAGACCTGCGCGATTACACGCGCATGCTGATGGCGCGCATGGCTGTCGATCTGGAAACCCGCCTGGACTGGGTGGCCGTGGACCACTGGGATACGGACAACCCGCACACCCATGTCGTGCTGCGCGGGCGTTCGGGCGAGGGCAGGGGAGCGGACCTGGTCATCGCGCCCGACTACATGGCCCATGGCATGCGCCGGCGCGCCTGCGAGCTGGCCACGGAATGGCTGGGGCCGCGCACCGAACTGGAGATGCGGCAGAGCCAGCAGCGCGAAGTGGAGCAGCAGCGATGGACGGGGCTGGATCGGCAACTGCAGCGCCAGGCTGTGGCGGAGATTGTGGACCTGATGGAGACCCCTGGCCGTATCCCTGTGCCCCTGGGAACGCAGCGCCTCAACCTGCTGCGCGCCCGGCTGCTGCGCCTTGAAGCCATGGCACTGGCCGAGCGCCTTGATGCCCACCGGTGGCGCCTGGTGCCGCGGATGGAGCAGACGCTCGTGGCCATGGGGGATCGCGGCGACATCCTGCGCACCATGCACCGGGCGATGAAGGGAGAACAGAGGGAACTGGTGATCGATGTGCAGGTGGATGTACCCGTGGTGGGGCGCATTACGGCCAAGGGGCTGGATGGCGAACTGCACGATCGGCCCTATCTGGTAGTCGATGGTATCGACGGCCGGGCGCACTACCTCCGACTGCAGGCCAACACCGTTCTGGCGGAGCTGCCGGTTGGTGGCATCGTCGAAGGCAAACCACAGGTACTGGAGCGTGCTGTGGACCGCGCGGTGCTGGATCTGGCACAGGAGGGGATCTACACCACGGCTCATCATCGCGCGCAGCTCTTGCAGGCAGGAGACCGGGATCCACAGGCAACGGTCGAAGTCCACGTGCGTCGGCTGGAGGCGCTACGCCGCAAGGGGATCGTGGAACGCGTGGCCGATGGCGTCTGGGCCGTGCCGCCGGACTTGCTGCAGAGGGTCCGGCAACAGGGGGCGCAGAAGGGCGCTGGGCATGCCGTTGAACTGCGCTCGCACCTGCCACTGGAGCAGCAGATCCATGCTGTGGGATCCACCTGGCTGGATCGGGCGCTGGTGGTGAGCGGCTTACCCCAGCCAGTAGATCAAGGGTTCGGGGCGCAGGTGCGTGAGGCGATGTCGCAGCGCGTGGATTTCTTGGTGGGGGAGGGGCTGGCCGAGCGCCGGGGGCAGCGCTTTGTCCTGGTCGGCAGCCTGCTCGCGACCTTGCGGGACCGCGAACTGGCGGTGGTGGGACAACGGCTGCAGCAGGAGACCGGAAGGACGTGGCGACCGGTGCGGGATGGAGATACCGTCAGCGGTGTTTATCGCAAGTCTGTTCAACTGGCCAGCGGACGCTTTGCGATGCTGGACGATGGGATGGGGTTTAGCCTTGTGCCGTGGCGGCCTGTGATCGAGCCGTATATTGGTAAACACATCCAAGCACTCATCAAAACCGGGGTGGTCAGTTGGAATTTCGGGAAGCACCGTGGTGCATCTCTGTAAACAAAAAATCCGTGGTTTTTCTGGGGGAACCCTCTCCTGTCAGCAGCAGGCGTGGGCTTCGCGCTTTTTGCTCCTGAAGTTGTTTTGGGCGGAGGCCGTGTGTGGCCAAGAAATGTCTGTTTTCAATTCTTACTTCTCCAGCAGGAAGAACTCCCATATGCTATGCAAGCAACCTATGGGCTAACCAGGGAGCCAAGATGATTTTTATTGAGCATGGCACATCTGCATCCGCATCCGCATCGCAACGCAGTTGTTTCAATGAAACTCCTCATGCGACGATAGGGCATGAGGTTGCGGAAGCTGGTCTACGGGGTTTCCGAAAGGCGATAGATTTCGCTGAGATTGACGTTGTCAGCGTTGTATCCGCGCGATGATTGAGTTGAGGCATCTGCGATATTTCGTCGCCGTTGCCGAAGAGCTCAACTTCCGCCGTGCCGCCGAGCGCGTTCACATCGACCAGACCCCATTATCACGCACCATCCGCGACCTGGAGGAGCAGTGGGGCGTGACTCTCTTTGTTCGGGCACCCCGCAGGTTGGAGCTCACCCCGGCAGGTATCAAGCTGCTTGTCCACGCACGCAGCTTGCTCATCCGGCTAGAGCGTACTAGGTGTCAAGTCCCGCCTGTTTGTAAACACGCTTCTTGAACAATTCCGGCTTTTTTGCATACCAATCCTTCAACGCCTGAACGGGTGAAACGTGCTTGAGTGCACGCTGTGGAATCTGGTGGTTGTAGGTTTTGACGTAGTTCATCAATGTGGCCTCCAGTTGCGCTGCGGATGCAAAGCGCGTTTGCCGGATGACTTCGCTGATACGCCCGTTGAAGCGCTCCACCATGCCGTTGGTCTGCGGGTGACGCGGCGGACACAGCCGGTGCTCAATGCCCAATGCCTTGCAGCGCACATCGAACTTGTGCCGTCCGCTGGGTTCGCGTTTTTTGTTTGTGAACCGATCCGTGAACTGGCTGCCGTTGTCGGTGAGTAGTTTGACGATCTTCATGGGCGCTGCACGCTCAAGACGCTGCAGAAAGTCCACGCTGGAGTCCTCGCTCTGATCGGCATAGATGTGCATGAACACCCAGCGCGTTGCCCGGTCTATGGCCACGAACAGATAGCGCCGCTGGCGCTCGTCGGGCATCTGCGGCAGGTATTTGATGTCCACATGCACAAAGCCTGGTTCATAGTCCTTGAAGGTCTTGACGGGCTTGTCAGCAGTGCCCGCATCGGCTTGGGCCTGGGCCTGAAGTTCACGCAAACTGGAGACGCCGTGGCGGCGCAAGCAACGATCCAGACCTGCACGGGAGACCTGCGGGTTCACAAACTCTCGCACCACCGCCAGCAGGTCATCCAGGGGCAGAAACAGCAGGCGGCGCAGCTCCACGGCGATGGCTTCCTGCACGGGCGAGAGCGTGGTATGCAGCGTGTGCGGACGGTGCGAGAGGTCATCCGGACTGTCTCGGTGCTTCCATTTGCGTGCTGTCGCACGGTTGATGTTGTAGCGATCGGCCAGTTCTGCAATCGATGCTGACGAAGCTTTAATCTCGGCTCTCGTACGCGGTGTGGTTCGTGCTTGCGCGTGCACTTGGCTCATGTCGATTGCTCCTGTTTGAAGGATTCCACCACGTTGCGCATTACCTCTCTTGCTTGGAAGAATGCCCAACTCCTGTGGGGTATATGATCACACGAGATGGGACAACTAGGCGCTCGGTGCTGGCTGTCGATAAACGATATCGGGAGCCGTTACGCATTGGTCTGGATGACTGCATGGCTCAGCTACGGTTGGCGGAGTTCCTTGCCAGTTGGAAGCGCCTTGCTCCAGACATTCCTGTCGAACTTGTGGAAATGCATACGCCGGAGTTGCTCGCTGCGCTACGCAAAGAAGAAGTGGATGTCGCCTTTTCCTTCGAACCTGTAGATGACGAGGTCATCGTTCAGCAAACAGCATGGATCAGTCCCATGGTCGCGATTCTCCCGTCTGAGCATGAACTGGCTGGACGCAATATGCTGTCATTGGCCGAATTGCTGTCTTTTCCATTTATTGCCTGCACAGCGGCTTTTCGTCCGGGGCTGTACCTGCAGGTGGCTTCTCTCCTGCAGCAGCAGGGATTGTCTCCGGTGATTGCGGCGGAGGCGCGAACCTTGTCTGGCTACCTGACCTGTGTGGCCTTGGGGCAGGGTGTTGGCGTGGCGGGCGCCGACCAAATGCGGACGCTGCAGCGCAGCGATGTGGTCGTGCTTCCGCTGACCGAACCCGCGCACTTCACGACCTACGTTTTGCACAAGCACCAGCGCTTTGGACTGTCCGAGCCGGTGCAACGTTTCCTTACCCATGTCAGCACTTTGACGTGACTGTTACGCAGCAGAGCTCTGCTGCATCCAGGGCCTGCGCCATCGGCCTTGGACATGAGGTCGCAGGGGGTGCATGCTTCCCGCCCAGGGAGGCCGGGAGCGTGTTCCTGGGCCACTGAATCCAGCCAACCAACGGCGTTGTCCTGAGACCAGCCCGCCAGCCTGCGCTGCGCTACGCCCGGATGGGTGGGCCGCGCGGCGCATCGGTTCCAGACTCTCGCCATGCGTACCACGGGGTGCGCATGCGCATGGCGCAGGTTGGCGCCGAAGGAACAAGCAGGCATGGCATCTCGATCAGAGGGGGGTAAGGAGCGGGCATCTTCCGCCCACACCGGCATCCTGTTTGGCCAGATCACGGCCGTCATGGGCGTCACTGTGTGCGGCGTGTGGGTGGCCACGCAATGGACGGCGCATGCGCTGGGCTACCAGCCGCGCCTGGGCGCCGCCTGGTTTGAGCTGTCCGGCCTTCCGGTCTACGAGCCCTGGAAGCTGTTCGAGTGGTGGTACTGGTACGACGCCTATGCGCCTGAGGTTTTCTCGCGCGGCGGCGCCATTGCGGCTTCCAGCGGTCTGCTTGCGACGGGTGTGGCCATCGGCATGGCGGTGTGGCGCTCGCGCATGGCGCGGCGCGTCACCACGTATGGCTCCGCCCGCTGGGCCGAACGCGAGGACATTGACAAGGCCGGGCTGACCGCTCCAGCCGGCGTGTTCCTCGGCCGGGCACCCGGCCGGGACGGCGCCTACCTTCGCCATGAAGGGCCGGAACACGTGATGGCCTTCGCCCCTACGCGCTCGGGCAAGGGGGTTGGCTTGGTGGTGCCCACGCTGCTGTCCTGGCCCGGCTCTGCCGTGGTCCACGACATCAAGGGCGAAAACTGGCATCTCACGGCGGGCTGGCGTGCGCGCTTCTCGCACTGCCTGCTGTTCAACCCGACCGACGCACGCTCCGCGGCCTACAACCCCTTGCTGGAAGTGCGGCGCGGCGTGCACGAGGTGCGCGACGTGCAGAACATCGCCGACATCCTGGTGGACCCCGAGGGTGCACTGGAGCGGCGCAACCACTGGGAAAAGACGAGCCACGCGCTGCTGGTGGGTGCCATCCTCCACGTGCTCTATGCCGGCGAGGACAAGACGTTGCGTGGTGTTGCCAACTTTCTCTCCGACCCGGCCTGTCCCTTCGAGGTGACGCTGCACCGCATGATGACCACGCCGCACCTGGCGGCGGAGCAGGGTGGTGCACCGCATCCGGTGGTGGCCTCTGCTGCACGGGAGGTGCTTAACAAAAGCGAGAACGAACGTTCGGGCGTGCTGTCCACGGCCATGAGCTTTCTGGGCCTGTACCGCGATCCCACGGTAGCCGAGGTCACTTCGCGCTGCGACTGGCGCATTGCCGACCTGATTGCCTCGGCACATCCGGTGTCGCTGTACCTGGTGGTGCCGCCCTCGGACATCAGCCGCACCAAGCCGTTGATCCGACTGGTCCTCAACCAGATCGGGCGGCGCCTGACCGAGTCGCTTGACGGTTCGGATGGCATCGAGCGCCGGCACAAGCTGCTCTTGATGCTCGACGAGTTCCCGGCTCTGGGGCGCCTGGATTTCTTCGAATCGGCACTGGCCTTCATGGCGGGCTACGGCCTGCGTGCCTTCCTGATCGCGCAGTCGCTCAACCAGATCGACAAAGCCTACGGCCCCAATCACTCAATCCTGGACAACTGCCACGTCCGCATCGCTTTCGCGACCAACGACGAACGCACGGCTAAGCGCATCTCCGACGCGCTGGGTACGGCCACCGAGCTGCGCGCCCAACGCAACTACGCCGGCCATAGGTTGGCTCCCTGGCTGGGCCATTTGATGGTCTCGCGCCAGGAGACGGCGCGGCCCCTGCTCACGCCGGGCGAGGTGATGCAGCTGCCCCCCGACGATGCCGTGGTCATGGTCTCGGGCCACGCGCCCATCCGGGCGCGCAAGCTGCGCTACTACCAGGATCGGAACTTCCTGGTACGGGTGCTGCCTGCGCCTGTGCTGGCAGGTGGCGGCTATGCCGATCGCCCGGCGGGGCGGCCGGATGACTGGAGCATGTTGCCAGTGCTGGCCGCCGCCTCGGTTGCCATGGCAGGCGGCGTGGGCGGTGTGGCCGATGAGGGTGGACACCAGCTCAAGCCGGAGCTGGAGGCTGTGTTCGTGCCTTCGCGCGATGACGGGGCGCAGGACCTGATTCTGTTGGAGGACGAGCGCGATGACGACGGCTCGCCCCTGCTGCCGCGTGACCTGGACCGCCAGCTGGTGCGTAACGCGCGCCTGGCGGCCCTGGATCCTGACGACGGGATTGTCCTGTGACGCGCGCTCGCCTGAACATCTTCGTCGAGCCCGAGCACGCCAGGCGTTTGGAGGACCTCTCGGCCCACCGGGGCGTCTCCAAGTCCTCGGTGATCGCGGCAGCGCTGGCGTCCTTCCTGTCACCCGATGCGACGGACCAGCGTGAGGCGGCGACGGCCAAGCGCCTGGACCGGCTCTCGCGCCAGTTCGAGCGCCTGGAGCGCGACCAGGCCATCCTGATAGAGACCGTGGCTCTGTACCTGCGCCACTACCTGACCGTGGCCCTGCCGGTGCCTGAGCAGCAGCAGGAAGCCCTGCGCGCCCAGGGGCGCGCCCGCTATGCGCAGTTCATCGAACAACTGGCCCGCCACATCCAGCGCGGGCGCAGCCTGGTGCGTGAGATCCATGAGGAGAACGGTCCCCTGGATGGGGATGCTCCGGTAGCTTCGGTTGCGCCTGGTGGCGGGGAGGGTGGCACATGACCGGCGCCAGCATATTACCCGCCGAACCCGCGCAGCGCCGCATCCGCATGCTGCGCACGGCCATGGGGCCGGAGATCGCTGCGGCGCTCGAAGACCCCGAGGTGGTCGAAGTGCTGCTGAACCCTGACGGGTCGCTCTGGGTGGACCGGCTGGGCACGGGCCGGGAACCCACCGGCGCCGCGCTGCCGCCAGCGGTGGCCGAGCGGATCATCCGGCTGGTCGCGGCCCATGTGCGCGTGGAAGTGCATGCAGGCCTGCCCATCCTCTCGGCCGAGCTGCCAGAGACAGGCGAGCGCTTTCTGGGCGTTCTGCCGCCCGTGGTGCGCGCGCCCTCGTTCGCGATCCGCAAGCGAGCGCTGCGCATCATGACGCTCGCACAGTACGTGGACGACGGCATCCTGACCGAGGAACAAGCGGCCTTCCTTCGCTCCGCAGTGCGCGAGCGCCTGAACATCGTCGTGGCAGGTGGCACCAGCACCGGTAAGACCACGCTGGCCAATGCGCTGCTCGACGAGATCGCCGACACCGGTGACCGGGTCCTGATCCTCGAAGACACGGTGGAGCTGCAGTGCCGTAGCGACGACCACGTGGGCATGCGCTCCGAGCCGGGCGTCACCACCATGGCCGACCTGGTACGCGCCACGCTGCGCCTGCGGCCCGACCGCATCGTGGTCGGCGAGGTGCGCGGCGCCGAGGCGTTGGACCTGCTCAAGGCCTGGGGCACGGGGCATCCAGGCGGTATCGCCACGGTGCACGCAGGTTCGGCCAGAGGAGCACTCACTCGCTTGGAACAACTGGTGCAGGAGGTCTCTGTGACCGTCCCACGCGCCCTGATCGCCGAGGCGGTGAATGTGATCGTCTTTATCGCAGGGCGCGGGCATGCGCGCCGGGTACGCGAGATCGTGCGCGTCATTGGTCATGACCGCGATGGCTACCAGCTCGATGGCTCGCTTGGGCCGCCGTTTCCGTCAATTCAGCAGGTCGTTGCATCGCATTCGCCATCTTCAACTTCATCCACCAAGGGAGAATCTTCATGACGCATCCACGTCTTTCTGTACATCCGTGCCTGCGGGCGGCGGCCCTGGCTGCCCTGCTGCTGGCCCTCACGGTTCCGGCGCAGGCCGCCGGCTCCAGCATGCCCTGGGAGGCGCCGCTGCAGTCCATCCTGGAATCCATCCAGGGTCCGGTGGCGCGCATCATCGCGGTGATCATCATCATCGCCACCGGGCTCACGCTGGCCTTTGGCGACACCTCGGGTGGTTTTCGGCGGCTGATCCAGATCGTGTTCGGGCTGTCGATTGCGTTTGCGGCGTCGAGCTTCTTCCTGTCCTTCTTCTCGTTCTCGGGCGGGGCGGTGCTGGCATGAACCTGCCCCACAGCCTGCCGCCGGGTTTCGAGGTGCCGCTGCACCGGTCGCTGACCGAGCCCATCCTGCTGGGCGGCGCGCCACGCACCGTGGCCATCGCCAATGGCACATTGGCCGCTGCCGTCGGCCTGGGCCTGCAGTTGTGGGTTCCGGGCCTGGTGCTCTGGATTGCGGGGCACACGCTGGCGGTCTGGGGCGCGCGCATGGACCCGCAGTTCATGCCGGTGTTCGCGCGTCACATCAAGCAGCGTCCGCTGCTGGACGTGTAAGGCGGGGAGGGCAGGCGATGCTGAACCTCGCTGAATACCGCAGGCGCCCCGCACTGCTGGCCGACTGGCTGCCCTGGGCCGGCCTGGTCGCGCCCGGGGTCGTGCTCAACAAGGATGGCTCCTTCCAGCGCGCGGCGCGTTTCCGTGGGCCGGACCTGGACAGCGCCACGCCGGGTGAACTTATCGCGACCTCGGCCCGGCTGAACAACGCGCTCAAGCGCCTGGGTTCGGGCTGGGCTCTGTTCGTGGAGGCCGAGCGGCGCGAGGCTGCGGGTTATCCGCGGTCGCGGTTTCCGGAGCCGCTGTCCTGGCTGGTGGACGAGGAGCGGCGCGCCGCCTTCGAGGAGACGGGGAGCCATTTCGAGAGCGGGTACCACCTGACGCTGCTGTACCTGCCGCCCGAGGAGGCGCGCTCACGCGCGGGCAACCTGCTCTACGAGCACCGCAAGGCCGAAGGCGTGGACTGGCGGGAACGGCTGGGGGCCTTCGTGGCCGAGACGGACCGCTTCCTGGACCTGCTCGATGGCGTGGTGCCGGAGCTGGACTGGCTCTCTGATGGCCAGACGCTGACCTACCTGCATGGCACGGTTTCCACCCGCTCCCAGGCAGTGGCCGTACCCGAGGTGCCAATGCACCTGGACGCGCTGCTGGCCGACGAGCCGCTGGTGGGCGGTCTTGCGCCCATGCTCGGGAACCAGCACCTGCGTGTGCTCACGGTGCGGGGCTTTCCGACCTCGACCTGGCCGGGGATCCTGGACGATCTCAATCGACTGGGCTTTGGCTACCGCTGGTGCACGCGCTTTCTCTGCCTGGACAAGGCCGAGGCGGAGAAGGAACTGGCACGCCTGCGCCGCCAGTGGTTCGCCAAGCGCAAGAACATCGTGGCGCTGCTGCGCGAGACCGTGTTTCAGCAGGAGAGCCCATTGGTGGATTCGGATGCTGCCAACAAGGCGCAGGACGCCGATGCGGCGCTGCAGGCGTTGGGTGGCGATCAGGTGGCGTTCGGTTTTGTCACGGCCACTGTCGTGGTGCTTGACGCCGATGCCACGGCCGCCGACGAGAAGCTGCGGGCCGTGGAGCGGACCATCCAGGGGCGGGGCTTCGTGACCATCCCAGAGACCCTGAACGCGGTCGAGGCCTGGTTGTCCTCCCTCCCGGGCCACGTGTATGCCAACGTGCGCCAGCCCATTGTCTCGACCTTGAACCTCGCGCACCTGATGCCGGTATCGGCCGTGTGGGCGGGGCAGGAGCGCAATGCCCACCTCGATGGCCCGCCGCTGATCGTGACGCGCACCGACGGCGCGACGCCGTTCCGGCTGGTCACGCACATCGGCGACGTGGGCCACACGCTGGTGGTTGGCCCGACGGGCATGGGCAAGTCGGTGCTGCTGGCCACCCTGGCGCTGCAGTTCCGGCGCTACCCGGGCGGGCGCGTCCTGGCCTTCGACATGGGACGCTCGATGCGGGCCACGGTGCTGGGGCTGGGCGGTGAGCACTACGACCTCGGGCCCGACGAGCGGATCGCATTCCAGCCGCTGGCGCGCATCGACCGGGATGGCTACCGCGCCTGGGCCGCGGAGTGGGTTGAAGGGCGCCTCGCGCACGAGGGTGTGGCCGTGGGACCGGCCGAGCGCGACGCTGTGTGGTCGGCCCTGGCCAGCCTCGCCAGCGCCCCGGTGGAGCAGCGCACCCTCACGGGCCTGTCGGTGCTGCTGCAGTCGAACGCCTTGCGCCAGGCACTGCAGCCCTATGTGCTGGGCGGTGCGCATGGGCAACTGCTCGATGCGGACGTGGACCGGCTCGGCTCTTCGCCCGTGCAGTGCTTCGAGATGGAGGAGCTGATGCCCAGCCGCGCGGCCACGCTGGCCGTGCTGTCCTACCTGTTCGCTCGCTTCGAGGAGCGCTTCGACGGAGCGCCCACGCTGCTGATCCTCGACGAGGCCTGGCTGTTCCTGGACGACCCGGTGTTCGCGGCGCGCATCCGCCAGTGGCTCAAGACGCTGCGCAAGAAGAACGTATCGGTGGTCTTCGCCACGCAGTCGCTCGCCGACATCCGCGATTCCAGCATCGCGCCGGCCATCGTGGAGAGCTGCGCGAGCCGCATCTTCCTGCCCAACCCGCAGGCCTTCGAGCCGCAGATCCGCGCGGTCTACGAGGGCTTCGGGCACAACGGCCAACAGATCGAGATCGTGGCCCAGGCAACGCCCAAGCGCGACTACTACTACCAGTCGCGGCTGGGCAACCGGGTGTTCGACCTGGGGCTGGGGCCCGTGGCGCTGGCCTTCGCGGGGGCGTCCTCGCCTGAGGACCAGCGGGAGATAGACCGGATCCAGGAGGCCCTCGCTGCCGCAGGCACACCGTCCAGCTTCGCGGCTGCCTGGCTGCGCCACCGGGGCCTGGACTGGGCCGCCGACCTCATTCCCACGTTTCCACCGTTTCCAACCACCTGAAGGAGTCCTGTCATGCTTTTGAAGTCCCTGTTCCTCCGCCGCAAGGCGGCGCTTACGCTTGCCGCTGCGCTGGCACTCGGCACCGCCATGCCCGCCCAAGCCTTCCTGGGCGGCGGGCGCATCGTGTTCGATCCCTCGAACTATTCGCAGAACGTGCTCACGGCCGCGCGTACGCTGGAGCAGATCAACAACCAGATCAAGCAGTTGCAGAACCAGGCACGCAACCTGGCGAGCCTGGATCACAGCGCCTTGGGGGAATTGCGTGCGGCGCTGGCCGCGACGAACGAACTCATCCGCCAGGCCCAGGGGCTGGCCTTCGACATGGCGCACATGGAGGCCGAGTTCCGGAGGCTCTATCCGAAGGAATACGCCGCCACCGTGTCGGGCCGGCAGATGGCGATTGATGCGCGTGAGCGCTGGCAGCAGTCGCTCGAAGCGCTGCGCACTGCCACCCAGGTGCAGTCGCAAGCGGTACGCAACTTCGCGAGCGACGAGCGCACGCTCACGGATCTGGTGAACCGGAGCCAGTCGGCTGTGGGTGCGCTGCAGGCGATGCAGGCCACGAACCAGCTGCTTGCGCTGCAGTCGCGCCAAGCCATGCAGGCGCAGCAGCTGCAGATCACTCAGGACAGGGCCGCTGCGCTGGAGCAGGCCCGCCAGGTGGCGGTGCAGGAGCGGGCGCGCGAGGTGCGGCGGCGCTTCCAGGGGGAGGGCACGCCCTACGCTCCGGTGGCCGTGGGTTTATACGGGCAATGAGGGGGAAGGCCATGAACAAGCTGTTTCTTCTGGGGACCGTCGTCTTGGCGTTCACGGCTTGCGGCAAGCCGGTCCCCATCGAATCCGTGGAGTCCCTGGTCGCCGATCCCGCGCGGCTCAAGGAACTGCGTGCGCAGTGCAAGACCCACCATGCCAAGGTGGGCGACGCACAGTGCAATGCGGTGGCCGAGGCCACGCGGCGGCGCTTCATGGGCGGCGGGACGCCATACACGCCGGCCCAGGCTCCCGCGCCCGAGGCATCGGCCGCGCAGGACAAGGCGCCATGAACGACGTCGCGGTCATCGACCGCTTCCTGGATGTGTTCTCGCGCTACATCGACTCGGGTTTCGGGCTGCTGGGCGGCGAGGTGCGTTTTCTGACGGCCACGCTGGTGGTGATCGACGTGACGCTGGCGGGGCTGTACTGGGCGATGAGCCATGCGTCGGGGCAGGGCGACGACGTGATCGCGCGGCTGGTCAAGAAGGTGCTGTACGTGGGGGCGTTCGCCTACATCCTGGGCAATTTCAACCAACTGGCCGGGATCGTGTTCCGGTCCTTCGCCGGGCTGGGGCTCACGGCCTCGGGTTCCGGAATGACGCAGGCACAGCTGCTGCAGCCCGGGCGCCTGGCCAAGGTCGGCATCGATGCCGGGCGGCCCATCATGGCGCAGATCAGCGAGCTGGTGGGGTTCCCGGAGGTGTTCGCGAACCTCGACACCATCGCCGTGCTGTTCCTCGCCTGGCTGGTGTTGATCGTGGCTTTCTTCGTGCTCGCGGTGCAGCTGTTCGTCACGCTGCTGGAGTTCAAGCTGACCACGCTCGCGGGCTTTGTGCTGGTGCCGTTCGCTCTGTGGAACAAGACCAGCTTCCTGGCGGAGAAGGTGCTGGGCAACGTGGTGTCCTCGGGCATCAAGGTGCTGGTTCTGGCCGTGATCGTGGGGATCGGGTCGGGGCTGTTCTCCGAATTCACGACGGCGCCGGGAGCCGAGCCGTCTATCGACCATGCGCTGGTCATCATGCTGGCGGCGCTGGCGATGCTGGGCCTGGGGATCTTTGGGCCGGGGATCGCGACGGGACTGGTGTCGGGCGGGCCGCAGCTGGGCGCCGGTGCGGTGGCGGGCACGGCGCTGGGAGCGGTAGGGCTGGCTGTCGCTGGTGGCGCGGCCGTGGCGGGCGCGGGTTCTGCGGTGGCGGCCGGTGCGCGCATGGCGCCTGGGGCAGCGAAGGCGGCCATCGGTGGCGGTGGCTCGGTGGCGCGGACCGCCCAGGCAGCGGCGGGCAGCGTGAAATCGGCCTACCAGGCAGGTGCTGCCGCTTCGGGGGCGGAGGGTGTCCGCGCGGCCGGTGCGGGCGCGGCCCATGCCGCGAAGGCTGGTGTCGGCGCCGTGGGCCAGCGGGTGGCGGCTGGCGTCCAGGCAATGAAGGACCGCGCGACGGGGTTTGTCTCCGAAGCCGTGTCACCCCCTGGGGAGACCGCTTCTGTGGGTGGTGCCGAGGATGTGGCGCCCCCGGCACCTGTGTCTGAGCCGGGTTGGGCCCGGCGCATGCGGCGGCGCCAGCAGGCCACGCAGGCGGCCACCACGGCCGTGCATGCCATCCGTGCCGGCGACCATGCGGGCGGCGGCGTTGCTCCGAGCCTGCGTGATGAATCCAATCCTTGAGGAGGGCTGCCATGCGATTCCAACGACCCCAGCGGCGGTATTCGGAAACCCCCGAACCCGTCACCCCCTACCAGGCGGCCGGACAGGCCTGGGACCAGCGCATCGGCTCGGCCCGGGTGCAGGCCCGGAACTGGCGGTTCATGGCCTTTGGTTCCCTGGCGCTGGCCCTTCTGATGGCCGGCGGCCTGGTCTGGCGCTCGGCACAGTCCATCGTGACGCCCTACGTCATCGAGGTGGACCAGGCCGGGCAGGTGCGCGCGGTGGGCGAGGCGGCCACGCCGTACCAGCCGAGCGACGCTCAGATTGCGTTTCACCTGGCGCGCTTCGTCACCGACGTGCGCTCGCTGTCCATCGATCCCATCGTCGTGCGACAGAACTGGCTCGAAGCCTACGACTACACCACGGACAAGGGCGCCGCCACGCTTAACGATTACGCGCGGGTCGCGGACCCGTTTTCTCGCATAGGGCAGCACTCGGTCACGGTGGCCATCAACAGCGTGGTGCGCGCCAGCGATGCCTCGTTCCAGGTGCGCTGGACCGAGCGACGTTACGTCAATGGCGAGGCGGCCGGCCTGGAGCGCTGGACGGCCGTGCTGTCCATCGTGCTGCAAGCCCCGCGCACCGAAGAGCGGCTGCGCAAGAACCCATTGGGCATCTACGTCAACGGCCTGTCTTGGAGCCGGGAACTCGATACCAGCGAAGGAGTGAAGAAACCATGAATGCACGAATCCCCTACCGCGCCCTGCCGCTGGTCCTGCTGGCCCTCCTGGCCACGGGCTGCGGAACTCAGGGCAAGCCTCCCCCATCGATTGCGCTCGATGAGCCCGTCCAGGCCCAGGCCTTGCCCGAGCCGCCCAAGCCCATCGAGGTCGTGGCCGTGCCCGAGGTGCTGCCCCTGCCGGGGCAGATGAAACCACTGCCCAAGGGCGGCGAGGCCCAACCCGCCCCCGAGCCCAACGACGAAAAGGCCCGCGTAGCGCGTGCCAACGCCGAGGCCCGCGTGGCACCCACGCGCGAGGGCTACGTGAATGCCATCCAGGTCTGGCCCTACACCGACGGGGCGCTGTACCAGGTCTATGCGGCGCCGGGCAGGGTGACGGCCGTAGCGCTGCAGCCCGGCGAGGAACTGGTGACGGTCGCCGCCGGAGACACCGTGCGCTGGATCGTGGGCGACACGGCCAGCGGCGCGGGCGATTCGCTGCGCGTGAAGGTGCTGGTCAAGCCCATCCGCTCAGGTCTCAAGACCAACCTGGTCATCACCACGAGCCGGCGCACCTACCTGGTCGAGCTGACCTCCACCGACAAGGCCTGGATGGCCTCGGTGTCCTGGGAGTACCCGAAGGACAAGATGCTGGCTCTGCAGCGTCAGGCGCAGGCGGCCCAGGCAGCTGCGCCCATCGAGAGCGGCTTGTCGCTGGAGAAGCTGCGTTTCCGCTACGCCATCGGTGGTGGCAATCCGGCCTGGAAGCCGCTGCGCGCCTTCGATGATGGCGAGAAGGTCTACATCCAATTCCCGGCCGGCATCGCCCAGGGCGAGCTGCCGCCCTTGTTCGTGATCGGGGCGCAAGGGGACGGACAACTGGTGAACTACCGCTTCCGGCCGCCGTACTACATCGTGGACCGGTTGTTCGGCGCGGCCGAGCTGCGCCTGGGTGGAGGCGGGGGCCGGGATGGCGACGTGGTGCGCATCGAGCGCACGGACGGTGTTGGTGGACGGCTTTGACCATGGACAGCCGCGACCTTTCCAACGCAGCCACCCCGCCTCAACCGGCCAAGGTCACACCCGAATCGGTGGCGCTGCGCGCTGCGCCGCGACCCGTGACGCGGTTGAACCGGCGCATGCTGGCAGTTCTCGTGGGTTCCCTGGCTGCGGCCGTACTGGGCGCCACCATCTGGTCGCTGCAGGGCAGCCACCGGCGTGGCGCGAATCCCTCGGAGCTTTACAACGTCGATCGGGTGTCCAAGTCCGAAGGGCTGGACCGGTTGCCGGCCGACTACGGCGGAATGCAGCCGCCAGAGGTGCCTCGGCTTGGACCTCCGTTGCCGGGGGACCTGGGGCCGGCCATTGTGAAGGCGCAGGGGCCGGTGGAGCCAGGCTACGCGCCGCCGGGCCATGATCCGGCGGATGCGCTGCGCAAGGAGGCCGAGGCGGCAGCAGGCTCGCCGGTGTTTTTCCGCACGGGGGTAACGCAGGCAGGGCAGGGAGCTGCGCAGTCCGCGGCGATGGCAGCACCTGCGGCGGCATCAGGGTTGGCGGGATTCGAGCCATTGGCGGCGGGGCCTGCCTCGACGGCGGCCCAGCCGGCGGACCCCACGGCTGTTCAGAACCGGCAGGAGCAGAAGGATACCTTCCTGAAAGGCGGATCCACGGGAACCCGGAATTCAGGAAACCTGCAGATGCCTGCCTCTCCCTACCAGGTGATGGCCGGGACGGTGATTCCTGCAGCGCTGGTGACGGGAGTCCAGTCGGACCTGCCGGGAGACGTGATCGCCACCGTGACCGAGCCAGTCTACGACACGGCCACTGGGGGGCACCTGCTGATCCCGCAGGGCTCGCGCATCCTGGGTCGCTACAACAGCCAGGTGAGCTATGGGCAGAGCCGGTTGCAGATGGTGTGGAACCGCATCGTCCTGCCGGATACCTCGTCGCTCACGCTCGACAATCTCGTGGGCACCGATCCGGCGGGGCGCGCCGGACTGGAGGATGGGGTGGACGGGCACTGGGGAAGGGTTGTAGCAGGGGCGGCGCTGACGACCTTGCTGGGGGTGGGCGCCGAGCTGTCCGCCCCCGAAAACAGGCAGAACGGCAACCGCGTCGTGATCGCGGGGCGCGATGGGCTGCAGGACAGCGTGAACCAGGTGGGGCAGGAGATGACGCGGCGCAACCTGAACCTGCAGCCCACGCTGACTGCGCGGCCGGGGCTGGCGGTGCGGGTGATCGTGAACCGGGATCTGGTGCTGCGGCCTTATCAACCGTTGTTCGTCAGTGGTGGCAGGGGAGGTCCACGATGAGCACTCCGAGGAAATTGCGGCTGGGCCCGCTGCCCAGGACGGAGAGCGTCAAGCTGACCTTCTCCTGCACAGCAAGTCTCAAGGCGGATCTGGACCGGTATGCAGCGCTGCATGCGCAGGCCTATGGGGAGGCGGTGGATACCATGGCACTGATTCCGCACATGCTGGAGGCGTTCATGGCTCGGGACCGGGGTTTTCGCAGAGTGGGTCCGTCCAGCGGGGTGACTTCCGCGAAGCAGCGGCCCGATGGACAGGGGGAGGAGCGGCGCGAACTGGATGTGTAGAGCAATGCTCCATGTGCGACGTGCAGTGCCTCTTGCGATTGAAAATAAAGCCCCGGTTTCGCTGTAGAGGCTCAGGCGTGTGGCCCGCTCTGCGGGTGACTTGCTTCGCAGCTCGTCAAGCACTTCTATTGAGTTTTTGCCTGGATCTATTCGGATAATGGCTCCCGGGGATTTGCTTTGCGCGTAAAAGAGGCACCCTTGCCGCATGGTAACTAAGGTCTCCGCTTTGGCCTGGGACCGGGATTTCTCGTTCTTGAATTGTTCCGGATGCCCGCTCGAGGCTGTTATGCGCAGGTCCCAGTTATGAACAGTTGCCGAAGTCGATCGAGCTGAGTACATGGATTCGTCTATGCCACTGACAGCGGCGGTCTTCGTGATCTGGACATAAGCCAGGGGCCGACACAAGACTGGTGATCTCACAACTGGAGATCACCATGGATTCAATCCGTTCGCTGCACCCGTTGGCCAGGGCCTGGTTACTGGATGGCCCGCTGTCGCTATATGTCGAGGCGTTCGAGGCGTTGATGGAACGAGGCCGGTACGCAGAGGGCACCGTGGCAACGGACCTTCGAGCGTTGGCGCACTTCGCCCATTGGATGACACGATGTCGGCTGGCTGCCGATCAGATTGACGAGTCCCTCGTCGAGCTGTTCCTGGATTCGCACGTGCCTCGATGCGATTGCCATGCGACGGCGTTGCGCACCCATGGCGACTTGCGTGCCAGCCTCGTGCACTTGCTGGCGCTGTTGCGTGAGCAGCAGGTCATCGTGGAGCTGCCCGGTCCCAGCGGCCCCATCGCGGAGGAATTGCACCGCTACAACGTGCATACCCCAGCATGAAGACCACTCGGTCTCCCGCACCATCCAGTGCGATCGAGTACAGCTCCTCGGTCGCGCTGGTCTCGATGTCCAACGACACTACTTTCAACGCCGGGCGCCAACCGGACGCGGGCTTCAACCGACCGTTGATGATGGTCAATTCTTCCCGCAGGCCTGCCTCGAGCAGAACACCGGCAGTGATGAACCGCTCCATCAGGTAGCGTTCGTGCGGACGGATATCCGCTTCGTAGAGCGGTATCCCCAGAGGTTGGAGTGCGCGTGCCAGCTTGCCGAGATCGCGGAACCGGCGGGCATAGACACCGAGGACAGGCTCCTGATCGAACGTCTTCAAACCCAGTTCCTTCACCTCCAGGCCCTGCAAGCTCGCCAGTGGGGCCTGTGCCGCAGCCCGGTGGCGGGCTGGCAGAAAAGCGACCGATATCTGCTGGGTCAGGAGCACCTTCTTGGGCCCCTCGTCGGTGGCCAGCCAGTATTCGATCTCGGTGCCGTCTGGGAGATCACGCCAGTGGCGGGTGAGGAGGAAGCCCCGGAGGTCGGTAGGTGCGAGGGCTGGGGGCATCAGGTGGAGCAGAGGACGCTAGCGCGCAAATTCTCACGCCTTGGGCGAGAGGGTGGAGAGGTGCGGTGGCACTCTTACGCATGATGCTGATGTTTTGTACAGTATCTAAAAATTACCACCGAGAAGGCCACGTACAAACCAACCCGCTATGTATTCCGTCCTGCCCGACCGGCTCCCGCATTGCTGCGCCGTATCTGGGCATGGTTTTGAGCCACGCACTACAGCACTACTTGGGCCTGCTGTGAACCGCCTCGGGCGACTCAGAGCGGACTTTGGCCGCAGCGCTATGTCATGGTCCGGCCCTCTTTCTCTGTGCTTGTTTTTTTCCCGTTGCAAGCCTAGGCGCATTGGCAGGAGAACCGGGAGGGGGAGACGGTCAGTCGGCCCATCAGCTACCAGGAGCTGGTCAAGAGGACGGGGGTGGAGTTCTTGCCAAGAATCGCACAGCAGCACTGAGTGGCGACAAGGTCGGCATCCGTGGTCGCGTTATAAAGCGTTCTTCTCCACCTTTTTTCACAGTGAGACTCCATGAACCGCGCAGAACTCGTTGACATCCTGGCCTCCAAGAATGACCTGTCCAAGAACGCAGCCAATGCGGTTTTGGAAACCCTGATTGACACCATCCAGACGGTCGTCAAGAAGGGAGATGCCGTGCAGTTGGTGGGCTTTGGAACTTTCAAATCCGCCAAGCGTGCGGCCCGCGCAGGCAAGAACCCTTCGACGGGAGCAGCGCTGAAGATCCCAGCAAGCACGGTGCCCAAGTTTGTGGCGGGTGCCAAGTTCAAGGCCGTGGTGGATCCCAAGGCTGCCAAGCGCAAGGCGGAGAAGGCTGGGAAGTAAGCACAGCGTTCTCGGCCACGGCTGAAGTCAGCGCAAGGCGATCACCGGCCACGGTGACACCTTCAAGAAAGACCGAAATTTTTTGATAGAGCGATGCCTGATATCTCCAAGCGGCAGGCTTTTGTCGGCTCAGTTGGACGGTTTTCGCTGAGCTGCGCTAGGGCGGGTTGGAGTTGCTGGACTTCTTGGGCACTCTGTGGAGCATGCGGCTTGGCGCCGCGTGGTTTAGAGGAGTGCGGCATGCAGACTGGAATCTACAGTGAAAATCGGCGTCGGCCAGGGAGGAAGAATGACACTGCGCAGGATCGTGCAGTGCAGCTGTTGCAGGAAGCGCTGTCATTGCTGCTCGATGGAGAGCCTGGTATGCAGCAGGTGCTCGCAGGGGAGGGGGACCGGCTGATACGGTTGCCAGAGGTTCTTCGCCTTACCGGGATGTGCCGCTCCGCGCTATATGACCAAATGGCACGTGGGCAGTTTCCGCGCTCAATCAAGATTGGTCAGCGTGCAGCTTCTTGGTCTGCCAGAGCGGTTCGTGAATGGATCGCTCGCCGGGTGGACGAGTCGGGTTCATTGTGATCCTTGTCGGCGCGATCGGGTCGTATCGGAAGCCACTGCCCCGTCGTCTTGAAAACTGTCGCGCTTTTTGGTTCTCGATCAGTAACTGTTCAGCACGCAAACCGTATAAGTTGCCTTCCGTAGCCGCGCAGGCGCGCATGCATAGGTCTGCTCTGTGCACTTGGAAGTTGGACCGTTGGTGTATGGCCGAAATCCTTCGCCCTACAGATGACAATCTGTTACTGTAACGCACTCTTTTGGGTCAGCGCAGATGCGCCTTTCAAGTGCGAGGGAACGGGATGGCAGAAAAGACAAAGGCAAGTAGCGGCGTTATTGCGGCCATAGCCGCATTGGTTCTTTGTATCATTTTTCCCCGCAGCACATGGGGTTACATCGTTTTCATCGTCGGCGGTATTTGGGCCTATCGAGTGTTTTTTTCCAGCGCGTCGTCCCGATTGAAGGAGCTGTTCGTGCGGGGCTTTCGCGTGCTCGCGGGTCAGTATGTCCATGCCTGCAGAATTAATTGCTGACTCTGTTTGGTCGGCGTTTCATAAGTGCCTCAGCGTTTCGGCCCGAACACGGATTTTGGTGCACAACCAAAAAACCGCGAGAAGGCAGCACTGAAGTTACTGGGATGCTCATAGCCGACCGAATACGCCGCCTCGGCCACCTGGCAGCCGGTTTCCAGCAACTGCCAAGCCTTCTTCATTCTCGCTTCCAGAAGCAAACGGTGGGGGCTCATATTGAAGCGATGACGGAAGCCATCTCGTAGTTTGCATTCATTGAGGCCGACGGCGGCGGCTAGTTCGGAGACCGTCAGGCCCTGGTCCATTCGGGCATCCAGAATCGCCCTGGCCTCGTCGATTTTTTCGATGTCGCGTTGGCAATGACGCGGCATGCGCTTCGGAAGTTGCAGGTCTAGGTGGCGTAGTTGCTCGGCCAGCAGGCCGAGGACATGAATGTGGGTCTGCAACTTGTCTAGGGATTCGTTTTCCGTTTCTTTTAGCAGGGCATTGGCGTGAGCCAGGCTGGCTCCAGTTGTCGGGCGATGTGCCAGCAGTTGTACGCCCCCCTTTCCATCCAAAAGCAATTTGCAGGTCTTTTCGCCTAGGTAGTGGCTCAGTATTTCTGCTCCGATCAGCAGTCGCAACTGTCTCGCCACGAGATCGGACCGGTAGTGACGTTCACCTTGGATGCAACGGAAGGTCGAAACGGTGGTATGGCCTCTTTGGAAGTGCAGCTCCGTACCGTACCGGCTTCTGAACAACGATTCACCGACCAACCCGAACGTGATGGCGAGAACCGGCTGTTCCAACTGCTTGAGACTTTCCTCTACAAGATCCTGCTGTGGTCGGTAGCGAGTCCGGAGAAGGCTGATGCCGGGTCCAATATGGAAGCTATCCGTCAGGCAATCACCTAGTTCATCCGGCAGCTGTTGCCGCTCCCAACCTTCTTGTCGTGTTTCCCGACGTCTCGAGATTTCGAGTGAAACCCGGTATGGCATATGACCTCCTCGTGCGCCGTGCCTCCAGTCCAACCGCACGGATTGCATACGAAATACATTGGTTCTGATACAAACAGGAATAAGAATCATTCTTGTTGTGAAATATCATTATCTATCAGGCATCTGTCGTCAACCCTATCGATGACATGGTTGCCAAGGGGCGAGGGCTTCTCTGTCTAACAAGAAGCGAATTGAGCAACAACTATCTATTTGAGGTCAGGAAATGGTGTCAAACCGTACAGATCTTCATGCTAGGCGACTTTGGCTGCCGGTTCTGCTGGCGAGCTTCGGCGCGTCGGCGCATGCGGAAATCGAGCTTCCAGCGGTGACCGTGACGGTTAACAAGCAGGCCCAGTCACTTGAAACGGTGGCGGCCAGCATCTCTGCGTTTGCCGGTGAAGATCTGGAAGCCGCTGGAATCGACAGCCTTGAAGGTGTAGCCCAGATGACTCCTGGCTTCACCTTCCAATCGTCGGGGCAGTCGGGCCTGCAGCCGCCGGTGATGCGAGGTCTGACGGCCAATATCATGGGGTTTTCGTCCTCGATTGCACTCGTGGTCGACGGCGTGCCGACCCTGAGAGGACAGGGCTTTGACGACAACCTGCTGGGCATCGAGCGGGTGGAGGTGCTGCGCGGGCCGCAGTCCACGCTGTACGGGCGCAATGCCGAGGCCGGCGTGGTCAGCATCGTCACGCGCAAGCCGGGGAATGATCCCTATGCCGTCGTTTCTGCCGAGGTCGGCAGTCGCGACAAGCGTGCACTGCGCTTCGATGCAAGCCACGCGCTGGTGAAGGACACGCTTTACCTGGGTGTGGCCGGCGAGTTCTTCGAGCAGGACGGTTTTATCGACAACATCTTCAAGGGACACAAGGAGGATGACCGCGAACGCCACAATGGCCGCCTGGTGCTGCGCTGGACGCCTGGTGACCGAACCGATGCCACGCTTCGCTATGCCCAGCGGGACTATCGCGATGCAGGCTCCCTGTGGGGAGCGGTGACGGCGCCGCGCGGCACGGTTCGCTCCGGCACAGACAGCTGGAACAACTCGACCGCGCGCACCGTGTCGCTCGACGTATCGCACGAGTTGGCGCCCGGCCTGCGTCTGCGCTCAGTCACGGCAAACAACGAATTCACCGACCGCATCAAGCAGGACATCGACTTCATGCCTGCGGACCTTTTGCATGTCAGCCGCAATCACCATTTTCGGACGCTGTCGCAGGAGTTCCGTCTGGAGGGCCGGTTTGGCCAGGCGCAATGGCTGGCGGGTTTCTACGCAGACCGCGACGATCACGATCTGAGCTTCGGGCAGAAGATTCCGCTGGGTTCGACAACGGCCTCCGCCACGCAAAAAGGCAACTCGACGGCATTGTTTACCCACTGGAGTATCCCGCTGGCCGATCGATGGGTGGTCACTGTCGGCGGTCGCATCGAGCGGGATGAGGTGCGCTTCGCCCTGTCTGGAGGTGGCGAACAGTCGCGCGATTGGACCCACTTCTCGCCCAAGTTGGCCCTGCAATATCAATGGCGGCAGGATGCGCAAGTCTATGCCAGCGTCACCGACGGCTTTCGCGCAGGAGGTTTCAATGCGTTTGCTCCCGAGGCCTATCGGCGCTACCAGCCGGAACGGGTGCGCTCATTCGAGCTTGGTGCCAAGGGGCGGCTTCTGGACCGGCGGCTGCGCTACGGCGCGGCGGTCTACCTGATGGACGTGCGGGATATGCAGGTTCAGCAAATCGGCTCGCCCGGTCAAATGTTCCTCACCAATGCGGCATCGGCGCGTCCGGTCGGCGTTGAGGCTGAATTCCAGTATTTGCTGGGCTCGGGCTGGCAGATTCAGGCGGCCCTCGGACTGAATCGCACGCGCTTTCGCGAGTTCAAGGACGGCACCAACGACTGGAAGGGCAATCACAGCCCGCTCGCATCGGATGCCACCGGGCACCTCGGCGTGCGTTACGACGCGCCGCAAGGCTGGTACGTCCAAGCTCGCCTCAATGGCGCCAGCAAGATTTATCTCGATGCCGCGAACAAATATGGCCGTGCCGGGTACGGCGTCGTCAACCTGATGGCGGGCTACACCTTCGGACACACCGAGTTGTCCGCCTATGTCCATAACGCCGGGAACAAGAAGTACGACACCATCGGCTTTCTGAATGGCACAACCACGATCTACAGCCCGCCACGTGAAGTGGGCCTGCGATTGACCTGGCATCTGTGAGAATCGTCATGCAATTTCAACATACCCATCCCCTGCAACCCTGCTGGGATCTCGCACTGGCCTCTGTGCAGGCCGATGCACTGGCTACCGCGCTGAGTGCCGGCCTGTTCGACGTGCTGACCGAGCAGTCCAGCGCCGAGGAAATCGCAGTGCGGCTCGATCTCGATCCGAACAAACTGGAACCTGTTCTGAAGTTGTTATGGGGCATGGATCTGCTCGAGCTGATTCAGGTCTATGCCGACGCAGCGTCGACACAACGCTACCGCGTCAGCTGCAGTGCAAAGCGGTATTTCGTCAAGCACTCTCCTGATTACTGCGGTGACGCCTGGACCTTTCGCCTTCGGTCGCTGCGTGAGTTTGGCGCGCAGCTGTCGGACCATCTGCAACGGCGCGCCAACAAGGAGGAACCACCACCGCCGGTGCCGACCGATCAATGCTGGGCCACACTCGCCCGGACGAAAATCGTACAGGAACAAAGAGCGGTCACGGTCGAGGCGGCGCTGAAGGTAATTGATCGCCTACCAGACCTAAAGGGAATCCGACGTTTCCTGGATCTCGGTTGTGGTCCCGGCATGGTCGCCATTGCGTTGGCACACGCCCTTCCCGAGTGCCATGGCACCGCGTTTGACCTGCCTCCAACAGCTGCGGTGGCAAGGCAGAACATCGAGGTGGCGCAGCTTGGTGCTCGCCTGTCGGTGCAAGGAGGCGATTTGACCCGCGATGACATTGGCCACGGTTACGATTTCATCTGGTGCGCTTCGGTTCTGCATTTCGTGCCAGATCTCGCGCAGACGTTGCGCAAGATTCGCGCGGCGCTTGCGCCGGGTGGGTTGTTTGTCAGCATCCATGCCGAGATTCCGCTCACAGCGCCGCAGGCCGCCACAGTGTTGGCGTATTACTTGCCATTGCTGATGCGCGGCCATCATGTCGGACGCCAGGGGGAACTCGTCGAGGCGCTGTTCGCCGCTGGATTCGACAGCGTCGGTACCTTCGAAAGCGACCTGTTTCCATTGGCGCCAGTACAGGTGCAGGTGTGCCGATGAATACCGTGGATCGGAATCCGGCGCTGGTCGTGATGAATGACAGCGTCCGACACGGGGCGCGACAGGCCATGTTTGGCTTTCTGCATCTGGCCCTGATTGCACCCAGCATCTATCTAGTGCTGGGCCTGCCACTCGTGCTACGCCAGCATGGCTGGTCGGGTACCGAAATTGGTTTTTTTCAGTTGGCGGGGCTACCGGCGGTGTTCAAATTCATGCTGGCGGCACCCGTGGAGCGTATGCGTTGGGCGGCCGGTCATTACAAGATCTGGGCGATAGGCGTATGCGTGGCCTACGCGGTACTTCTGCTCGCCATTGGGCAGCAAGACCTAGCGGTCGACGGCGGACGTCTGTTCCTCATGGCACTGGGTGCGGGGTTGATGGCCACCTGGGCCGACATCCCCGTGAACGCACTTGCCATTAAAGTCCTGCCGTCTTCGGAACGGATGCGTGCTGGGGGTGTTCGCTCGGCGGCGGTCTTCCTGGGGGCCATCATCGGCGGCGGCCTGATGCTTTTGGTACATGAGCGCTGGGGTTGGCAAGCGCCATTTGTTGTGATGACGATACCTATCCTGATCGGGATCGGCCTGCTTGTCGTGTTCAAGGAGCCGGCGACCGAGCTCCCAGCAGCAAGCACACAAGGTATCACCGCTCGAACGGCCTTGCTGGCGGGATACTTCAAGCAACCGGGTGCCAATGCCTGGACTCTGCTGCTGTTGTCCTACTTCCCGCTGGTGGGTGCGGCATGGATCTATCTCAAACCCTTGTTGCTGGACCACGGATTTGCGGCCAACCAGGTGGCATGGGTGGTCGGGGTGCTCGGCAGTGCGGTCGGTGCGCTTGCCAGTATTGGGACGGCAAGGTTGATCGTGTCCATCGGTGTATCCCGTGCCCTTGTTCTGTTCGCGGGCCTGAACATTGTGGCCCTAGGAGGGCTGGCGCTGCTGGCATGGAGCGGAGCGGGGCAGATAGCCTTCGTTGTCGGGGCGATTGCGCTGGCCTGCACCATGGGTGCGACATCGGCGCTCGCGTTCGGGCTGATGATGGGGTTCACACGGCCTCAGTACCAGGCGGCCGACTATGGGATGCAAGCCAGCCTGTTCACCCTCAGCCGCCTGCTCGTGCTTCCGCTGGCTGGCGTGATGCTCGACCGCTTCGGGTACGCAGGCATGCTGTCTAGCCTGACTCTAGCCATGCTGGGCGTGTTTGCCCTGGCAATGCGACAGCGGCATCACATTGACCGGGCGGTGCGCGATCACCAAGTGAGCGATGCCAACGCGTTCATCAAATGCAAGAGTAACGGCTGATGTGCGGAGGCGGACTCGCGTTGGTGTCACGCGGGAGCCTGCGATCAGCATGGGATCTCATGCTCTCAGCCTGTCATTCACTCGAGCCCTGGCTAAAGGAATCGAAATGGTCGAGACCGTCGGTGTGTGCCTTATTTCATCGGACACAGCATTGCTAGAGGACCTTTCTTTCGCTGTCGAACAAATAGGAGCGTTTTGCGAGAGGGCGTCACGTGAGCAGGTGCCCATGGTGGAGCCGGATCGCACACACGTCAATGTGGATGACAGCGCGGTACTGCAGTCTGTGATTGCAAATGTGTCGGAGTATTTGTCTGCAGGCGGCGTGGCACCTCGCCCGGAATTGTGCCTGCTGCACTACCCATCGACTGCGGCAGCCATGAATGGTCTATCGGCCTTGAGCGGGCGACTCTCGGTCGAATTTTTCGTCGTCGATGCCACAGTGCCGGCTCAAGGAGAAAGCGGCCTGTCGAACGTGGAGGCTGGGCTGGCGGCGCTTATGTCGGAGTGCATTAAACGTGAGCATCCACCGCGGCTGTCTCCCGCCTCGGTGGTGGTATATCTGCCGGCCCAGGCGCATCAGGAACTGCATCGGTACACGCAAGGCAACCTGCAACTGCGCCTCCATGGCACCGGCCAGCATGCCCGTCGTGCGGACCTGCTGCGCCTGTTGATGGATCACCTGGAGCATGCTCATTTCAACCGCTTTCTGGCGCGCGCCATCCAGGGAGCTATCCCGCCGGGAAGGGTTGCGGTGGAAATCAATCGTTACATGCGGCAGCACTGGGGCGAACAATGGGATGTGCACTACTACACCGGCTCCATGGTGGCCAGCCTCATCGATTCGATGCAGAGCCTTCAGATTGGGACTGCGGTGCGCTGCTTCAGCGCATGCAATGAACACGCCCTGGCAGCAAGTGCGCAGGCCGGCTGGCAGATGTTCCGCAGAGCCTACGTGATCGTGGTCACGTCGGGCATGATCGATGAATTTCGTGGCACGCTCGCCAATCTGGCCCGCGCCGGCGCACCGGGTCTGATCGTCTGCGCCGACAGTCCGCAGAGCACCTGGTTTGCCTTTCAGGGCACCCTGGATATCGACAACGACGGCCATGGCGTCATCGCCGCACGCGGCCTGCCCAGTGTCTTCATCAGCAAGCCCGACGAGATTGCCGCGCAGTTGGAGTTGGCGTTTTCCCTGTTGAACCAGCACGCCAAGCCGGTATTCGTGTTCGCCACGCAGGCAGTGCTGGAGTCACGCACCGAAAGCGGCGGCCCAATTTCGCCGCAGTGGGTGCCGTCGCCCACTGATGACGCTGACGACAGCGGGCTGGATGCGGTGATACGCCTGATCAACAACGAGCCCGTCCACATTCTGTGGCAATGCGGCGCGTTGTCCGATGAGGAACGCGAACTCGTCTACACGATCGCCAGGCGTGCCGGGATCGCCCTTGCCGACAGTCTTGTGCATCCTGGCAGCGTTGCTCCCTGTCATCGGGGCGAGCGCATCCGCAACTATCTCGGCACATTGGCGATGTATGGCTTCAGCCGTCGCATCCATGCCTTTCTACATAAAGGGGACGAGCTGAATCCACCGGATGAGCAATGCGTGTTCTTCCTGAAGAGCAAGGTCGACCAAGCAGCGACTCCGTTTTCCGAGGGGAAGATCAAGCGCCAGCTGCGGGTGGTCCAGGTGAACCGGCAGGCCCGCCATATTTCCCCGTTCACCGATATTGCACTGGTGATGCCTGTGGCGGACTTCCTGCGGCAAGTGATGGCGCGCCTGAACGTGGCTCCCGAGGTGCTGCGCCACCGGCAAGCCAAGCTCGATACCCTGGAACGGCTCCCTGAAGCGGTACCGGTGGACCGCATCCCCACCTCGCCGATGACCCCCAACTATTTCTTCCAATGCCTGGGTGAGCTGGTGACCGCGCTGATCGAGCAGCGGGACTATCGCTATCTCGGCGTCTATGACGTGGGGCGAGGCGGAATTTCGGCGGTACGTAACGTTCCGCGCACGGGACCGGGATTCTCTGGATGGTATGGGCGGGCGCTGATGGGCGATGCGCTAACGGCCTTGCCTTATCTTGCCGCCACCAGTTGCCAGAACGTGCTGGCCTTTGTCGGCGATGGCGCGCGGGCGCTGGTTCCCAACATCGAGCACCGGTTGCCCGGCTGCCTCGCCAGCAATCCGCTTGGCAGCCAGCTCAACGTCACTCTGTTCTACCTCAACAATGGCGTGCTGTCGCTGATCCAGGCCTATCTCGACAAGCGCTACGCGTTGAACGGCAAGGAGCAGGTCACGCTGTTGCCGGTACTACGCGATGGCCGGATGACGATGGTGAAGGGCATTTCCGTTGAGCGCCTGGCCCTGGCCATGTTCGATGCGGTGGCGATTCGTCAGGCGCTCACTGCACGCGGACGTATCACGATCTTCGAGGTGGCCTTGGCGCACAACTCGGATGGTGACGGACTGAGCCTGCTGTCCGAGTCGGCATGGAGCCGCCAGTAAGGATTAATAGGGGAACAACGTTGAAATTCGGATTTATTGCGCATCCGACCTCGGTCGGCTTGAAGCGGCACGTCAAGATCGTGGACATGCTCGATCGCATCATCACGGAACAGAGCGGCGATCATGGTGAGGTTGCCTGGCAGCGGAGGAATCTGGTGCCGTTTATCGATTTTGGGGGCATTGTCAGTACCCGGGGGGCAACTTGCGAAGGGCTGGTGCACTACCTGCCTTTGACAGCCGAAGAGATGCTCGCCCAGCCGCGGGAGATCGCTCGTCGTGTAATCGCTGGCGTGGAAGAGCTGAAATTGCGTGGCGCTTTGCTGGTGGGCTTGGGCGGTTTCACCGGCATTGTCGGAAATCGTGGATTGCAGACACTGGAGCACACGGGCATTCCGGTGACAACCGGCAATTCGCTGACCGCCTATGCGGCATTCCACAACATGCTCGATGCGATGGAGCGCCTGGGCGTTTCGCCTGCCGGCAAGCGGGTGGCTGTTGTCGGCTATCCGGGTTCGATTGCCTTGGCCGTGGCGAGGCTGCTCGGTCAGCAGGGCTGCGAACTGGTGCTCGTACACCGTGGCGACGCGAAGCAAGCCAACGATGCTCTGCGGTACTTGCCGGAAAACCTGCGATCGCGGGCCGTCACGACCAACAGCATCGAACATTGCTATGACAAGGCGCAGTTCTATGTTGCCGCCACCTCCAGCGGAGGCGTCATCGACCCCTATCGTCTGGCTCCAGGCAGTGTGGTAGTGGACGCAGCCCTGCCGAAGGACGTCATGCCCTACCGCGGCGGCCGCGACGACATCCTGATCATCGACGGCGGATTGATTTCCGCCGGGAACGGGGTCAAGTTCGGGGGTGAAAGCTTGGGATTGTCCCCGAAGAAATTTCTCAATGGGTGCCTGGCCGAAACGGTGATCCTGGGCCTGGAAGGCCGTGCTGAGGCATTCTCTATCGGTCGCGAACTGCCGGAGGACAAGGTGCTGGAAATTGGTCGTCTGGCCGAGAGCCACGGGTTCTCGCCCCATACGATGATCGCCTGTGGACACAAGCTGGCACAGGCCGATTTCCAGCCGCTGCGGCGTTTCCATTCCCCGGCCACCGCAGTTGCTTCCGCAGTCGGCGATGTGGGAGAGCCTGTGCTGGCGCCGCGCGACGAGATACTTCATCTGTTCGGCAAGCACATCAATCCCATGCTGCGTGAGTTCTACCGGTTCAACCATATCGAGCGCGTGTTCGTCGAGGGCAAGGGCTGCTGGCTGACCGAGCAGGATGGCCGCCGCTATCTCGACTTTGTCGCCGGCTACGGATGCCTGAACACCGGACACAATCATCCAGAAGTGAATCAGGCACTCAAACGTTACCTGGACGAGGGGCGGCCCACCTTTGTGCAATACGTTTCTGTCCCGTACCACACCAGCCAGCTGGCCAGGCGCCTGAGCGAGCTGGTGCCGGGCAGGCTGGAACGGGTCTTCTTCAGCAATTCCGGCACGGAGGCCATCGAAGCCGGGCTGAAACTGGCGATGGCCGCCATGCAGCGTCCGCGCATCCTCTACTGCGACAACGGCTACCACGGCAAAACATTGGGAGCGCTGTCGGTGACCGGGCGTGCCAAGCACCGTACGCCTTTCGAACCGCTCCTGCCGCGCTGCGAAGCCATTCCGTTTGCCGAACCGGCCGCGCTCGAAGCAGCGCTGAAGAACGGCGACGTCGGCGCTCTCATCCTGGAACCTATCCAGGGGGAGGGGGGCGTGCAGGTGCCGCCCGCTGGCTACCTCAAGCAGGTTCGCGAGTTATGTACCACGTACGACTGCATCTTGATCCTCGACGAGATCCAGACTGGTCTGGGGCGTACCGGCAAGATGTTCTGCTGCGAATGGGAAGGCGTGGAGCCGGACATCATGGTGCTCGCCAAGTCGCTCTCGGGGGGCGCCGTCCCGATCGGGGCCACGCTGGCCAGGGCCGAGCTATGGGATCGAGCTTACGGGAGCATCGGCCGCTTCGCATTGCATACGTCGACATTCGGCGGCGGTAATTTCGCATCCGCCGCTGCCTTGGCCACGCTCGACACGATTGAGCAGCTGCAGTTGCCGACCCACGCTGAGCGGGTGGGCGGCATGCTCAAAGCCGCATTGCAGGAGGCAGTGGCCGGCTACCCCTTCATCCGCGAGGTTCGGGGCCGAGGACTCATGTTGGCTATCGAGTTCCACAACCCTTTTTCCGGTGGTGTGGACGCCTTTGTCGAAGAGTTTGCCAACCGCATGCCAGGCGATGCTCGCGCTACCTATCGCATGCTCTCGGATAAGGCGCGATACCACTTGCGCGAAGCGGTGGCCGAACTGGAGAACAGCTTCGAAGAAATGTTCGTGATGCGTTTCGTGCGCAAACTCTCAGAGGAGCATGGAATCCTGACCTTCGTCACTGCCAACAGCAACAAAGTGCTGCGAATCCAGCCACCCTTGGTGCTAGATGAAGCGGAGGCAAGGCACTTTGTTCAGGCATTCGCCAAGGTGTGCAAGGACATGTCGACCTTCCTCGACTGAAAGTGCGCTTCGATACTGTTTGACGCCCCGGTCTTTCACCGGGGCGTTTTTGTATTTGGACTACGCCGAGGGCAAGTCGCCAGAAATGCATACGTTTCTATCTGTCAATAATATTAACAATCATTCTCATTTATGTAAAAGTCATGACATACACAACTCTCTGAGGAGAAGCAATGAAACTGCCGCCACTGGTTGCACCGGATACGGAACTCTCTGCGGCCGAGATTTCACGCTACAGCCGGCATCTGTTGCTTCCGGATGTTGGTCTGGAAGGCCAGAAGCGCCTCAAACGCAGCCGGGTCCTGGTAATCGGTGCCGGCGGCCTGGGCTCGCCTGCCTTGCTTTATCTGGCTGCGGCGGGTGTCGGCACGCTTGGCATCGTCGACTTCGACGTGGTGGAGGAATCGAATCTGCAGCGCCAGGTGATTCACGGCGTGAGCCGCCTGGGGCTCAACAAGACAGCAAGCGCCGAGGTAGCGATTCGGGAACTCAACCCGTGGATCAAGGTGATTCAGCATCATGAGCGGCTGGAGGCCAGCAATGCGCTGGCCTTGATCGAGGCTTACGACCTGGTCCTGGACGGCACTGACAACTTCGCCACTCGCTATCTCGTCAACGACGCTTGCGTGCTCGCGAAAAGGCCCTATGTCTGGGGCTCGATCTTCCGTTTCGAAGGCCAGGCCACCGTGTTCTGGGAGGATGCTCCCGGCGGGGCCGGTCTCAACTATCGCGACCTCTATCCCGCACCGCCACCGCCCGAGCTGGCGCCGTCATGCTCGGAAGGCGGTGTTCTGGGTATTTTGTGTGCATCCATCGGCGCCATCATGGCCACTGAGGCCGTCAAGCTGATCACCGGTATCGGCGACAGCCTGCTTGGACGCCTCGCGGTCTACGACGCGCTGGACATGCAGTACCGCTTCCTGCCGCTGCGCCGCGCTCCCGGTCGCAAGCCGATCACCGAACTTGCCGACTATCAGGCTTTCTGCGGCCATAAACGCGACATTCCGGACGGGGACGGCGTCCCGTCCATTACTGCCCAGGAATTGAAGGCGCTGCGCGACCGTGGCGAACCCTTCACATTGATCGATGTGCGCGAGAAAACCGAGTGGGACATGGTGCGCATGGACGGTGCATTCCATATCCCCAAGGACGAAATGGCCCGCCAGGAGGTGCTGGCGCGCTTCAGCAAGGATGAGCCAATCATCCTCCACTGCAAACTCGGTGCGCGGTCTCGCAAGGTGCTGCAGGAAATGCAGAGGCATGGCTTCAGCAATGTGAGGAATCTGGAGGGCGGCATCATCGCCTGGATCAGTAATGTCGAACCCCATCTCCCCCGGTACTGATCCGAAACCGGCACCTTCACCAGGAGATAGACGATGCTGATCATTCACCAGCTGTTGGTTGATGCCATTGTCCGCCAGGCACATACCGACCATCCGATGGAGACCTGCGGTGTCGTGGCAGGTCCCGCAGGCTCAGGCGTCCCTGCGCGGCTCATCGTTATGGACAACGCCGCGAAATCGGAAAGCTATTTCCAGTTCGATCCCCATCAGCAACTCAAGACGTGGCGGGAGATGGAGCACAACGGCGAGGAGCCGATCGTCATCTACCACTCGCACACGAGCAGCAATGCTTATCCCAGCCAAGCGGACATCCAGTACGCATCCGAGCCGAATGCGCACTACCTGATCGTTTCCACCGACAGTCGGCATGCACCCAGCCTGCGCAGCTTTCGGATCTGCAACGGCAGAAGCGTCGAAGAAAGGGTGAAAGTCGTCAGCTCATACCGCGACGATGTTTTCAACCGACTGATTGATGCCGGTATGCCGACTGTGGTTGCCTCAGCCTGAATCCATTCAAACAACCGAGAACGTTTATGCAAATCGCCGTCACTATTCCAACCATTCTGCGTCCGCTCACCGGAAGCCAGAAGCAGGTCACCGCCCACGGCCGCACCCTGGCCGAACTGATCGACAACCTCGACCAGCACTATCCCGGCATCAAGAACCGTCTGGTTGCCGAAAGCAAGGCACACAGCTTCGTCAATATCTACGTCAATGACAATGACGTGCGTTTTACCGACAACCTCGACACGGCTTTGCGCGATGGCGACAACGTCACCATCCTGCCGGCGGTGGCAGGAGGCTGATCGAGGGATGAGCACGATGACACGTCCGTTGATCGATTGCTCCTTGCGGGCCGCCTTCGCCGCTGCGTCGCCGGGCTTTGCGGCAGTGTGCCACCGGTTGGGCTATCAGGCCGGCGCACTCGGCATGCGCTGCGAGCAGACCGAAGGGTTGCAAACGGCGAATGGCTTTTCCTTCGACTTGCGGACGCCATTCACCAAGACTGTGCATACCACCTTGCATGGGTGGGGCGAGGGAGACTCCCGGCCGGTCAGCGAAATGCTGTTGCAGGCGGCGTCCGGCCTGATGTCGGTTCATGGTCGTGCCACCGGCGGCGCGCGCCCGTTGGGGGTGGACTATGTGTCCACGCTTGCGAGCGTACTGGCACTGCAGGGCGCCATCGCCTGCGCCGTTGGACAGTTGAGGGGTGGGCGCTTCGAGCGTTGCGATATTTCCCTGTATGCTGCGGCATTGCTTGCCGTCGGCCAGTACCTGGCCGGCGCCACGGCACCGGAAGACACCGAGCACCTGTTGCCGGGACGGCTCTGCGCAGATGAACAGCCACCCTTCGTGTCGGCCGACGGCGTGCGGTTCGAACTGGAGGCCCTGGAAGCCGAGCCGTGGCTGCGCTTCTGGAGCGCTGCCGGTGTTGCGCGGGAAGCGGCCGGCGCGGGATGGCGATCCTTCCAGTTACGTTATGCCAAGGCAATCGCACACCAGCCCACATCGCTGCTGGCTGCTGTTGCTGCCCTCCCGTATGCGCGCTTGTGCGAACTGGCAGGTGAAAGCGGCATAGCGCTATGCGCAGTGCGCACGCTCACTGAGCGTGCCCGCGACCCGGATGCCGTCTTGCTGCTGGCGCAAGGACCATGGGCCTTTTCCTTCACCGACCAGGCTGGAGGCGAAAGGCTTGCGACAAGGTCGGGCAATCTGCCTTTGAGTGGCCTGACCGTCGTCGAATCGTGCCGCCGTATCCAGGGGCCGCTGGCCGGCCATCTGCTGGCCTCGCTGGGAGCGAAAGTCATCCGCGTCGAGCCGCCCGGAGGTGATTCCCTGCGGGGCATGCCGCCGATGGCTGAAGGGCGCTCGGCCCGTTTTGATGCACTCAACCGCCTCAAGACAGTGATCGAGATCGACCTCAAATCATTTGCGGGGCAAGCCCAACTGAAAGAGCTTGTGCGGGACGCTGATGTCTTCCTGCACAACTGGGCGCCGGGCAAGGCCACCGAATTCGGGCTGGCCAAAGGCGATCTGCTCCAGGTGCAGCCGGCGCTCATATACGCATACGCGGGAAGCTGGGGCAGCGACTCTGATGCGCCCAGCCTGCCCGGCACTGATTTCATGGCACAAGCCTGGACGGGGGTTGCCAGCCGGATAGCTGCGGCGTCCGGCACACGTGGTGGCACGCTATTTACCGCTCTCGATGTGCTGGGCGGAGCGGTCGCAGCACAAGGCATCACGGCAGCATTGTTCGGGCGTTTTGTCGCCAATGCCGGGGGCTCCGTATACACCTCGCTCGCCGGTGCCGCCAGCCTGCTCTGCACCGATGTGCTGGAGGCTGCTATCAGTGGCGGGGACGTTTCACCAAGCGTCGCCGGCTGCGGTGTATTTGCCACCGCCGACGGTTTGCTGGCCGTGCATTACGGCTGCGGCCGGAGCCGGACGCTGTTGTGCACAGTCCTGGGACTGCCGCTCACCGCCGACCTCGACGAACTGGTACCACAACTGGCCCAAGCCCTTCTGGCAAAGCGGACCGAGGACTGGTTAGCACTATTCGAAGATGCGGGCGTACCGGCCGCCCGGGTCGTCGAAGACCTCTCCTGTTTGCCGGTAAACGCGCTGGCCAGCCGGTCGATAACCATCGGCGCCTATGCACAGGTCAACTCTCCATGGAGCTTCACATGAACAGCGCAGGCATTGTTGATCTGATCCCGCCCTCGCTTCGGCAGCAATGGAAGACGGATGGCCTCTATCCGGGCCGCTCCGTATACCGCCTGTTCGCCGAACAGGCACAGCACCAGCCGGACGCGCTGGCCGTGCTCATTCCGGGCCAGCGCGTCACCTACGCACAGTTGCACGATGCGATCCTGCGCCTAGCCGGTAGTTTCCGGGCGATGGGGATCGTAGCAGGGGACGTTGTCGCCTACCAGTTGAGCAACAGCTGGCACAGCAGCGCGATCGACCTGGCAGTGGCTGCGCTGGGGGCGGTAGTGGCTCCATTTCCTCCGGGACGGGGTCGACTGGACATCGAGTCGTTGCTCAAGCGCTGCGATGCCCGCGCCTTCATCGTCAATCCGTATTACGCTGACATGGACATGTGCCAGTTGGTGGAGAGTCTGCGGCCGATGGCTCTGTCGCTGCGTTTCCTGATCGTGGACGGTGCCCCTAGGGATGGCTGGCATAGCCTGGACGCCTTGCTTCAGGGGCCGCCCCTGACCGATGAGGAATTGCCCGAAGTATGCGCCGATACCCCGGTGCGGCTGCTGGTTTCCTCGGGCACCGAATCCGAGCCCAAGCTCGTTGCATACTCGCACAACGCCCTGGTCGGCGGCCGGGGGCGCTTCCTCCAGCGTCTGCATCCGGACGGCCCAAGCTTCCGCGGCATGTACCTGGTGCCGTTGGGTTCATCGTTCGGTTCCTCTGCGACCTTCGGTGTGCTGTCGTGGCTTGGGGGAAGCATCGCGCTCTTGCCCCAGTTCGATGTATCCGCAGCCATTCGCGCCATCGAAGAACTGAGACCGACCCACCTGCTGGGAGTGCCCACCATGTTCCAGCGCATTGCCGCCGACCCAGCTCTGGCGGCGGTGGACAAATCCAGCCTGCGGGCCATTGTCAGCGGTGGTTCGGTCATCGACCAAACCACCATCCAGCGCTGCGTCGAGGCCTTCGGATGCAGCTTTGTCAGTCTCTATGGTTCTGCCGACGGTGTGAATTGCCACAATACCCTGGATGATCCGCCGGAGGTTGTGTTCAGGAGTGTGGGCCGTCCCAATCCCACGGTGTGCGAGATACGCATCATCGATGACGAAAGCAATACGCTTCCGCCGGGAGCATGTGGCGAGATCGTCGCCCGCGGACCGCTGAGCCCGATGCAGTATGTCAACGCGCCGGAACTGGACGCCAAGTATCGCGATGAGGAAGGTTGGGTCCATACCGGCGACCTGGGCTATCTCGACGCCCAGGGCTACCTGGTCCTGGCCGGCCGTAAGAAGGACATCATCATCCGGGGCGGAGCCAACATCAGCCCCGTCCAGATCGAAAACATCGCTACCTCGCATCCCGATATTGTGGGTTCGGCATGCATCGCGGTGCCCGACGCCGACCTTGGCCAGCGTGTCTGCATTTGCCTGACCATGAAGGAAGGTTCGCCTCGGCCGCCGCTGGAGGCGCTCAATCTGTATTTCCGCCAGCGAGGGTTGGAGGCCAGCAAGTTGCCTGATTACCTGTGCTTCTATCGGAGCCTGCCGCTCAGTCCGGCAGGTAAGGTGGACAAAAAGCGGCTGGCAGCAGAACTCAAATTCGTGGGATCCGAGGCAGGAGTAGCGGCATGACGGCTATCACCGCTGCTCCCGCCGGGCGTGAACTCGGCATTCGGACTCTGCTGGTGATGGCTATGGCAATGCCCATGCTGTTGCTCTACGCCGTCAGCGCACTCGGCCCGCAACTGGTGCGCGACCTGGGGATCGCCCCGGAGTCGCTCGGCTATTTCACGGTTGGCTCCTTCGGTGTGGCAGCCGTCCTCTCGCTTCGGGCCGGGACGCTGGTCAGCCGCGTGGGGGTGCGCTACGGACTTGCCATGCTGTTCGGGTCGGTCGCGCTTACTTTCGCGCTAATGGCCAGTCTTCCAGGCTTCTACAGCCTGCTGCTGGCTACTGCATTGCTCGGGGTGGCGCAGGCACTGGCCAATCCGGTGACTAACCTGCTGATCGCTCAACGCGTGGCGTCGCAGCACAAGGCATTTGTGGTCGGCCTCAAGCAGTCCGGAGTGCAATTGGCCGCTCTTTTTGCCGGAGCGGTACTGCCCATCTGTGCGCTGCAGCTGGGCTGGCGTGGGGCATTCGCATTGGTGGTGCCGCCTGCGTTGATGCTGAGCCTTCTGGCACTTCGCCAGATCGGACAGCCCGCAGTCAAGGAAGCGGTTAAGGTGGCTGCGACCACCTTGAATTTGCGGTTGGGATTGCTGATGGCTATCCAGTGCTGCGTGGGTATGGCCTTGTCGGCCTTCATTACCTATCTGCCGCTCTATGCTGTGAGCCTGGGAATGGCTCAGGCAGAAGCGAGTTCGCTGGTGGCGCTTTTCGGTGTGATGGGCATAGTGTCCAGGCTGGTGATGACTCCCTTGGGAGCTCGCTTGCGAGAAGAGGCATTCCTGCTAGCTTGCCTCCTGCTGGTATCCGGGATATCGATTGCCGTTGCCCTGCAAGCGGACGCAGCCAGCAGTGCCCTTCTATGGCTGGCCGTGACGGGGGTGGGGCTGACCGCCGTGGCGACCAACGCCATCGCCATGAGCATGCTGATCCGGGACGGGGCGTTCGGCAGCGTTGCATCGACCTCCGGGATGGTGTCGGCGGCATTCTTTGCTGGATTTGCCATCGGCCCTGCCAGCATTGGCGAATTGGCGCGCCGCAGCGGTTCGCTGGGCAGCGCATGGGGAGCCTTGCTGGTGGTGCTGGCGCTGGGTATCGTGTTGTCGTTGCTTCTGGCGCAATTGCGACGCCGCAGAGGCGCCGGTGTACCCGCTTGATCGCCTGCCAGTCAAAGGCACCTTGTCCGTCGAGGAGTGCCGCAACGCGCTGGAAGCGCTGCTCGCAAGAGTGGAGGTGTTGGGGCGGCGGTTTCCGAAGAGGGTGCCGCTCTATGCGCCGGGACGTTCCGACGAATGGACGGTGAGCGAGGGCGGATCCTGGGTCGGCGGATTCTGGGGCGGCTTATGGTGGCTGCGGGCACTCGTCGGCCACGCCCCGGCGGATCGCGAGCACGCCGCAGAACTGTGCCGACATCTGCGCAACAAGCTCGATGTCGACAGTGTCAATCGCAGCCTGATCTTCTGGTACGGGGCGGCGGGAGGTGCCTTCGGCTTTCACGACGAGGATGCCGGTGCCTTGTTGCAGGAGGCCGCGATCCGCCTTGCCGCCACCTATAGCCATGAATTGCGGGCCATACCGTTGGGCGCCGCGATGGGCGGGGGCGTGAAAGGACGCGCTTGCATCGGCGTGGACTCGCTTGCGTCTCTTGTTGCGCTGCTGGCCCACGCCGGCGCGGATGCGGCACAGCATGCCCGCCAGCATACCGACACGCTGATCGCGGTCTGCGCCACCGAATGTGGAGCGTTTTTCCCCGAGGCATCTCTCAGCGAAGGCGGCTGGCAGGTGCAAGGGGAGGCGGGTGCGTGGCCGCGTGGGCAGGCCTGGGCCATGCTGGGACTGGCGCAGGCGGCGGTGCTTTGGGGCGAACCGTATGTCACCGTTGCCCTGGGCGCCTGCCGCTACTGGTTGCGCCGCTGGCCGGACGGCAGACCGCTGCAGCCGGCCGGAGGTGTTCTGTACGACCTTTCCGCCACCGCCATCGCCGTGGTGGCAATGCAGACTCTGGCCCCCCGGATAGCCGATGGTGCCGATCTGGAAAGGCACGCCCACGCCCAGCTTGCCGCCATCGTTCGCAGCGAATACCTCGTGCTCGACGATACCGCGGACAGCTCCTTGCGCGGCCTCTTCCACGGAGCCTGCTACACCACCCGTCCAGGCGTCATTGAACAGGTGGAATCTCTCTGGGGCACATATTTTCTCGCTACCGCTTTGAGCCGTCAGGCCGACTTTCAGGCCTGGCCGAAAATCCGAAAGCCAACGACATGATCGATTTTTCCCTTCCCAACGAAGCGCAGATGCTGATTGCCACGGTGAAGCGGTTTGTGGAGAAAGAACTCAACCCACTCGAAGACGAGATCGAGAGAACCAACGCGATTGACCCCAGCGTGGCCGACGGCCTGAAGCGCAAGGCCCGGGAACTGGGGCTGTGGGCCATGCACATGCCGGAGGAGACGGGAGGCGGAGGACTGAGTACCGTCGAATTCTGTCTGGTCAACGAGCAGATCGGCCGCACCAAGGATGTGCTGGCGCGGCGCGCGTTCGGCCACGTGCCCAGCATCCTTGCCCGTTGCACCGGCGCCCAGCGCGAGAAGTACCTGCATACCGCCATGCGTGGCGATATCCATGTATCGGTCGCGATGAGCGAGCCCGAGGCCGGTTCGGACGCAAACGGCATACGAACCACGGCCAGGCGCAACGGTGAGGGCTGGATCCTGAACGGCAGCAAACACTTCATCAGCGATGCCGATGTCGCGAGCGCCTATATCGTCACGGCGCGTTGTGAGGAAGGCATCTCATGCTTCCTAGTTGACCGCGATACGCCGGGTCTTGAAGTGGGACCAATGCAAGAAATGATGGGACATCGCGGTACCCATCAGCATGGGTTGTTCTTCACCGACTGTCAGATTGGTCCGGAGCAGTTGCTCGGCGAACCGGGGCGAGGTATGTCGCTCGTGCTTGGCCTGATCAATGTCGCGCGGCTTGCCTATGTCGGCGCGAGGGCTGTCGGCATGGCTTCGAAACTGTTGGAGATGTCAGCCGAGTACGCGCAGCAGCGCTCACAGTTTGGTGCCCCGATTGGCAGCTTCCAGATGGTGCAGAAGATGCTGGCTGACATGCAGACCGAAATCTATGCCGCCAGGATGATGGTCCTTAACGCGGCCTGGGAGGTTGATCAGGGGCGGGACGCGCGTGAGAAGGTCTCGATGGTGAAGTTGTTCGCTTCGGAAATGCTAGGGCATGTTGCCGACAGCGCGGTGCAGATTTTTGGCGGTATGGGTTATTGCACAGATCTGCCGATCGAACGCTACTTCCGCGACGCAAGGGTTTTCCGGCTATATGACGGCACCTCGGAAATCCATCGCATCTTGATTTCGCGCACTCTGCTGGAGAAGGGCCCTGCGCTGCTGTGACAGTTCTTCATGGCCTATGACAAACAACACTACGATACGCGATGGACTAACCATTGCTGAACACGTTCAGTCGATGGTTTGAGCGGCCGTACTCGCGTTGAGACGGTGCGTGCATTGAACAATCTACGATCGCAACATGCGCTCGAAGGCGTAGCTGCACGTTGCCTGGATTTGTTCAGGGGGTAGGTCGCGATCAGCAGGAATACGTGCGGCGTCGCGGATCATGTCGTTGACTTCAGCGAATGTCTGCGTGCTGATCTTTCGCACGTCATCGGCCAGACTACCAAGCGCCGGTGCAACTCGCGCCTTCCAGTGTTCATTGAATTCGTCCAGCAGCGCGCCGAAGAGTTCGATCGTGTCGTAGATGTACAGCACGTCCTGGGCTCGTTTGTTCGCCGGTCGATATTGCTGAATCAGGAACTTCTGGACCATGAAGCACAAGGGATGGGCTACCTGGACATCAATTCGCTCTGGCAGTGGAACGCCCTCTTGCTGTCCCAGACTAATGATCCAGGGATCGACCAGAAGGACGTCCAGGTGGCGGATCTTCTGAGCCGAGATCCCTGCCTTCGTCATGGTTGCGTCCGCTTCTCCGCTTCGTTTGCGGCCGCTTCCCGCCAAAGGTGTCAGGAACTCGGCATAGAAGCCGCTGGCCTCGTCGCCAAGCGTGTAATGGGCCGCCGGTGGTCGATGGTCGCCGCTCAACTCTTCCTTGAAGCCATGCTGCAGGAGCGATTGCTTGATGTCTCCCTCAATGGGCTCCTTGTTTGCAAAGGCGAGGTCCGTGTCACGAGTGAACACAGGCTGATAGTCAGGCCGGTTGGCCCTTGGATCTAGTCGGTGGAGACGATGGCCCCAACCGCCGATGAAGATCAGCTGCTGGCGCCAAGCTGCCAGGGCCTGAACCAGTTTCGCGAAAGCTTCTAGATCGTTCATCAGACTCAGTTACCGACGAGTGGCAGGAGATATTTCTTGTAGATCAGGCCAGCTTGTTCAGATCCCCTTGTTGGGTGGTTCATCACGTCCAACCATACTTGGAGGATGTCCGTAACCAAGATTCCGTCGTGATTGACGGCTCCCCTGAAGGTGGATTGCGGAAAAGATGCCTGACGCAAGATCAAGTCTGGTCGATCAGATGGATACGCCATCAACCCTGGCCAGTCCGATGCCCCCACTTTGGGCAGCTTGGGAACATATATATACGGAGGCACACCGCTGACGTGCCCGATGCCCAGCTCATCGGCAGCGGAAAAAAATCCCAGACAAGCGTTTTTGGAATGGTGGCTTAGCAAGCCTCGAATTTGCTGAGCAGCAGGGGCTCGTAGAAGAAAGCGGCATGGCATCTCCGGACACGCGCGCATCGCGGCGGCGCCCCAACGGCGGAAAAGCTCTTCGCGACGAACGAGCTTCAGATGAGGCGATGAGTCGCTCAGATATCCTTCGCTGCGCAGTTGCTGCAGGAATCGGGAAGCGCTCATGGCGGACACCTGCGCAGCGTCGGCCAGGTCGGAGCCGTTCTTGAACTGCTTTTTTGGGGCGTTCAACAAGCCGTTCGGCAATTCCCACGCCAGGAGGAGCTTCAGCATCCACTGGTTGAGGTCCGAGAACAGGTTGATAGCTTGCGATGGGCGGCGGGCTGAGGCGCGGCTTGGCTCCTCTGGCAATCGGTTCAGCTGCTGGAATACCTCATCGCTGAAATATTGTTCGCCGCGTCCCGAGATTATTCCGACAGACACATCTTTCGCGAACTTCTGCGCAAACACCTCCACATGCTTAGCCAAAGACAGAGATGCTTCCGGCACGAAGATGATTGCGAGGGGGAGGGCATTGCCGGACAGCTCGGCTGCAGCTTTGGCTTGGAGAATCGCCATAGAGAGAACCGGCAGCACGCGGTCTGGGCGACCTTCGGATAGTGCCTTGATTTCGACGATGAATCGGTGCTTTCCGTGCCGAATGAGCAAGTCGGCGCTGAGCGAGTCTTCATGCTGCATCTCCACAGACCAACCGTTGGACTGGAAGAAATTGGCAACGTACTGCTCTGCATGCGCTGCATGCCTATTGGATGAAAGAGATGCTGGCATATAAATCGATTCTAACACGGCCAATTTAATTAACTTGGCCGTGTTTTTTATCTTGGCCGTGTTGACCGTGATTTCGGAAAGTGTATGCTACGCGAACTGTGATTGTGTAAGGGGTATCCACTTAGCTCCAGCGTCACCCCTGATGCTGTGTTTCCATCCAGCAATGGTATCTGACTCCCGCTCGTCTGTCTTCTTGCTCACCACATCCGCATAAGTCATGCGTCTTCGTCAAGAGCGAATGGGTAACCGACGGATTGCTTGCTTTACAAGCAACCATTTGTATCGAACAATGTGTACAAACCAAACACCGCGCGGTACGTTTGCGCAGCATCCGTAGCGGTGACGATGAGGGAGAACCGCTTGCGCGCAGGGCTGAGCACTACAAATTGCGTTTATCAAACCGCATCTTCACTGCTTTTGTCAAAAGCGGTGGTCGTCGGTGTTTCCGTGTCGCCTCACGGCTGAACGCAATCGTGTTCCACACTGCATATGGCCCATTTGACGGGAACAGTTGGGAGCGGCTGTGCCAGCTAGTCTTCAAGCGCAAGTTCATTGATGACGGCTACATCCATATTCCAGCGACTCCCGGCGACTATGGTCTGGAAGGCTTTACCAAGACTACGGGATGTGGGTATCAATGCTATTGCCCAGATAAGGTGTACCCGCCGAAAGAGCTTTACGAGAAGCAGCGGGACAAGATCACGACAGACCTGAAAAAGCTTCAAACTAATGAAGCTGATCTGACGAAGATTCTGGGCGTAACCTGTTGGCGCCGACCGAAAACTGAGCCACTTTTGAGGGTAGTGCCGACCCAAAACTGAGCCAGGTGAACAACCTACTCTGCTGTTTTTTTGTGCAGCAGAGGACAAGGAGTGATCACCATGGACATGATTGGCAGGATCCGGCATTTGCATGCCCGGAAGAACAAATCGGAGCGCGAGATATCTCGCATGACAGGGCTCTCGCGCAACACGGTGGCGAAGTGGCTGCACGGGGAGGTGGACGGCCCACCGAAGTACCGGCGCGGCGAACAACCCAACAAACTCACGGCGTTCCATGACGCGCTCAGGCTGGCCTTGAAGGCCGATGCACGTCGGCCCAAACACGAGCGCAGAACAGCTAAAGCGCTGTACGCCGAGATCAGGCGTGCGGGCTACGAGGGGGGTTACACGCGGGTGACCGACTTCATCCGGGCATGGCGCCAGGGCGAAGGCCAGGGGTCTGCGGGCAACGCCTTTGTGCCACTGGCCTTCGAACTGGGCGAGGCCTTCCAGTTCGACTGGAGCGAGGAAGGCATGGTGATCGGTGGCATCTACTACCGGGTGCAGGTCTCACACATGAAGCTGTGCGCCAGTCGGGCCTTCTGGCTGGTGGCCTACCCCAGCCAGGGCCACGAGATGCTGTTCGATGCCCACACCCGCAGCTTCGCGGCACTCGGCGGTGTGGCCCGCCGGGGCATTTACGACAACATGAAGACGGCGGTGGACAAGGTCAAGAAGGGCAAGGGGCGCATCGTCAACGAGCGCTTTGCCACCATGTGCGCGCACTACCTCTATGACCCGGACTTCTGCAACGTGGCCAGCGGCTGGGAGAAGGGTGTCGTCGAGAAGAACGTACAGGACAGCCGGCGGCGCATCTGGATCGACGCGGCCAAGATCAAGTTCGCCAGCTTCACCGAACTCAACGCCTGGCTGGGCCAGCGCTGCCGCGCGCTGTGGGACGAGGTGCGCCACCCCGAGCACACCCAGTTCAGCGTGGCCGAGATGCTCGAACACGAGCGCGCGCACCTCATGCCCATGCCGGTGCCGTTCGATGGCTACGTCGAGAAACCCGCGCAGGTCTCCAGCACCTGCCTGGTGTCGGTGGCGCGCAACCGCTATTCGGTGCCGTGCGAACGGGTCGGCCAGTTGGTCAGCACGCGGCTGTATCCGGGCAGCGTCGCCATCGTGGCCGACGACACCATCGTGGCGCGCCACGAGCGGCTGAGCAACGCGGGCGAGACCCGGTACGACTGGCAGCACTACATCCCGCTGCTGCAGAGGAAGCCCGGCGCGCTGAGGAACGGCGCGCCCTTTGCCGACATGCCCGAGCCGCTGCAGCGGCTGCGCCGAGGGCTGCTGCGCAACCCGGGCGGCGACAGGGTCATGGCGCAGGTGCTGGCCGTTGTGCTCAGCGCCGGCCTGGACGCGGTGTTGGTGGCCATCGAGCTGGCGCTGGAGAGCGGTGCACCGGGCAAGGTCAGCGTGGAGCATGTGGTCAATGTGCTGAACCGGCTCAACGCGCAGCCGGTGCCGCCCACGGCGGCCACGCTGCTGAGAGTGACCACGCCGCCGCTGGCGAACACGGCGCGCTACGACAGCCTGCGTTCGGACACCGTGGGCAACATTGTGGGCGTGACCACCGAAGGAGCCGACCATGAAGACTGACGTGCTGGTCGAACTCAAGGCACTGCGCCTGCACGGCATGGCCGGCGCGTGGGCCGATCTGGTCGAGCAAGGGGGTGGTGAGGGAGGCGGTGTGGGCATCGAGACCTCGCGCTGGCTGATCGAGCATTTGTTGCAGGCCGAGGGCACGGACCGCGCGATGCGCTCGGTCAGCCACCAGATGCACGCGGCGAAGTTCCCGGTGCACCGGGACATGGCGGGCTTTGACTTCGAGGTCTCACCGGTGGACCGCAAGCTGGTGGAGACTCTGGCCACCACGGCCTTCACCGACGAGGCGCACAACGTGGTGCTGGTGGGCGGACCGGGCACAGGCAAGACCCATCTGGCCACGGCCATGGGTGTCTCGGGCATCACCCGGCACGGCAAGCGGGTGCGGTTCTACTCCACCGTCGATCTGGTCAACGCGTTGGAGCAGGAGAAGGCCCAAGGCAAGGCCGGGCGCATTGCGCTGAGCTTGCTGCGCATGGACCTGGTGATCCTCGATGAGCTGGGCTACCTGCCGTTCAGCCAGGCCGGCGGGGCGTTGCTGTTCCACCTGCTGAGCAAGCTGTACGAGCACACCAGCGTGATGATCACAACCAATCTGGACTTCGCCGAATGGTCCAGCGTGTTCGGCGACGCGAAGATGACCACGGCGCTGCTGGACCGGCTCACGCACCACTGCCACATCGTGGAGACGGGCAACGAGTCGATCCGGTTCAGTCGCAGCACGGCTGCAGCCAAGAAGCGTATCAAGGCCCGCGAGCAGGCGCGAAAGAGTGCCTCGACGCAGGCTGAGCCCGACCCATTCTGAGCAAGTGCCGCGCTGTGCAAGCCGCTACGGGCTACGCCCTGCGCGGCTTGCACAGCGCCTTCAACACAACAACAAGGAGATCGCCGAACCAGGACAGCACCTACACTTATCCACAGCCGACCCCACAAAAGTCGGCTTCCACCCCTGGCTCAATATTCAGTCGGCACGGTGGCTCAAATTTGGATCGGCGCGGACAGTTTGTGGACTCCGTTTGGGCAAGTATCGCAAAGACATCCAGTTCGCTGTCCATCCACTCCCTGATCGGACTTGTATAGACCATGAGCTCTTTGACAATAAAAAAGAGACTCGAAGCTCGCCAGTATTCGACAGGGTCCCCTGACCAGCCAGGAGTAGGTTCCTCCAGAATGTAGGCAACGTGCTGCAGACTCACGGCACCATTCTGCTCACCCGACTGAAGAACCCGATTTCGAATCTCCCGAGCTTCCTTCCGGGCTAGATCAAGCTCTTTGTCACTGCGACGGCTTTCATCCGTACGACGGGGGGCAAGGTCAACCCGAGCTCTATCCCAAAAGCCGCCCGTTCGGCGTATCCAGTCGTATCGAAGTCGGTTTACTTCCGTGAGTTTGGGTGAGGCTATGACCCATTCTGGTCGGAGTCGCTTGATCTCGGCTTTGAGTTCTAGACACTCGTCGTATATCTCTGGCATGAGCCGGGTCCATGCTGGATGGGTGATAGTCTGCAGGGCTTTACGACGCAGCGTTGTGTCTGAGATTCTTCTGAGCTCGTCTACGAGGGATGGTGTGACAACAATCTCTACAGATCTGGCTCGGGCGGCTTGGGCCACCGCGCTCACAGCTTCTTGATCGGCGATGTAGCTCCAGACATTGGTGTCGAGGAGGATGCGTGTTTTTTTCTTCTTCACTGGCAACTCACAATGAAATAACTTCGGACGGATTCACGCCCCAGCACTGAATTGAACACTCATTCAATTCAGTGCTTAATCCTCCACGTGTACGGCTTTCTCAGTGTCCGCGTTTTTTCAATAGAAGGCGGTCGCCGCTTCCTAGAATGTTGAACGAACATATTGCAGTGCTGCCTCGGGATTGGAAACTACAGCGCAGTCATAAAGTTTGTCCAAGCCTAGATCGCTGCGGGTGAGCATATTGGCTAGCGAGCGCTCGGTGAAGAAGGCGTCGCAATAGCCAACCGCTGCAGCAGCATGCTGGTGGTCGAAGAAATCGTTGGCTTTGAACTTCTGCCCTTTGTTCCAGCGTACTGCCGCGTGAATGATGGTCTCGATGTGCAGCGTCCGCAGAGTGGCCTTGCCACGGTTTGTTTCCATTGCAGCGATCAACAAACTTAGGCAGTGCCTTTCGATGTTTTTGTACTCGCCGGTATCCTTCGCCGGTGGTGGGCCCATGGAGGGGGGGGCCATGTCGCAAAGGATGTCGACAGCATGGCTGGCGTAGAGATCCATCACACCAACGAGTTCGTGTTCATACACTTGCTTGAAACTCTTGATCTCCGGAGCATGTTTTGCCACATCTTGGTTCAAGGTGTGCGCTAGGCGCTCATGATGTACAGGATCTTTGGTGGACATGGCATCGCCGATGTGCTCTTCGATTTCGACCAAAGGGATGGTCCACATGTGATCGAAGAAGGCTTTCTCGATCGCTCGAGCGGTGTGCTTGTCGAACATGCCGACAGGTGGGCTGAAGTAGTCCAGCGCATAGCTGAGCTTGGTCCAGACGAGCTGGTCCAGCGGAAAAACCTGCTCCGGCGTGCGTGCGGCATGCAACAGGTGGGCGATCTCGGTCCCGACGCGCAGTTCAAAGGGAATGATCGTGACGCCGAGGCTCAATTCGTCGATAAGCGCGGCCGTCTTGCGTCGCGTGGCTGAGTCCGACTGCTTGAAAACCTCCAGGAAGCAACTGTCTGAGATGGGGCAGAAGGCACGATGCTCGGTGACAGTCCGCCGTAGTGCCGCCAAGAGGTCGCTGTAGGGGTGAGGCGTGTGGCCGCTGGTGGCCTCCGCATCCCGCAGCCCGATCCAGAACTTGAGGTCCAGGTAGATGGCGCGTCGCCCTTGGAGGCTTTTTGCCAGTTCTATCTGTCTATTGCGAGCATGCCGCCGGAGATCCACCTCTGGGTGGGCTCGATGGGCGTCAATGGACGCGGCGACCGCTATGGAGTCCGCTGGCGTTGGTGCGGCGCGACGTACCGGGTTGTCGTTCATCGTTGGGCTTGTCGATGGCGTTGGCAGCCGCTATTCGGGTTACGGCCGGGGAGGGTGGAGACGAGTGTCGAGGACGAAGGGAGCCTGCGAGTGCGAGCGGTAGCGACCTTTGGCGATGCCCGGTTCGATCACCAGGTTCCAGCTGAAGCGGGATACGGCGCTGGGGAAAAGCACGAGTCCGTGCTGCGCCAGGAGTTGGCTTCCGAAAGCTTGTTGGCCAGCGCTGGGCGTGCCGGGGATCAGCCAGGCGGGGTTGGGCACGTCCTCTGGCTGCACGATGTGAATGGGTTCTTTCGTGATCTCGATGCAGGTGAGTACATGCGGCTGGGTGTCCAGTACCGGAAAACCTGCATAGACCGCAACTTCCAGGATTGCAGTGCTGGGGTCCACCGAGCAGTACACGGCGCGCTGTCCTTTGGCGTTCCAGCGGCCGCCCAGCTTTTCGGCGCCGATGCCGCTGTCCCAGGTGGAGGCGTAGTGCTGCCGGTCCAGGCGCCACGCGAGCATAGGATCGCCCGCCCCAAGCTTTGGGACAGGCATCATCGGGTGCTCGCGCTTCAAGCGTAGACCCCGTACTCGATGCGATCCAGAAGTTCTTCGACGAGCTGTGTGCCTACGGGTGTCGCCAGCAGATCGATTGGCTTTTGCTGATCCAAGCCTATCGCTGGCGATGTCAGCCATTGCACCGCAGTTTCTCGACTGCCGAGGACTACCGTGGCCTTGGCGACCACTTCCGCGAATTTGAAGGCTCGCCCACCTTGCGCCACGCTGAGGGTGTCGCTTTGAGCCCCTTTTTTACGATGAAGCGTGCGGAGACTGATGCCGAGCGCTTCACTCAGCGTATTGGAGGGGAGGGGTTCAATCGCCTGCGCTAGGTGGGTGATCGACGCACTGGGAATACCGTGAGAGACCCAGAGGTGGACGTCCAGAAGGTTTTCGGGGCGGCGAGAGAAAACTTCGTCCCCACCCAGCATTTCGAGTGCGATGACTACGTGCGTGCCATTGGCGTCAATCAGCGCGCTGTAACGCTTTCTCAACTCTGCCGATATGTGAGGTTGATGGTCATGGGCGAGCACCCAGGATCCCGTGGTTTCTGGGCTGCGCGAGTGGGGCTGTTTGGTCTTCATGGAAACACCTGTTGTGCCATTTGGCACTTGTAGTGTGCCATAAGTCAATGCTCCGTGGTGTTTTCCTGCGATAAGAGAGGAGGGCATGAGGGGCTTTCGTCAGAGCGCGAGTGTGGCCAAGGCGTTTTTCGCGTGCTCGCGGGTCAGGTGGCCGTAGTACAGCTCGATCATTCGCACGGAAGTGCCCGAGATCTGGGCTACGGTCAGGGTGTCCAGCCCGGTCTGCACGAGGTCGGTAATGGTGCTGTGGCGCAGGGTGTACATGGTGGTACCTGCGGGCAGGTCTGCGGCGGTCACGGCATCGCTGACCGGGTGTTTCCAGGCGTCCTTGCTCCAAGCCTTGCCATCGGCTCGACGGAAAATCGGTGCTGTTCCTGGCTGGTCCCTGCAGAGCTCTTCGAAGAGCTTGGCTGTTGTTTGCGGCAAGGCGATGCGCCGACCCTGGCCGGCTTTGTCGCTGCCGACGGAGAGGGTTTGAAGGCGCGGGTCGTATTGGGCGACCTGTAATTTCGCCAATGCACCCGGTCGCAAGGGCACCAGGGACATGCCCCGGAGAAACTGAGCAAGATCATCAGCCGCGTGCGCGATGAAGGTGCGACGCTGCTCGATGTTGAGATACAGCTCGCGTCGGCGGTCCACACCCTTCAGGGGTTTGAGCTTGCTACGCCATGCGAAGTTGGTGGTGACGAAGCCATCTTCCAGGGCGAGGTTGAGTGCAGCCCGGAAACATGTCATGTCCCGATTGAAGGAACTGTTCGAGCGGGGCTTGCCGTTCTTCTTGGGCTTGTCCTGCAGCGCTTTGCGCCACGCTGCGATGTGGCTGGGCGTTAGCTTGGCCAAATCCATCGCTGCTAGCTTGGGATCATTCAGGACGTAGTTTTTGAAGCGCTGTTCCGCGTCATGTGCGGCTTTCTCAGAGCGCATGCGGCGCTGGTGGGTCACGTAATGGTCGCAAGCGTCCTTGACCGTAGTGACTGTGGTCAGGCCGCCTCTGGATATGTGCTCAAACCACTGCGCAGCAGCGCGGGTTGCTAGGTCGTAGCGCTGGTGATCTGGCTGCAGTGAGAAGTCGCCGAGAGCCTTGTAGGTCTTCTTGCGCGTTCCCTCGTCGTAGTAGCGTGCGACCCAGGTGCCTGCGCCGTCCGACATCTTGCGGTAGCCCACGTGGCGTCCCTTGCTGAGAGGGGCCCAGTAAGGTTCTCGTCGAGGTGCGAGACGAGCGCGCTGAGTGACTTGGTGGATGTGCTGCATGACCCATCTCCCGATTCGGGCAGACCTCCATGAAGTACGGAGACCGTGCGGAAATTGTACGGAAAAAATGGGCGGAAATGACTGGAGATTGTTGGATCAAAAATCAAAATTTGTTAATGAAATCAAGTTCTTAGATGTCCGTGGATGTCCTTGATTTTTGCGTTGACATGGTGGGGGTCGTTGGTTCGAGTCCAATCGCGCCTACCAACACAAGCCCGGTACAAGAAGTTGTATCGGGCTTTTTGGTTTTTGTGCTGATGCAGGGCCTGTGCTGCTGGCGGGCCGTATCGTCAGGCTGCAGTCCTATTGGCCCAAGGCCATAATGGCCCCCTTTGGCCGGCATCTGCCGGCGCCGCCCGTGCCCTGCCCATGACGTTTTCCCTCTGTATTGCCCAGCTCAATTTTGTCGTCGGTGACCTGCGCGGGAACGCGCAAAAAATTGTTGCTGCCGCCGAACAGGCCGCTGCCGCTGGTGCTCGCCTATTGCTCACGCCCGAGCTGGCGCTGTGCGGCTACGCCGCCGAAGACTTGTACCTGCGTCCGGCTTTTCTCGGCGCCTGCGAGCAGGCGCTGCAAAGCATTTGCACCGCCAGCCAGGCTTGGCCGGAACTGACACTGGTCATTGGCCACCCGCAGCGCAGCGCCTGCGGGGCCCTGGTGCACAACGCCGCCAGCGTGTTGCGCGCGGGCCGCATCGAACAGGTGTATGCCAAGCAAGCCCTGCCCAATTACGGTGTGTTCGACGAGCGGCGCTACTTTGCGCCGGGCAGCGCGCCCTGCGTGTTCGAGGTCGCCGGCCTGCGCGTGGGCCTGCTCATTTGCGAAGACGCCTGGGTGCAGGCGCCGGCGCAGCTGGCGGCCCAGGCCGGCGCGCAGCTGCTGGCGGTGCTCAACGCCTCGCCATTTCACTTGGGCAAGAGCCACGAGCGCGAGCACACCATGCGCCAGCGGGTGCATGAAACCGGCCTGCCCCTGGTGTATGCGCATCTGGTGGGAGGGCAGGACGAGGTCGTGTTTGAGGGCCGTTCGTTTGCCCTGCAGGCCGATGGCAGCGTTGCTGCACGGGCCCCGGCTTTTGAGGAAAAACTGGTGTTTGCGCAGGTACAGAGCGCGCTAGAAGCTCCTAAATTAATAGCAAATGTGACCCCTTTGCCCAGTCCCGAGGCCGACTTGTGGGCAGCCCTGGTGCTGGCCGTGCGCGACTATGTGGGCAAGAATGGCTTTCCCGGTGCCTTGCTCGGCCTGTCGGGCGGCATTGATTCGGCGCTGGTGCTGGCGATTGCGGTCGATGCCCTGGGCGCGGACAAGGTGCGCACGGTGATGATGCCTTCGCCCTACACCGCCGACATCAGCTGGATCGACGCCCGTGACATGGCTGCGCGCCTGCAGGTGCGCTACGACGAGATTGCCATCGCGCCACAGTTCGAGGCCTTCAAGGCTGCGCTGGCGCCGCAGTTTGCCGGCTGCGCCGAGGACACGACGGAGGAAAACCTGCAGGCGCGCATTCGCGGCACGCTGCTCATGGCGTTGTCGAACAAGTTTGGTTCGGTCGTGCTCACCACCGGCAACAAGAGCGAGATGGCGACGGGTTACTGCACCCTGTACGGCGACATGGCCGGGGGCTTTGCCGTCATCAAGGATTTGCTCAAGACCCAGGTGTTTGCCCTGGCGCGCTGGCGCAACGCCCACGATCCCTACGGCACGGGGGCCAATCCGATTCCTGAGCGCATCATCACCCGCCCGCCCAGCGCCGAGCTGCGCCCGGAGCAAAAAGACCAGGACAGCCTGCCGCCTTACGAGGTGCTGGACGCCATCGTGACGCGCTACATGGAAAATGACGAGGCCATTGAGGCCATCGTCGCTGCCGGCTTTGCCCCGGCCGACGTCGAGCGCGTGACGCGCCTGATCCAGCTCAACGAGTACAAGCGCCGCCAGGCGCCGCAGGGCCCGCGCCTGTCGCGGCGCAGCTTTGGCAAGGACTGGCGCTACCCGATCACGAACAAATTCCGCGCCTGAGCGGCTGCCCGTGCGCACCCCGGTTTCAACATTCCAAGGAAAGACCACGCCATGAAAATGATCACCGCCATCATCAAGCCCTTCAAGCTCGAAGAGGTGCGCGAAGCCCTGGCCGATTGCGGCGTCAACGGCCTCACGGTGACCGAAGTGAAGGGCTTTGGCCGCCAAAAAGGCCACACCGAGCTGTATCGGGGCGCCGAGTACGTGGTCGATTTCCTGCCCAAGGTGAAGGTCGAGGTGGTGGTGCGCACCGAGGACGTGGATCGCTGCGTCGATGCCATCGTCGGCGTTGCCAGCACCGGCAAGATCGGTGACGGCAAAATTTTCGTCACCCCGGTCGAGCGCGTGGTGCGCATTCGCACCGGCGAACTCGACGACGCCGCAATCTAAATCACGCTGCGCAGCGGCGCAGCGCTGGCCTTGGCCGTGCCCGCTGCCTGCACCAGTGCTGGCAGCAGTTGCGCGGCATCGTCGCTGGCCTGCACCAGGCCCAGCTGCCATTCGCCCATGAAGCCCTGGTGCACGCTGTGGGTTAGGAAGGTGCGCAGCCCTTGGTAGTACTGCGCCACGTCGAGCAGGCCGATGGGCTTGGCGTGGTAGCCCAGCTGATGCCAGGTCCAGACTTCAAACAGTTCTTCGAGCGTGCCTATGCCCCCGGGCAGGGCCAGGAAGGCGTCGCTGCGCTCGGTCATCAGGGCCTTGCGTTCGTGCATGGTGTGCACGATGTGCAGCTCGTCACAATCTTGGTTCGCCAGTTCCTTGTCCACCAGGGCTTGCGGGATCACGCCCACTACCCGGGCCCCCGCCTGGCGGGCCGCCTGCGCCACTTCGCCCATCAAACCACTGCGGCCGCCGCCGTAGACCAATTGGCCGCCATGCGTCCCAATCCAGCGGCCCACGGCCTGCGCGGCCTGGGTAAAGAGAGGGTTGTCGCCCGGGCGCGAGCCGCAGTAAACGCAGAGGGAGAAAGCCGGTGTCGTCATAAAAACCTTTGCCATAGGGCCGCAGCCCAGATGCCGCCACAAATGAGCAGCGAGAGCAGCACGGCGGCGCTACCCATGTCCTTGGCGCGTTTGGAGAGTTCGTGCCACTCGGGGCCGATGCGGTCGATGGCGGCCTCAATGCCAGTGTTGAGCAGCTCGACAATCATGACCAGCAGCACGCTGGCCGCGAGCAAGGCGACTTCCACCCAGTCGCGCCCGAGCCAAACCGCCAGCGGCAGCAAGAACACGGCGGCGATGGCTTCCTGGCGGAAGGCTTTTTCGCCCCAGCCCGCGCGCAGGCCGGCGATGGAGTAGCCGGTGGCGTGCCACAGGCGGTTGAGCCCGGTGCGGGCTTTTTGGGGGTTGGCGGGGGAGGGTGGGGCGGTCATGGCTGGCGGCGGGCGTCGATCAGGCGTGTGCCGGCCCAGGCGTCGTGCCAAAACTGGCGCTGGGGGTGAAAGCGGCTGAGCAGGGCCCAGATGGCGACCCAGCCCAGGGTGAGTACGGCAGTCTGTGCGCTGGGCAGTTGCCAGGCGGCGCTGGCGCCCAAGGGGGGCAAAAACCAGAGCCACGACAGGGCGTAGCGCAGTAGTGCGCGGCGCTGGCTCAGGGCTTGGCCCTGGGCGTTGACGACGCGGATGTGCCAGGTTTTCATCGCCAGTGTCTGGCCTTTGGCCCAGAACCAGGTGAAATAAATGCCAAAGACCACGAGCAAAAAAGCCTGCAGGGCGTGGCGGTTGTCCAGAGCGTTGCGCGTTTGCGTCAGGGTGCTGAACAGGTAGCCGGCGATGAAGACGACGCCAAACATCAACATACCCTCATAGAGCCAACAGGCCAGGCGCCGGACAATGGGAGGGGCAATCAGGGTGGGGGCAGGCGCAGAAGTCATGCAAGGCGGGCGCGCAGCACGCGCGTCGGGGGTCAGTTGGGCGTGTAAAGCTCGGGCGAGAGGCCGCCGCGTGTGCCCTGGGGGGCTGCAGTGTCGTTGTTTTGCGGCGGTGGTGGCGGTGTGTCCAGCGGCGCCAGGGGCTGCACTTCGGCTGCGGGTGTCGGGATGGCCATGGTCTCCACCACCACTGGCGCAGCTGGCGGCGGCGGTGCGGCGGGCGCGGCAGGCTTGACGGCGATGGGCGGGCTGATTTTGGGCGGGTTGGCCAGATTGGCAGGGGCCTCGGCGGCAGCGGGTACGCGCACCAGTTTGCGCGGCGCGACGGGGCGCAAGGCGGTGGCTGCGCCTGCTGGTTTGGTGGTGGCCTTGGATGCCAGGCGTTTTTTTTCTTCGGCGCTGAGCGCCTGGTACGCCTCCCATTGGGCGCGCTTATCGCTGGGGCTGGGCGCCAGGCGGTTGGTTACGGCGTAGTTCAGGCGTGCCTGGCTGCGCTGCTGGGCGCTCAGGCTGGCCCAGTCGGCCATGCGGCTGTGCAGTTTGGCTTGCTCTTGCGGCGGCAGGCTGGCAAAGCTGCGCGCCAGGGCTTGCCAGCGCTGCTTTTGCGCCTGGCCCATGCGAGGCCATTGTTCTTGCAGGGGGGCCAGGGCCAGTTGTTCGGCGCGGCTGAGTTCTTTCCAGGTGGTGCCGCTGGGGGCGCTGTGGGCCACGGCTGGGGTGGCCATGCGGGCGCTGGGTTTTGGGGCCTCGGTAATTTCCAGTGGCAGGGCGTTGGGCGCCATGCGTACCTGCTGCACGACCCATCCGCCCAACACAGCAAAGCCGCCGAGCAAGGCGGCGGCCAGTGCCAGGGCGGGGAGAGAGGAGGTGCGGGTGGTGGATTCTGGTGACAGCAAAGGCATTCAGGCGTTGCGGGAGGTCAGTGCGTGGAGGTGTCCACGCTCTTGAGGTATTGCACAAACCCCGGGTCGGCGTAGGCCGAGGGGGGCAGGTCATCGGTGAGCAGGGCTGCATCGACTTCGGCGACTTCGGTGGTGCTGTATTCGGTTTCGTTGACGTTGACCACCACCAGGCCGACGAACAAGGCCATGAGCGGGATGGCCGAGGCCAGGGCACGCCACCAGGTACCGCCTTCACTGCCCCAACCGCCCAGCGCTGCGCTGCGGCCCTGGCGCACCACAACCGGGGCGGGGCGCAGCTGCTGCACCACGACCTCGCGCTTGCGCCGTGCCAACGCTTGCACGCGCGCAGCGCGCAGGCGCTCGGAGATGTCGTAGGGCAGGGCGTCGGTGCCGTCGGACAGGCGCACGGCAACGCGCCGGGCGAATTGTTCGGCGGCGGGGGTGGGGGCGGCTGGGCGGACGGCGGTGGTCATAGTGTGATTCCTCGGGCTTTGAGGGCTTTGCTCAGGGCTTGAATGGCACGAAAGCAATGGGTTTTGACGCTGCCTTCCGTGCAGCCCATGGCGGCGGCAGTTTCGGCAACGTCCATCTCCTCCCAGTAACGCATTAAAAAGGCTTCGCGTTGACGCGTTGGCAAACCTTGGATTTCGGTCTCGATGCTTTGCAGCGTCTGGGCGCGCTCGGTTTGCGTTTCTGCGCTGTCGCCCAGGGCATCGCCGTCGGGGCCGCTATAGGCTTCAAGGAGGTTGAATTCTGCGCCATCTTCGCCCTCGCCTTCAAAATCGCTGAGGTTGGAGAACAGGGCATTGCGTGTTTTTTGGCGCCGAAACCAGTCCAGGGTGCAGTTGGACAGGATGCGCTGGAACAGCATGGGCAGCTCGGTGACGGGTTTGTCGCCGTAATGCTCGGCCAGCTTGAGCATGCTGTCTTGCACGATGTCCAGTGCCGATTCCTCGTTGCGCACGTGATAAAGCGAGCGCTTAAAGGCTCGTTTTTCAACGCTTTTGAGGAAATCGGAGAGTTCTTGTTCCGTGGCCAAGACAGGTGGAGCCCGGGGTGGGCCAATGAAAGGTCAGCGCGCAGGGGGGCGCAAAGAGGCGAGATTATGGCATTGCGTGCCATTTTTTCCATGCGTTGGCCGATGTGGCTATGTTGCAGTGCATAATGACCGCTGCAGTTCAACGGCAAACGGGTCACGGTCCGGCGCGCAACTCATGGCGCCCATGTCCTTGGCCTTAAGTCCCAAACTGGCCCCACAAGGGCCGCAGGCCAGGGGCACCCAAGGTTTTTCGTCAGAGAAATTCACAAAGGTTGATCATGGAAATTTCCAAGGCTGACAGTGCAGCCCCGCAGACCTCTGCCGCACCCGAATTGATGGGTGCCGAAATCGTCGTCAAGGCCTTGCAGGCCGAGGGCGTGAAGTACATCTGGGGCTACCCCGGCGGTGCTGTCCTCTACATCTACGACGCGCTCTACAAACAAGAATCCATCCAGCACGTGCTGGTGCGCCACGAGCAGGCGGCCGTGCACGCTGCCGACGGCTACGCCCGCGCCACCGGCGATGTCGGGGTGGCCCTGGTGACCTCCGGCCCTGGCCTGACGAATGCCGTCACCGGCATTGCCACGGCGTACATGGATTCGATCCCCATGGTCATCATCTCGGGCCAGGTGCCGACGGCGGCCATCGGCCTCGATGCCTTCCAGGAATGCGACACCGTGGGCATCACGCGCCCGATCGTCAAGCACAACTTCCTCGTCAAGGATGTGCGCGACCTGGCCGAGACCATGAAGAAGGCGTTTCATATCGCCCGCACCGGCCGTCCCGGCCCGGTGGTGGTTGATGTGCCCAAGGACGTCTCGTTCAAGAAAATCGTGTACCAGGGTTATCCGCAGAGCGTGGAAATGCGCTCTTACAACCCGGCGAAAAAAGGCCACAGCGGCCAGATTCGCAAAGCGCTGCAGCTTTTGCTGACGGCCAAGCGCCCGTATATCTACACCGGCGGCGGCGTGCTGCTGGGCAATGCCTGCAACGAGCTGCGCACCCTGGTCGATATGCTGGGCTACCCGGTGACGCACACGCTCATGGGGCTGGGCGCCTATCCGTCGTCCGATCGCAAGTTCGTCGGCATGTTGGGTATGCATGGCACGGTGGAAGCCAACAACGCCATGCAAAACTGCGACGTGCTGCTGGCCGTGGGCGCACGCTTTGACGACCGCGTGATCGGCAACCCCAAGCACTTCGCGCAAAACGACCGCAAGATCATTCATATCGACATTGATCCGTCGTCGATCTCCAAGCGCGTCAAGGTCGATATCCCGATCGTCGGCGACGTCAAGGACGTGCTGGCCGAGTTGATCGCCATGATCCGCGAGACGCCCCAGCGCCCTGACGCCGGCGCTCTGGCCGCCTGGTGGGATCAGATCGAAGGCTGGCGCGCGCGCGATTGCCTGCAATACGACCGGGGCAATACCGAGGTCATCAAGCCGCAGTTCGTGGTTGAGACGCTGTGGAACATGACGAAGGACACGGAGACCTACATCACCTCCGACGTCGGCCAGCACCAGATGTGGGCGGCGCAGTTCTACAAGTTCAACGAGCCGCGCCGTTGGATCAACTCCGGTGGCCTGGGCACCATGGGCGTGGGCATTCCGTACGCCATGGGCATCAAGCTGGCCAAGCCCGATGCCGAGGTGTTCTGCATCACCGGCGAGGGCTCGGTGCAGATGAACATCCAGGAGCTCTCCACCTGCCTGCAGTACAACACGCCGATCAAGATTTGTTCGCTCAACAACCGCTACCTCGGCATGGTGCGCCAGTGGCAGGAGATTGAATACTCAGGTCGCTACAGCCACAGCTACATGGATGCGCTGCCCAACTTCGTCAAGCTCGCTGAAGCCTACGGCCACGTCGGCCTGCTGATCGAGCGCCCGCAGGACGTGGAGCCGGCGCTGCGCGAGGCACGCAAGTTGAAGGATCGCACCGTGTTCCTGGACTTCCGCACCGACCCGACCGAGAACGTGTTCCCCATGGTGCGCGCCGGCAAGGGCATCACGGAAATGCTGCTCGGTTCCGAAGACCTTTAAGCGAAATAAGCCGCTAGCGCTTGCTGGATAAGCGTAAGCAGCTATCATTTTTATAGTATTTGACGAATCTATTGCCTGCCAAGCCCGCCGCTTACCGGCGCCGGGGGAGGGCAGCGAGAAGAGGACGCTGACATGAAACACATCATTGCCGTTTTGCTGGAAAACGAAGCCGGCGCGCTCTCGCGCGTGGTGGCGCTGTTTTCCGCCCGGGGCTACAACATCGAGTCGCTCACCGTGGCGCCGACGGAAGACCCCTCGCTCTCGCGCATGACCATCCAGACCACCGGCTCGGATGACGTCATCGAGCAGATCACCAAGCACCTGAACCGCCTCATCGAGGTCGTGAAGGTGGTCGATCTGACCGAAGGCGCTTATACCGAGCGCGAGCTGATGATGGTCAAGGTGCGCGCCGTTGGTAAGGAGCGCGAGGAGATGAAGCGCATGGCCGACATTTTCCGTGGCCGCATCATCGACGTGACCGAGAAAAGCTATACCGTCGAGCTGACGGGCGATCAGTCCAAGAACGATGCCTTCTTGCAGGCGCTCGACCGCACGGCCATTTTGGAGACGGTGCGCACCGGCGCCAGCGGCATTGGCCGGGGCGAGCGCATTTTGCGCGTCTAATCCCTTTTTTGTCTTTCCATTTTTCCCTGCGAATTCAACCCGGAGCCAACATGAAAGTTTTCTACGACAAAGACTGTGACCTGTCCCTCATCAAGGGCAAGACCGTCGCCATCATCGGCTACGGCAGCCAGGGCCACGCGCACGCGCAGAACCTGAACGAAAGCGGCGTCAAGGTCATCGTTGGCCTGCGCAAGGGCGGCGCTTCGTGGGACAAGGTCGCCAAGGCCGGCCTCACGGTGATGGAAGTCAACGACGCCGTCAAGGCCGCCGACCTGGTCATGATCTTGTTGCCCGACGAGAACATTCCCGAGGTGTACAACAACAACGTTGCGCCCAACATCAAGCAAGGCGCCACGCTGGCCTTTGCCCACGGCTTCAACGTGCACTACAACCAGGTCGTGCCGCGCGCCGATCTGGACGTGATCATGGTCGCCCCCAAGGGCCCGGGCCACACCGTGCGCTCCGAGTACTTGAAGGGCGGCGGCGTGCCCTCGCTCATCGCTGTGTACCAGGACAAGAGCGGCAAGGCGCGTGACCTGGCCCTGTCCTACGCCATGGCCAACGGCGGCGGCAAGGGCGGCATCATCGAGACCAACTTCAAGGAAGAGACCGAAACCGACCTGTTCGGCGAGCAGGCCGTGCTCTGCGGCGGCGCCGTCGAGCTGGTGAAGATGGGTTTTGAGACCCTGACCGAAGCCGGCTACGCCCCCGAGATGGCCTACTTCGAGTGCCTGCACGAGTTGAAGCTCATCGTCGATCTGATGTACGAAGGCGGCATCGCCAACATGAACTACTCCATCTCCAACAACGCGGAGTATGGCGAGTACGTGACGGGCACCGAGGTCATCAACGAGCAGTCGCGCGCGGCCATGCGCAATGCCTTGAAGCGCATCCAGACTGGTGAATACGCCAAGATGTTCATCCTGGAAGGCAAGACCAACTACCCCAGCATGACGGCCCGCCGCCGCCAGAACGCGGAGCACGCCATCGAGCAAGTCGGTGGCCAGCTGCGCGCCATGATGCCCTGGATCGCCAAGAACAAGCTGGTGGACCAGAGCCGCAACTGATCGCTGCGCTAGCCCCTGCAAACAAGGCCACTTCGGTGGCCTTTTTGCGTTGGGGCTGCAGCCAAGTCGCTACACTGCCCCCTTCGCCCCGCCTGGGGTTGGTTTACTATGAAATTCATAGCTGCTTGCGCTTGTCTGGCAAGCGCTGGAGGTTGATTTGACTATGCATGATGGGAACGAGGCCGGCAGCCCGCCAGCGCCCGTGTTGCCGCGCAAACGGCGCAAGGGCATTTACGTTTTGCCCAATCTGTTCACGCTGGCGGCGTTGTTTGGCGGCTTCTATGCCATCGTCATGGCCATGAATGGGCGCTTTGAGATGGCCGCCATCGGCGTCTTCTGCGCCATGGTGCTCGACAGCCTCGATGGCCGCGTGGCGCGCATGACGAACACGCAAAGCGCTTTTGGCGAGCAGATGGATTCGCTCTCGGACATGGTCTCCTTTGGCGCTGCGCCCGCGCTCATCGCCTACGAATGGGCGCTGCAGGGCCTGGGGCGCTGGGGCTGGATTGCTGCCTTTGTTTATTGCGCCTGCGCTGCGCTGCGCCTGGCGCGCTTTAACGTCAACACCGGCGTGGTGGACAAGCGCTATTTTCAGGGCCTGCCCTCGCCGGCGGCGGCGGCGCTGGTGATGGGCTTGATCTGGCTGCTCACGGATGCCGGCGTGCGCCCCGGTGACAGCCTGCTGGGCCTGAGCTGGTGGCACATCACCTGGCTGACGTTTGCCTTTACCCTCTACGCCGGCCTGAGCATGGTGACGAATGCGCCGTTCTACAGCTTCAAAGACTTGCACATGAAGCGCAGCGTGCCCTTTGCCGCCATCGTCCTCATCGTGCTGGCGATCGCCATCATCAACATCCATGCGCCGACGGTGCTGTTTGGCGTTTTCGTGCTCTACGGTCTTTCGGGCTACGTGGTCTATGCCTGGCGCAAGGCCAAGGGCCAGCCCACCAGCGTCATCAGCACCTCGACCGACGAGCCCGACGAGCGCGGCCTGCACAAGTAAGAGCACGCTGCAGATGTGCTACATTGGCGCGCATGAAATTTTTTGCCCTGGCCCTACTGCTAACCTCCTTCGGGCGGAGACGGTAGGGCGCGCGCGCATCTTTCATCTTCTCAAAGGCCCGTATGCACCCGCAGCGGGCCTTTTGTTTTGAGCGTCCCATTTTTCCAAGTTGCGGGTTCCCCACCCCATTCACCTCAGGAGTTCAGCATGGCAGACAAACTCATCATTTTCGATACCACTTTGCGTGACGGCGAGCAGTCCCCCGGCGCCAGCATGACGCGCGACGAGAAGCTGCGCATTGCGCGCCAGCTCGAACGCCTGAAGGTCGATGTGATCGAGGCCGGCTTTGCCGCCAGCTCCAACGGCGACTTCGAGTGCGTGCAGGCGATTGCACGGGCCGTCAAGGATTCGACCATCTGCTCGCTCGCTCGCGCCAACGACCGCGACATCGCCCGCGCCGCCGAAGCGCTCAAGGACGCCAACCGGGGTCGCATCCACCTCTTCATTGCCACCAGCCCGTTGCACATGGAGAAGAAGCTGCGCATGTCGCCCGAGCAGGTTCTGGAGCAGGCGCGCCTGTCCACGCGCTTTGCGCGCAACCTGGCCGCCGACATCGAGTTCAGCGCCGAAGACGGCTACCGCAGCGAGATCGACTTTCTCGCCCGCGTCTGCGAGGCCGTGATCAACGAAGGCGCCACCACCATCAACATCCCCGACACCGTCGGCTACGCCATTCCCGAGCTGTATGGCAACTTCATCAAGACGCTGCGCGAGAAAGTTCCCAACAGCGACAAGGCCATCTGGAGCGTGCACTGCCACAACGACCTGGGCATGGCGGTGGCGAACTCCCTTGCTGGCGTCCAGATCGGCGGTGCGCGCCAGGTGGAGTGCACCATCAACGGCCTGGGCGAGCGCGCCGGCAATTGCTCGCTCGAAGAAGTCGTCATGGCGGTGAAAACGCGCAAGGACTATTTCAACCTGCAGGTCGATATCGCCACCGAGCACATCGTCGCCGCCAGCCGCATGGTCAGCCAGACCACCGGCTTCGTCGTGCAGCCGAACAAGGCCGTGGTCGGCGCCAATGCCTTCGCCCACGCCAGCGGCATCCACCAGGACGGCGTGCTCAAGGCGCGTGACACCTACGAAATCATGCGCGCCGAAGACGTGGGCTGGAGCGCCAACAAAATCGTGCTCGGCAAACTCTCGGGCCGCAACGCCTTCAAGCAGCGCCTGCAGGAACTGGGCGTGCAGCTCGACTCCGAGGCCGACGTCAACGCCGCCTTTGCCAAGTTCAAGGAGCTGGCAGACCGCAAGAGCGAGATTTTTGACGAAGACATCCTCGCTCTGGTGAGTGACGAAAGCCTGGCGCACGAGAAAGAGCGCTACGGCTTCGTCTCGCTCGCCCAGCACAGCGAAACCGGCGAGCGCCCGCAGGCGCGCATCGTCTTCACCGTCGGCGGCCAGGAAGTGCAGGGCCAGGCGCAGGGCAACGGCCCGGTCGATGCCTCGTTCCAGGCCATCGAGTCGCACGTGAAAAGCGGCGCTGAAATGCAGCTGTACTCGGTCAACGCCATCAGCGGCTCGACCGATGCGCAGGGCGAGGTCACCGTGCGCCTGCAAAGCAATGGCCGCGTGGTCAACGGCGTGGGCGCCGACCCGGACATCATCGTCGCCTCTGCCAAGGCCTACCTGAGCGCGCTCAACAAGCTGCACAGCAAGGCCGACAAAGTGGCGGCCCAGGGTTGATCCGCAGTTGATTTAGAGCAAGCGTTTCAAACGCAGTCGGGTGGGCGTTTTATAATCTCACCCACTTTCTTGAAAAGTCACGCAATTACTTGATATTGCGTGACTTTTTAATTGGCTACACTGCCGCAGATTGTTTCTGCCTGGGGTATTCGGATGCAAAAGACCCGCCTTGCCGTTCTCGGACGTTTTTCCCAATGGTGTGGCCTGGCTTTGTTGAGCCTGGCCTTGGCTGCCCCCATGGCCCAGGCGGCTGTGAAAAAACCGGCCAAAAAACAGCAGGTGAGCAGCAGCGTGAAAAAGCGCAGCATGGCTCGCAAGGTGGAGCCGGCACGCAAGGTGGCCCGCCAGGGCAAGACCCAGCGCGTGCGCGTTCAATTGCCGGCGCGTGGTGCCCGCAATTCCTTGCGTGCTGCGGCTGTGGCTGCCCCCGTGGTGGTGGCGGAGCGCCAATCTTTTGGCCAGCTCGCCGGCCTGCACAAGACCGACGATCCGCTCGATCTCAAGTCCAGCGTCGCCCTGGTGGTGGATCAGGACACGCACGAAGTGCTGCTGAGCAAGAACGACAAGGCCGTGCTGCCGATCGCCTCCATCACCAAGCTCATGACCGGCCTGCTGGTGGCCGAGGCGCACCTGCCGCTCGATGAGCACCTGAGCATCACTCAGGACGACGTGGACACCGAAAAAGGCAGCCGCTCGCGCCTGTCGGTTGGCACCACGCTCACGCGCGGCGAGCTGCTGCACCTGGCGCTGATGTCGAGCGAAAACCGCGCTGCCCACGCCCTGGGCCGCACCTATCCCGGTGGCTTGGCGGTTTTTGTTGCCAAAATGAACGCCAAGGCGCAGCAGCTGGGGATGAAGGACACGCGCTACGTGGAGCCCACCGGGCTGTCGAGCCAGAACCAATCGAGCGCCCGCGACCTGGCCACCCTGGTGGGCGTGGCGCATGGCGTGCCGCTGCTGCGCGAGCTGTCCACGTCGCCGGGCTACGAGGTGGAGGTGGGCCGCCGTACCTTGCAGTTCAACAACACCAACCGCCTGGTCAAGAGCCCGGCTTGGGATATTGGCTTGCAAAAAACGGGCTATATCTCTGAAGCTGGGCGCTGTCTGGTGATGCAGGCCGAGGTGGCTGGGCGCAAGCTCATCATGGTGTTCCTGGATTCGGCAGGCAAATTCAGCCGCTTGGGCGACGCCGAGCGCGTGCGCCACTGGGTCGAGGCGCGCAGCGGCCGCTAAAGGCCGTCAGCGCAGCAAGGCGCTGGCGCTGAGCAGGCCCAGCCAGGTCAGCAGCAGCGAGCCGCCCAGGTGCGCGCCCGCCACCAGCAGCGCCAGGCCCAGGCGCTGCTGCAGCAAAAGGCCCATGACTTCGGCAGAAAAGCTCGAAAACGTCGTCAGCGCCCCCAAAAAACCCGTCACCAGCAGCAGGCGCCAGGCCGGATCGAGCTGCGGCAAGGCCTGGAACACGGCCACGCACACCCCTACCAGATAGCCGCCGAGCAAATTGGCCGCCAGCGTGCCCCAGGGCAGCAGGCTGCCCGGTTGCGACAGCCACAGGCCCAGGCCCCAGCGGGCGAGCGCGCCCAGGCAGGCGCCCAGGCAAATCGAGATCACGGGCAGCATGGCGGGGGTGTTTTAGGTGTAGAGAAAATCGTGCAGCGCCCGGCCAAAGGCGGGGCTGGTGCACAGCGCCAGGCTCAGCTGTACCCGTTCGTTTGCGGGCGCAGGCGCCAGCTGCAGCTGCTGAGCGGCACGGTCGTAAGTGCAGTGCAGGGGGGCGCCGGCCTCGGTTTGTGCCTGCAGGTCAAAGTCCCAGTCGAATCCTTCTTCGATGGCGCCTTGGCAGCCCGGAAAATGCGCCTCGGCCCAGGCCAGCAGTTGCGCCACTTCCTGGCACAGGGCGGGCAGGTGTGCGGCGCTGACGCAGGCCATGGCGTCCCAGCCGGCAGCGCCATCGGCGTCTTCGCTGTAGTCGAAATCGAGGTAGTCAAACGCCATGGGTGCTTATTTTGAGGGCGGGCGGTGGCTGAGGTTGGCGGGCACGTCTGCCTGGCCAGCGCGGCGGGCACGAAAGAGCGCGGCGCGCATTAAAAAAATGGTGGTGACGGGCACGGTGATGGCGACGAACAGGGCCAGTAGCAGCGGGTGCAGGGCCATTTGATGGCCGAGCAGCGAGAAGTACACGATGCTCGCGTGCATCACGCACCACAGGCCCAGCGTGGCGATGATGGCCGGGGCGTGGACGCGCTCGAAATAGGTTTTCAGGCGCAGCAGACCCAGCGAGCCGAGCAGGGCAATGCCCGCGCCCAGCAGCACCAGGGTGGCGATGGTGATTTCGGCCCACAGGGGCAGGGCGGGGGCGCTCATTCGATGATCTCGCCGCGCAGCAAAAATTTGGCCATGGCGGTGGAGCCCACAAAGCCAAACAGCGCCACCAGCAGCGCCGCTTCAAAGTAATGCCCGGTGGCGTAATACATGCCCAGCACCAGCATCAGCAACATGCCGTTGAGGTACATGCAATCGAGCGCCAGCACCCGATCCTGCGCATTGGGGCCGCGCAGCAGGCGCACCAGGGTCAGCAGCATGGCGATGGCCAGCAGCACCATGGCCAGGGGCAGAGCCCAGGAGAGGATGCTCATTCAAAAATCTCCATCAGCGGCTTTTCATAATGGGTTTTTACATGCGCGACGATGGCCTGCGGGTCTTTCACTTCCAGCACATGCAGCAGCAGCATGGAGCGGTCCAGGGCCAGCTCTGCCCAGGCCGTGCCGGGGGTGATGCAGACGATGGTGGCCAGCACCGCGAGAGCGTTGGGGTCGCGCAGCTGCAGCGGAATGTGCACAAAGGCGCTGGGGTGGCGCTGCAGCCCGGGGCGCAAGATGATGCGCAGCACCTGCCAATTGGAGAGCACGCTGTCGGCCATGACGCGCAGGCCCAGCTGCAGGATGCGGCCCGGGCGGCGTATGCGCACCGGCAGCGGCCGCAGCGCGCCGGTGATTTGCGGGATCAGCAGCGCCAAGAGCAGCGCCAGCAGCAAATGGCCGCTGCTGGCCGAGCGGTTGAGCAGCAGCCAGAGCACGAACAGCACGCCCGAGAGCAGGGGCGAGGGCAGGAGTTTTTTCATGGTGCCTCCGGCGCGCCAGGGATGGGCTGGGCCTGCATGACGGCGCGGATGTAGGTGTGCGGCGCGTGCAGGGCGTTGGCGCTGGCCTGGGTGAACTGCAGCACCAGCGGCGCCTGCACCGTGAGCCACAGACAGGCGGCAAGCAAGGCGGCGATGGGCAGCCCTTCGAGCACGCGCAGCTGTGGCGCCTGGCGATCTTGCGCGGCCCAGAAGTGGCGGATGCCGGTGCGCGTGAGCGCCAGCAGCGCCAGCAGCCCGGTGCCCACCATCAGCGCCAGCAAGCTCCAGCCAATGGGCCCGGGGCGCAGCCCGCCCGAGGCGCCCAGGCCCAGCGGGTTGAGCAAGGCGGTGAGCATGGCAAATTTGCCGACAAAGCCCGACAGCGGCGGCAGCCCCGCAATCACCAAGGTGCAGGCCAGAAAGGCCAGGCCGAGGAAGGCGGCTGCGGCCGGAATCACGCGCCCGATCAGCGCTTCTTCCTCATCGTCGAGGTTTACACCTTGGGCGGGCAGCAGCTCGGGGGTGAGAAAGGGTGCGTCCTCGTCGTCCGCATCCGGGCGTGTGCCGTCGTTGCGCCAGCGCTCGACCAGGTCGGCGAGCAAAAACAGCGCTGCCACCGCCAGGGTGGAGCTGGGCAGGTAGTACAGCAAGGCGGCGGTGAGCTCGGTTTGGCCCAGACCCATGGTGGCAAGCAGCGTGCCCGAGGAGAGCACGGCGGCGTAGCCCGCCAGGTGCGTGCTGCGCTGCGAGCCCATCATGCCGATGGCGCCAAATACCATGGTGACCATGCCGCAGCCCACCAGCCAAGGCCCGCCCCACAGGGCGCTGGGGCCGGCTTCGCTGCCAAACAGCAGCGTCCACAGGCGCAGCAGGGTGTAGATGCCGACCTTGGTCATGAGCGCAAAGAGCGCGCCCACCGGCGCCGTGGCGCTGCCGTAGGCCGGCACCAGCCAGAAGTTCAGCGGCCAGACGGCTGCCTTGATGAGAAAGGCCGTGGCCAAAATGCCGGCGCCGGCGTGCAGCAGGCCCCGGTCGCCGGGGGTGACATGGGCGATGCTGCGCGCCAGATCGGCCATGTTGAGCGTGCCCGTGAGGCCGTAGAGCATGGACGCGCCAATCAAAAACAGCGTGGACGCGGCCAGGTTGATGGCGATGTAGTGCAGCCCGGCCTGCACCCGGGCCCGCCCCGAGCCGTGCAGCAGCAGGCCGTAGGAGGCGGCCAGCAGGATTTCAAAAAAGACGAACAGGTTGAACAGGTCGGAGGTGAGAAAGGCGCCGGCCAGGCCCATCAGCTGGAACTGGAACAGCGGGTGGTAATGCACGCCGGCGCGGTGCCAGCGCGCGGCCGCAAAGACGATGGAGGCCAGGGCGATGAAGGAGGACAGCACCAGCATCAGCGCACTGAGCCTATCGAGCGCCAGCACGATGCCAAACGGCGCCGGCCAGTTGCCCGGCAGGTACACGCCCAGGGTGGCGCTGGGGCCGGGCCGGTCGCTGTAGAGCAGCAGCGCCAGCGCCACGCACAGGCCCGCCAGGGTGGAGCCGATGTTGAGCACGAGTTTGCCGCGCTGGCGCTCCTCGCCCAGCAGCAGCATGAGCGCTGCGCTGGCCAGCGGCAGCAAGATGGGGGCGAGCAGCAGGTGCGGCATGAGGCGCTCGACCCAAGGCCCAACCAGGGGCAGCCAGTCGGTGCTGCTCATGGCATCTCCCGGTGTTCACGCGCGTGGCTGCCGTCCACATGGTCGGTGCCCGACATGCCGCGCGCCGCCAGCAGCACCACCAGGAACAGGGCCGTCATGGCAAAGCCGATGACGATGGCGGTGAGCGCCAGCGCCTGTGGCAGCGGATCAGCGTAATGCTGCAGGTCTTGTGCCAGGCCCGCTTGCAGCACCGGCGGCTTGCCCATTTGCAGGCCCAGCCGCCCCATGCTGAAGATGAACAGGTTGACGGCGTACGACAGCAGCGACAGCCCCATGATGATCTGAAAGGTGCGCGGGCGCAGCAGCAGCCAGACGCCAGCGCCAGTGAACACGCCAATGGCCAGGGCGAGCACGATCTCCATTACAGTCCGCCTTGTATTTTGCTATTTAATTTATAGCTGCTCGCGCTTGTTCTATAAGCGCTAGAGCCTGTTTTTGCTTGTATTTCAGGGGTGAAATCGGCTTCTTCGAGCAAGCGTGCGTGCCAGCGGTGGCCCCGGATCGACTGGTGCGCCAGCGCCGTCAAGATGAGCAGTGTGGCGCCCACCACCAGGGCGAAGACACCGATGTCGAAGAACAGCGCGCTCGCCACGTGCACCTCGCCCAGCCAGGGCAGGTGCAGGTGCGCAGTGTGTGTGGTCAGGAAAGGGTAGCCCCAGGCAAAGGCGCCCACGCCCGTGGCCAGGGCGCACAGCAGGCCGGCGGCGATCCAGCGCCGGGGTGAGAGCGGCATATGGGCCTCGACCCATTCCGTGCCCGAGATGATGTACTGCAAGATCAGCCCCACCGACAGCACCAGCCCAGCGACGAAGCCGCCGCCGGGCTCGTTGTGCCCGCGCAGAAAAATATAGGCCGCCACCAGCGTTGCCAGCGGCAGCAGCAGGCGCACCAGCACGGCGGGCACCATCAGATAGCCCACGGCGGTGTCTTGCGCGTGGCGCGGGTTGAGCAGATCGGTCTGCAGGTCGGCCGGCACGGCGCGCTGCTGCGGCGGCAGATCCATGCTCTCGCGCGCCGGGCGAAAGCGCCGCAGCAAGGCATAGACGGTCAGGGCGACGATGGCCAGGACGACGATTTCGCCAAAAGTGTCAAAGCCCCGGAAATCGACCAGCATGACGTTGACCACGTTCGTGCCCCCGCCCTCGCTGAGCGCGCGTTCGAGGAAGAACGTGGAGGTGCTCTCGGGAAAGTCGCGGCTCATCATGGCAAAGGCCAGCCAGGCCATGCCGGCGCCAGCAGCGAGCGCCAGCAGCAGGTCGCGCAGGCGCCGCCGGCGCGTGCCGCGTGCGCGCAGGTGCAGGGCCTCGTTGCGCTGCGGCAGCCAGCGCAGGCCCAGCAGGATCAGCACCGTGGTCACCAGTTCGACGGCAATTTGCGTGAGCGCCAGGTCGGGGGCGGAAAACCACAAAAACGTGATGCAGGTCGCCAGCCCGGCGCCGCCGAGCAGCGTCAGCGCCGCCAGGCGGTGGAACTTGGCCTGCCAGGCGGCGGCGATGGCGCACAGGCCCCCGAGCAACCACAGCAGCACGAAGGCGCTGGACAGCGGCAGGCTGGCACGCTGGCCCAGGCGCAGGCCGTGCAGCAGCAGCGGCGCTGCGCCCGCCACCAGCGCGGCGAGCACCAGCCACAGCATTTGCCACTGCAGGCGGCGCGTGCCCAGCAGGCGCCGGCCCTGGCGTGCTGCGCGCGACAGGTGCGCCAGCAGGGCCTGAAAAATCTGCTCCCCATCCCAGCGCGCCAACAGCGGCGTGCGCGTGATGCGGCCGCTGCGCTGCGCCGGGCGCAGGGCGCGGTACAGCAGCGTGCCGCCCAGCAGCGCCAGCAGGCTCATCACCACCGGGGCATTCCAGCCATGCCACAGCGCCAGGCTGAACGCCGGCAGTGCGCCACCCACCACCGGGGCCGCCGCTGCGTTGAGAAAGGGCGCAATCACCTGGCCCGGCAGCGTGCCCACCAGCAGGCAGGTGAGCACCAGCAGCTCGACGGGCACGCGCATCCAGCGCGGGGGCTCGTGCGGGGCGTGCGGCAGGTCTTGGGCCGGTGGGCCGCAGAACACCTCCAGCGTCAGGCGCAGCGAGTAGGCCACACTGAACATGCCCGCCAGCGTGGCGGCCACGGGCAGGCCCCAGCGCACCAGCGGCGTGGCGTCGATGAACACGGTTTCGGCAAAGAACATTTCCTTGGACAAAAAACCGTTGAGCAGCGGCACGCCGGCCATGGCAGCGCTGGCCACCATGGCCAAGGTGGCGGTGATGGGCATGGCGTGGCGCAGGCCCGAGAGACGGCGCAGGTCGCGCGTGCCGCTTTCGTGGTCCACAATGCCCGCCGCCATGAACAGCGAAGCTTTGAAGGTGGCGTGGTTCATGGTGTGGAACACTGCCGCCACCGCCGCCAGCGGGCTGCCCAGGCCCAGCAGCAGCGTGATCAACCCCAGGTGGGAGATCGTCGAGTACGCGAGCAGCCCTTTGAGGTCGTTCTGGAACATGGCGGCAAAGCCGCCGAGCAGCAAGGTGATGAGGCCGGCGCCGCCGACGAGCCAGAACCAGGGCTCGGTGCCGCTGAGCACTGGCCACAGGCGCGCCAGCAGGAAGACCCCGGCCTTGACCATGGTGGCCGAATGCAGATAGCTCGACACCGGCGTGGGCGCGGCCATGGCGCGCGGCAGCCAGAAATGAAAGGGAAATTGCGCGCTTTTGGTCAGCGCTCCGAGCAGGATCAGCACCAGCGCCGTCAGGTACAGCGGGTGCGCCTGCACCTGGCTGGCGGCGGCGAGCACATGGTCAAGGTCGTAGCTGCCGACGATGTGCCCGAGCACCAGTAGCCCCGCCAGCAGCGCCAGGCCACCTGCGCCGGTCACGGTGAGCGCCATGCGCGCGCCCCGGCGTGCGTCCTGGCGGTGGTGCCAGTAGCCGATGAGCAAAAAGGAGAACAGGCTGGTCAGCTCCCAGAAAAACGCCAGCTGAATCAGGTTGCCCGAGAGCACCACGCCCAGCATGGCGCCCATGAAGGCGAGCAAAAAAGCAAAAAAGCGCGGCGCCGGATCGGCTGGCGAGAGGTAGTAGCGCGCGTAGAGCACCACCAGCGTGCCAATGCCCAGCACCAGCATGGCAAACATCCAGGCAAAGCCATCGAGGCGCAGCACCAGCTGCAGGCCAAACTGCGGCAGCCAGGCAATTTCGTGGCGCAGCACGCCGCCCTGGGAGATTTCAGGAAACAGCAGCGCCATCTGCACCGTGCACCACAGGGCGATCAGGCCGGCCAGGGTGGATTCGGTGTTGCGGGCGTTGGCGGGGAGGATGGCAGCGAGCAGGCTGCCAAGAAAGGGCAGGAGGAGGATGTGAACCAGCGGCATTGCGCTGCATTCTACGGCCATGATGTGGCCATTCTCCTGGGCTGCTTTGCTATAAAAATATGAGCTACTGGCGCACTCAGGTTGCGCCTTGGCTGCCGATTTTGTTCAAAGCTTGGGTTTGGCCGGCATGTCCGGTGCTGGCGGGGCCTTGGGCGCTTGCGGGATGTTGCCCGCCTGGGGCGCGGCGGGGATGTGTAGCGAGTAGCTTTGGCCATCGACCGTCAAGCCCTGGCCCGAGAGCTGGGCGGCGCGGGTCGGGCCAATGCCCGGGACGCGGGTGATGAACTCCTCCCAGCTGCGAAACGGCCCTTTTTCGCGCGCCTTGAGGATGCGCGCCGTCAGCATCGGGCCCAGGCCGCGCACACCGTCGAGCTCGGCTTCTTTGGCTTTATTGACTTCGACGCCTGCCCAGGCTGGGGCCAGGCAGAGCCAGACCAGGGCGGCGAGCAGGGTCGAGCGCAGCAGAGACAGGGCAGAGGTCATGGCAAAGCTCCTTTAGGTGGTGTCAAAAATCACAATTCTTCCACGCGCCGCGCGGGGTAGCTGTCCCAGCTTTGGCAGCCGGGGCATTGCCAGAAATGCTGGCGGGCTTCAAACCCGCAGGCCGCGCAGCGGTAGCGCAGCAGGGGCTTGGTGGCCAGCTCCAGGGCGCGTTGCACGTCGCCGTGGTGTTCTTCGTGCTGCAGCGGCTCAGCGGCCAGCCATTGCGTGGCCGCCACCAGCGATGGCTCGTGCGCCAGGTGCTGGGCGTAGCGCGCGCGTCCGGGGCGGGTGCTTTCGCCACTGTTGTCGTCGAGCTGTACCAGGGCCATGAGCAGGTCCAGGCCCGGCGTGGCCTGGTAGTGCTGCTCCAGCAGGGCCTGGGCCTGGGCGCTGCGCCCGCAGGCGGCGGCGGCTTCGAGCAGCAGCGGCGCCGCCAGGGGCAGGGCGGCGGGGGCTTGTTGCGCCAGCTGCTCCAGGGTGTCGCAGGCGGCGCTGGCTTCGCCGCAGCGCTGCTGCTGGCGTGCGCGCTCAATGAAGGGGCGCGGGGCCTGCGGTGCCACGGCCTGCGCTTGCTGCAGCAGGCGCCGTGCGCTGGCCTCGTCGCCCTGGGCCGAGGCGGCAAGTGCTTGCTCGCACAGGTAATGCGCCTGGCGGGTGCTGAAATCGCCTTGCTGCGCCGCCTGCAGTTTGGCGGCGATGGCGGTGGCCTGGGGCCAGTCGCGGGTGCGCTCGTAAATGGCCAGGCGCGCCAAGCGCGCTTCTTGCTCGAAGGGCGTGCCTTCGAGGGGCTTGAGTGCGTCTTCGGCGCGGTCGAGCAGGCCGGCCTTGAGGAAATCGAGTGCCAGCGCGTGCTGGGCGCGCTCGCGGTCGGCGCGCGAGAGGTCGGCGCGCGAGAGCAGGTGCTCGTGCACGCGCACGGCGCGGTGGTACTCGCCCCGGCGGCGAAACAGGTTGCCCAGGGCAAAGTGCAGCTCGGAGGTGTCGGGGTCGTTTTGTACGGCCTCGATGAAGGCGTCGATGGCCTGATCCTGCTGCTCGTTGAGCAGGTAGTTCAGGCCTTTGAAATAGGCCCGGGGTGCCTGGCTGTTGTCGCGGCGCAGCTGGCGCAGGTCAAAGCGTGAGGCCCACCAGCCCAGGCCAAAGGCCAGGGGCAGGCCGAGCAAAATCCAGCTGAGGTCAAATTCCATGGGGTGGCAGTTCGGCGCTGGCGGGCAGGGGGGCGGGTTCGGTGGCAGGGGCTGTCTGGGCGCTGGCCGCTGCAGCCTGCGCACGGCGTGCGGCGCTGCGGTGGCGCCACCAGCGCGGCACCATGCCCAGCACGCCCATCACGATGCCCAGGCCAAAGGCAGAGAGCACGATCAGCACCATGGGCGCGCGCCATTGCGTGCCAAAGAAAAAGTGCACGCTGGCGTCTTGCTGGTTATTGAGCGCGAACGCAAACAGGGTAAAAAAAATGGCTGCCTTGAGCAGCCACAGGAGGTATTTCATAGGTCTCCCCGGTGGTGGGGCGATTCTATGCGCCTGTTTCAGGCGGCAATTGCGCCACCGCTTCGCGCAGGGCCTTGCCAGGCTTGAAGTGGGGCACCCGCTTGGGCGGGATGTGCACCGCTTCGCCGCTGCGGGGATTGCGCCCCAGGCGCGGCGGGCGGTGCGTGACCGAAAAGCTGCCAAAGCCCCGCACTTCGATCCGGTGGCCACGCACCAGGGCGTCGCCGACGGCGTCGAGAATGGTCTTGACGGCCAGTTCGGCGTCGCGCTGTGTGAGCTGGCCAAAACGGGCGGCCAGTTCTTCGACGAGGTCGGATCGGGTCATGGAGGGCTGGTGCAGTAGCGCACAGACGCCAGGCCCAGGGGCCGGCGCCTGCAGCGTGGCTTACTTGTCGGAGTTGTCCAGCTTGGCGCGCAGCAGGGCGCCCAGGCTGGTGGTGCCGGCGTTTTCCTTGGCCGACTGGGCCGACAGCGAAGCCATGGCTTCTTGCTGGTCTGCCTGGTCCTTGGCCTTGATGGACAGCTGGATGTTGCGCGTCTTGCGGTCCACGTTCACCACCACGGCGGTGACTTCGTCGCCTTCCTTGAGCACGCTGCGGGCGTCTTCCACGCGGTCGCGCGAAATTTCGGAGGCGCGCAGGTAGCCGACGATGTCTTCGCCCAGGTCGATTTCAGCGCCGCGCTGGTCCACGGTCTTGACCTTGCCGGTCACGATCTGGCCCTTGTCGTTCACGGTCACGAAGGTGGTGAACGGGTCGCCGTCGAGCTGCTTGATGCCCAGGGAGATGCGCTCGCGCTCCACGTCCACGGCCAGCACGATGGCTTCGACTTCCTGGCCCTTCTTGTAGTTGCGCACGGCGGCTTCGCCGGTTTCGTTCCACGACAGGTCAGACAGGTGCACCAGGCCGTCGATGCCGGCAGCCAGGCCGACGAACACGCCGAAGTCGGTGATCGACTTGATCGGGCCCTTGACGCGGTCGCCGCGCTTGGTGTTCTGCGCGAACTCTTGCCAGGGGTTGGCACGGCACTGCTTCATGCCCAGGCTGATGCGGCGCTTGTCTTCGTCGATTTCGAGAACCATGACTTCGACTTCGTCACCCAGCGACACGAGCTTGTTGGGGGCGATGTTCTTGTTGGTCCAGTCCATTTCGGAGACGTGCACCAGGCCTTCGATGCCGGGCTCGAGTTCGACGAACGCGCCGTAGTCGGCAATGTTCGTGATCTTGCCGAACAGGCGGGTGTTGGCCGGGTAGCGGCGGGCCACGCCCATCCAGGGGTCGTCGCCCATTTGCTTGAGGCCCAGGCTGACACGGTTCTTCTCGGTGTCGAACTTGAGGATCTTGGCCGTGATTTCCTGGCCAGCCGTCACCACTTCGCTCGGGTGACGCACGCGGCGCCATGCCATGTCGGTGATGTGCAGCAGGCCGTCGATGCCGCCCAGGTCCACGAAGGCGCCGTATTCGGTGATGTTCTTGACCACGCCGTTGACGATGGCGCCTTCCTTGAGCGTCTCCATCAGCTTGGCGCGTTCTTCGCCCATGGAAGCCTCAACGACAGCGCGGCGCGAGAGCACCACGTTGTTGCGCTTGCGGTCGAGCTTGATGACCTTGAATTCCAGGGTCTTGTTCTCGTAGGGCGAGAGGTCTTTGATCGGACGGGTGTCGATCAGCGAACCGGGCAGGAAGGCGCGGATGCCGTTGACCAGCACGGTCAGGCCGCCCTTGACCTTGCCAGAGGTGGTGCCGGTGACGAATTCGCCCGATTCCAGCGCCTTTTCCAGCGACAGCCAGGAGGCCAGGCGCTTGGCGGTGTCGCGCGAGAGGATGGTGTCGCCGTAGCCGTTTTCGATGGAGCCGATGGCCACGGACACGAAGTCGCCCACTTGGACTTCGATCTCGCCCTGGTCGTTCTTGAATTCGTCGATTGGCACGTAGGCTTCGGACTTCAGGCCAGCGTTCACGACGACAAAGTTGTGCTCAACGCGCACGACTTCGGCGGTGATGACCTCGCCAGGACGCATTTCGGTGCGTTGCAGCGATTCTTCAAACAGGGCGGCAAAAGATTCGGACATGTGTTTCCTTGTGCGCACCACAGGGTTGACGGCAGCACGATTGCAACCGTTTCTAAAGGCTGTGGGCGCAGGGGTGGTGGCTTGCGCCACGGGGTTGGAGTGAAAGAACCACACCACCAGTTGTGCCTGGAGTTGCCTCGTGCAGCACGGTGGGGGCGGTGTGGGCCGGGTTGTCAGCCTTTTGCCGGGGCGGCAAAAGGCTGGCGTGCCTGCCACCAGGACAGCACCTGCGCCACGGTCTGGTCGATCGTGAGCGTGGAGTTGTCCAGGGGGATGGCGTCTGGGGCCGGCTGCAGCGGGGCGACGGCGCGGGTTTGGTCGCGCAGGTCGCGCGCCTGCAGGTCGGCGCGAAGAGTGTCGATGTTAGCCGCAATTCCCTTGGCAATCAACTGCTGGTAGCGGCGCTCGGCGCGGCAGGCGGCGCTGGCGGTCATGAAAACTTTGAGCGGCGCGTGCGGGAAGATGACGGTGCCCATGTCGCGCCCGTCGGCCACCAGGCCCGGCAGGCGCGCAAAGCTGTGCTGCAGCGCCACCAGGGCGCTGCGCACTGCGGGCAGGCTCGACAGGCACGAGGCGTTGACGCCGATTTCCTCGCTGCGGATGGCATCGGTCACGTCGGCCTCGGCCAGCCAGACTTTGCCGTCGGCAAAGCGCACCGGCAGGCTGCGGGCGATGGCGGAAATTTGCGCCTCGTTGTCGGCGTCGATGGCGATGCCCGCTTGCAGCGTGGCCAGCGCCGTCAGGCGGTAGAGCGCGCCCGAGTCGAGAAAGGTGTAGCCCAGCTGCTGCGCTACGGCAGCCGCCACCGTGCCCTTGCCCGAGGCCGTGGGGCCGTCGATGCACAGCACCGGCACCTGCGTGGTTTGCGCCACGCCAAACAGCGCCTCGAAGTAATCAGGGAAGGTCTTGGCCACGCACTGGGGGTCTTCAATTCGGACGGGCAGGCCCGCCGGGTTGAAGGCCGCGAGCGAGAAGCACATGGCGACGCGGTGGTCGTCGTAGGTGTGGATGCTGGCGGCGCGCCAATCGGCGGCGCTCGCGGGGGCGGTGATGGCGATGAAGTCGGCGCCTTCTTCCACCACGGCGCCGAGTTTGCGCAGTTCGGTGGCCATGGCGGCGATGCGGTCGGTTTCCTTCACGCGCCAGCTGGCGATGTTGGTCAAGCGCGTCGTGCCCTGGGCGTAGAGCGCCATGACGGCCAGGGTCATGGCGGCGTCGGGGATGTGGTTGCAGTCGAGCGCAATGGCTTTGAGGGGCCAGCTGCCGCGCTCGATGTGCAGCCAGTTGGGCCCGCCCTCGATGTGCGCGCCCATGGCGCGGGCGGCGTCGATGAAGCGGATGTCGCCTTGGATGGAGTCGAGCCCCACGCCCTGGATTTTGATGCCTTTTTCGCCTGTAACGCTTGCCGAGATTGCGCCAAGCGCTATGAAATAGCTAGCAGATGAGGCATCCGCCTCGACGTGGATTTCGCCCGGCGACTGGTAGCGGCTGCCGGCGGGGATGGTAAAGCGCTGCCAGCCGTCTTGCTGTACGGCAATGCCAAAGCGCGCCAGCAGTGCCAGGGTGATGGCGATGTAGGGCTTGGAGATGAGCTCGCCCACCACTTCGATGACCACGTCCTGCTGCTGCGCCGCCAGCGGCAGCGCCATGAGCAGGGCGGTGAGAAACTGGCTGGAGACGTCGCCGCGCACCTGGATGGGGGCATCGAGCCGCAGTGCCGGCAGGCCCGCGCCATGCGCAATGCGCAGCGGCGGAAAGCCCTCGTTGCCCAAATAATGGATCTGGCAGCCGAGCTGGCGCAGGGCATCGACCAGGTCGCCAATCGGGCGCTCGTGCATACGGGCGATGCCCGAGAGCTCAAATTCGCCGCCCAGCAGCGCCAGCGCTGCCGTGAGCGGGCGCATGGCGGTGCCGGCGTTGCCCAAAAAGAGCTTGGCGGGCGACTGCGGCGTGCGCGTGCCCAGGCCGGTGATGTGCACCGTGCTGGTGCTTTCTTCTTCTACGGTGCAGCCGATGTGGCGCAGTGCGTCGAGCATGACGCGGGTGTCGTCGCTGGCGAGCAGGTCGCGCACCGTGGTGCGGCCATGGCTCAGGGCGGCCAGCAGCAGCACGCGGTTGGAGATGCTCTTGGAGCCGGGCAGCTGCACGCAGCCGGCGGCGCCTTGCAGGGGGGGCAGATCGAGAAAAGCGGTGCGGTACATGGCTTCAGGCTTGGCCTTTGCGTTGGGCGCCCATGCGCCAGTGGGCGCGGGTTTCGCTCGCCAGGGTCAGGATGTCTTCCAGCGGCTGGTCGCTGCGGGCTTGCATGGCGTGCTCCAGGGCTTGCAGCGATTGCTGGAAGTGGCGCGATTGGGCCAGGATTTCGTCGCGGTTGGCGCGCAGCACGTCGCGCCACATTTTGGGATCACTGGCGGCGATGCGGGTGAAGTCCCGAAAGCCCGGGCCGGCGAGGGAGAGGAATTGGTCGCTGTGCTCTTGCTGGATGACGCTGTGCACCATGGCAAAGGCCAGCAGGTGCGGCAGGTGGCTGACGGCGGCAAAGACGGCGTCGTGCGTCTCGGGCGACATGCTGGTGACGCGGCTGCCCAGGGCGGCCCAGAGTTCTTCGGCGCGGTGCAGCTGCGCCGTGAGGGTGCGCTCGGTGGGCGTGAGGATGACCTGGCGGCCTTCGTACAGCCCGGCTTCGGCGTGCTCCACGCCCGAGACTTCGCGCCCGGTGATGGGGTGCGCGGGCACGAAGGAGCCGATTTGATCGCGCAGCGCGCGCTGCGCCGCCTGCACCACGTCGGCCTTGGTCGAGCCCACGTCCATGACCAGCATTTGCGGCGTGACCAGGTGTTTGATGGATTTGAGCGTGGCCTCGGTGGCCGCCACGGGCACGGCGACGAGCACGATGTCGGCGCCAGCGACGGCCAGCAGGGCCGAGGGCGCTTCGACGTCGATCACGCCCATCTGGCGCGCGCGGTCGGTGGTGGAGGGCGACTTGCTGTAGCCGACCACGCGTTTGACCAGTCCGGCTTTCTTCAGCGCCAGGGCGAACGAGCCGCCCATCAGGCCGCAGCCTATGAGTCCGAGTTGTTCAAACATGGCGGTTCCTTATGCGGCGACGGGGTAGGTGCCCAGCACTTTGTAGAAGGCGCTCAGGCGCTGCAATTCGGCCAGGGCCTTGGCCACGTGCGGCTCGGCCGGGTGGCCGCTGATGTCGATGTAGAAGTAGTACTCCCACTGCCCGGTGCGCGCCGGGCGCGACTCGAAGCGCGTCATGGAGACGCCGTTTTCCTTCAGGGGCACCAGCAGGTCGTGCACGGCGCCGGGGCGGTTGGGCACGGAGATGATGAGGCTGGTGCAGTCATGCCCCGAGGGCGCGGCCGTGGCCAGCGTGTGCGGCAGGCAGATGACGGCAAAGCGTGTGCGGTTGTAGGCCTCGTCCTGGATGGCGTGGGCCACCACATGCAGGCCGTATTGCTGCGCCGCGCGCTCGCTGGCAATGCCGGCCCAGGCCGGGTTGGTGGCGGCCAGGCGCGCACCCTCGGCGTTGCTCGACACCGGGCGGCGCTCGGCGTGCGGCAGGTGCTTGGAGAGCCAGCTCTGGCACTGCGCCAGCGCCTGCGGGTGCGCCAGCACGGCGGTAATGCCTTCGGCGCTGCTGTTTTGGCGCAGCAGGTTGTGGCGCACCAGCAGGCTCACTTCGCCCACCACGTGGCAGGGCGTGTGCAAAAACATGTCGAGCGAGCGCGTGACCACGCCCTCGTTGGAGTTTTCCACGCCCACCACGCCGTACTGGGCGCTGCCCGCCGCCGTGGCGTGGAACACCTCGTCGAAGCTGTTGCAGTACATCAGGTCGGCGGCGCCGCCGAAGTATTCAATGGCGGCGGCTTCGCAGAACGTGCCTTCGGGCCCGAGCACGGCCACGCGCTGGGGCGATTCGAGCGCCAGGCAGGCGGACATGATCTCGCGCCAGACGGCCGCCACATGCGCGCTTTTCAGGGGGCCGGGGTTGGCGGCGGTGATTTTCTCTATCACCTGCGCCACGCGGTCGGGGCGAAAGAAGGGCGTGCCTTCGCGCTTCTTGACCTCGCCCACGCGCTCGGCCACCAGGGCGCGTTGGTTCAAGAGCGTGAGCAGCTGCTGGTCGATGTTGTCGATCTGCACGCGCAGGCTGGCCAGATCGGGGGAGGCTTGGGGCTCTGTCATGGGGTATGTATCTTGGCTTTTCAGGCGTGGCTGCGTTCGAATTCTTGCAGGTAGTCCACCAGCGCCTGCACGCCGGCGATGGGCATGGCGTTGTAGAGGCTCGCGCGCATACCGCCGACGGACTTGTGGCCCTTGAGCTGCAGCAGGCCGCGCGCCTTGGCGCCAGCGAGGAAGGCGTCGTTGCGCGATTCGTCGGCCAGGAAGAAGGGCACGTTCATGCGCGAGCGGCAGTTGGCGGCCACCTTGTTGACGTAAAAACTCGATGGGTCGATGCAGTCGTACAGCAGCTGCGCCTTGGCGCTGTTGCGCGCCTCGATGGCGGCGAGGCCGGTCAAGTCGCCCTCGCGCTGCTGTTTGAGCCAGTCAAACGTCAGCCCGGCCATGTAGATGCCCCAGGTGGGTGGGGTGTTGAACATGGACTGGTTCTCGGCCACGGTTTGGTAGTTGAAGGCGCTGGGGCAAATTGGCAGGGCGTGGCCGAGCAAATCTTCGCGCACGATGACGAGGGTCAGGCCGGCGGGGCCCAGGTTTTTCTGCGCGCCGGCAAAGGCCAGGCCCACGCGGCTCCAGTCGATGGGGCGCGAGGCGATGTGCGAGGAGCAGTCAATCACCAGCGGCGCGTCCGAGCCCAGGGCACGCAGGTCGGGCAGCTGGTGGAATTCAACGCCGTGGATGGTTTCGTTGCTGCAGATGTGCACGTAGCTCGCGCCGCGCGAGAGCTGCCAGCTCGCCGGATCGGGCAGGCTGGTAAAGCCCGAAGCCTCGGCGCTGGCGGCGGTGTGCACTTCGGCGGCGTATTTGCGCGCCTCTTTCACTGATTTCTGGCTCCAGGCGCCGGTGATGACAAAGTCCACCGCGCCCGCACGCGAGAGGTTCAGCGGCACGATGGCGTTCTCGGCCAGGCCGCCGCCTTGCATGAACAAAATCTTGAACGCGGGCGGTACGGCCAGCAGCTCGCGCAGGTCGGCCTCGGCCTGCTCGTAGATGCTGATGAACTCCTTGCCCCGGTGGCTCATCTCCATCACGCCCATGCCGCTGCCGTGCCAGTCCAGCATCTCGGCGGCGGCGCGCTGCAACACGGCTTCGGGGATGGCGGCGGGGCCGGCGGAGAAGTTGTAGGGGCGCATGGTTTTTGAGTCTTTTTGGCCTCTAGCGCTTGCTGGGTAAGCGCGAGCAGCTATTAAATTGATAGTACTTGTGCCGCCCTGGGCAGCGCTCAGGGCGGTCGGGTGGTGACGGGGTCAGGCTTGGGGTGCGTCGTCCTCGGCGGGGTTGCTGTCGGCGCCGCCCTCGTTGGCGTCGTTTTCGGCAATGCGCTGCAGGCCGATCAGCTGGGCGCCGGCGTCGAGTGCGATCAGCGTCACGCCCTGGGTGGCGCGGCCGAGTTCGCGGATTTCAGCCACCCGGGTGCGTACCAGCACGCCGGTGTCGGTGATCAGCATGATCTCGTCATCGGCGCGCACGAGGGTGGCGGCGACGACCTTGCCGTTGCGCTCGGATTGCTGGATGGCGATCATGCCCTTGGTGCCCCGGCCATGGCGCGTGTATTCAACGATGCTGGTGCGCTTGCCGTAGCCGTTCTGGGTGGCGGTGAGCACGCTTTGCGATTCGTCCTCGGCCACCAGCATGGCGATCACGCTCTGGCCGTCTTCGAGCGTCATGCCCTTGACGCCGCGCGCGTTGCGGCCCATGGGGCGCACGTCGTTTTCATCAAAGCGCACGGCCTTGCCGCCGTCGCTGAACAGCATCACGTCGTGCGCGCCGTCGGTCAGCGCCGCGCCGATGAGGAAGTCGCCCTCGTCGAGGCCGACGGCGATGATGCCGGCCTTGCGCGGGTTGGAGAATTCATCGAGCGCCGTTTTCTTGACCGTGCCCATGCTGGTGGCCATGAACACGTAGCGGTCGGCGGGGAAGCTGCGCATCTCGCCGGTGAGCGGCAGCACGACGTTGATCTTCTCGCCCTCCGCCAGCGGGAACATGTTGACGATGGGCCGCCCGCGCGAGCCGCGCGAACCGGCGGGCACCTCCCACACCTTGAGCCAGTACAGGCGGCCCCGGTTGGAGAAGCACAGAATCCAGTCGTGCGTGTTGGCGATGAAGAGCTGGTCGATCCAGTCGTCTTCCTTGGTGGCGGTGGCCTGCTTGCCGCGCCCGCCGCGCTTTTGCGCGCGGTATTCCGAGAGGGGCTGGCTCTTGATGTAGCCCGTGTGCGAGAGCGTCACCACCATGTCGGTGGGGGTGATCAGGTCTTCGGTGGAGAGGTCTTGCGCGCTGTGCTCGATCTCGCTGCGGCGCGCGCCCAGCTTGGTCTGGCCGAATTCGGTTTTTACGGCAGTCAGCTCGTCGCCAATGATGACGGCAACGCGCTCGGGCTTGGCGAGGATGTCGAGCAAGTCCTCGATGTGCGCCATGATGTCTTTGTACTCGGCGACGATCTTGTCCTGCTCCAGGCCCGTCAGGCGCTGCAGGCGCATTTGCAGAATCTCTTGCGCCTGCGTGTCCGAGAGGCGGTACAGGCCGTTTGCGCCCATGCCGAATTCACGCTCCAGCCCTTCGGGGCGGTAGTCGTCGGCGTTGACCACGGCGCCGTCTGCGCGCGTGCGGGTCAGCATTTCGCGCACCAGTGCGCTGTCCCACGAACGCGCCATCAGCTCGGCCTTGGCCACGGGCGGCGTGGGCGATTCGCGGATGATGCGGATGAACTCGTCGATATTGGCCAGCGCCACGGCCAGGCCTTCGAGCACATGGCCGCGCTCGCGCGCCTTGCGCAGCTCGAACACGGTGCGGCGCGTGACGACCTCGCGGCGGTGGCCGATGAAGACCTCGATCAGGTCCTTGAGGTTGCACAGCTTGGGCTGGCCATCGACCAGGGCCACCATGTTCATGCCGAAGGTGTCCTGCAGCTGCGTCTGCTTGTACAGGTTGTTGAGCACCACCTCGGGCACTTCGCCGCGCTTCAATTCGATCACCAGGCGCATACCGGACTTGTCCGACTCGTCCTGGATGTGGCTGATGCCTTCGAGCTTCTTCTCGTGCACCAGCTCGGCCATGCGCTCCTGCAGCGTCTTCTTGTTGACCTGGTAGGGCAGCTCATCGACGATGATGGCCTGGCGCTGGCCCCGGTCGATGTCCTCGAAATGCACCTTGGCGCGCATCACCACGCGGCCCCGGCCCGTGCGGTAGCCGTCCTTGACGCCGGTGATGCCGTAGATGATGCCGGCCGTGGGGAAGTCCGGCGCGGGGATGATTTCCATCAGCTCGTCGATGGAGGCATCCGGGTGGCGCAGCAGGTGCAGGCAGGCGTCCACCACTTCATTGAGGTTGTGCGGCGGGATGTTGGTCGCCATGCCCACGGCGATGCCGGCACTGCCGTTGACCAGCAGGTTGGGCAGGCGGCTGGGCAGCACCAGCGGCTCCTTTTCGCTGCCGTCGTAGTTGGGGCCGAAGTCCACCGTCTCCTTGTCGATGTCGGCCAGCATCTCGTGGGCGATTTTCGACAGGCGGATTTCGGTGTAACGCATGGCGGCGGCGTTGTCGCCATCGACCGAGCCGAAGTTGCCCTGGCCATCGACCAGCATGTGGCGCAGCGAAAAATCCTGCGCCATGCGCACGATGGTGTCGTACACCGCGATGTCGCCGTGCGGGTGGTATTTACCGATCACGTCACCGACGATACGCGCCGACTTTTTATACGGGCGGTTCCAGTCGTTGTTGAGCTCGTGCATGGCGAACAGCACGCGCCGGTGCACAGGCTTCAAGCCATCGCGCGCATCGGGCAAGGCGCGGCCCACGATCACGCTCATGGCGTAATCCAGATAGCTGCGGCGCATCTCCTCTTCAAGGCTGATGGGCAGGGTTTCTTTGGCAAACTGGGTCATAGGGGAGGGCACGTGCGACAGGGCGAAAGGGTCATTTTAGGCGCAAGAGCATGTAGCACCTGCGCAACATGTAGCAAGGAATGCCCGCCCATAGGGGCTCGCCGGACCTTGCGGGTTGGGAATTCGGCAGTTACGTATGGCACAATCTTTTCAACGTTTTTGGTGATGGTCACTGACGACGTCCCTAATTCGCAGCGCGGCTGCGGCTTAATCCCCAAGAGGAGAACCATGAAGAAACTCAACAAAGTGGCTATGTTGTTGGCCTCCGCTGCGCTTGCAACCGCCGCTGGCGCCCAATCCGTCGATAACTGGAAGAACGGTTCTGGTGACCTGGTTTGGAAGAACGGCACCAATGAACTGTGCTGGCGCGATGCCAACTGGACCCCTGCCACCGCCGCTCAAGGCTGCGACGGCGCCCTGGTTGCTGCTGCTCCGGCTGCCGCTGCTGCTCCGGCTGCCGCTGCTCCGGCTGCCAAGCCCGCTCCGGCTCCTGTGGCTGCCTCCAAGGTGACCTACGCTGCCGACGCTTTCTTCGACTTTGACAAGTCGGTGCTCAAGCCTGAAGGCAAAGCCAAGCTGGACGACCTGGTTGGCAAGATCAAGGGCATCAACCTGGAAGTCGTGATCGCTGTGGGTCACACCGACTCCGTGGGCTCTGATGCTTACAACCAGAAGCTGTCCGTGCGCCGCGCTGAAGCCGTGAAGGCTTACCTGGTGTCCAAGGGCATCGAAAAGAACCGCGTGTACACCGAAGGCAAGGGCGAGAAGCAGCCTGTGGCTGACAACAAGACCAAAGAAGGTCGCGCCAAGAACCGTCGCGTGGAAATCGAAGTGGTCGGTACCCGCAAGTAATCTCCCGATTACGCATGAAAGCCCCGGTGACGGGGCTTTTTTTTCGCCTGCAAAATCATTTCACCGTGATTGGAGACAAATATGCAAAAAAGTGAATACGTGGTGGCGCAGCTGCGGGGGTGCATCGGCTGCATCACCCTCAATCGCCCCAAGGCGCTGAACGCCCTTTCTTTGGAGATGGTGCGGGCTCTGATGGCTCAGCTTCTGGCGTGGCGTGATGACCCCCTGGTGCTGGCTGTTGCCATTCGCGGCAGTAATAAGGATGGCGTATTTGGCGCTTTTTGTGCGGGCGGGGATATTCGGTTCTTGCACCAGGCGGGGACGCTGGGAAATCCTGAATTGGAAGATTTTTTTACCGAGGAATATGCCCTCAACCACCTCATCCATACCTATGGCAAGCCTTATATCGCGTTCATGGATGGCATCGTCATGGGTGGCGGCATGGGCATCAGCCAAGGGGCGACCCTGAGGGTGGTGACCGAGCGCACCAAGATGGCCATGCCGGAAACTGCTATTGGCCTGTTCCCGGATGTGGGTGGTGGCTACTTTCTTGCGCGCTGCCCTGGCCACAGTGGGGAATGGCTGGCGCTGACCGGCGAGACGATTGGCGCAGGCGACGCCGTCGCCCTTGGTTTGGCCGATGTCTGTGTGCCGGTGGCGCAGCTGCCAGCCCTGTGGGATGAGCTGGGCGCACGATCGTTTGCCGATGGTGCAGCGGTAGAAGATTTTATTGCTTCAAAAACAATAGCTGCTGACGCTTTATCAGCAAGCCTTAGAGGCCAAATTGATACTTTTTTTGCCCTGGAGAGCGTGGGCGCCATCATCGCTGCGCTGGAGGCTTCGGCGGATGCGTGGGCGCAGGCCACGGCGGCAACACTGCGCAAGCGCTCGCCCCTGATGCTGCACGTGGTGATGGAGCAAATTCGGCGTGCGCGTGGGCTTTCGCTGGCAGACGACTTGCGCATGGAGCGCGACATGGTGCGCCACTGCTTTTGCCTGCGTCCCGGGCAAAGCGAAACCATTGAGGGCATTCGCGCCCTGGCGGTGGACAAAGACCAGCAGCCGCGCTGGCAGCCCGCGCGCATTGAAGAGGTCACGCCAGCGATGTGGCAGCCCTTCTTTGTCAGCCCCTGGCCGGCCTACGCGCACCCGCTGCAGTCGCTGGCGTAATTGAGGGCATTGACCGCTGCCATGGCTGTGCCGGTGGCGGTCAGCGGTGGCGGCTTTTCATGGCGCGCTCGACCTCGCGCTTGCCTTCGCGCTCCTTGATGGTGTCGCGTTTGTCGTGCTCGGCCTTGCCCTTGGCCAGGGCGATTTCGCATTTGACCAGGCCGTTTTTCCAGTGCAGGTTCAGCGGCACGAGGGTGTAGCCCTTTTGCTCGACCTTGCCGATCAGGCGCAAAATTTCGTTTTTGTGCAGCAGCAGCTTCTTGATGCGCGCGGCATCTGGGTTGACGTGGGTGGAGGCGGTTTTGAGTGGGTTGATCTGGCAGCCGATCAAAAACAGCTCGCCCTCCTTGATGATGACGTAGCCGTCCGTCAGTTGTACCTTGCCTTCGCGCAGCGCCTTTACCTCCCAACCGTGCAGCACCACGCCGGCCTCGTGGCGTTCTTCGAAGAAATAGTTGAACGCCGCTTTTTTGTTGTCGGCAATGCGGGACGCAGTATCGGGTTTCTTGGCCATGGAATGATTGCTGTGATGCCTGTGCAGGAAAACGGCTTGCCTACAATTGGCAGCTTTGCCTCGATTTTAGATTCTCAAGCCTGCCCGGCAGGGTGCGGTGGCGGAAGCTCGCTTTTGTTCTCATGAAAACCGTCCATAAATCCGTCCTGATCTGGTACGCCCCAGAGGAAATGTTCAGCCTGGTGACGGATGTGCAGCATTACCCGGCTTTTCTGCCCTGGTGTGACCACGCCCAGGTGCTGGCGCACGACGCCCAAGGCATGACAGCCGAGGTGGGCATTGCCATGGGGGGGCTGCGCCAGGCATTTGTGACGCGCAATGTGCACGAGGTGGGGCGGCGCGTGCAGATGCAGCTGATCAAGGGGCCATTCTCGCAACTCGAAGGGGATTGGCATTTTTACCCCGTTGGCGATGGCAGCCAGCGCGCCAGCCGGGTGGAGCTGTTGCTGCGTTACGGTTTTGACAACAAAGCCTTGGCGACGCTGGTGGGCCCGGTGTTTGACCGCATCGCCGGCTCTTTGGTCGATGCCTTTGTGAAACGGGCCGAGCAAATTTATGGCTGATCTGCGCATCACGCTGTGCGCTAGCTTGCAGGCAGGGGCGGTGCAGGAATTGGCGTTGTGCCTGCCGCCGGGCAGTTGTGTGGCGGACGCTTTGGCAGCCAGCGCCTGGGCGTTGCCAGCGGACATGGCCTGCGGAATCTGGGGCAAGGTGGTAGCGCGTAACGCGCCCTTGCACGACGGGGACCGCATCGAGTGCTACCGCGTGTTGACCGTCGATCCCAAAGTGGCCCGGCGCCAGCGCTTTGCCCGCCAGGGGGCGCGCACCAGCGGGCTTTTTGCCCGCCAGCGCCCCGGGGGTAAGGCGGGGTATTGAAGGCGGTTGGCGCGAGTTAGCGGCAGTTGTTGTTGATGATGCCGTCCAGGCGCTGCACTTCGGCTGCGCGCATGGCCTCATCGACGATGACTTTTTCGCCCTGGGCATTGGTTTGCGCAATGCGCCGGCCTGATTCGTAGGTGGTTTTGGCGCGGCGCGCACGCTCGCAGTTGTCGGCCCGCACCGCTGCCTGGCGGGCTTCTTCGGCCTTGGCCTTGGCGGCTTGTTCGGCCTCTTGCTTGGCTTTTTTCTCTTCCAGCTCCTTGTCCTTGGCTGGTGTTTTGGCTTCGGTTACGGGGGGGGCGCTGGCTTCGCTGTCTGCTGCTGCAGCGGGCTTGGCGGCGGGCTGGCGCAGCTGGGGTTGCTGCAGCACGCGTGAATCGGGGATGTCGGCTGGTGGCGGGCGGTCGCTGAAGACCTTGCGGCCATCTTTGTCGAGCCACTGCCATTGGGCGGTGGCGTTCACAGAAAACCAGCAGGCAGCGAGGGCCAGGAGGATGCGGTGCGTTTTCATGGGGTGTCAGTGTATCTGCTGCCACAGTTTTTGTGGGACGGGTACAATCCCTCTTTTGGAGCTTTCACATGCGCCTACTCGGAAAAGCGCTCACCTTCGACGATGTGTTGTTGGTGCCCGCGTACTCCCAGGTCCTGCCCAAGGACACCACCCTCGCCACGCGCTTCACGCGCAACATCCAGCTCAACCTGCCCCTCGTGTCCGCCGCCATGGACACCGTGACCGAAGCGCGCCTGGCCATTGCCATCGCGCAAGAAGGCGGCATTGGCGTCATTCACAAGAACATGACCGCCGAGCAGCAGGCGGCCGAGGTCGCCAAGGTCAAGCGCCACGAATCCGGTGTGGTGCACGATCCGGTGGTGATTACCCCCGAGCACACGGTGCTGCAGGTGCTTGAATTGTCGGAAAACCTCGGCATCTCGGGCTTTCCGGTGTGCGACGGCGGCAAGGTGATCGGCATCGTCACCAGCCGCGATGTGCGCTTTGAGACGCGCTACGACGTCAAGGTCAGCCAGATCATGACGCCGCGCGAAAAGCTCATCACCGTCAACGAAAAAGACCACACCAGCCCGCAGCAAGCCAAGGCGCTGCTCAACAAGCACAAGCTCGAACGCCTGCTGGTGGTGAATGACGCCTTTGAATTGAAGGGCCTCATTACCGTCAAGGACATCAACAAGCAAACCATTTTCCCCAACGCCGCACGCGACGCCGAGGGGCGCCTGCGCGTCGCCGCCGCCGTGGGCGTGGGCGCCGGCACCGAGGAGCGCGTGGCCGCCCTGGTCAAGGCCGGTGTGGATGCCATCGTGGTCGATACCGCCCACGGCCACAGCAAGGGCGTGATCGACCGCGTGCGCTGGGTCAAGCAAAACTATCCGCAGGTCGAAGTCATCGGCGGCAACATCGCCACCGGCGCAGCGGCGCTGGCGCTGGTGGAAGCGGGTGCGGACGCGGTCAAGGTCGGCATCGGCCCCGGCTCGATCTGCACCACGCGCATCGTCGCCGGTGTGGGCGTGCCGCAGATCATGGCGATCGACAGCGTGGCCACCGCGCTCAAAGGCACGGGCGTGCCCTTGATTGCCGACGGCGGCATCCGCTACTCGGGCGACATCGCCAAGGCGATTGCGGCAGGGGCCTCCACCATCATGATGGGTGGCATGTTCGCCGGCACCGAAGAAGCGCCGGGCGAGGTCATTCTGTACCAGGGCCGCAGCTACAAGAGCTACCGTGGCATGGGCTCGATCGGTGCCATGCAGCAGGGCAGCGCGGACCGCTACTTCCAGGAAGCGACCACCGGCAACCCCAACGCCGACAAGCTCGTGCCCGAGGGCATCGAGGGCCGCGTGCCCTACAAAGGCAGCATGGTCAGCATCGTGTTCCAGATGGCCGGTGGCGTGCGCGCCGCCATGGGCTACTGCGGCTGCGCCACGATTGCCGAGATGAACGACAAGGCCGAGTTCGTCGAGATCACGGCAGCCGGCATCCGCGAATCGCACGTGCACGACGTGCAAATCACCAAAGAAGCGCCCAACTACCGCGCTGATTGATTCAGAACTGCGGTTGAAACACCGCAGTTCTGCTCTGTTTTTGATAGCTGCTTGCGCTTGCCAGTCGGGCGCTAGAGGCCGATTTCCTTATAAATCGCCATGCAACACGACAAGATTCTTATCCTCGACTTCGGCTCCCAGGTCACCCAGCTCATCGCCCGCCGTGTGCGCGAGGCCCATGTGTACTGCGAGGTGCACCCCTGCGACGTCAGCAGCGACTGGGTGCGCGAGTTTGCCGCCGACGGCAAGCTCAAGGGCGTGATCCTCTCGGGCAGCCACGCCAGCGTGTACGAGGTCGATGACAAGGCGCCCGACGCCGTGTTCGAGCTCGGCATCCCGGTGCTGGGCATTTGCTACGGTATGCAAACCATGGCCAACCAGCTCGGCGGCAAGGTCGAGGGCGGCCACACACGCGAATTCGGCTATGCCGAGGTGCGCGCCCACGGCCACACGGCGCTGCTGCAAGGCATCGAAGACTTCGCCACGCCCGAGGGCCACGGCATGTTGAAAGTCTGGATGAGCCATGGCGACAAGGTCACGCAGCTGCCACCGGGTTTCAAGCTCATGGCGTCCACGCCCGCCTGCGCCATCGCCGGCATGGCCGATGAGGCGCGGCGCTTCTACGCCGTGCAATTTCACCCCGAGGTCACGCACACCGTGCAGGGTGCGGCGCTGCTCAATCGCTTCGTGCGCGAGATTTGCGCTGCCCAGGCCGACTGGATCATGCGCGACCACATCGAAGAAGCGGTGCAAAAAATCCGCGAGCAGGTGGGCGACGAGGAAGTCATCCTCGGCCTCTCGGGCGGTGTCGATTCCAGCGTGGCTGCAGCGCTCATCCACCGGGCCATTGGCGACCAACTCACCTGCGTGTTCGTCGATCACGGTCTGCTGCGCCTGAACGAGGGCGACATGGTCATGGACATGTTCGCTGGCAAGCTGCACGCCAAGGTCATCCGCGTCGATGCTGCTGACCTGTTCCTGGGCCAACTCGCTGGGGTGAGCGAGCCCGAGCAAAAGCGCAAGATCATCGGCGGCCTGTTTGTCGATGTCTTCAAGGCCGAGGCCGCCAAGCTCAAGGCCGCCAACGCAGGCCACAAGGGCGCAACCTTCTTGGCCCAAGGCACCATCTACCCCGACGTGATCGAGAGCGGCGGTGCCAAGAGCAAAAAGGCCGTCACCATCAAGAGCCACCACAACGTCGGCGGCCTGCCCGAGCAGCTCGGCCTGAAACTGCTCGAACCCCTGCGCGACCTGTTCAAGGACGAGGTGCGCGAGCTGGGCGTGGCGCTCGGCCTGCCGCACGACATGGTGTACCGCCACCCCTTCCCCGGCCCCGGCCTGGGCGTGCGCATTCTGGGTGAAGTGAAAAAGGAATACGCCGACCTGCTGCGCCGCGCCGACGCCATCTTCATCGAAGAACTGCGCAACTTCCGCGACGAAACCACCGGCAAGACCTGGTACGACCTCACCAGCCAGGCCTTCACCGTGTTCCTGCCCGTGAAAAGCGTGGGCGTGATGGGCGACGGCCGCACCTACGACTACGTGGTGGCGCTGCGCGCCGTGCAGACATCCGACTTCATGACCGCCGACTGGGCGGAGCTGCCGTATGCGCTGCTCAAGAAGGTGTCGGGCCGCATCATCAACGAAGTGCGCGGCATCAATCGCGTGACTTACGACGTATCGAGCAAGCCACCGGCGACGATCGAGTGGGAGTGAAATCAGGTCCTTCGGAGACTATCGTGGCCTATCGAAAAACTGTCGTAACGTGTTGATTTAAAAAGAAATATGTTACGACAACTATCGGTAGCTATCGCCGGCCAGCAAAACGGATTGGCGGTAGAGGTGACGGTAGAAACCGGAGGCCGGATTAAGACCCTCCCGTTTACTATCCAGACCAAACCGGTCTTTGACGGTAAATCACTCCTCAGGAAAGCTTGTTTCATGCGGCTTTCCGAGCATCAGCAGGTCTCCTGACCCCTGACGGTAAAAGCCGTCATGAACAGGAGGAAAAACCTCGATGCTTACCGACACCGCATTACGCAATTTGAAGCCTAAGTCCTTGACTTATAAGGCTTCTGACCGGGATGGAATGTACGTGACGGTATCGCCCACCGGTACCGTCACCTTCCGCTTCGATTACCGTCTCAACGGCCGCCGCGAGACCCTGACCATTGGCCGCTACGGGCCGGCGGGCATTTCGCTGGGGATGGCCCGTGAAAAGCTGCTGGATGCCAAGAAGGCCGTCGCCCAGGGCAAGTCTCCGGCGCATGAGAAACAGCGCGAGAAGCGCCGCCTGACCGCCGCCAAGAACTTTGGCGATATGACGGCCCAATGGCTGGCCGGCGCCAGGATGGCCGATAGCACGCGAGCGATGCGTAAGAGCATCGTCGATCGGGACATCCTGCCGGCCTTCCAGAACCGCCTGCTCAACGAAATCACCGCTGATGACTTGCGCGCCTTGTGCGGCAAGGTGAAGGGGCGCGGGGCGCCAGCCACCGCGGTGCACGTCCGCGACATCGTGAAGCAGGTCTATGCCTTCGCCATCCTGCATGGGGAGAAGGTGGACAACCCGGCGGCCGATGTGGGCGCAGCCTCGATTGCGACCTTCGTACCGAAGGACCGTGCTTTGTCACCGCTGGAGATCCGCCTGATGTCGCGGCAGATGGAGTCGGTGGCCACCTATCCGACCATCCGTCTGGCGCTGCGCATGGTCCTGCTGACGCTGGTGCGCAAGAGCGAGCTGATCGAGGCCACCTGGGACGAGGTTGATTTCGAGAACGCGACCTGGACCATTCCGAAGCAGCGGATGAAGGGGCGCAATCCGCATGTGGTCTACCTGTCGCGCCAGGCGTTGGACATCCTGGTGGCGCTGCATACCTGCGCGGCTGGATCGAAGTTCGTGCTGCCGTCGCGCTACGACTCCGACCGCTGCATGTCTCACGCGACCCTCAACCGGGTCACGCAGATCGTGGCGCAGCGGGCCAAGGCTGCAGGCCTGCCTCTGGAGCCGTTCACCGTCCATGACCTGCGCCGCACGGGCTCGACGCTGCTCAACGAGATCGGGTTCAACCGCGACTGGATCGAGAAGTGCCTTGCGCACGAGGAGGGGCGTTCCTCGCGTTCGATCTACAACAAAGCCGAATACGCCGAGCAGCGGCGCCACATGCTGCAGGAGTGGGCCAGCATGGTCGATGCCTGGATCGACGGGCAGACCTACGTTCCAAAGCTGATGCCCGACAACGTCGTCGTGCCGGTGTTGAGTGCAATGGCCTGAAGCAGTGGCTAGGTTGTCACTTGACAACCTGGCCAATCATTCCCATACTGGAGACTGTGATGGCCCGTTCCTCTCATCCGAAGAAAGAGGTCGAGGAAGCACTCAGGCATGCCGAAGGGCAGGGTTGGCGCGTGGAAGTCGGCGGCAGCCACGCTTGGGGGCGGATTTACTGTCCGTACAACGACGCGGAGTGTCGTTGCGGCGAGTTCTGTATCACCAGCGTGTGGAGCACGCCGAAGAACCCAGGGAACCACGCACGCGCCTTGCGGCGCGTCGTGGACAACTGCACGACGCATCGCAAGCAGCAGGACGCGGCCGACGATGCCGAGGAATAGCGCAATGGAATACACCTTCACCCTGAAATACCAGCTTGCCGACGATGACCGTGACGTGGATGCGCTGGTCGAGCGCCTGGGCGCGGCCGGCTGCGACGATGCCCTGGTCGGCATCGGGCAGCCGGGGCGGCTTGCCCTGGAGTTCACCCGTGAGGCGGACAGTGCGTGTGCGGCGGTGCGCAGTGCGCTGGCTGACGTGCGGCGTGCCGTATCGTCGGCCAGGCTGATCGAGGTTGCGCCGGATTTGGTCGGGCTGACCGATGTGGCTGACATAGTCGGCGTGTCGCGGCAGAACATGCGCAAGCTGATGTTGGCCCATCCGGGCAGCTTCCCGGCGCCTGTGCATGAGGGCAGTGCATCAATCTGGCACTTGGCGGATGTGCTGACCTGGCTGCAGGCCAAGGGCAGCTATACGCTGGCCGGCGATGTTCTGGAGGTGGCCTGCGTTGCCTTGCAGGTCAATGTGGCCAAGGAAGGGCGGCGGCTATCGGGCTCGGCTTCCAAGGAGTTGGAAGCTCTTGTTGGATGAGGCTGTCGCCAGCTTCACCCCTGACCGGAACCCGCCCGAACAGGGCGGGTTTTTCGTAGGTGGACATCGGGCTTTGCAACGTTGGCGCGAGAGGCTTGCTTGCGTTCCTCGATCCAGGCTTCTACTTCGGCGAGGTCCCATACCACGCAGCGCGGTGTCAGATTGAAGCGCCGGGGGAATTCTCCTCGACGCTCCATTTCGTAGATCGTCGTTTCGGCCAGAGGGACGATCTGCCGCAATTCGTGGCGGCGGATCGTGCGCCGGAAAGGAAGCGGGCTGCTCTTTGGGAACTGCGGCAGCGCCTCGTAGGCTTCCGTGCCAGGCGGAGCTAGGGATTGGCCGGTGTCGATGCCGGCCGCGATCGATTTTTGCGATAGGTGTTCCACCTCGGACTCCATGAGCACACTGCATGGAGACATGATGAAGTTCGGTACCTATCGGGACAACCTGCTGTGGCGTAACGCAGCGAACTCGGTGCGATTTTCCGAGCATGACAGCAACGCAGAACTACCGGATCTCGCTCGCCGTTTGCTGCGAGACTTGCTCAAACCAAAGATTCTCCTCATCGACGACAAGTTGCCGCATTGCGTCTAATTTGGCGGTCTGTGCCGCCCTGCGACGAGCTTCAACCTTCTCAGGCGTCATCTCTGCCTGCAACTCGGTCTGCGCGCATTCTTCAAAGAAACGCCGGAACGATAGCTCATCGGCACGCGCAAAGAGCACGCGTCGATGCGCATCATCGATCAGCATCATCCTGACGGGATTTAGGCGCAGCAAATGACGCCAGCGGCGATCGATCGACACAAAATATGGAATGAAGAAGGAGCCGAGCCGGCTGGCCGTAGCATTTTTCTCCAGGGCGCGCAGAAGCGTCATGTCCCAAGCCATGCCGCGAACGTCCTCCAACATTGTCTTGGATCGTCCTGTGATCGGGCCGAAGAACGGCGCCCCCAATTCGGAGGTCATGCCGCTCCATACGAGGTGCAACTCGGTGAGCGGGATGGCCCCGAGGTGATGGATGCTGAAACGCAGCAGTTCACGCAGAATGCGGCTCTTATCGGGTTTGCGTTTCTCGTGCCACAGCCGGGCGAACCGCAAGAGAAGCGCCTGCGTCCCTGCGCTCTTGGCTTCGTGCCGAATGACATCCCCGCTGGTCTGTAGTTCCGACTGAAAGGCCATGGCTTCGGGACGAAGTGAAGTCTTTAGTTCTTCGCACGGGGCATCGAAGACGAAGCGACTGGGATCATCCCGAAAAACATCCCAATCCAGATGATCGAGCATGCGGAAAGCGATCAACGTGTTCAGGGGACGTTCGTTGCGTGGATCGTCGCGGATCAGGCGGGTGTTCTCAATAAGGAATGGCAGAACATCGAATTGCACGTTGCGATTACGGGCCTTGAGCATGAGGACCTCGTTGACGCGATCGCGATCGACCTGCTGGATCATTTCACCGGCGATTGCCGCACGCATCTTCTCCGCGAAGTTCGAATCGAAGCTCAGCGAAAAGTCGATCAGTGCATTCGATCTGCCACCCGTGCGTCGTGCTTCGATGCTGGCCCCGGCTGACATGAAGAATGCTCGCGGGCCTTCGAAGAAGGGGGTAACGTACTCGCTGGAGGTCACGCTGAGGCCAAGTTCGAGGTCGATCGCACCTGGGGCATCGGTGCAGATGACTGCACGCAGGAACGCGCACTCCGCCGCGCGTTGGGACTCGATTTCGTCGAGTGCATCCTTGTCGCTGTTGATGAGAGCAGAAAATAAGGCGTCTATGATTGGGGTATCGGTCATGGATCGGTCCTTGTCATAAACGGACGCCACCGGATTTCGGTGTGGCGAATTGCTCTGGTTCCTTGCCGAGTGGAAAGGCGACCACGTACAGCACATTGACCAGCATCGGCTTGCTGTCCGGCTCCGTTCCCCATTTCACCTGCATCTTGCGTTCGGCGTAGCGCAGCGACACGCCAAGCGTCTTGAGCGCGTCGATGTTGGATTGCATCTCGTCATAAATCTCGAATTTCTGTGTTTCGCTGTAGACATCCGCGCAATCCCGGTAGTCCCTGAAATAGTCCACAAGGGCGGCGAAGGTTTCGTCCGCTTCGCGGGTCAGCTCGAAACCAGGCTCCGACAAGTCCATTGAGCAAATTTCCGCAAGCTTGGCCAACTGCTTGCCTGTGGTCAGCGGAATCGCCGTCAAGGTGACGTGCTCACGATCGAATTTTTCCTTTGCCGCCTTAAGTTCTTCTTCCGATGGAATGGTGAACGGCTTGTTGAGTGCATCGATGTCCTCGAACTCGAACGCACTGGCAAGGGCGCGGCGGGTATCGAGACTGGCGGATAAGCCTTGTTCGACCCGCTGGACCGTTCTCACGTTGAGGCCGGAAATCTCAGCCAATTGTTCTTGCGACCATTGACGCATTTCGCGGAACATTCTGATGCAAACGGCCAGTTCAGCCGGCGTCAGCAGGCGGGTTTGTTGAGTGCTTTCTGCAGTGCTCATTTTGTAGCTCCTTTGTTTTCAACCGATGTGGCGAAGTATGGGGAGCCAGAGGCAACAGCAACACGACAGGAACCCGACAGTCAGCCGACAGTGATACATCTACGCGCCCGCGCCAGGTTACGTGTCAAGTCCCGCCTGTTTGTAAACACGCTTCTTGAACAATTCCGGCTTTTTTGCATACCAATCCTTCAACGCCTGAACGGGTGAAACGTGCTTGAGTGCACGCTGTGGAATCTGGTGGTTGTAGGTTTTGACGTAGTTCATCAATGTGGCCTCCAGCTGCGCTGCGGATGCAAAGCGCGTTTGCCTGACGATTTCGCTGATACGCCCGTTGAAACGCTCCACCATGCCGTTGGTCTGCGGGTGGCGCGGCGGACACAGCCGGTGCTCAATGCCCAACGCCTTGCAGCGCATATCGAACTTGTGCCGCCCGCTGGGTTCGCGTTTTTTGTTCGTGAACCGATCCGTGAACTGACTGCCGTTGTCGGTGAGTAGTTTGACGATCTTCATGGGTGCTGCACGCTCCAGACGCTCCAGGAAGTCCACGCTGGAGTCCTCGCTCTGGTCGGCATAGATGTGCATGAACACCCAGCGCGTTGCCCGGTCTATGGCCACGAACAGATAGCGCCGCTGGCGCTCGTCGGGCATCTGCGGCAGGTATTTGATGTCCACATGCACAAAGCCTGGTTCATAGTCCTTGAAGGTCTTGACGGGCTTGTCACCAGTGCCCGCATCGGCCTGGGCCTGGGCCTGAAGTTCACGCAAACTGGAGACGCCGTGGCGGCGCAAGCAACGATCCAGACCTGCACGGGAGACCTGCGGGTTCACAAACTCTCGCACCACCGCCAGCAGGTCATCCAGGGGCAAAAACAGCAGGCGGCGCAGCTCCACAGCGATGGCTTCCTGCACGGGCGAGAGCGTTGTATGCAGCGTGTGCGGACGGTGCGAGAGATCATCCGGGCTGTCTCGGTGCTTCCATTTGCGTGCTGTCGCACGGTTGATGTTGTAGCGATCGGCCAGTTCTGCAATCGATGCTGACGAAGCTTTAATCTCGGCTCTCGTACGCGGTGTGGTTCGTGCTTGCGCGTGCACTTGGCTCATGTCGATTGCTCCTGTTTGAAGGATTCCACCACGTTGCGCATTACCTCTCTTGCTTGGAAGAATGCCCAACTCCTGTGGGGTATATGATCACACGAGATGGGACAGTTACGCACCCTGTTCCACCCAGCGCGCCTCGCCTCGACCAATGCGGCGGATGCTGACACTCGTTCCGTCCTGCCGCGGCTCGACTTCAAACAGGCTCGGTGATTCCGCCTGAAGCTTCTGTCTGATCGTCGTAAGCTGGGCAAAGTCAGGCGTTGCGATAGACACTTGGCCACTTTGCGGATCAACCTCAACCCGCATAGGAAAAGCGGACCGAGAGGGCCATTGCATCGTCCATTCCTGTGACGCCCACTTACCGTCTACGCTCGAAAGAACGTCGCGTCGAAACAGTTGCCAGATTGAATGCGTTTCGAGAGTGGGCCAACCGGGAGCGTGGTCGAAGGCCGCCACTTCTGCCGATCGTAGCCAAGCCTTCATCTCTGCGCGATTCGTGAACCCAGGCGTCATCTGCTCAATGACTGTCTTAGCGGCAACGCGCGAGGGCAGGCCTGCTCGAACAAGCATGGCCATGGCGTTGGATGGCAGTCCGGCTTCCAGGCACGCGGCGGCGGCGCCCTCAACAAGCATTTCTGATTCGCCGCCGTTGATCCGCCGATTCATTCGGACGGCTTCAATCGCCCATACCAGACGATAGACGAACGCATCGTCAACTACGCGCATGCCCTCTTGGCCGATGGCCGCCACGTCTTCCCCCCGAATCCAGGCTCCAAGTAGTTCTTTCCAGTTCGCAGGCAGTGGATCATTTGGAACAAAGGGACGGATCGCAAGAAGCCGCTCCCCCATCCCAACGAGTGCGGCGATCAAGGCATCGGCATCTCCAACGAGCGCAGCCGCATCACCTAGATCAAGAAACTCGGTCAGTTTCGCTGCCAATGCGTCGATGGCAAGCCCCGATTCAAGACCCACGCCCATTGCAAACTGGCCCTTGCGTTGCTCGATCGTTGTCTTGTTCCAGATGAGCTGCGCTCTACTGACGAGAATCCAGAGCTGCTTTTGCTTTTCGAGGGCATCCAGGCGCGCGATTTGCCTTGCCCAAAGCGAGCCCACAAGGGCCTCATCCAACAGTCGTGGAAGATCCGCGCTTTCCGCATCAAGCGCTTCGACCAGGCCAAGCACGGTTGCGTCCAACCGCTCGATAAGGCTTTCCATTGAATCTGAATTTTGGTCGTCCCCTGCGGCATCTGGGAACCAAGCGCCCTGTGTGCTGGACAGGTACTCCATGGCATCCCCGCGCGCAAATACTCCCGAAGTCGAGAGGCGCCGTATGACCTCATTGACTACGGCGATGATGCCGCTCGAAAGTGAGCGGGCCTTGGCCGACGTGACCAACTCTCGCCACCGCTGGTGACGCCAGGCTTCCGGTTCATGCATCACATGAATCACCAGCCCTTCAAGGTCTACAAATGCTCGGCCAGCACGGCCCGCGACATTGGCGAATTCTTCTCCCGTGATCAGGGTGCCCGCCCTGTACAGGTTGGGGATCAGGAGTACCGCAGCATTAAGATTCAAGCCCTGGGCCAAGGTTGGCGAGGCCACAGTAACCCGCAGAACGCCTGCGGCAAGCAGTGCTTCCACTTCTCGAAGGAAGGGGCCTGGGAGACGCCCATGATGAATCGCAACTCCGATAGCCAAGCAGCGGACTGCTGGGTGCTCGGCTCCTAGCCATTCCCGACCCACGGCCATGGCACGTTCGACTTCCTGGACGTTGGCAAGCAGAGACGGCAGAAAGCCCCGTCGTTGCATATCCAGGGCGGTTTCTGCAAATCCCTCGACATGATCGCGCTGAGTGCAAAAAACGAGTGCTCGTTTTCCTTGCTCGGAGAATTTCCACGCCGCTGCGAGAGTCAATTCCTTGTTGTCCTTGGGGAACGGCGTTCGACGGGGGCGAATAGGCGGAACCTCCGGCACAAAGTGTCGAATGAACGGGCCATCTGGCTCAAGGTCGAAGCTCAGGCGTGCAGAAGTGCCGAGCCAAGATAACGTGCCAAAGCGCTGGCGCGTGGGTCGCCAACTGGACTGGATTGGATCGCCGGGAGCATCACTACGAATCCATGCAGTCAGATCGTTGAGTTGATCTCCTGCCGGCAGGATCGCCGAAAGACAGACGATTCGTCGATCTGCATGGTCGGGGCGCCGCAGCAATCGCTGTACCAAGTTCTCATAGCGGATTTCGCGTTCGCTGGGGCCAATCAGATGCCCTTCGTCGAGAACGATCAACCCGACGTCATTGATGATGTCGGGGTCATTTCGCAGAGCAAAGTCCAGTTTCTCTGGCGTGGCGATGACGATGTTCTGTTCCCGCAGCGCATCCTCGTCTGTCCCGGCGATGCCGCTGCTTCCATAAAGTGACGAGACGGAGAATCCAAGAGGCGTGAATGTTCTGCGAAAGGAGCGCTCGGTTTGAGCCGAAAGTGCTCGCAGTGGCGTTACGATCAAAACCCGGTGTCCACAGGTCAGTGCCATTAATGCCGCGATCTCTGCTATTCGTGTCTTGCCTGCGCTGGTGGGGAGGGCTACCACCAAGTCGTCGGATACATCGACGGCCCGTTGTGCCGCCAGCAACTGAGAAGGCCACAGCTCCACCTCGGACGAGCGCCGGCTGTACAGCTCGGAAACAAACAGCTTCCTTAGCTGGGCATAGTCTCCTGAGCCGGGTGGGCCTTCGAGGGGCAAGACCTTGTGCAGGCTGCTTGACCAAAGGTCGTCGATGAGGTTTGCTGTGATTCGAAGAATCCACCAAAGCGAAACCGCGCTGGCAGCCTTGGTCAACGAAATCGCTCGCCTTAGCAGGTTGCGCGCTTCCACGACGAGGGAGTCATGGCCGGTCTGCAGGCCAAACTCGAAGAACACCAGCGCCCTGAACATCGTTGATGTCGCCACGCGGGAGACTACGTCGTCGGGGTCAAGTTCCCCTTCGGCCGCCGCTCGGCTGATGCCTTCATCGCCGTTGACGGGGTCATGTAGCCACGCCCTTGCACGCTGTCCAAGTCCTTTCAGATCGCGCACGATCAGCAGTGCAAGTGCATCCTCGGCTGGCGAGCGGTTCTGGTCAGCCTGCGCTTGTGTCAGAAGAGAGAACGCCAGTGCGGAGTAGTTTGCCAAGTGATAGGCTGCAGCCCCGACTGTTCGATAGAAGCCTCGGAATGTGTCTTCCTGCGCGCCGTTCTGGACCAATGCCTCGAAAGCACCACCCGCATGCACGAAGCCACGCCGCCAAGTCTCCTGATCGCCTCCAAGCTCGCGCAGTGCCAGTGAGGCGCGCAGCACCGAAAAGCCATAGTCAGCGAGGTCTGAGTCGATCCCTTCGCTGAAAGCGGGGGCATCCGGTGGCAGGTGTCCGTCATGGCGGATCAGCGCCCGTGCTTGACCACGGGCCTGCAGGCGACCTCGATATCCGTCTTGGGTGGTTTCGCGCAGGAAGCCGGTCAGTTCTTCAATCGTTTCCAAGTGCCAGCGCCCTTTCGTAGCAGGCCCGGATAAAGGCCTGGTGATCTTCTATGCGCAGGTGTGCAGATAACTGAGGGCGGTTTCCGCCCGCCGCTGCTAGGTCATCAAGCTGCGCCTGAGGGGTCGCATTGCCCGACATGGTGAACAGCATGTGGCTGGTCCTCGCGGGGGGCGCTGCTCTGCTGGCGACTTCGTTGCGAATTTTCCGGCCCACGTCCCGGCGCTCACCGCCCCCTTCCATAAGGCGATCCGCGACAAACAGCAGAGAAGTAGCGGTGGGGCGGCCGTCATCCCGAGATAGCGCCTCGCGGGCCTCTGAAATGGTGGCTCTGGAAAGGTTGGCGCGACTTTTCGACTCCCCTTTCAGAAAATGCAGATTGGCTTGGTCATCGAGCCTCAATCCAACGAAGTCATCGCCGCGCAGCGCCATTTCTCGCCCGTCCTTGTAACGCAACCGACGTACCGGAATCTTGAAATCAAGGTGTTCCTCGACCAACTCGGTTGCGAGGATTTCGCCAAGTTCTCCAGAACGCGCTCGGGCTGAGCGTGGCATGCGCTCGGACAAAATAGCAGCTGCACCTGGATACCCCAGCTCGCGCACGTCATCGGCAATTTGGTCCAGGTTGTCGTAGTGAGATCGGATGCGGGTGGTGAGAATCGCTTTAATGGCGGCTCTTCCCCCTTCGCGCTCGGCCAGTCGCCAGAGCTGCTTACTGGCGTCTTCTTCGACATCTCTATCGCACCAAGGTTGATACAACACGCTCCCTCCCTGATTGACTTGCTACGATTTGCTACATTGTGCCGGAGACTCTGTGTTCGGACACCCAGCACAAAACGGACTTCGATCCCGCACCCATGCTCAAGCTGTTTACGCCCGACACCGGCGCGACCTGGCTGCTCACTGAGATCGACCTGGAGGAGCGCGACCACGCCTTTAGGTTGTGCGACCTGGGCTTGGGTTGTCCCGAACTGGGCTGGGTCAGCCTGCAGGAACTGACCACGGTACGTGGTCGGCTGGGGCTGCCGATCGAGCGTGATCTGAGCTTTCGGGCTGGGAAGCGGCTGAGCGCCCATGTGTGCGATGCGCGGCACTCCGGCCGGATCGTCACTTGAGCTTGAACGGGGCGTCGAGAGGCGCCCCGTTCATTGCACAGCGCGTTTCAGCGCTGCATCGGCTTCCTTCAATGGACCTTCAGCGAGGCCAGTCGTCGCTGCGCACGTTCTCGAAGAAGTCGGGGCCGACCTCGATGCGAAGCGAAGCGTGGCGCTGCAGGATCTTCCGTGCCACTACGGGTGAGGCGTAGTCCGTGAAATCGAGGATGTAGCTGTAGACCATCTCGCCGCTGTGGCCGTCTTGCGGTTCGGCGTCCACATCGACGAGGTTCCCCACTTCGTGCAGGTCCAGGCCCAACAGATCGGCATAGGCCTGGGACATGCTGCGCACGGGCGGTCCGTCTTCGTGGTCGTCGCCGCCCCAGTCCATATCGAGATCTGCGTTGGTCACTTGGCAGTCCACCGACCCAAAGCAGCGGCGGCCCAAACGCTGCACGCTCAGGGTGCCTTCCACATTAACGATGTGGCCCGCGTAGGGGCGCTCGGTGTCGATGCCAAGGCCGACGTGTCCGTCGAGGTCGATATCCAGCGCACCGCCGACAGGGACGTTCTCGAACTCGACCTCGAAATCGAAATAGACTTCATTGACGCCATCGAAGTTGGCGTTGGCCATTTCGCTGTTCACGTGGTCATCCTCGATAACCACCTGGTCAACGTGCTGCCGCAGGTAGTCCTCGAAGGCGGCATGAGAGGCATGGATGCGCGTATGGGGCGCTCGCTCCCGGAAGGCCGTTTCGATCAGTTCTTGCAAGCGATCCGGGGGCAGGGCTGCCCCCAGTTCACTGGCGCGTTGATCGAGCAGGTCTTCGTCCAGCACAACGTGGTGAACGTCGGTCAGGCTCGCGGGTTCTTGCGTGGTGGCTTGTGCCGCCTGGTAGGCGGCAAACGTCTTGTAGCCCAATGCGGCGGCGACGAGTTGCTGCGCATGGCCAAGCGGCACAGGCACGGCAGCAGCGGCGCTGTTCTTGCGAACGGAATGGGCGAGGTCGGAAATGCCGAGGGACATACGATTCTCCTGTTTCAGCGGGGACCAATCGAGCGCTTACTTGGTCCACGCCCAGGCGACATCGCATGGTGGGTGGCACAAAGAGGGAGAAATCAGGAAGAAAACGGTCTTGATTGAGCCGCTCGAAGCTCAGGCGGACGAGGCCTTGGGCACATTATCCGCAAAATCAGCCCAAGCACAAACCCCATCTGTGGTTGGATCGCCGCAGGGGCGTCCCCGGCCATGGGATGGCCGGTCGCGCTGTCGTGCTGCGCATCGAGCCCCACTGTGCGGGTCTCGCCCCCGGTGGGCTTCCATCATTCCCTCGCTGCGCTCGGCTGACGCCTCCGGCCCCGCTTTGTGATCGGGGCCTGCGCGCTCCGCTTGCCCGGTCAAGTCTGTGTGGGGCAGGGCGGTCTTGCTGTTCCCTTCACCGTACCACGGCGTTCTCACCGTCAAGGGCTGCGCGTGCAAGCACGCTGGCGGCCTCCGACCGTCTTCGACCCCTGACTGCTTGCGCTGCGCCGTGACTTGGAGGTGACGGGCAATTCCGCCCGGCAATCTTCAGGAGTTCACCATGAACAACGCACTCATCACCGACGAGCAGCGCGTGATGCTGCTGGCCAACGGCCGCGAATCTTTGGAAAATCCGGACTTCGATCCGGCGCCTGTGGTCAAGCTGTTTACGCCGGATGCCAGCGCAACCTGGCTGCTGACTGAGATTGATCCCGATGACCACGATCACGCCTTCGGCTTGTGTGATCTGGGCTTGGGGATGCCGGAAATCGGCTGGGTCAGCCTGGACGAGCTGGCGACTGTGCGTGGTGGGCTGGGCCTGCCGATCGAGCGTGACCTGTCGTTCCGCGCCGATAAGCGGTTGAGCTCCTATGCGCGCGATGCGCGGTTGGCTGGGCGGGTCGTAGTCTGACCCAGCCCTGGGGCGTCGCAGGACGCCCCTTCAAACCCGACGCGAGGCAACACGAGCCCCTTAGAACTCCGGCAGGTTCTCCAGATTGTCCCGCTTGGTGCTGTTCTTGTTGGTCGTCAGGTAGACATCGTCGATGAGATGCACCTGCGCACCCACCTTCCAATTCCCTTCAGCCGTTTTCGTTCTAGTCTGGAATGTCACCTTGCCGAGGCGGATGAGGTCGGCCACGAACGCGCGTGACACGGTACGGTTTAGCCCAATCTTCTCAGGCTTCTCTTCGTTCACACGAACGTATTCGATGTGGCTCCGGTCTTGGTTGTACCTGACAGCCGTGATGCAAAAATCTGCCATATCCCTCCCCTTGTGTAGATGGCGAATGTCCAAGGGATAAGTGAAGGCACCGGCATGGATTTCAACTGCTGTATCCATCCGTACCTGCCCAAGTTGAAATGGGCGTCCCGGCCAAGGAGCACGGCCGGTCGCGCTGTCGTGCTACGCATCGAGCCGCCTGCGGCGTCTCGCCCCTGACGGGCTTCCATCGTTCCCTCACTCCGCTCGGCTGACGCCTCCGGCCCGGCTTCCAGATCCGGGCCTGCGCGCTTCGCTTGCCGTGCGGTCCGCACATCGAGGTGGCCGTTGCCTGTCCAGCCGTCTCCCCTGACTCCATCACCTTGCTCGCGACTGTAGCCCGCTCCCGTGTGCCATCAAGGCGCGCAGGGCCGTGTCCTCGGCTGCGCCTGCGGGCCGCACCAGCCCTGCGCTTGTCTCCTTGACGGCGCCCGTTCGCGCGCTCCTGACCGTCGCGGGCGATGAACTCAGGAAAGACGGTGGCAACGAGGCCAACCGGGTTCTTCGTGCCGACCGCACCGAACAGCCGAAAGGCTGGGCTTCGAATCTAGGAATCCGGTGTGCGGTTTCTTCAATAGCCAACTTTGTCAGGAGAAAGACCATGCAACTCGCATCCCGTTTCGCTTCCCATTCCCCGGCATTGCGCAGCGACTCCCCGCTGTCCGATGACCAGATTCGCAGGGTGGCCCCGTCCATCTTCGCGGACGCCCCGCACGAAAGCCGCTCCGAGCGGTACGCCTACATCCCCACGGTGGCGGTGCTGACCGAGCTTCGCAAGGAAGGGTTTCAGCCCTTCATGGTGACGCAAACCCGCGTGCGCAACGAAGGCAAGCGCGAGCACACGAAACACATGCTGCGCCTGCGCCATGCCAGCCAGATCAACGGTGCAGAGGCCAACGAAATCATTCTGCTGAACTCGCACGACGGCACCAGCAGCTACCAGATGCTGGCGGGCCAGTTCCGATTCGTTTGCAGCAATGGCCTTGTCTGCGGCGACACCGTGGCCGATGTGCGGGTGCCGCACAAGGGCGACGTGGCGGGCCAGGTCATTGAAGGCGCCTTCGAGGTGCTGCACGGTTTTGACCGCGTGAAGGAGTCGCGCGACCTGATGCGCGGCGTCACCTTGGACGATAGTGAATCGCAGGTGTTCGCCCGCGCCGCGCTGGCCCTCAGGTACGACGATCCGACCAAGCCCGCGCCCATCACGGAATCGCAAATCCTGATGCCGCGCCGCTTCGACGACCGCCGCCCCGACCTGTGGAGTGTGTTCAACCGCACGCAGGAGAACCTGACCAAGGGCGGATTGTCCGGCCGTGCTGCCAATGGCCGCAGGCAGCAGACCCGCCCCGTGCAGGGCATCGATTCCGACATTCGCCTGAACCGCGCCCTGTGGCTGCTGGCCGATGGCATGCGCCAGTTGAAGGCTTGAACCGTTCCCCCCGCCGGAGGGGCGGTTCCCTCCATTCCCTTGTTTCACTCGATTGGAGATTCACCATGAACGCCGTTACCACCACCGAAGCCCAAGCCGTCCACACCGCAGCCAGCAGCGTCGCCAACGTGCTGCAAGCTGCCGACCCGAGCAAGCACATGATCCTGGTGCCGCTGTCGCGGCTGGTGCTGCGCCCCACGGGCCGCAACGTGCGCAAGACCGTCCCGCGCATGTCCATCCCCGAGCTGGCCGCGTCCATCCAGCGCGTGGGCCTGCTGCAAAACCTGATCGTGATTCCCGCTGCCGATGGCCTGCATTACGAGGTGGTGGCCGGTGGCCGTCGCCTCGCGGCGCTCAAGCTGCTGGCGAAAAAGCACCGCATCGCTAAGGATTGGAACGTGCCTTGCCTGCAGGTGGCCAATGGCACGGCACGGACTGCCAGCCTCACCGAGAACGTGCAGCGAGAGGCCATGCACCCGGCTGACCAGTTCGAGGCCTTCGCCGCCCTGGTGGCCGAGGGCCGGCCCATCGAGGACATTGCGGCGGATTTCTCCGTAACGCCGCTGGTGGTGCAGCGCCGTTTGAAGCTGGCGAACGTCTCGCCGCGCCTGATAGACGACTACCGTGCCGATGCCGTGACGCTCGATCAGTTGATGGCCCTTGCCATCACCGACGACCATGCCGCGCAGGAGGCCGCGTTCTACGATGCGCCGCAGTGGCAGCGCAACCCGTCCGCGCTGCGCGAGCGCCTGACCGAGCGCGAGATTGGAGCCTCGCATCCGCTGGTGCGCTTCGTCGGGCTGGACGCCTACGAAGCCGCAGGCGGCGGCATCCGCCGCGACCTGTTCGCGGAAGGCGATGCGGGCGTGTATGTGTCCGACACTGCGATGCTGGAAACGCTGGTGCGCGAGAAGCTGACCGGTATGGCCGACACCATCCGCACCGAGGGCTGGGCCTGGGTGGACGCCACCCCCGCCATGACCCATGCCGACCTGCAAGCCTTCCAGCGTGCCCCGAGGGAGCGGCGCACGCCGAACAAGCGCGAGGCGCAGTGCATCGAGCGGCTGCAAGAGAAGATGCAGGCCGCAGGCGTTGCTGTGGATGCGGCGATGGACGCCGACGACGAAGACAAGGCGGAAGCCTTGCAGGAAGAAGGCGAACGCCTGGGCGAGCAGTTGCAGGCGCTGGAAGACGGCTTGCAGGGCTACAGCGCGAGTGTGAAAGCCGCAGCCGGTGCCATCGTCACCATCGACCGCAACGGGGACGCCGTGGTCCATCGCGGGCTGCTGCGCGAGGCCGAGGCCAAGGCGCTGCGCACGCTGGAGAAGCTGCGCCAAGGCTTTGCCGAGGGTGAAGGCGCGAACGACGATGAAGACGAAGCGACGGAAGAAGCCCAGGCCCAGGCCCCCGCCGTCTCCGACCGGCTGGCGCAGCGCCTGAGCGCGCACCGCACCGCCGCGCTGCAAATCGAGGTCGCCCGGCATCCGCAAGCGGCGCTGGCCGCGCTGGTGCATGGCGTGGTGCAGAGCGTCTTGCAGGGTCGCTACTACGGGCACGACATGCCGATGGGGGTTCGCCTCACCGTGCAAGACCGGCTGGAAGGCATGGCCCCGGACTGGCCGGAATCACCCGCCGCCCTGGCGCTGCGCGAGGTGCAGCAGGCATGGGGCGACAAGCTGCCCGAGGACAGCGCCGCACTGTTCGCCGCGCTGCTGGCGATGGAGCAAGGCGAGTTGGTCCAACTGCTGGCCGTGTGCGTGGCGGGGGCGGTGGACGTGGTGACGCCTCGCGCCACGCCGCACCAGCCCGGCGCGGAACTGGCGCAGGCCGTGGGCCTCGACATGGCGGCATGGTGGAAGCCGAGCGCCGAGGGGTATTTCAAGCACGTTCCGAAGGCTGCAATCCTGCAAGCCGTGGGCGAGTTCGCGCCGGATCACGTCAACCGGCTTGGCAAGCTCAAGAAGGCCGACATTGCCAGCGAGGCCGAGCGGCTGGCCGAGGGCACGGGCTGGATGCCTGCCATCTTCAAGGCCGAGGGGCCGCAGGAGACCTCATCGGAGGACGGCCCGGAAGAAACCCCCGCCGTGGTGGATGAAGCGGCCGAAGCGTTGGCCGCTTGACCCTCGATACAGACCGGCGCCCCGGCCCCGGCCGGGGTGTTAGCTTGCAGGAGCCAGACCCATGCCTACCACCGACACTACGAGCCGCCCGCGGATGGCGGCGATCTATGCACCGGGCACGGTGCGCGCCCGCCGCTGGCACGGCGCGGGCGATGTGCGCGGCTACCGTCCACCCTCGGGCTGGACGGCCCACGCCGACCTCACGGACGTTCACCCCATCACGGGCCGCGCCCTGGCGCGGGCCGTGTGGTGGATCATCGAGACGAAGGAATGACGCCAGCACCCGGCCCAGGCCGTTCCGACCTGGGCCGGGTGGATTCAAAAATCCGGGCGCGGCGGTGGCCGCGCCCGGTGTTGAACCCCGAAGACCAGCCAGAACGCCGCAGCCTTCGCTACCGCCTCGGTTGCGGCGTTGGCGCGTCGGTCGATGGCGAGAGCACGATCACACCTTGATCGGGCCGAACATTCCCGTGTAGATCAGCGTTTCCCAAACCTTCTTGATCCCCTGTCCGGTCTCCTGGCTCACAAACAGCGACGACCTGGCGCCGTGAGGGGCGCCCAGGAAATACGAACGCATCGACTCCCAGGTCTCCGCGACCTGTGACCAGGTCCAGCACGGAACTTCTTTCTCCAAGATCAGGGGCACAGCGATAGCCAGGGGGATCATCTTGTCCATCGGCAACGGCTCTTCCCAGTTGCACTTGACCAAAATCGGGGTGGTCTCTGCGGCGTAGAACTGCACATCCAGCCTTTCCGCTGTGATGTGAGCAGCGTGGTGGCGGGGAAGGGCGACCACGGAGTCCAGTACATCTTGGCCATCGCCATAGGGGCAGGTGATGAATCCGTTGACGAAGTGCCGCGTGTGATCGAGGCCCTTGTACCCGCAGCGATCACTAGGTCTGGTCGTAGGGTGACGTCCATGGTGATTGCGCACCAGCGGGTGCCATGTGGGGTATCTGTCAACCACAGGTCCGAGCTCATCCACGATGTCCCTCAGTGCTTGCTTGCTTCGCGCTCTTTCCGACTCTTCCGCATCTCGGGGGCGAGGGACAAGGTATTTCTCCACTTCGTCGTAACCAGCTTGTGCCGCTTCGTCCGCTCTGAATGCCATGATTGACCTCGGTTGCCTATATTGTGCGTGAGTTTATTTTTTCACGCATGAAATGTCAATATTGTGCGTAAATTGATTAATTCATGAAGGTTGGTGGTTCGCAGTTCGACAACCATGAGCGTGCCGGCGCAACGCGCCGTCGGGCTCTCGGGCTGCGCCCCGTGCCGACTTCGCTACCACGGCCATTCGGCTTCCATCCCTCACGCCTTCGCGGCTGCGGCACTGCGCGCTGTGCTGGCCTCCGGGGGGCAGTCCCACGGACTCTCCCCGCTGCGCATGGCTTGGCGCCCCTCGATACCGCCGAACCGGCATGCGCCGGATCGGCCGGGCCAGCGCCCCGCTGCGATGGAAGGGGCGCTGGCGAACACGCCGGCGCTTGCTGCTGCAGGTTGTGCAAATGCGTGCTGTCCTCAACGCTGGCGAATCCTGCCCATCACGTCGCGAAGGACGATTGACGCCAGTTCACGTCATCCCCGCCCGGCATCGCCATGGAGTTTCCACGCCACGCCTCAAGACCGGCGCCGCAAGGTGCGGCGGGGGCGTTCTCGCCTGTCGTCGGGGGGGGGGGGGCCTGGCCCGCGTTAGTGAGCGAGCCGGCGCAGCCTTCTTGCGGGGATGCCGAGCCGGCCCCGTCTCCTTGCGGTGCGGTTCGGCCCAAGGCGTCCTTGTGTTGTTGTGAATCCTGGCGGTGGCGCAGCTGCGCCTCGGGCTTCATGGCTGCAACCGTCGGGCGAAAATAATTTCCCCTCTGCTGCGCAGATTCCTCGCGCGACAAATTCTTTTCGCCTCCTGGCTCTCCACTGCGTTGCGACCGCAAGCGATGCAGCCCGCCCGTCCCCCGCCGGCCGGATCACAACAAGGACGCGATGGGCGCGAACCTTGTTCCACCAAAAGGAGTTTCATCATGGCCAACATCGGCAGCTTCAACGTAGACAAAGACGGCTTCACCGGCACGCTTCGCACCCTGACGCTCAACGTCAAGGTCAAGCTGGCTCCCAACGACAAGGGCGACAACGAGAAGGCCCCCGACTTCCGCCTGCAGGCCGCCGGTCACGACATCGGCGCGGCGTGGAAGAAGACCAGCGAGGCCGGGCGGGACTATGTGTCCGTGACCATCGACGATCCTTCGTTCCCGGCCACGGTCTACGCCCGCCTGATCGAGGGCGAGAACGGCACGCACGACCTGATCTGGTCGCGCAGCAAGCCCCAGGCGGCGTGACCGCCGCCCGCAGCGCCCCGCCACACGGCGGGGCGCTGCGCTGTGGGTTCGCCCCCAACGCGGCGGCAGCAGGTCGTGGCCCATGGCGGGCCGTGTCTTCCTGGTCTTCCTGTCTAGAGGCAGCGTCTGCAGTGGTTGTCTGGGCCTGGCGTGTCGGTGCGGTGCGCCGCCGGGCTTTGCGGGCTGCGCCCCGTGCCGTCTTTGCCGTCACGGCCATTCGGCTCCAATCCCTCACGCCTTCGCGCCTGCGGCGCTGCGCGCTTCGCTTGCCTCCGGGGGAAAGCCCTGCGGGCTATCCCCGCCGCGCAGGCTTGGCGCCCCTGGAATACCGCCGAACCGGCTGAGCCGGATCGGCCTTGCCAGCGCATGCGCACACGCTATGGCGTGCCACCCTTCTTCGTCACCGTCTCCAGCTCCTGCCGCACCTGCGCCAGCAGCTGGTCGGCCTGCCGCAGGTCGTCACCGGCATAGGCCAGCGTCAGCAGCGTGAGCGGGTGGACCTCCATGACCTCGCACAGTTCGGCCAGCTTGTTCAGCGTCGGGCTTTTCATGTCCCGCTCCAGCGTGCTCATGTAGGTGCGGCTGGACACGTCGGAGAACGCCTCCTGGCTCAATCCACGCGCTTTCCTGATGGTCTTTAGTGCCTCCGACAATGTATGTTTCGCTGCCAACCCTGGATCTCCCCAAAATCCAAGATGACAGTCGATTGCGCCCTATAGGGCTACAATCTATAGTGTTCATTCATGCCGGCTTGCCGCTTTTGTGCCTTTGCGGAAAACCGTATCTGCGGCTTTGGGCAGAGGCGCAAAGCCACGTTCGTGCTTTTCCTCAAACCAGCCGAGACGGTTCTGTGCATTCACGCTTCGGCGGATTTGTGCGAATGAGGGGGGTAGCCATGGACCGACTCATCACCGAGGACGAGCGCAGGCTGCTGCTGGAACACGGCCAGGCCCGAGCCGCCGGCCGTGCCATCGACCCGCTGCCCGCGGTGCGGCTGTTCACCCCGGACGCGCACGCCACCTGGCTGCTGGCCTCGCTCGACCCCGCCGATGGCGACACGGCCTATTGCCTGATCGACCTGGGCTTGGGGATGCCCGAGCTGGGCGAGATCAAGCTGTCCGACCTCGCGTCCATCGTCGGCCCGCGTCGGCAGCCCGTGATGCGGGATCGGTATTTCCGGGCGGCGCGTACGCTGTCGGAGTACACCAGACTTGCCCAGGAGAACGGTTCCATCGTCGATTGAGCCGTTCGCGCCACGGCCGAGCCGGGCGAATTGAGGCTATTTCGGTCTTGCTCCAGGCCTGCCAAGTCTCAGTCTGCACTGTTGCACTAAACCGGTGCGACTCTGGCGAAACCGGCCATGACGCAACGGGCGTCATGGGGCACGGTGGATACCGCAGGAGGCGGCATTTCCTCGCGCGCCACCGTCGCATTCAGACGATTCGCACAACGGACAGTATTGCTTTTCGTCTTGACACGCAAGTTACTAATCTACCAGCTTATTCACGATTGGATGCTGATTCGATGTGGTGAGGTTTGCGCGTGAAGTCTGTGACGGCAGTCCTGCGGTTTCACGGGAGCTTGCGTCATGGCCGAGCCGCACCGATTTGCGCATTGGTATCCGACGGCCGCGTATCTCTACGTCCTGTGCCTGGATGCGCTCGCGCTGGCCTGGGAGTACGTGCGCCGCCATCCCGACTACCGGCTCGACTGGCTGCACCACCATCGCCGGCGACCAATACATCAGGCGGCGCAACACGCGGCGCTTCGCTGGGGCCTGCGCCTGTTGGAAGACCCGGCACTGGATGCGCGCGACGCGCATCCGGCCTGGCTGCCCGGCCACGATACCGTGCTGCAGCTCTATCCCGATGCCGATCCGCCGCCCGATGCTGCGGCCTTCGCGTTCTGGCGCATTCCGGGTCATAAGCAGCTCCTGCATGACGGCAAAGGGCTGGCGCTGATCGCGCGCAGCCCCGGCCATTGCGCGCGCTTTGCGCTGGCGCCCGGCCTAGAGGACGGCATGGCTGTCTCTTATGCCTGTCGCAGCGGCGCTGCCGCGCCTGCGTGCGAGCGTGCGCCCGGCGCGGCCTTGGCCGACGCCAAGCCCAGGCCGAAACCGGCCGCGCTGTTGGATCTGCACACCTTGCAGGCGCTCGACGCGACCCTGGCGGGCGCGTCCTTGCGCGAGGTGGCCGAGGGCTTGTTCGGCGCCGACGCTGTGGCCGCCGACTGGCACGCCGATGGCGACCTGCGCGCTCGCGTGCGCCGTCTGGTACGGCGCGGAGATGCGTTGATGCGCGGCGGCTATCGCCGCTTAGCACAGCTTGCGCCGCTTGAGAAGGGACGTTTCGAAGGGGACGCAAAACGTCCCTGAGCAGGAAGGCCGCGTTTTCTGAGACTGCCTCCATCCGGCCGCGCTGTGTGGTCGGGGGTTACCAACCGATGGAGGTTCACACCATGCGTCCTGCTCCCTTGCGGCCTGCCGCTGCTCCCGCGCCCGTTGCCGCACAGCCGCAGCGTTATCTGACCAACGACGAAGCCGCTGACTATTTGCGCCTGTCGCCGCGCACGCTGGAAAAGCAGCGCGTGCTCGGCGGTGGGCCGAAGTTCCGCAAGTTCGGCCGTCGCGTCATGTACGCCGTGGCCGACCTCGATGCCTGGGCCGCGGATCGCAGCTTCGAGAGCACGTCCGATCCTGAGTACGCCGAACACCATGCGGCGGACAGCCGTGCGCGCTGATCTCTGGCGCGCGGGTGGCCTTCGCCGTGTCCAGCCCTGCGCTGCCGTCCCAGCAGCGGCCGTCGCAAGATCGCGAGCAGCTCGACCTGTTCCGCGCCTTGCCGGGCGACATGGCGCCGCGCGACAGCCAGGACTTAATGGCCTTTCCGTTCTTCTCGCTGGCGAAGTCGCGGCGCACGGCGCCGATCGACTTCCAGGCCAGCGGTGTGACGATCCGTGTGGAGGGCACGCAGGAACATGGCATCGCCACGATCTGGGATGCGGACGTGCTGATCTGGGCGGCCAGCCAGATTGTGGAAGCGCGCGACACGGGCTTGCGCCCGTCGCGGCTGATGCAAGCCACGCCCTACGAGATCCTGCGCTTCATCGGGCGCGGCACATCGCTGCGCGACTACCAGCGCCTCAAGGCGGCCTTGGATCGCTTGCAGTCCACCACGGTGGCCACATCGATTCGCGAGACCACGGGAAGGCGTCTGCACCGCTTCTCGTGGATCAACGAGTGGAAGGAGCTGGCCGACGCCCGCGGCGCGCCGCAGGGCATCGAGCTGATCCTGCCGGACTGGTTCTATGCCGGCGTGGTCGACTCGGCCCTGGTGCTGACCATCGATTCGGCCTACTTCCGGCTCACCGGTGGCATCGAGCGGTGGCTGTACCGCCTGGTGCGCAAGCACGGCGGGCGGCAGGAACACGGCTGGCAGTTCGACTTTCGGCACCTGCACCGCAAGTCGGGCAGCACCACGCGCTTCTCGGACTTCGCCTACGACCTGCGTGCGCTGGTGGCACGGCAGTCGCTGCCCGGCTATGTCCTGGGCATCGAACGCATGCCAGACGATGGAGCCGAGCTGCTGGCCTTCCGGCCCGTGCCGCCCACGGCACGGGGATAACAGGTGCGTGGCCTGTGGATGGCCTCGTGCTATCAGGAGTACGGAGCCTCGTGCTATCGGGAGTACGGCTATCGTGCTATCAGGAGTACGGATCGGCCGCTAAGCCAATAACGGCGCGGGTTTGGGCCTCTCTTAACTTCCCTAACTTAAATTCTCTAACTTTTAGTAGAAGCACTGCGCCACGGTGGACAACCATCACGCGGCCACAAGAGCAGCAGCAACAGCCGGGCTTTCCAGCAAGGAGGGCTTGGCCATGATCGTCGCGCTGCTCAACCAGAAAGGCGGCGTGGGTAAGACCACGCTCGCCACCCACATCGCCGGCGAGCTGGCGATGCGCGGCCAGCACGTCGTACTGCTGGATGCCGACCCGCAAGGTTCTTCACTGGACTGGACACAGCGCAGAAGCCAGCAAGGCATGCCACGGCTGTTCAGCGCCGTGGGCCTCGCACGCGAAACCCTGCACCAAGAGGCGCCAGAACTCGCCAGGCGGGCCGATCATGTTGTCATCGACGGGCCGCCCCGTATCGCTGCGCTGGCGCGCTCCGCGCTGCTGGCGGCCGAGCGCGTGCTGATCCCGGTGCAGCCCAGTCCCTACGACCTGTGGGCTAGTGCCGAGATGGTGGCGTTGATCCGTGAGGCGCAAGTCTTCCGGCCTGCGCTGCGCGCGGCCTTTGTCATCAACCGGCGCGTCAGCACCACGGTGATCGGACGCGAAGCGCGCGGTGCGCTGGCCGACCAGCCACTCCCGGCGCTGCGCTCGGAGGTGTGCCAACGCATCGTATTCGCCGACAGCGTGGCGGCTGGTCGGCTCGCCCGAGAGACGGCGCCGGACAGCACCGCCGCTCGCGAGATCACCGCGCTGGTGGACGAACTGCTGCGGTGGCCGACATGACAGCGAAGCCACCCGCACGCGCAAAGCGCATCGGCATCGGCGCACGCCCGCCCGCGAATCCGCACGCCGAGGCGTGGATTCGCCAAGGGAGCGCCGACGACCTCCAGAAAGGCGACGTCTACTCAGCCCGCCTGACCCTCGACATTACGCCCGCCATGCGCTCGCGCATCAAGGTATCGGCCTTCACGCAGGGCGTGACGGTGGCCGACCTGCTGCGCGCGTTGCTAGAGCGGGAGTTTCCGGAGAAGCAAACATGAGGGCATCCGCTTTGCCTACCAATTCCGGCGAGACTGACGCGGCTGTGACTGCCGCGTCGCCGTCACTCGCTACGCTCTCCCGCCGCTCTGGTGCAACGCCGCTGACGCGCGTTTCGCTGGCCTTCCTTGAGCATCGATTCAAGCTCTACCTGCGCTTCGGCGAGCCAGTACGCACGCTGCGGATGGATCGCTGGCGCAGCGTAGCCACGTTCCTGCCGAACGCCGTGTTCTGCAGCATTCGCTGGCAGTCCAACGACTACGGAACGATCCGCTGGCAGCTCATGGTGATGCAGGCTTGCACGTCGCTCGATGCGGCGCAGCGCATCCCCGGTGTGCAGCCGGGCGCGCGCCTGCTATTGCACGCCGAAGGCGAGCCATCGGTGCGCGCCGTGCTGGAGCGTATCGACGCGATCGAGGCGCTGGGCATCGCGCCAGTCGGCGCCTCGCCCGCGTACTGGCGCACGCTCGCCAACCGGCTCGCGGCGCGCTTGCCGCTGCCCGAGTACACCGCCGAACGGCACGCTGCATGGCTGGCCGGGAGGGCGTTGCCATGACCATGATGACGGCGAAACTTCCTCGCTCGCGTCTGCGCGCTCGCCTCGTGCTGGCAAGCTTGTCCGCCTGCGGCCTCGCAGCGCTGGCCTGGGCGTCCTTCGTGCATCCGCTGCCACGCCTGACCTACAACCCGTCCGACAGCGTGGCAGTCGGCTGGTATCGAATCGATCCGCTGGGTCGCACTGCAGGTTCGCCGTCCGCTCAGTTGTCCGTGGGCAGCATCGTTTTGACCACGTTGCCGCCGGACGCTGCCACGCTGGCCTCGCAGCGCGGCTACCTGCCAACGCGCGTACCGCTGCTCAAACGCGTGGGCGCAGTGGCGCCGCAGAAGGTGTGCATCGTCGGTGGCAGCGTTCGCATCGACGGCGTGGCTTCGGTCGCCTTGCTGCCAGCCGACCGATTCGGCCGTACGCTGCCATCCTGGCCGCATTGCCGCCAGCTCCGGCCCGGTGAACTGTTCCTGCTCAGCGCGACCAATCCGGCGTCGTTCGACAGCCGGTATTTCGGGCCGGTCAGCGCATCCGCCGTGATCGGCATCGCGCGCCCGGTCTGGCTGGAGTCGCGCCCATGATGGCCGCCGACTCGTTGCACGTTGCCGTGCAATTTGTCGTGCTATCAGGCGTGTCGTGCTGGTGGCCGTCGGCGTGCCGTCGTGCATGCAATGCGTGCGCATCTGCACCGCGTTTTGCGCTGCCTCCGGCACAGCCGTCCAACGTGCAGGTGTCTTGCCTCGAACGCGCAGGGCCTGTGGCCCTGACCGTGTTCGCGGGGGCGCTGGCTACTCACGCAGCAGCGCCACCGGGCCGCAATGGCCGGGAGCGAATGCGAGAGGCCAATGCGGAAGGCAAGACAAAAGGGGGCGGCACGGAGCCGCCCGCAAAGCCAGTCTGCACGTGGGGGTGGCGCGACACGACGCGGCTTCGCCGCCGTGCCGCGTGGGGTGCGAGGCCCGCGCCGATGCTGGTGTGTCCGCATGCTTCTCACGACGGGACACGCTGTAGCTTCACGAGGAGACTGTCATGAGCGACCGCCTTGATGACGATCTCCGCATTCGCCCCAGCGCCCCGAAGAACCGAGGCCAGGGCTTCGTTTCCAAGGTGCTCAAGCAGGCCGGTAAGGCCAGCAGCGGCAAGTCCTCGGTGCGTTCTCCCCGGGGAACTGGCAAGGGGGCGGGCGCCGGCCAGCGTCCCGGTTCGCGCCTGGGACGCGGCCACACGGCGGCGCGCTTCGCGGGCGCAAAGCTGACGCCTATGTCGCGGCGCGTGACCATCAAGACGCTGCTGGTCAATCAGCGTCAGGCCAGTCCGCAGTCGCTTGCCAAGCACCTGCGCTACATCGAGCGCGACGGCGTGGGTCGCGATGGTGAGCCGGGCCAAGCCTATGGGCCGCAGACGGAAGAAGCCGACCTCGATGCGTTCAAGGAACGCTGCGCCGACGACCGGCACCATTTCCGCTTCATCCTCTCGCCCGAGGATGGGGTTGAGCTGGAAGACCTGCGCACCTACACCCGGCACCTGATGGGCCGCATGGAGGCCGACCTGGGCACGCGCCTGGAATGGGTGGCGGTCGATCACTGGAACACCGACAACCCGCACACGCACATCGTCGTGCGCGGGCGCGACGACACGGGCAAAGACCTCATCATCGCAGGCGACTACATCGCCGATGGCTTCAGGCATCGCGCCGCCGAGCTGGCGACCGAATGGCTGGGGCAGCGCACCGAGCTGGAGATCCAGCAGACCTTGCAGCGTGAGGTGGGACAGGAGCGGTGGACGAGCCTGGATCGCACACTGATGAGCGAATTTGGCGAAAACGGCCGGGCGCAGGTAGAACGTTTCAATGAACCGCGGCTGCAACGCCAGCGCTCGCTGCTGATCGGTCGGCTGCAACGCTTGCAGCGACTGGGCCTGGTCGATGAGGTGCAGCCCGGTACCTGGGCCATCCATGCTGATGCCGAGAAGACCTTGCGCGCTCTGGGCGAGCGTGGCGACATCATCCGCACCATGCAGCGCGCCATGAGCGGCCAGCCGCGTGAACTGACGGTCTTCGAGCCTGGTCAAGATGAAGGAGGTGGCCGCACGGTCATCGGCCGCGTGGCCGCCAAGGGTCTGGCCGACGAGCTGCGCGACCGGGCCTATCTCGTCATCGACGGAATCGACGGCAAAGCTCACTATGTCGCGCTCAACGCCCGCGACGAACTGGCCAACTACCCAACGGGTGCGGTGGTTGAAGTGAAGGGTTTTTCCGACGTGCGCGCAGCCGACGAGAACATCGCCTCGCTGGCGAGCGGTGGTTTGTACCGCACCGATCACCACTTGGCGATCGAACGGGGCCGAGCCACGCCCGGACGCGATCCGCAGGAGGTTATCTGTCCCATCTCGTGTGATCATATACCCCACAGGAGTTGGGCATTCTTCCAAGCAAGAGAGGTAATGCGCAACGTGGTGGAATCCTTCAAACAGGAGCAATCGACATGAGCCAAGTGCACGCGCAAGCACGAACCACACCGCGTACGAGAGCCGAGATCAAAGATTCTCCAGCATCCATTGCACAACTGGCCGAGCTCTACAACATCACCCGTGCGACGGCACGCAAATGGAAGCACCGAGACAGCCCGGATGATCTCTCGCACCGTCCGCACACGCTGCATACAACGCTCTCGCCCGTGCAAGAGGCCATCGCTGTGGAGCTGCGCCGCCTGCTGTTTTTGCCCCTGGATGACCTGCTGGCGGTGGTGCGAGAGTTTGTGAACCCGCAGGTCTCCCGTGCAGGTCTGGATCGTTGCTTGCGCCGCCACGGTGTCTCCAGTTTGCGTGAACTTCAGGCCCAGGCCCAGGCCGACGCAGGCACTGCTGACAAGCCCGTCAAGACCTTCAAGGACTATGAACCAGGCTTTGTGCATGTGGACATCAAATACCTGCCGCAGATGCCCGACGAGCGCCAGCGGCGCTATCTGTTCGTGGCCATAGACCGGGCAACGCGCTGGGTGTTCATGCACATCTATGCCGACCAGAGCGAGGACTCCAGCGTGGACTTCCTGGAGCGTCTAGAGCGTGCAGCACCCATGAAGATCGTCAAACTACTCACCGACAACGGCAGTCAGTTCACGGATCGGTTCACGAACAAAAAACGCGAACCCAGCGGGCGGCACAAGTTCGATATGCGCTGCAAGGCGTTGGGCATTGAGCACCGGCTGTGTCCGCCGCGTCACCCGCAGACCAACGGCATGGTGGAGCGCTTCAACGGGCGTATCAGCGAAGTCATCCGGCAAACGCGCTTTGCATCCGCAGCGCAACTGGAGGCCACATTGATGAACTACGTCAAAACCTACAACCACCAGATTCCACAGCGTGCACTCCAGCACGTTTCACCCGTTCAGGCGTTGAAGGATTGGTATGCCAAAAAACCGGAATTGTTCAAGAAGCGTGTTTATAAACAAGCGGGACTTGACAGCTAAGCAGTCCATCCAGGTGCAGCGGCTGCAGATCACGCAGGATCGGGCGGCGTCGCTGGAGCTGGCCCGCCAGACGGCGGCAGCCGAGCGAGGGCGGGAGGTGACGCGCAGGTTCATGGGCGCGGGGACTCCGTACTCGCCGCAGGCCACCAGCTTCTACGGCAACTGACCGGACCAGGCCATGAACGACGTGACGGTCATCGACCGCTTTCTCAATACTTTCTCGCGCTACATCGACTCCGGGTTCGGGCTGCTGCAGGGGGAAGTGGCCTTCCTTACGGCCACGCTGATCGTCATTGACCTTACGCTGGCGGGGCTGTTCTGGGCGATGGGCCATGCCAGCGGCCAGGGTGAGGACGTGTTCGCCAAGCTTCTGCGCAAGGTGCTGTACGTGGGCGCATTCGCCTACATCATCGGCAACTTCAACATGCTCGCGGGGATCGTTTTTAGATCCTTCGCGGGGCTTGGGCTCACGGCAAGCGGCTCGTCCTTGAGCATGGGCAACTTCCTGCAGCCGGGGCGGCTCGCGAAAGAGGGCATCGATGCAGGGACACCCATCCTCAAGCAGATCAACGACCTGGCCGGCTTCCCCGAGGTTTTCGTCAACCTCGCGCCCATCGTGGTGCTGTTCATCGCGTGGTTCATCGTCGTCCTGAGCTTCTTCGTGCTGGCGGTGCAGCTTTTTGTGACGCTGATTGAGTTCAAGCTGACGACACTCGCGGGCTTCGTGCTGGTGCCGTTCGCGCTGTGGAACAAGACGGCGTTCCTTGCGGAGAAGGTGCTGGGCAATGTAGTGTCGTCGGGCATCAAGGTGCTGGTGCTGGCGGTGATTGTGGGCATCGGCTCGGGGCTGTTCGCCGAGTTCCGGGTGCATCCCAGCGAGCCGTCCCTCGACCATGCGTTGGTCATCATGCTGGCGTCATTGAGCTTGCTGGCACTTGGGATCTTCGGGCCAGGGATCGCGACGGGGCTGGTCTCTGGCGGCCCGCAGCTGGGTGCGGGAGCCATGGCCGGCACGGCGGTGGGCGCTGCTGGCGCTGCCGTTGCCGTGGGCGCTGCCGCAGCCGGTGTTGGCGGTGCGGTGGCTGCCGGGGCGCGCATGGCGCCGGGTGCCGCCAAGCTCGCTGGCAGCGGCGCGCGCGGCGCCAAGGCGGCCTTCGACGAAGGCTCCGCGGCTGCGGGCGGTGGCGTCCGGGGTGCTGCGGCCGGCGTGGGCAACGTCGCCAAGGCCGGCGCGCAAGCTGCCGGGCAGAAGGTGGCGGATGGGGCGCGTTCGCTCAAGGAGCGCGCGGCTGCAGCGTTCCGGCCTGAGGACGCTGCCTCGGCATCCAGCAGCGCTGCCGCCGCCGAAAGCAATGCCCCAGCCGCAGCCACCGAGCAACCGGCATGGGCCAAACGCCTTCATCGCCGGCAGCAGCTCACCCACGCCGCCACGACCGCCGCCCACTCGCTGCGTGGTGGGGACGGTGGCGGCTCAAGCAGTGGGCCCAGCCTGCGCGATTCCGATTCTTGACCCTCAAGGAGAACCCTCATGCGATTCAAACGACCGCAGGTGCGCTATGGCGATACGCCGCAGCCTGCGACCCCTTACCAATCGGCCGCCCAGGTCTGGGATGAGCGCATCGGCTCGGCCCGCGTGCAGGCCAGGAACTGGCGGCTGATGGCCTTTGGCTGCCTGTCGCTGGCATTGCTGATGGCCGGTGGCCTGGTTTGGCGCTCGGCGCAGTCCATCGTCACCCCCTATGTCATCGAGGTGGACGAGGCAGGGCAAGTGCGCGCGGTGGGCGAAGCGGCCACGCCCTACCGGCCGAGCGACGCCCAGGTGGCCTACCACCTGGGGCGCTTCATCGGCCTGGTGCGCTCGCTGTCCATCGATCCCATCGTGGTGCGGCAGAACTGGCTCGACGCCTACGACTACGCCACCGACAAGGGTGCGGTCGTGCTCAACGACTACGCACGGGTGAACGATCCGTTCACCCGCATCGGCAAGGAATCGGTGTCGGTGCAGATCACCAGCGTGGTCCGGGCGAGCGATGCCTCGTTCAACGTGCGCTGGACGGAGCAGCGCTTCGTCAACGGCGCGCCCGCCGGCACCGAACGCTGGAACGCCGTGGTTTCCACGGTGCTGCAAACCCCGCGCACCGAGCAGCGGCTGCGCAAGAACCCATTGGGCATCTATGTCAACGGCCTGTCGTGGAGCCGGGAACTGGATGCAAACGAAGGAGCCAAATGATGAAATCCCTGAATCCGCTTTCTCGCATTGGTGCAGTTGCGCTTGTAGTCGTGGCCCTTTCAGGCTGTGCCACGCAAGGCAAACCGCCGCCGACCATCGCGCTCGATGAAGCCGTGCAGGCAACCCCATTGCCCGAGCCCCCCAAGCCGGTTGAAGTGGTCGAGGTGCCCAAGGTGCTGCCGATGCCGGCGCAGATGAAGTCCCTGGCGGACGCCGAAGCCAAGGTGCCGCCCGAGTCCGCCGATGAAAAGCAGCGGGTTTCCCGCGCCAACTTCGAGGCGCGTGTCGCACCCACGCGCGAAGGCTATGTCAACGCCATCCAAGTCTGGCCCTTCACCGATGGCGCGCTGTACCAGGTCTACGCGGCCGTGGGGCGCGTGACGGTGATCTCGTTGCAGATGGGCGAGGAACTGGTGACAGTCGCCGCAGGCGACACGGTGCGCTGGATCGTGGGCGATACCTCCAGCGGCGCGGGTGATGCGCTGCGCGTCAACGTTATGGTCAAGCCCATCCGCTCAGGGCTCAAGACCAACCTGGTCGTCACGACCAACCGCCGAACCTACCTGGTCGAACTGACCTCGACCGAGAAGGCCTGGATGGCCTCGGTGTCCTGGGAATATCCCAAGGACAAGATGCTGGCCCTGCAGCGCCAGGCGCAAGCGGCCAGCGCTGCCGCGCCGGTGGAGTCCGGGCTGACACTGGAGAAGATCCGATTTCGCTACGCGGTCAGCGGCAGCAACCCTCCGTGGAAGCCACTGCTTGCTTTCGATGACGGCGAGAAGGTGTATATCCAGTTCCCGCAGGGCATTGCCCAGGGCGAGCTGCCCCCGCTGTTCGTGATCGGGGCGCAGGGGGATGGGCAACTGGTGAACTACCGGTTTCGCGCACCGTATTACATCGTGGACCGGCTGTTTGGCGCGGCGGAGCTGCGCCTGGGCGGTGACAAGGGTGAGGTGGTGCGGATCGAGCGCATGGATGGCAAGCGGGGAGGCTGAGCATGAGCCAGGAAGACACTCCCGATCTAGCCGTGCAGCAGCCGGGCAAGGTGGCGCCTGAAGCCATAGCGCTGCGCGCCCCGCCCCGCCCGGTGACACGCCTGAACCGGCGCACACTGGCCATGCTGACTGGCGGTCTGTCGGTCGCCGTACTCGGCGCCATGATCTGGTCGCTGCAGCCGCATCGGCGTGGCGCTGGCGAGCAGAACGAACTGTACAACGTGGACCGCGTGTCGAAGTCGGAGGGCCTGGACCAGCTTCCATCCGATTACTCGAAACTGCGGAGGGTGCCTGAACTGGGGCCACCGCTGCCTGGCGATCTGGGGCCGGCCATTGTGAAGTCGCAGCAGCCGGTGTATGGGCCACCGGGACATGATTCCGAGGACGCCCTGCGCAAAGAGGCTGAAGCGGCTGCAGCTTCCTCGGTGTTTTTCCGCTCGGCCAATCAACGTGCCGCTGCTATAGCTGCAGGGCAGGGTGCCTCCGCACCGAGTACCCTGGCCGCCGGCTTGGCGGGCTTTGACCCGCTCGCGGCGGGGCCCGCATCGACGGCGGCACAGCCTGCTGATCCAACGGCTGTGCAAAACCGGCAGGACCAGAAAGAGGGATTCCAGAAAGCCGGAACTACGGAAACCCGCAATTCCGGCAATCTGCAAATGCCCGCTTCCCCCTACCAAGTCATGGCAGGGACGGTGATCGCGGCGGCACTGGTGACGGGCATCAAGTCCGATCTGCCGGGCGATGTGATCGCCACGGTGACGGAGCCGGTCTATGACACGGCCAAGGGAAAATTCCTGCTGATCCCGCAAGGCTCGCGCATCCTGGGCAGGTACAACAGCCAGGTGAGCTACGGGCACAGCCGGGTGCAGATGGTGTGGAATCGGGTCATCTTGCCCGATACCTCGTCGCTGACGCTGGACAACCTCGTTGGGACTGACCCTGCGGGCTATGCCGGGCTGGAGGATGACGTGGACCGGCACTGGGGACGCATCCTGGCGGGCGCGGCGCTGACCACGCTGCTGGGCGTGGGCGCTGAGCTGGCCGCACCCGAGAACCGGCAGGATGGAAACCGGATCGTTATTGCGGGGCGCGATAGCGTGCAGGACAGCGTGAACCAGATCGGGCAGGAGATGACCCGGCGCAATATGAACATTCAGCCGACGCTCACAGCGCGGCCGGGGTTGCCGGTGCGGGTCATCGTGAACCGAGACCTGGTGCTGCGCCCCTATCAACCGATGTTCTTCAACCGTGGAGGTGCGAAATGAACGGAGCCAGAAAGCTGCGGATAGGGCCGCTACCCAAGGCCGAGAGCACGAAGGTCACGTTTTCTTGTCCGACCAGCCTGAAGGCTGAATTGGATCGCTATGCCGTTCTGCATGCGCAGACCTACGGCGAAGCAGTCGATGCGGTGACATTGATCCCGCACATGCTGGAAGCGTTCATGGTTGGGGATCGGGGATTCAAGAAAGGTGAAAGAGTCAAGCGCTCCTTCACCCATTCGGCTTGATTGGTTTCCAGAATCCGCGGCGATCGCCTGCGGGGGGGCTTGTGCTTTAGGAGTATAGGCACCGGCGCGTGGTTGGCACAACATCGCTTGCCGAGTTTGAAAAGTTCGGCGATGCTTTGCGGCGAGCAATAGTAGCGACCTGCGTCGAGCAGAGACGCCCGTGTCCATCCTGATTGGGCTCAGCCGGAGGCCGAATCTGTCTCATTGGGGGCAGATGCACCAAAGCTTCGCTGACGACGGGTCGTCATATTTCCGCCGAAGAATAGCGAGACATGAGCATGTCAGAACCATGCGCAGGTGTGTTTCGCCACAACGGGAGGTCATCATGGGACTTGGATTTAGACGTGCAACTTGGACGCATGTCCTGCTCTGCGGCATGCTGGCAACCTTTGCGCCCCAAGTCTCTGCGCAAGAAATCTGCGCATTGCCTGGCACGGTCGAACCCGCTCCGCCAAGGCCTGTGGATTACGTCAACAAAGACCTGCCGACGGACTATCTGGCCATGGTTCTGTCCTGGTCGCCGGAACATTGCGAAGCCCAGCGCAACAAGCCCAAGCCTGCACGAGAGAAGCACGCCTTTCAGTGCTTCTCCGGGAATCGATTCGAATGGGTGGTGCATGGCCTGTGGCCCCAGAACGGACAGGCCCGCTCTAATCAGGATCACCCGCGCAACTGCCAGAGCGTCGGTTCGCTGCCAGCCCCTTTGGTCAAGCAGCACCTCTGCATGATGCCGGGCTCGGACCTGATGCAAAACGAGTGGCAAGCCCATGGCACGTGCGGCTGGTCATCGCCTTACCGCTATTTCTCCGACATCCAGACCGTGTACACCTCGGTGCGTCGCCCCACTACGCAGGACATGGTGGGCATCAAGCCAAGCCCGAATCAACTGGTCGACGTTAAGGTGGCCGACATCAAGCAGGCTTTCCTGGCTCGCAACCCGGCTTTGCTAGCCGATAGCCTGCGAGTCAACGTAGCCTCGGGCAACCGACTCAAGGAACTATGGATTTGCCTCGACAAGGGCCTCAAGCCCATGCGCTGCCCGGCAGGCGGAACCCCTGACAGCCAGAAGGTCAGGGTCAGGACCCCTTACCAGTAGCCACCTCGGGAGGAACGCCCCATGCGAGCATCGGCCACCGGTCCCTATTTGCGCCTGCGCGCCATTGCCGGCACCCATGTCGTCGTCCTGGCCTGGGACTTCGTGGTTCCACCGGACATCTCCACGCTTGTCGGCGAAAGCAACCTCCTCGGCTTTGCCGTGCATCGACAAAAGTTCGACGCGGCCGGGAATGTGCAAACGAGCTACTACTTGCGAGGCCTCAAGCGGTTCGAAGACAAGGACAAGGGGCTGCCGCCGGGCACGCTGGTCCCCACCAGCGAGCATCCGATCCAGAGCTTCCTGTGGGCAGACTACACAGCCGCTGCCGGCGTGGAATACGAATATGCGGTGGAGCCTGTCTTCGGCGAGCCCAAGAAACTATGGATCGATGAGGCTCAGGGCGTCTCGGTCCGCGTTCGCTGCGAAACCACTGCGGTTTCTGCTGGCCAGAGTTCCCGGCACGAGGTTCACTTCAATCGGGGCGTCATCGGCTCTCAGGCCTATGCACGGGAATTCGACAATGCCGCTCCTGATTCGAATGCCCCTGCTTCCAAACCGATGAAATGGCTCTCGCGCGGCCTGTATGAGGCCCTGCTCGCCTTCATCAAGCGCGGCGCCAAGCAGGGCACGGGCTTGCGCGCGGCCTTCTATGAATTCCGTTACCTGCCTGTCGCTCAGGCGCTGCGTGACGCCGCAGACAAAGGCGATGTACAGATCGTCTATGACGCGGAGAGCACCTACAAGGTGGAGAACGAAGCCACGATCGAAGAGGCGGGCCTGGCCGAATTCGTCCATCCTCGAACAGTCACCGCAGGCATCCGTCACAACAAGTTCATCGTGCTTCTGAAGGACGGCAAGCCGGTCAGTGTGTGGACAGGGTCGACCAACATCTCCGCCGGCGGAATCTTCGGCCATTCGAACGTTGGCCACGTCGTTCATGACCCGGAGATCGCAGCGCAGTACCTGGAGTACTGGGAGCGTCTGCAGCACAACCTCACGGCCACTAAGTTGCGCGAGCCGAATGCCGAGGCGAGTCCAACTCCCTCGTTGCCCCTGCAGCCAGGTACTTATCCCTTGTTCAGTCCTCGCGAAACCAAGGAAACTCCACAGGCAGAGAAGACCCTGCAGTGGTATGCAAACCTGGCCGAGGCTGCCCAGCAGTTAGTGTGCTTCACAGCGGCCTTCGACATCGCTCCGGAATTCCTGGCCGTCTTTCAGAAGCAGAACGATGTGCTGCGCTACATCGTCAAGGACGATCCGCTCAAGAAGACCGAGGATCTTGGCGCTGATGGCGACGTGATCTTCGCACCAGGCGGCTACATCGAGGATGACAACGCGCTCACGAACGCACTCAAGGAAAGCGGCAACCCGCTCAACAGCAACGACTACATCCACACCAAGTACATGCTGGTCGATCCACTGGGAGAACAGCCTACCGTCGTAACTGGATCGGCGAACTTCAGCAGTTCATCCCAGACGCAGAATGACGAGAACATGCTCGTGATCCACGGCGACACCCGGGTGGCGGACATCTACTTCGGGGAGTTCATGCGCCTGTTCGACCATCACTACGCGCGCTACCTGGCGGCGAAGTACCGGCGCAACCCCAAAAGCCCAGGAAACTACTTGAAGGCGCAAACCGACCAATGGTTGCCCGCACACCTGGACCCGTCGAACTACCGATCAAAGCGGCGCAGCTATTTCGTTGGTTGACAGGCGCGCGGCCGGTCCATGCAGCGATTGAACGATCTGTAGTGGACAAAAAGCTGAGGCATCCAGAACGTTCCTGACCACCGACCTCGAATCGGAGACGGGACGCGCTCACCCGTGTGTGGTGCAGCGTCCACCCTGGCCTTGCACCCACAGTGCGGGGCTGGTAACCATGGATAGGCCGCGAACGATTCCTTTGCAAGGCTTGCCAGTTTTGGTGAGGCCAGAGCAGATCACTTTGTAGCCTGAACGGTGCCATGCAAGGTAATCCTCTCTGCTCACCCGATAGTGTTCGGCGAGGTATCCAACAGGATCGGCCGCATACCGGATCACTTCTTGGGATGGGAGCGGAACGGTCGCTTGACCATGCGGATGGTCATGCGTTGCATAGAACCCGACTTGCTTCTCGGCCAGTTCTTTGACGACGTCTGCGAGCTGATTGGTCATGGCTGCGATTCGAACACCAGTGAAAAGACAGATGGTAGCTCTTGGCCATAGTGCCGACGGTGGGTTCCAGCAATCGCGGGGTGCAAGTAGATGCAGGACGATGCCCCGCTTCTGACCGCATCCGCCCAGGTTTGTGCATGATGTCGCCATGATCATCGAACCGTGGGCTGACGCCCAGCTATCTGAAGAGCTCCCTCGACTTGCTCAGGGCGGCGAGAGTGAGACTGTCGAATTCAAGCGGGAGTTGCCGAAGCAGGTAAGAGATCTCGCGAAGGAGATCGCGGCCTTCGCCGCCAGCCGCGGTGGCCGTCTCCTTCTTGGGGTGGCGGACGATGGCTCGATTCCTGGAGTCGCAAATGCACATGACTCAGCGGTACGGGATGATTTCGAAAGGCGGATCGTGGGCGTTTGCCAGATCATCGACCCTCCTGTTCGTCCGCAGATCAATTGGGCATCAGCCAATGGGAGCGGAGTTCTCGTCGTCACCGTCGAGAAGGGTTCGGAGTCTCTGTACTACGTGGATGGGCGCGCGTACATCCGGCATGGCCCGGTCTCCCGACCGGCGACGCCCGCAGAGATTCGCGCTGCCTTGGTCCCCGCGGCGGCTACGGAGCGTGCCAAGAATCATCCGGAGCTGTCTGCGCTGGCCGACGTGCTTGCCAATGTGCGGCGCTGGAGCGATACCGACGCCAATATGCGAAGCCTGAAGCCCTGGGTTGATGAGTGGTCAGCGGATGCTGAAACCTATGCATCGAAGCTTCGCGACCTGTCCGTCACAGACTGGGCCATCGACAGCCACGTCGATGAACGATTGGAAGCCATAGCTGAGAAGCTCGATGAAGTCGCGCAGTTCCGGCACTACATCGGCGGAGGGGACAGCTTCGACGACGTATGCAGCGCTGCAGGCTTCGCTGCTGCGGAGTTGATGCGCGAACTGGTCGACCCGGTCGAAATCAGCCAAGAGACTCAGCGCGAAGTCCTAGAAGCGGTTGCCAAGCTGGCTCGCAAGTTGGCCCAGATGTGGGAGCGAGCCGGAAAAGAAATCTTCGACGGGCGCGTCGAGAAAGCCCAGCAGGAAACCTACGGCATCGGCCAGCAAATCGCGAAATGGACCTACTTCAGGCTGTCCCTGCTGCCAGAAAGCACGCTACTCGACCTGCGCCGCATCGGTCTTGGCTTGCTCCAACTGGTGTCCATGAGGGTCTACATGGATGGTGGCACGTCGCTTCAGCACATCGTCGATGATGCTCAGGTTTTGGTGAACGAGTTGAAGGCGAGCGTGGAAGAATTTCCGCGCTTCGACCGGTGAGTACCTTGCTAGCCGCTGTTTAGACTTCGGACTGCTGCGAATTTCTGCCAGAGGCGTGGCTCGCAGCGCCGGTGCGCTCGCCATTTATGCGCTGGCCCGCGCTTCAGGCTGCCGTAGATGCACAATCGCCAGGCTCCTATACGACTCCTGGCTCGGATGCAGTGCGTTTGCGCTCGGAAACCAGATACTCTCGAAACCCGTGTCAGGCATAGATTTTCGCCCTTGCGGTGGAAGCAGAAATCTCTTGACAGTGGACATTTTCAATTGAACTCCTTCCAGATTGGCCTCACTCTCGGCTTCTAGAACTGTTGCGGAAAGTCGTGACGCAACACGCTTTTGAAAGCGTTGTGAGCTGCTACATACCGACTTTCGTTAGAAGAACGGGACCAAAATGAATGATCTTTCGCACAATGATCAACCCATATTGACGCCGTCGGAAGACCGCTTTGGGATAGATCCATTTGCAGCTGCACTGGCAAAAAGCATTCTCAAGATCCAATCGCCAACGGGATCTGTGATCGCATTGAACGGGCCATGGGGTTCCGGCAAGAGCAGCGCTTTGAATCTCATCCGACACCACCTTGATGGTGCCGTTAAGGCTGGTGACGTCGCGGTTATCGATTTCACCTGCTGGTGGTTTCGGGGTGAAGAGGCGCTCGCGCTGGCCTTCTTTCGAGAGCTGTATGCAGGCATGTCGCCGACATTGGGAGAGAAACTCAAAAAGTCTCTCCCTAAGCTCGGTGCCCGACTATTGAAGGCTGGGGCGGTCTTGGGGAGCGCAGCAGATCTTGCCGGCGCAGGCGGTGCTGGCGGTGTAGCTGGTGGGGCCATGGAATGGCTCGGTGGACTCATCCAGCAAGAGGAGGGCGTGGAGAAGCTGCATGCAGACCTTTCGAAAGCGCTGGCGGAGCAGCCTCGGCGTTTCCTGGTCGTAATCGACGACATTGATCGGCTCTCACCAGACGAGGCGCTGCTGATTTTCCGGTTGGTGAAGTCGGTCGGTCGCTTGCCGAATGTCATGTATCTGCTGGTGTACGACCGGCAACTGGCCGAGAAGATTGTCAGTGAGCGATTTCCTTCGGAGGGACCGCACTACCTGGAAAAGATTGTCCAAGCGGCGTTCGAGCTGCCGGAGCCGATGACCACTGATGTCCATCGGCATCTTCTTGCACAGATAGGGGCCATCTGTGGAGACCTGCCACAGGAGCGTTTGCTCCGATTCATGAACATCTTTCATGAAGGGGTTGCACCAGAAATGCGCACCCCACGAGATGTGGCACGGTTTACCAATTCGCTGGCTGTAACTTGGCCCGCAGTGGCGGGGGAGGTTGACCCAGCAGACTTTGTCGCCTTGGAGGTTCTGCGGCTGTTGCACCCGGACATTTACCGCTCAGTCCGCCAGAACAAAGATCGTCTGTGCCATTCGGCAGGTGGTGAGCGCGATGACAGGGGGGCACGCGCAAAAGAATACGAAGACTTGCTGCTACGTTCGTCCGTAGGCGCTCAGCGCGAGCGGCTCCGCAACACCATGATGAGGTTGTTTCCTGTGCTTGAGGCTGTGTGGGGAAACATGCACTATGGGGGAGACTTTGGACGCCGGTGGGCCGCTGAGCGGCGTGTATGTTCAGCATCTCATTTCGATGCGTACTTTCGCTTCGCCATAGGCGCGAAAGTTCTTTCTGCAGCGGAACTGGATGGACTCATTGCGAAAGCTCATGACTCCACGTTCATCGCCGCCGAAATGCGAAGGGCTGCCTTGATTGTGCGGCCTTCAGGGGGAACCAAGGCGGCCGTGGTACTTGACGAACTTAACTTACATGCCGAGAAGGTCGACGTGGCGTATATCGAACCGCTGCTGACAGGACTCTTCGCGGTGGCTGATGAGATCAATGTCGAAGCAGATCGTGGCGGGGCCTTCAGTATGGCAAGCAACGAATTACGCTTGCATTGGCTGTTACGCAGCCTCACCAGGGATCGTCTTACGCTGGACCAGCGGTCCGCGATCTACGTCGCCGCATGTCAAACAGCTTCGTTGGGGTGGTTGGCCAGCTTTGCTGATTCGGCATGGACAGACTACCACCCTCGTGAGGGAAAGGAGCCTGAGCCCGAAGACAAGTGTCTAACGACTGCCGCCGATGCAGAGACGCTGCGAAAATTGCTTGGGAATAGGATCGCGGATGCTTCGAAAGATGCCTCACTCCTCAAGAGTCAAGATCTGGCATATCTGCTGTACCGTTGGAGTGAACTGGCCAATGACGACGGTGCGGTGGTCAAACAGTGGACCTCCGGGCAGTTGGCTACCGACGAGGGGGTCAAGCAGTTTGCAGTTGCATTCACTTCGTACAGCTGGAGTCAGGGTCTCGGAATGGGCGGCCTCGGTGACTTTGTGGCGAGGCGGACGACTCGGGCGCAAGTGAAGGGCCTAGACCGCTTGATGGATGTAGCGGAGTTTCGGCGGCGCGTGGAAGAGGTTGCAGCCGGAGGATCGTCTCCAGAGGTCTCGGCGTTCTTGGAAGCATGGCGGCGTCAGGAGCAGGGACTAGACGACTAGCTGATGTTGCCTGTTCGGCTCGTTGCGCAATCTACAGATGTGTTTTGCCTCAGGCGAGAGCAGATTCCGCTATCCTATGTCCTGATTGACGATGGTGTCGCCGGAATCGCTTCCCCGCAAATCGCTCCATTTCCCGCGCCAGCAAAGGATGCGCGCTTCTGACGGTAAAAGTGACGGTAACGCCCTATGTTGATCACAGCCAATCCCTTTAACCACGCGGGTTTAGGCGATTTGTTGATGATTGAGTGGGAGTGAAATCGGGTCCTTCGGGGTCTATCGCCAGCTATCGAAGAAAAGTCGTAACGTATTGATTTATAAGTAAATACGTCACGGCATCTATCGGTAGCTATCGCCAGCAAGCGGAACAAGTTGGCGGTAAAGGTGACGGTAGATCCCTAGGGCCGGATTAAGACCCTGCCGTTAACTATTCGGACCAAACCGGTCTTTGACGGTAAAACACTCATAAGGGAACCTCTAAAAACCGCCAGTTTTCACCCCGAGCCAGTCGCAGCGAGGCCACCCTCTCGAATTTGCCCATTTCTTAGGCAATTCAAGCCATTTTGAGGCCATTTCCCGCCCCATTTTTCACCCATTGGCCCCTTGCAGACGCACCTGGCTCTTTGATGGCTTGACCTTGAAGAACACATCCACTCCATCTTCCAGGAACCGCGCCAGGCGCTTGAGGTTGTAGCAGGTGGCCATCATGGTCATGGCCACCGTGGCGCGGGCCTGTCCGATGGTGCGGATGATCTTGCCGCCCATGTGGCGCATCTGGGCAAAGGGGTGTTCTACCCGCGCACGGGTCTTGGCGATGCGCTTGTTACGGCCCTTATGGCAGTCACTCAGGGGTTGGTTGGGCTTGGCCTTGCGCTGGATGTGTTCGCGATAGCCCAGCACTTTGAGCATTTCACTGCGCCGAGCGCCGGGGTAACCCCGGTCGGCATAGACGTCAAGGCTGGTGTTGCCCTCATCGATCACTTCGTCAAAGTGCCTGCTGTCGTGCTCGCTGGCGGTGCCCGTGGTGATCTTGCGGATGAACTTGTGTTTCACGTCCACGCTGATGCTCAGCTTGTAGCCGTGGTAGCTCTTGCCGTGCTTCTTGGTATGGGTCGCATCCAGGTCTTTCTGTCTGCGCTTGGCGGCGCTCCAGTCTTCGGGGATGTCGCCTTGGTCGAGCTGCTCTTTGTCCTTCTTGGTCAAGTGCTGGATGGGGGCGCTCACCAAGGTGGCATCGATGATCTGCCCGCAGCGCGCCAGATAGCCGTAGCGCAGCAGTTGGTTGTCCATGGCTTGGAACAGCGCCGTCACGCCATCAACGCCCAGGCGCTGTTGGTAGTGCCAGATGGTGTTACGGTCAGGAATGGTGGCGCTGTCCTGCAGCAGGCAAAAACGCCGGTAGCTCATGCGGTCGAGAAGCTGGTACTCGGTCTGCTCGTCGCTGAGCTTGTACAGATGCTTCAAGACTAGGATGCGTACCATCACCTCGGTGGGATACGGTGGACGCCCGCCCCGGCTGGCGTCACCGCGAGGCAGCAGGGTGTCGATGGTCTGTGTGAGCTGGGCAAAGTCAATGTGCCGGGCGATGAGCTGCAGCGGGTCGCCCAGCGATTCGATTTTGCGCTTGTGGGCTGCGTCGGCAAACAGGTCGGGCTTGAGGGCGCTGCGGGCGGGAGGTGGGCTCATGTGGGGATTTTCTGGTTTTTTGTGCAGGCGCTCAGGGAACGACGGGGGTTTTTAGAGGTTCCCTGTTGAACCACGACACCTTCCTGGGTTTTCTGGATAAAAAAACAGCGCATGTCACATGCGCTGTTTTTTTATGTCGCAAGGCGCGTATTACAGGCCATTGTGGTAACTGGTCACGCGCTCCACTTCGTTTTTCGATCCCAAAATCACGCTCACGCGCTCGTGCAGTTGGTTGGGCTGGATGTCCAGGATGCGCTGCTTGCCGTTGGTGGCGGCGCCGCCGGCTTGTTCTACCAGCCAGCCCATGGGGTTGGCTTCGTACATCAGGCGCAGCTTGCCGGGTTTGTTGGGCTCGCGCTTGTCCCAGGGGTACATGAAGACGCCGCCACGGCACAGGATGCGGTGCACGTCAGCGACCATGCTGGCAATCCAGCGCATGTTGAAGTCTTTGCCGCGTGGGCCTTCCTTGCCCTGCAGGCATTCGTCGATGTAGCGCTTCACGGGTTCGTCCCAGTGGCGCATATTGCTCATGTTGATGGCGAATTCCTTGGTGTCCTCGGGAATGCGCACGTTCTCGCGCGTCAGCACGAAGGAGCCCTGTTCGCGGTCGAGCGTGAACATGGCGACGCCGTCGCCCACCGTGAGCACCAGCGTGGTCTGCGGGCCGTAGATGCAGTAGCCGGCGGCGACCTGCTGGTGGCCGGGCTGCAGGAAGTCGGCCTCGGTCACGCCGGGGTGGCCTTCGGGTTTTTTTACCACGCTGAAGATGGTGCCGATGCTGACGTTGACATCGATGTTGGACGAGCCGTCGAGCGGGTCGAACATCAGCAGGTATTCGCCCTGCGGGTAGCGGTTGGGCACGAGGTAGATACCTTCCATTTCCTCGCTGGCCATGGCGGCGAGGTGGCCGCCCCATTCGTTGGCTTCGATCAGCGTTTCGTTGGCGATGATGTCGAGCTTCTTCTGCACCTCGCCTTGCACGTTCTCGCTGCCGGCGCTGCCCATCACGTCGCCAAGCTCGCCCTTGTTCACGGCCAGGGCGATGCGCTTGCAGGCGCGGCCCACCACTTCGAGCAGCAGGCGCAGTTGCGGTGGGATGCGGCCATGGTCGCGCTGCTGCTCGACCAGGTAGCGGGTGAAGGAAATGCGGTGGTTGTTCATGCTCATGCAATAGCTCCGGGGTTATTGATCGGCCAGTGCGCGGGTCACGACCTCGCGCACGTCGTTCGATAGCTCGGCCTTGGCGGCCACGCGGGCGATGGCCTCGCGGGCGGCGCTGCGGTAGGGCTCGGCGAGTTTTTTCCAGCGGTCGAGCGCGCGCGCCAGGCGGGCGGCCACCTGGGGGTTGATGGCGTCGAGCGCCAGCACCTGGTCGGCCCAGAAGACGTAGCCGGCAGCGTCCTGGCGGTGGAAGGCCCCGGGGTTGGCGCTGCAGTAGCTGAAGATCAGGCTGCGCGCGCGGTTGGGGTTCTTCAGCTGGAAGTCCGGGTGCTTGAGCAGCGCCTTGACGGCGGGCAGCACGTCGCCACCTCGGTCGCAGCGACCGGCCTGCAGCGCAAACCATTTGTCCAGCACCAGGGCATCGTCCTTGAACAGCGCGTGAAAGCGCGCCAGCGCGGGCTGGGCCAGTTCGTGGCCGCTGCCGACCAGGGCGGCCAGGGCGTTGGCGCGGTCGGTCATATTGCCCGCCACCTTGAAACGCTGGTAGGCCTTGCCGGGCCAGACGGCGTCGCCGCTCTCGCGTGCGGCCAGGCACAGCATGGACAGGGCCAGGCCGGCGAGTGCACGGCGGCCGCTGCTGGCGGCGTCGGGCTGGTAGGCGCCGCTGGCCTGGTGGGCGTCAAAAGCCTCGGCCCAGTCGGCGTGCAGTTGCGTCGCCAGCGCCAGGCGCAGGGTTTCGCGCACGGCGTGCACTTGCTGCGGATCGACCTCGTCGAGCTGCTCGGCGATGTAGCTCTCGGACGGCAGCGTCAGCACCAGCTCCTTGAAGGCGGCGTCCAGCTCGGGGTGGCGCAGCACGCTGCGCAGGGCTTGAACCAGCTCCAGGGGCAGCAATGGGGCATCAATTTGACCGCTAGGGCGCTCCAGGCAAGCGCAAGCAGCTATATTTTTGATAGCAATGCGCAGCAGCAGGCGCTGGCCCGCCTCCCAGCGGTTGAAGGCGTCGCTGTCGTGCGCCAGCAGGTGCAGCAGCTCGGCGTCGCTGTAGGCGTACTCCAGCACCACCGGGGCGCTGAAGCCCCGCAGCAGCGAGGGCACGGGCTGCGCGGCGACGTTCACAAAGGTCAGCGTCTGGCTGGCTTCGGTCAGCACCACGGTGCGCTCGGTGCCGCTGGCCTGCGCTTCGCCAGCGAGCTGCAGGGGCAGGGCGTTGCCGTCGGGGCCGAGCAGGCCCAGCGCCACGGGGATGACGAAGGGCAGCTTTTGCGCCTGGCCGGGCGTGGGCGGGCAGGTTTGCGTGAGCGTCAGCGTGTAGGTTTGCGCGGCGCTGTCGTACTGGCCCTGGGCTTGTACCCGGGGCGTGCCGGCCTGGCTGTACCAGCGACCGAACGGTTCGCGGTGCGCGGCCAGCGGGCTGTTCGGATTCGCGTCGGCCATGGCGGCGAGGAAGTCGTCGCAGGTGACGGCCGAGCCGTCGTGGCGCTCGAAGTACAGCTTCATGCCACGGGCAAAGCCTTCACGCCCCACGAGGTTGTGCTGCATCCGCACCACCTCGGCACCTTTTTCGTAGATGGTGACGGTGTAGAAGTTGTTGATCTCGACGTAGCTGTCCGGGCGCACCGGGTGGGCCATGGGGCCGGCGTCTTCGGGGAACTGGGCGGTGCGCAGCACGCGCACGTCCTCGATGCGCTTGACGGCGCGCGCCGAAGGGCTGCCCGCCATGTCCTGGCTGAACTCCTGGTCGCGGAACACCGTCAGGCCCTCTTTGAGCGAGAGCTGGAACCAGTCGCGACAGGTGACGCGGTTGCCCGTCCAGTTGTGGAAGTACTCGTGGCCGACCACGCTTTCGATGTTGGCAAAGTCGGCATCGGTGGCCGTGGCTTCGCTGGCCAGCACGTACTTGGTGTTGAAGATGTTGAGGCCCTTGTTCTCCATCGCGCCCATGTTGAAGTCGCTGGTGGCGACGATCATGAAGCGCTCCAGGTCGAGCGAGAGGCCAAAGCGCGTTTCGTCCCAGGCGATGGAGGCCATGAGCGAATGCATGGCGTGTTCGGTCTTGCCCAGGTCGCCCGGGCGCACCCAGACTTGCAGCAGGTGCGGCTTGCCCGCGCGGCTGATGATTTGCTGCTCGCGGGCGACGAGCTTGCCCGCCACCAGGGCGAACAGGTAGCTGGGTTTTTTGTGCGGATCGACCCATTTGGCAAAGTGGCGGCCGTCGTCCAGCGCGCCACTTTCCACCAGGTTGCCGTTACTGAGCAGCACCGGGTACTGTGCCTTGTCGGCGCGCAGCAGCACGGTGTAGCTGGCCATCACGTCCGGGCGGTCGAGGAAGTAGGTGATGCGCCGAAAGCCCTCGGCCTCGCACTGCGTGAAGAAGGTCTCGCCGCTGACGTACAGGCCCGACAGCTGCGTGTTCTTGATGGGCGCGCAGGTGGTGAAAATCTCCAGCGCAAAGGGCTCGTCACCCTCGGGCAGGTTCTCCAGCACCAGCTGCTCGCCCTCGATCTTGAACGAGGTGCCGGCGCCGTTGACCAGCACGCGCGCCAGGTTCAGCTCCTCGCCGTCAAGGCGCAGCGGCTGCGGCGCTACGTCCGGGTTGCGGCGCAGGCGCATTTTGTTCAAGACGCGGGTCTTGGCCGGGTCCAGGTCGAACGTGAGCTCCACGCTGTCGATCCAGTAGGCGGGCGCCTGGTAGTCGAGGCGCTGCACGGCGGTGGCTTGTCCTTCTCTCATCATGGCTTGGGCTTTCGGTGGGGCGCGTGCTTACACGCCTTGCTTGAGGGAGGCTTCGATGAACACGTCCAGGTCGCCGTCCAGCACTTTTTGTGTGGCCGAGACTTCGACGTTGGTGCGCAAATCCTTGATGCGGCTGTTGTCGAGCACGTAGCTGCGAATCTGGTGGCCCCAGCCGACATCGGTCTTGGTGTCTTCGAGCTTTTGCTGCTCTTCCATGCGTTTGCGCATCTCGAAGTCGTACAGGCGCGAGCGCAGGCGCTGCCAGGCGACGTCTCGGTTGGAATGTTGGCTGCGCCCATCCTGGCACTGCACGACGATGCCGGTGGGGATGTGCGTCAGGCGCACGGCCGAGTCGGTCTTGTTGATGTGCTGGCCGCCCGCGCCCGATGCGCGGTAGGTGTCGGTGCGCACGTCCGACGGGTTGATGTTGATCTCGATCGAATCGTCGATCTCGGGGTAAACAAACAGTGAGGCAAAGCTGGTGTGGCGCCCGCCAGAGCTGTCGAACGGGCTCTTGCGTACCAGGCGGTGCACGCCGGTTTCGGTGCGCAGCAGGCCGTAGGCGTATTCGCCTTCGATCTTGATGGTGGCGCTTTTGATACCCGCCACATCACCGGCGGTTTCTTCTTCCACCGTGGCTTTGAAGCCCTTGCGTTCGGCGTATTTCAGGTACTGGCGCAGCAACATGCTGGCCCAGTCGCAGGCCTCGGTGCCGCCAGCGCCGGCCTGGATATCGACAAAGCAGTTGAGCGGGTCGGCCTCCTGGCTGAACATGCGACGGAATTCCAGCTCCTCGATCAGCGGCAGCAGCTTGGCGGTCTCGCCTTCGATGGTGACGAGGCCGGCCTCGTCGTCTTCCTCGCGGCTCATCTCGTAGAGCTCGGCGTTGTCGGCCAGCTCAGCGGTGAGCTTTTGCAGCGTCACGACCACGCTGCTGAGCGACTTTTGTTCTTTGCCCAGCTCCTGGGCTTTTTTGGGGTCGTTCCAGACGGCGGGGTCTTCTAGCGAAGCGTTGACGGTGCGCAGGCGTTCGTACTTGGCATCGTAGTCAAAGATACCTCCGTAACTCGGCCGTGCGCGTGGCCAAGTCCTGGAGGGTGTTGCCGATTTGGTTGATGCGTTCTGCTTCCATGGTGCGGGTGTCCTGTGTGTTTTGGGCGAAATAACCGGCGATTTTCTCATGGGACGGATGCCTGCCCCCGCGCGGATGAATATCCCCCTGTGATTTGTCGCTACCATTTTTAGCCATGGCAAAAAAGACTTCCCACGTCAGCGAAACCCCGGCCACCCTGTTGCTGCGCCAGCAGGGCGTAGCCTTTACCGAGCACCCCTACGACTACGTCGAGCATGGCGGCACGGCAGAATCCGCCCGCCAGCTCGGGTTTGACGAGCACATGGTGGTCAAAACCCTGGTCATGCAGGACCAGGACGCCAAGCCGCTGATCGTGCTCATGCACGGCGACTGCAAGGTTTCCACCAAGAACCTGGCGCGCCAGATCGGCGCCAAGAGCGTCGTGCCCTGCCAGCCCGAGGTGGCCAATCGCCACAGCGGTTACCTGGTGGGCGGCACCTCGCCCTTTGGTACGCGCCGCGATATGCCGGTGTACATCGAAGAGAGCATCCTGGCGCTGCCGCGCATCGCCATCAACGGCGGGCGGCGCGGCTTTTTGCTGCAGCTCGACCCCCGGGTGTGCCTGCAGCTGCTGGCGGCCAAGCCGGTGCAGTGCGCGCTGGCAGAATAGCGCCCTCTTTGATTGACTGGCCAGGAACACTGCGTTGACCGCCTCTTTTTTCTACCCCCTGCTCGCCACCGTGGCGGCGTATCTGCTCGGCTCGCTCTCGTTTGCCGTCATCGTCAGTCGGGCCATGGGCCTGTCCGACCCGCGCACCTACGGCAGCAAAAATCCCGGCGCTACGAACGTGCTGCGCTCGGGCTCGAAGGCGGCGGCAGCGGTGACGCTGCTGCTCGATGCCGTCAAGGGCTGGGTGCCCGTGGTGCTGGTGCTGGCCTGGGGCCAGCCCTACGGCCTGGAGGAGGGCACGGCCGCGCTCGTTGGCATGGCAGCGTTCCTGGGCCATCTGTGGCCGGTGTTTTTCCGCTTTGTCGGCGGCAAGGGCGTGGCTACGGCGCTGGGCGTGCTGCTGGGCTTTAGCGGCTGGCTCGGGCTGGCGGCGGGCCTGGTGTGGCTGGCGGTGGTTCTGGCCACGCGCTACTCCTCGCTGGCCTCGCTGGTGGCGGCGGCGCTGGCGCCGGTCATTTACCTGCTCGCCAGTGGCTTGCTGTGGTTTGCCAATGCGCCCATGGCCCTGGTGATGGCGGTAATGGCGGGCCTGCTCGCCTGGCGCCACCAGGAAAACATCCAGCGCCTGCTGCAGGGCAAGGAATCCAAGGTGGGCGGCAAAAAAACGCCGCCAGCGCCGGCCGCACCGGCGCCGGTGGCGAAGAAAAAAAGCGCCGCTAAAAAGCGCCGCTGAAAAGGGCAGATCAGTAGGGCCGGTGCTTGCCGGGCCGTCAGTGCAGCGTGCCCGGCATGGTGACCATGCTGCGCAGCTGCTGCTGGCTGTGGCGCGCGGCGTACAGGCCCAGGCGCACCATGGTGCGGTGATTGGCCTCGGCGGTGACGGCGCCATGCGCCAATGCCGATTGCACGCGCGGTTTTCCCAGGCTGGTCTGGTGCAGACGCGGTTCGGGGCGCGGCGTGCCCTTGGCGTCCAGAATGCTCGCCACCAGCGGCTGGTTGGCCTTGTTGCTGCGGCGCAGGACGACAGCGGTGTCGCCGTTGTCCAGGCGCACAAAGGTGCCCGGCGGGCACAGGCCGACGGCGCGCACCAGGGCGTAGCTCACTTCCTCGCGCAGCGTGTCTTCCTGGCCGACGATGGCGCGCACCGAATCGGTGGCGCTGCGCCCTTCGCGCGATTTGCGCGGGCTGATCATGGCGGCGTAGCGGTCGATGGTGCCAAGAATGCGCGTGAGCCGGTCGGCTGCCGGCAGCTGCGCCAGCGGCTCGCGCTCGGGCAGCGGCGCGTGGTGCTGGCCGACCACGTCCAGCCACAGCTCGTCTTGCACGAACAGGCGCGAGAGCAGCAACTGGCCTTCGCGCGGGTGGCTGCGGATGGCCTCTTGCTGCGCTGCGCTGGGGCGTTCGCGCTGGCCGGCCAGCAGGTCTTGCAGCGCGGTCATGGCGATGTTCATGGTGAGGGCAGCGTGCACCAGGCTGTCGCGCTCGGGCGCGGGCAGCTGCAAATCCTGCGCCACGATGTGGCACAGCGTGCCGCAGACCAGGGCGTGCGAGGCGCTGTAGCCCACCGTCGAGGTCGAGGCGAGCTGGAACATCAGGTAGAGCGCGGCGTCGGTGTCGTGCGCCACCAGGTCCTGCAGCCAGCGGTCGAGCTGGCCCACTTTGGCGACAAAGTCCTGCGTTTGCATGGGCCGCGCCAGCAGCGCCGACAGCGCCGATTCCAGGTCTGACCACAGCCCGAGCAAATCCTCGTACTGGTCTTCGAGCTGGCCGTCGTGTGCGGGCGCTGCCATGGTGCGGTGGGGGCTTAGTCGCGGAAGTTGTCGAACGACAGCGGGGTGTCGTCGATCTCCTTGCGGATCAGGGCCATGGCGGCCTGCAGGTCGTCGCGCTTGGCACCGCTCACGCGTACCTTGTCCTCCTGGATGGCAGCTTGCACCTTGAGCTTGCTTTCCTTCATCAGTTTCTGGATTTTTTTCGCCAGCTCGGACTCGATGCCGTTCTTGACCTTGACCGCCTGCTTGAGCTTGTCGCCGCCGATTTTTTGCGGCTTTTGCACGTCCAAAAAGCGCACGTCCACGCTGCGCTTGGTGAGCTTGCCGCGCAAGATGTCTTCGACCTGCTGCAGCTGAAAATCGGCGTCGCCAAACAGGGTGATTTCCTTGTCCTTGAGTTCGATGGCGGCGCTGGTGCCCTTGAAGTCAAAGCGCGTACCGATCTCTTTGGCGGTGTTTTCCACCGCGTTTTTCACTTCGACAAAATTGGCTTCGCAAACGGTATCAAAAGAAGGCATGGCAATACTCGGGTGTCCTGGTACAAACCCGCACCCGCTGGGGGTGGGTGCGACAATGCGGGCGATGTTAGTCGAGAAAAACGTTCCCCTTCAAAGTTACAACAGCTTTGGCATTGCCGCGCGCGCGCATACCCTGGTGCGCGTGCGCAGCGCCCAGGGCCTGCACGCGCTGCTGGCCGACCAGCGCCTGGGGGCGCAGCCGCTGTTCGTGCTCGGCGGGGGCAGCAATATTGTGCTCACTGGCGACGTCAAGCCCGTGGTGCTGAAGATGGAAATCCCCGGAATGCGCCTGCTCGAAGAAACCGAGCGCGGCTGGCTGATCGAGGCCGGCGCCGGCGAGCGCTGGCACGACCTGGTGGCCTGGACGCTGCAGCAGGGCTGGCCCGGGCTGGAGAACCTGGCGCTCATCCCCGGCACCGTGGGCGCGGCGCCGGTGCAAAACATCGGCGCCTACGGCGTCGAGCTGCAAGACCGTTTCCATTCCTTGGTGGCAGTGGACTTTGCCAGCGGCCAGCCCTTCACCCTCGACGCCGCGCAATGCGCCTTTGGCTACCGCGATTCGGTGTTCAAGCACGCTGCCCCCCTGGCCGCGCACGAGGGGTCGGGCCTGCCCCGGGGCATGGGGCTGGCCGGGCGCGCCGTCATCACCCATGTGCGGCTGTGGCTGCGCAAGGACTGGCGCCCGGAGCTCGGCTACCTCGACCTGGAGCGCAAACGCCAGGAAGAGGGCGTGGCCGCGCCCACGGCGCAGCAGATTTTTGACTGGGTGTGCGCCATCCGCCGTGCCAAGCTGCCCGACCCGGCGCTGATCGGCAACGCCGGCAGCTTCTTCAAGAACCCGACGGTGACGCCCGAGCAATGCCAGGACATCATCGCGCGCGAGCCCAAGATCGTGCACTACCCGCTGGCCGACGGCTCCATCAAGCTCGCCGCCGGCTGGCTGATCGACGCCTGCGGCTGGAAGGGCAAGACCGTGGGCCGCGCCGGCGTGTACGACAAGCAGGCGCTGGTGCTGGTGAACCGGGGCACGCCCGAAGACAGCGTCACCGGCGGCGAGGTCATGACCCTGGCCAAGGCGATACAGACCAGCGTGTACGAGCGCTTTGGCATCCGGCTCGAACCCGAGCCGGTGGTGCTGTAGCGGCTTCGGGCTTTGGTTTTGCTTCTTTTTTGATAGCTGCTAGCGCTTGACTGGCAAGCGCTAGAGCCCAAAAACGCCTGATTAGCGACTTGCCTCAGACTCTTTCCCCCATCCGTTCGGGCTGAGCTTGTCGAAGCCAGGGCACTGCCCGAGCTTGCCCTTCGACCCTTCGGCAAGCTCAGGACAGGCCAAGCTCAGGGCGAACGGGGTATGGCTCAGGCATGTCGCCAATCAGGCAAGAACGCTCAAAAATCACCAGGCCATCTCGCCCTTGTTCACCTTGGCGCCCAGGTCGAGCGTGCTGCTCTCGCCGAGCTGCGGGTAGGCCGCGCGCAGGGTCTGGATGACGCCTGCGCTGTCTGGCGACTGCTGCAGCGCCGCCTCGAACTTCACCAGGTAGCCGCGCGTGAAGTCGATCACCCCGGCGTCGGTGGCTGTGCCGGCGGCCATGTGGCCCGGCACCACCACGCGCGGCTGCAGGGCCTTCATGTCGTCGAGCTGGGCGATCCAGGCCTGGCGCTCGGCGGGCTTTTGCGTGTCGGCCGTCCACACGTGCATGTGGCCGAACAGCGCCACGTTGCCGACGATGGCGTGCAGCGATGGCACCCACACGTAGGGGCGGTGCGCCAGCGGCCCGGTGGTGCCGCGCAGCTCCACGGCCTGGCCATCCACGGTGAGCGTGGTGCCCGCCAGGGCCTCGGGCAGCACGGGCCGCACGGGGGCGTTTGCGCCCATTTTGGGGCCCCAGAAGGCCAGCTTGCCGGCCATCTTGGCCTGGATTTTCTCGCGCACGGCGGGCGTGGCCACCACGCGGGCCTGCGGGAACAGGGCCTGGAGCGTCTCGGCGCCAAAGTAGTAATCCGGGTCGGCGTTGCTCACCAAGATGGTGCTGAGCGTCTTGCCGCTGTCGAGCACGTTGGCGGCGATGCGGTAGGCGTCGGCGCGCGTGAAGCCGGTGTCGATCACCAGCGCCTCCTTCTCGCCGCTCAGCAGCACCGAATTGACGTGGAAGCTGCCGGCGCCGGCGTTGTACACCGTCAGCTGCAGCGGCCCGGCGGCGTGGGCGGCGCCGAAGGCCAGGGCGAGGGTGGTGCAGAGCAAGGTGGTGCGCAAAGTCATGAAAAAAATCCGGTTGAAAAACGATGGACAGGACTTTATTGCTTGAAACGATGCAGATAAACGCCTCAAAATGCGCTTGATTGTTTCTTGATTTGCGCAAATACCATGGACCGCCTCACCGCCATGCGCGTCTTCGCCGATGTGGCGCAGACCGGCAGCTTCACCGCCACCAGCGCGCGCCTGGCCCTGTCGCGCGCCATGGTCACGCGCTACGTCGCCGCCCTGGAGCAGTGGCTGGGCGCGCGCCTGCTGCAGCGCACCACGCGCCGTGTGACGCTGACCGACGCCGGCGAGCAGTGCCTGCGCCGCTGCCTGCAGATGCTGGCCATTGCCCAGGAGGTGGAGGAGGCCACCGCCCCCGCCGATGGCGCGCTGCGCGGGCAGCTGCGGCTGACCTGCAGCCTGTCGTTTGGCTACGCGCAGCTCGCGGCGGCGCTGGGCGACTTCCTGGCGCTGCACCCGCAGCTGCACGTGGATTTGCACGTCGGCGATGGTTCGGTGAACCTGGTGGCCGAGCGCATCGACCTGGCGATCCGCATCAGCGCCGACCCCGATCCGGCCCTGATCGCGCGGCCCCTGGCCCGGTGCGAATCGGTGCTGGTGGCCGCGCCCGCCTACCTGGCGCGCATGGGGTGCCCGGCACAGCCGGCCGACTTGGCGGCGCACCGCTGCCTGGGCCACGCCAACTTTGGCCGCAGCGAATGGCGCTTCACCCACGCCCAGGCCGGCGTGCAGGCGGTGAGCGTGCCCACACGCTTCACCGCCAACGACGCCGTGGTGCTGATGGCGGCGGCGCAGGCCGGCGCCGGCATCGCGCTGCAGCCCACCTACCTGGTGCGGCCGCTGCTGCAGGCGGGCGCGCTGCAGGCGCTGCTGCCCGGCTGGACGCCGCCGCAGCTCACGGTGTACGCGCTCTACCCGTCGCGCCGCCACCTGGCGCCGGCAGTGCGCGCGCTGCTGGATTTTTTGGTGCAGCGCTTTGCCGGTGCGCCCTGGTAGGCGCATCAAAAATGAGAGCGGCTCACGCTTGTCCAGCAAGCGTTACAGCCAGATTGGATTCAAATTTGGCGCATCTTTACCGGGTGGCATATCCCGCGCGCCTATAATTGCGGCCCGCGTTTTCTTCCATGGGTTCCCTCGCCCCCATCCATCAAAAAGGACTGCCATGCCATCCGCACTGGCGCGCCCCTCGCGCGTGCCGTTTTATCTCTCCCTCCTGGTGGCGTTTCACATCGCCATCGTCATTGCCAGCAACTACCTGGTGCAGCTGCCCATCACGCTGTGGGGTTTTCACAGCACCTGGGGGGCGTTCAGCTTTCCCTTCATCTTCTTGGCCACGGATTTGACGGTGCGCCTGATCGGCAAGCCGGCGGCGCGGCGCGTCATCACCCGCGCCATGGTGCCGGCGCTGCTGGCCTCGTATGTGGTGGGCGTGCTGTTCCACGAGGGCGGCTTCAAGGGCCTGACGGCGCTGGCCGAATTCAACACTTTCGTGTTTCGCATCGCCTTTGCCAGTTTTGCCGCCTACGTGCTGGGGCAGTTGCTGGACATCCAGGTGTTTGACCGCATCCGCCAGAGCAGCAGCGCCTGGTGGCTGGCGCCGGCGGCGGCGTCGGTGTTTGGCCAGGCGCTCGATACGCTGGCGTTTTTTGCCATTGCCTTCTGGCACAGCCCCGATCCCTTCATGGCCACCCACTGGGTGGAGATTGCCTGGGTGGACTACGTCATCAAGCTGGCCGTGAGCCTGCTCTTGTTCGTGCCGGCCTATGGTGTGGCGCTGGCGGCCATTGTGCGTTCCATGGGGCGCTTGCCGCAGCCACGGGCGGCATGAAAAAACCCGGCAACTGCCTAATGCCAGTCAGTTAAACCCTGATTGGTATTAGGCAGTTGCCGGGTTTTTGCTATTTATTTAATAGCTGATGGCGCTTGATGGATAAGCGCTATCAGCTATTTTTATTGCTTTTTACCGTCTTCGAGCTGCGCCAGCGCCGCATTGCCGCCCAGCGACAGCAGGCCGGCGCGCGAATACACCCCCAGCTTGCCCCGCGTGTCGGAGATGTCGAGGTTGCGCATGGTCAGCTGGCCGATGCGGTCCAGGGGCGAGAACGGCGCGTCTTCCACCTTTTCCATCGACAGGCGCTCGGGCGCGTAGGTCAGGTTGGGGCTTTCGGTGTTGAGCAGCGAATAGTCGTTGCCCCGGCGCAGCTCCAGCGCGACGGTGCCGGTGACGGCGCGTGCCACCCAGCGCTGGGCGGTCTCGCGCAGCATGATGGCCTGCGGGTCGAACCAGCGGCCCTGGTACAAGAGGCGCCCGAGTTTGAGGCCATTGACACGGTACTGCTCGATGGTGTCCTCGTTGTGGATGCCGGTGACCAGGCGCTCGTAGGCGATGTGCAAGAGCGCCATGCCGGGGGCCTCGTAGATGCCACGGCTCTTGGCCTCGATGATGCGGTTCTCGATCTGGTCGCTCATGCCCAGGCCGTGTCGGCCGCCGATGCGGTTGAGCTCCAGGAACAGCTCCACCGGGTCGGCAATCTCTTTGCCGTTGATGGCTACGGGCTGGCCTTCGTCGAAGGTGATGGACACTTCTTCGGCCAGCACCTCGACCTCGGGCTTCCAGAACGCCACGCCCATGATGGGGTTGACGATGCGGATGCCGCTGTTGAGAAATTCGAGGTCTTTCGCCTCGTGCGTCGCGCCCAGCATGTTGCTGTCGGTGGAATACGCCTTTTCGGCGCTCATCTTGTAGCCAAAACCCTCTTTCGTCATGAAGGCCGACATCTCGGCGCGGCCGCCGAGCTCGTCGATGAACTGCTGGTCCAGCCAGGGCTTGTAGATGCGCAGGCTGGGGTTGGTCAGCAGGCCGTAGCGGTAGAAGCGCTCGATGTCGTTGCCCTTGAAGGTCGAGCCGTCGCCCCAGATGTGCACGTCGTCCTCCTTCATGGCCGCCACCAGCATGGTGCCGGTCACGGCGCGGCCCAGCGGTGTGGTGTTGAAGTAGGTGATGCCGCCGGTGCTGATGTGAAACGCCCCGGCCTGGATGGCGGCAATGCCCTCGTGCGCCAGTTGCGTGCGGCAGTCGATCAGCCGCGCCTGCTCGGCGCCGTATTCCATGGCCTTGCGGGGAATCTCGTCGTAATCGGCCTCGTCGGGCTGGCCCAGGTTGGCGGTGTAGGCGTAGGGCAGGGCGCCTTTGTTCTTCATCCAGCGCAGCGCGGCGCTGGTGTCGAGGCCGCCAGAAAAAGCGATGCCGACCTTCTGGCCGACGGGGAGGTGTTGCAGGATGCTTGCCATGGGTTTGCTCTCAAAATAATAGCTGTTCGCGCTTGATTAGCAAGCGCTGGAGGCCAAAATGCCTTGAAATCAGGCGAAGTGGCAGATGTAGTGGTACGCCTGCGTGACGCGGATGTCGAAGTGTGAGTGCGCAGGGATGCTAAAGCGTTCGCCCGGGCGCGAGGGCAGCCAGTCTTCGCAGCCGGCCAGGCGGTATTCGCAGGCGCCAGCGACGCATTCCATGATCTCGGCGGCGCCGGTGTTGAAGGTCAGGGTCGAGGGCAGGATCACGCCCACCGATTTCTTCGTGCCGTCGGCCAGCGTCAGGCTGTGGCTGACGCATTTGCCGTCAAAGTACACATTGGCTTGGGTGGTGACGCTGACGGCGTCGAGGGTAACAGTGGTCATGGGCGGGCCGGCGGTTGCGGGTTGTGAAGCAGAACGGGGGATTTTACGGGCATGAAAAAGCGCCGCACCGGCCTTTGACCTGGGTCAGCCACTGCGCTGCGCTCTCGCATGGCGGTAGCGGTATACGGGTTTACCATGAGTCGTCAGTTCTCTGAAAGGAAAGTGCATGTACTACAGCAGCGGTAACTACGAAGCCTTTGCCCGCCCCCGCAAGCCTGCCGGGGTGGAGAACAAGTCGGCCTGGTTCGTCGGTTCGGGCCTGGCGGCGCTGGCCGGGGCGGCTTTTTTGGTGCGCGACGGCCACATGGCGGGCGAGCGCATCACGATTTTGGAGCGCCTGGCCCTGCCCGGCGGCGCGCTCGATGGCAGCGACGAGCCCGGCAAGGGCTTTGTCATCCGGGGCGGGCGCGAGATGGAAGACCACTTTGAATGCCTGTGGGATCTGTACCGCTCCATCCCCTCGCTGGAGATCCCCGGCGCGAGCGTGCTCGACGAGTTTTACTGGCTGAACAAGGACGATCCCAACTATTCGCTGCAGCGCGCCACCGTCAACCAGGGGCAGGACGCGCACACCGACGGCCTGTTCACCCTGAGCGAGAAGGCGCAAAAAGAGGTCATCTGGCTGTTCATGGCAACCCGTGCCGAGGTGGAGAACAAGCGCATCAACGAGGTGCTGGGCGCTGAATTCCTGGCCAGCAATTTCTGGCTCTACTGGCGCACCATGTTCGCCTTCGAGGAGTGGCATTCGGCGCTGGAGATGAAGCTGTACCTGCACCGCTTCATCCACCACATCGGCGGCCTGCCCGATTTTTCCGCCCTCAAGTTCACCAAGTACAACCAGTATGAATCGCTGGTGCTGCCGCTGGTGCAGTGGCTGCAGGGCCAGGGCGTGCGCTTTCGCTACGGCGTGGAGGTGCTGGACGTGGACTTTGACCTGGCGAGCGGGCGCAAGCAGGCCACGCGCATCCACTGGCGCGAGGGCGGCGTGGCAGGCGGCGTTGATCTGGGGCCGGATGAGCTGGTGTTCCTCACCATCGGCTCGCTCACGGAAAACTCCGACTGCGGCGACCACCACACCCCCGCGCAGCTCAACACCGGGCCGGCACCGGCCTGGGAGCTGTGGCGGCGCATTGCGGCCAAAGACCCGGCCTTTGGCCGCCCGGATGTGTTTGGCGCGCACATTCCCGAGACCAAGTGGGAGTCGGCCACCGTCACCACGCTGGACGCACGCATCCCGCAGTACATCCAGAAAATCGCCAAGCGCGATCCCTTCAGCGGCAAGGTGGTGACGGGCGGTATCGTCACGGCCAAGGACTCGGGCTGGCTCTTGAGCTGGACCGTCAACCGCCAGCCGCACTTCAAGGCCCAGCCCAAGGAGCAGATCGTTGTCTGGGTGTATGGCCTGTTCCCTGAGCGCCTGGGTGACTACGTGCAAAAGCCCATGCAGGACTGCACGGGCGAGGAAATCACGCAGGAATGGCTCTACCACCTGGGCGTGCCGCCCGAAGATATTGCGGCGCTGGCCGCCACCGGGGCGCGCACCGTGCCGGTGATGATGCCCTACGTGACCTCGTTCTTCATGCCGCGCCAGGCGGGCGACCGGCCCGACGTGGTGCCGGCCGGGGCGGTCAACTTTGCCTTCATCGGCCAGTTTGCCGAGTCGCGCCAGCGCGACTGCATCTTCACCACCGAATACTCGGTGCGCACGCCGATGGAGGCGGTCTACACCCTGCTCGGCGTGGAGCGCGGCGTGCCCGAGGTGTTCAACTCCACGTACGACGTGCGCACGCTGCTTGCGGCCACCGGGCGCCTGCGCGACGGCAAGGAGATGGAGCTGCCGGGGCCGAATTTCCTGCGCCATCTGCTCATGAAAAAGCTCGATCAGACGCAAATAGGGGGCTTGCTGCGAGAATACGGCATCGTGCAGGACGATTGAGTCCGGCTTTTGTGTTGGTTCTCGGGGAGGGCGCAGGCCCTCCCTTATTGGTTTGTTATGAGCGATTTGAAGAACGATGAATGCCTGTTGGCCACCGATGGCGCAACAACCCTGCCCGAGGGCTGGCTGGAGGTGGTGTCCATGGACATGGACGCCCAGGGCGTGGCACGTAAGCCCGATGGCAAGGTGGTGTTCATCGACGGTGCGCTGCCCGGCGAATGGATCAGCGCCCAGACGCAGCGCAAGAAAAACAACTGGGAGCAGGCCCAGCTGACGGCCATTCACCGCGAATCGAGCCAGCGCGTGCGCCCGGGTTGCCCGCACTTTGGCTTGCACGCCGGTGCCTGCGGCGGCTGCAAGATGCAGCACCTGCACGAAAGCGCCCAGGTCGCCATCAAGCAGCGCGTGCTCGAAGACAACCTCTGGCACCTGGGCAAGGTGCGCGCCGAGACCGTGCTGCGCCCCATTGAAGGCCCGGCCTGGGGCTACCGCTACCGCGCCCGCCTGTCGGTGCGCTACGTCGTCAAGAAGGGCGAGGTGCTGGTCGGCTTTCACGAGCGCAAGAGCCGCTACATCGCCGACATGCAGACCTGCAAAATCCTGCCGCCGCACGTGGACGCCATGCTCATGCCGCTGCGCGCGCTCATCGGCCGCATGGCCGCGCGCGACACCTGTCCGCAGATCGAGCTCGCCTGCGGCGACACCGTGACGGCGCTGGTGCTGCGCCACCTCGAACCCCTGGGCGCGGGCGACCTGCAGTTGCTGCGCGAGTTTGCCGCCGCCCACGGCGTGCAGTGGTGGCTGCAGCCCAAGGGGCCCGATACCGTGCACCTGCTCGACGCTGAGGGGGCCGAGCAGCTCGCCTACGGCCTGCCGGACTTTGGCATCACCATGCCGTTCAAGCCCACCGACTTCACCCAGGTGAACCCGCACATCAACCGCGTGCTGGTCAGCCGTGCGCTGCGCCTGCTGGACGTGCACACAACCGAGCGCGTGATCGACTGGTTCTGCGGCCTGGGCAACTTCACCCTGCCGCTGGCGACCCAGGCGCGTGAGGTGCTGGGCATCGAGGGCAGCGAGACGCTGGTTGCCCGTTCGCGCCAAAATTATGCGAAAAATCAGGCTCAAAGGCAGTCTGGTCAAGCGTTAGCAGCTACTAATTTTGTAGCGCGCAACCTGTTCGAGATGACGCCCGAGATGCTGGTGGCCGACGGCCAGGCCGACAAATGGCTGGTCGATCCCCCGCGCGAAGGCGCTTTTGCCCTGGCCAAGGCCCTGGGCGAGCTGCACCAGGCGCGCCTGGGGGTCGAGGGTGCGCCGCCGCTGCCCGCCGGTGCCGAGGGCTGGCAGCCGCCGCAGCGCATCGTCTACGTCAGCTGCAACCCGGCGACGCTGGCGCGCGATGCGGGCCTGCTGGTGCACCAGGCGGGCTACCGCTGCACCCAGGCGGGGGTGGTGAACATGTTTCCGCACACCGCCCACGTCGAGAGCATGGCGGTGTTCGAGCGGACGTAAAAAAAGCGCCTGGGGCGCTTTTTTTACGAATCCTCGCTGGCTGCGCTGCGTTTGCGCTTGGGCTTTTCCGGTGGTGGTGGCGGTTCGGACTTGGTGATGACCGAGGGCGTGCCCTCGATCTTGTTCTCGCGCATATAGCTGTCCATGTCCTTCCAGCCGGCAAAAACTGCCGCTTTGGCCGCCTGCGGGTTGAGCGTGTAGCAGTCTTCCAGGCCGCGCAGGGCATGGCGGCAGGCGCCGCCGATGGCTTTGGCCTCGGCCTCTTTCTCGACCGTGCGCGGGTTGGGCCAGACGCCTGGGATTTCACAGGCGGTGAGCAGCGGCAGCAGCACCAGCACAAGGGCCAGCGGGCGCAGGGGGGGGGGGTGGCGGATCATGTCCCTGTCATTATCGGCATCGGTGGCCGGTTTTGAAGGGGGTAGGGTGCTGTGCTCTCCATGAAAAAAGGCCCCGCAGGGCCTTTGGTTTGGGTCGTGGGCAGGGCAGCCGCTCAGTCGCGCTCGCCGCCCATGATGCCGAGCAGGGCCAGCAGGCTCTGAAAGACGTTGAAGATATCCAGGTACAGGGCCAGGGTGGCGCTGATGTAGTTGGTTTCGCCGCCGTCGATGATCTGCTTGATGTCATACAGCATGTAGGCGCTGAAAATGCCGATGGCTGCCACCGAGATCGCCATCATGCCGGCCGAAGAACCGACGAACACGTTGATGACGCTGCCCACCAGCAGCACCAGGGCGCCGACCATGAGCCATTTGCCCATGCCCGAAAGGTCGCGCTTGATGACGCTGGCCAGGCTGGCCATGACCAAGAACACCCCGGCCGTGCCGGCGAAGGCGGTCATGATGAGATCGGTGCCGTTCTTGAAGCCCAGCACCATGCCGATCAGGCGCGAGAGCATCAGCCCCATGAAGAAGGTAAAAGCCAGCAGCACACCGACGCCGGCAGCCGAGTTTTTGGTTTTCTCGATGGCGAACATGAAGCCGAAGGCGCCGCCCATGAAGACGATCAGCCCCAGGCCGCCGCGCAGCGACTGCGTGATGCCCGTGGCCACGCCCAGCCAGGCGCCCAGCACGGACGGCAACAGGCTCAGGGCGAGCAGCCAGTAGGTGTTGCGCAGCACCTTGTGGCGCTGCTCTTGCGACAGGGCGAGGCCGCCAGAATCCCAGGTGGTGGGTTGGTTGAACATGGATTGTCTCTTTCTTGAAAGTGGCAAAAAACGCTGCATTCTAGGCCAGGCGCCATGAATGCTCAGGAGGACGCAAAAACAGCCCAAACGGCGCTTGTTTTGTCCGGTATTGCATGGAACACAACCGAATGCTGAAAGTTCCAGCATTTTGTCGCGGTGTGGTGGCAATAAAAAAGGGAGCCTGGGCTCCCTTGGGGTGTACGCAAAACGGTATCAGACGCGCTTGCGGTATTCGCCGGTGCGGGTGTCGATTTCAATCTTGTCGCCCTGGCTGACGAACAGCGGCACGGGCACTTCAAAGCCGGTGGCGATCTTGGCAGGCTTCAAAACCTTGCCCGAGGTGTCGCCCTTGACGGCGGGTTCCGTCCAGGTGATTTCGCGCTCGACGCTGGTGGGCAGCTCGACCGAGATGGCCTTGCCGTCGTAGAACACCACTTCAGCGGCCATGCCGTCTTCGAGATAGCTGATGGCGTCGCCCATGTTGCTGGCTTCGACTTCGTACTGGTTGTATTCGGTGTCCATCCAGACGTACATCGGATCGGCAAAGTAAGAGTAGGTGCACTCTTTTTTGTCGAGGATGACGTTGTCGATCTTGTCGTCGGCCTTGTACACGTTTTCAGTGCCCATGTTGCCCAGCAGAGACTTGAGCTTCATGCGCACGGTGGCCGCGCCACGGCCGCCACGGGCGTATTCGGTCTTCAGGACGATCATCGGGTCTTTGCCGTGCATGATGACGTTGCCGGCGCGGATTTCTTGAGCGATTTTCATAGCGTAGTGCTTGGGTTGGAGCCGCAGCCTGCAGGTAGCGCGGATCGGGCCCAGAGGCCTTGGTGCGCCGGTGCAGAAATTTCGCGGCAGGGGATGCGGCTACGGTCAAAGCGGGTTGCTCAATCCAATAGCGCAAAACCTGCGATTTTAGCTTTTTTCAGCCACAAACCCTAGTAGTTGGGTCAATAAATCCCGTTGTGCCAGCAAGCGCTGGCGTGCAGCTTGTATGCATTCGCGCCATTGCTGCAGGGCGTGGGCGTCCAGGTGCGGCAGGGTTTGGGTCGGTTCGATACCGTTCCAGGCGCAGTGCAGTTGGCGCAGCGAGGGTGGTGCCTGCAGCCAATCGAGAAAGGCTTGCAGCTTGGCGTGGTGGGCGTTGTCTTCTTGGGGGTAGATGTGCCACAAGAGGGGCTGGCCAGCCCACAGGGCGCGCACCAGGGAGTCTTCGCCGCGTACGCAATTGAGGTCGCAGCCCCACAGCAGCTCGTCAAACGCGTGCTGTGTGCACGGCTGCAGCCAGGTGATTGGTGGTTGGTGATTGGCGCAAGCCTGCACTGCCGCTGCGGCGCGTCCGGGGGTGACCAGCAACTGGGCGCCAACTGACTGTAATTGTTGTAAAAAGGCGGGCAAAACCGGCGGTTCATAGCAAAACAGCGATACGGCCCATTGCTGCGCTCCAATGCCGTGGCGGGTGCGCCAGCCGGCCCGGTCAAATTGTTGCAGGCGTGCCGCCAGATTCGATTCGCGCAGCAGGCCGCCGGTGGCCGGGGTGAAACCAGGGTAGAAAAACCAGCGTACTGCCCCTTGGCAGGGGCCGGTGGAGATGGGGGAGGGCAGGCGATGGCAGCGCTCAACATAGCTTTCGGCGCTGAGGTATTCCAGGTTGATTAATAGTGGGTAATTTTTGCTTGCAGGGCTTGTTGTATCAGCGTCAGACGCTATTGTTTTGGTAGCAAAAAAAATGTCCGGCGCCCCGCAGCCAAAGGCTTCGACCAGCACTTGACCGACCCCCGTGGCGGGAGCAGCGTCTGGCCAGGGAAGCACTTGCACGCCGCTAACACCTTGCGGCGCCATCCAAGCCAGGGCGCTGGCATCGTCTATCCATAGCCGCACCTGGTGCCCACGGGCAGCAAGATCAGCCGAAAGACGCCAACAGACACCAACGTCGCCGAAGTTGTCGATGACGCGACAAAAAACATCCCAAAGCAATGGGGGCATAGGGCGTGAGCTGGGGGGCAAAAAAAAGCCCACATCCTTGGATGTGGGCTGGGGAGATTGGTGGAGCTGGCGGGAATTGAACCCGCGTCCGCAAGCCTTCTTCGGGCAGATCTACATGTTTAGTGTTCTGTTTTGGATCTCGCCGCCGGTAGCGCGCAGGCACACGCTCTACCACCAGCCAGCACCCTTGGATCTTGCCCCATGCCAAGGTGCCCGGCACAGAACCAGCTGATGTGAATTCCCTTGCAGCCGGGAGGTATTGCTACCCCCTTGCCCAGCCCATCAGCGTGCTGTTGCAAGGCTCACCGGATTTAAGCGGCGAGTGCGAAACGTTCGTCGTTTGCAGTTACTTTGTTGAATGGAGATTTACGAGCGTCACTCAAGCTCGACATGCACCACGCCGATTCCGAACCCACGTCGAAACCAGGGCAGCCCCTTGATTCGCCATTTTAGTCCTTTTTCAGTAATTTCAAGAGCTCCAGGGGGGAATAGATGGTGGCGTGGGCGCCCCAGGTCTGGGGGGGGTGTTCGTGTCCCAGGTAGCCGTAGCAGGCGGCCACGGTGCCCATGCCGGCGGCATGGCCGGCTTCGATGTCGCGTGCGTCGTCACCCACGTAAATGCAATGCTGTGGCGCAACGCCCAGGCGTCTGCAGGCTTCAAGCAGGGGTTCGGGGTGGGGTTTGGAGTGTGCGGTGGTGTCGCCACATACCACAGTCTGCATGGTGGCAAACAGGGGCATCTGCTGCGTCAGAGGTTGGGCAAAGCGGGTTGATTTGTTGGTGACCACACCCCAGGGCAGGGCTTTGCGGTGCAAGTGGTCGAGGAGCTGGGCCACGCCCTCAAAGGGCTGGGTGCGCGCCGTCATGCAAGCTTGGTAGTTATTGAAAAATTCTTCGCGCAGCTGGGTAAATTCAGGGTGATCGGGGCCGATGCCGAACGCCTGCCCTAGCAGGCCACGGGCGCCCGCGCCGGCCAGGGGGCGGTAGCACTCCATGGGCAGGGGAGGCAACCCTCGGTCGGTGCGCATTTTGTCCACGGCGGCGCCGAGGTCCGGGGCGCTGTCGATCAAGGTGCCATCGAGGTCGAATAAAACCGCCCGTACGGTGGAAAAAACCGGGCTCATGCGGGCAGCCTGCGGGTGGCAAAGAGGTAGTTGACGCTGGTGTCGTCGCTCAGGCGGTAGCGCTGGGTCAGGGGGTTGTATTCCAGGCCCCGGGTGTGCTGTAGTTCCAGTCCGGCTTGGCGGCAGTAGCGGGCGAGTTCGCTGGGCTGAATGAGCTTGTCGTATTCGTGCGTGCCCTGGGGTAGCATTTTTAGCAGGTATTCAGCAGCGACGATGGCCAGGGCGAAGGCTTTGAGGTTGCGGTGGATGGTAGAAAAGAACACCCAGCCACCGGGCTTGACCAGGGTGGCGCAGGCACGCACGATGGACGCCGGGTCGGGCACGTGTTCGAGCATTTCCATGCAGGTGACGACGTCGTACGCGCCAGGCTGCTCTGCGGCCAGGACTTCGGCGCTGACTTCGCGGTAGTCGATGTTGGGTGTTTGGGCTTCTAGTGCGTGCAGTTGGGCCACACGCAGCGATTTGCTGGCCAGATCAATACCTGTGACGCTGGCGCCTTGGTGTGCCATCGAGTCGGCCAAAATGCCGCCGCCACAGCCTACGTCCAGTACCTTCTTGCCGGCCAGTGGGGCCAAGCCCATGATCCACTCCAGGCGCAAGGGATTGAACTGGTGCAAGGGGCGGAATTCGCTCTCAGGGTCCCACCAGCGGTGGGCCAGTTCAGAAAATTTAGCCAGTTCGGCCGGATCGACGTTGAGGGTTGCACTCATGGCTTCGTACTCCGCACAAAATACCTGACGTAAAAAAACCTCGCCAACAGAAGTTGGCGAGGTTTTGTCATTTGGGGTGGCTGATGGGACTCGAACCCACGACGACAGGAATCACAATCCTGGACTCTACCAACTGAGCTACAGCCACCGTAGAGCCCTGAATTATAGCGTCAAATTTCGAAGCAAATGGTAATTCAAGGAATTTTCATGTCCACGCTTTAGGAGGTGGGCCGTGGGGCCTTGATTTGGACCTTGAAGCGTTGCTTGAGCAGCTCGTAGTACGCCATGCCTTCCGCAGTGCCCAGCCATTGGTCGAATTGCTGCTGCAGGGCGGCAGTTTCTGCAGCCTGGCTGGCTTCGCGCGGCACGATGCGGTTGATTTTGATGACGGCATAGCCTTGCGCACCCAGATCGACACCGGTCCAGGCTGGGAGTTTGTCTGCCGGGGCGTGCAAAGCGGCATCGACCAGGGCGCGGGGCTGGTTTTGCAGCTGGTTGCGGGCGACGATGATGGATGGCGCCAGGCGGTTGGCACTGTTGGGGTCGGCTTGCCAAGCTTGGAGTTTGGCCTGACCTTCTGTGCGGGCGAGCTCGCCAGCCTTGTCGGCGACGTACAGGGCCCGAACGCGCTCGCGTACTTCGGCGTAAGGCAGGGTACGGGCCGGTTCATATTGGCTCACGCGGCCCGCAACCAGAGTGCTGGGGGCGATGTCGATGGCTTCGGTGTTGCGCTTGTTCTCAATCGAGTCGTTGGCAAACAAGGCTTCGAGGAAGCGGGCGTTGGCCAGCGGCCCTTGGGCGCCAGGAGCTGGTGTGCGCGTGACGTGCTGAGCCGTTTGCACTTTGAGCTTGAGCTTGTCGGCGGTGGGCTGCAGGCTATCGGCCTGCTCATAGACGCTGTTGGTGAACGTGTCAGCCACTTCGGCAAATTTGCGTTGGGCCAGTTGTTGCAGCAGCTCTGCTTGCAGCTTGGGACGCACTTCCTCAAAACTCGGTGCTTTGGGTTTTTTGATGTCGGTGAGTGTGATGATGTGGTAGCCAAAATCGCTCTCCACCACGGGGCTGATGTCGCCTTTGTTCATGCCAAAGACGGCGTCTTCAAATGGTTTGACCATTGCACCTCGGGCAAAAAAGCCCAGATCGCCGCCGGCACTGGCAGAGCCCGGGTCTTGCGAATTTTTCTTGGCCAGGGCAGCGAATTGGCCCGGGTCTTTGCGCAAAGTGGTTTCGAGTTCGTTGGCTTGGGCCTTGGCTTTTTCGCGTTCGGCGGCCGGAGCATCCTTGGCGGCGCTGATCAGGATATGGCTGGCACGGCGCTCTTCTTTGCCGGCAAGGCGGTCGAGGTTTTCTTTGTAGTAAGTGCGCAGATCGTCCTCGCTGGGCGTGAGGCTGGCACGCACGGCATCGAGGTCGAGCAACAGGTATTCGACGGTGGCTTCTTCAGGCTGCTGGAATTGCACCGTGTGGGCCTGGTAGTAGCTTTCGAGTTCGGCATCCGTGGGCGTGACTTTGGCGCTGAAGTCTTGCGGGGTAAAGCGTGCGATTTGAATCTCGCGGCGCTGCAGCAGCGTGTCCATGGCCTGGTTGAGCTGCTCGGGGGTGCTGAAGGACGATTGCACCACGCCGCCGAGCACTTGTGAAAGCGCCATGTCCTGGCGCACATTGGCCTCAAAGCCTTCAGGTGTCAGGCCCTGGGCGCCGACCAGGGCGCGGTAGGCTTCGGCATCGAGCGAGCCATCGGGGCGCTTGAGGGCTGCAATCGCTGGAATATCTTGCAGGGTTTGTGCCAAGCGGGTATTGCTGACGCCCAGATGCATTTTTTGCACGGCTGCAGTCAACACGCGGTCGCGTACCATGCGTTCGAGCGTGGCATAGCGCGCTTGGGGTGTGTCGAGCAGCCTGGGGTCGCTGTTGGGTGCTTGGGCACGGGCTCGGTCGCTTTCTTGGCGATGGGCGTTATCCCAGTCCGATTGCTTGATCTCGTGACCATCGACGCGGGCGACGATGGGGCTGCTCTCGGAAAAATAGCTCTGGTCTACACCTACCAGAACGAATGAGGGAATGACCAGCAAGAACAACAAGATCATGCCGAACTTGGAGTGCTTGCGGATGGATTCGAGCATAGTCAAACTTTCTGACAAAAGAAAAGGCGAACTTGCGTTCGCCTTTGTTCGGTGGTGGTGGGTGCTAACGGGCTCGAACCGCTGACCTACGCCTTGTAAGGGCGCCGCTCTACCAACTGAGCTAAGCACCCCACCTTAACTGCTTGTTCAGTTCAGGGCGTCTTTCAACGCCTTGCCTGGACGGAACTTCGGAACCTTGGCAGCCTTGATTTTAATCGTAGCGCCGGTACGGGGGTTGCGACCGGTGCGGGCGGCACGTTTGCCAACGGCAAAAGTGCCAAAACCGACCAGGGATACGGTACCACCTTTTTTCAGGGTTTTTTTGACGGCTTCGATCGTCGATTCCAGGGCGCGGGCAGCGGCAGCCTTGGATATGTCGGCATTGGTTGCAATGTGTTCAATTAGTTCGGTTTTATTCACAAGATGCCTCTCGGGAAAGCGTGTGGAAGACCTGGGTGCTCGGCAATTTTAGGCGGCCCCGGTTTCCTGTTATCGGGTCAGGCGCGCGCTGCGGCGGCGACGTGTCGCGGGATTCTAGTCGTATTTATGCGTCTGCTCGGCTTGGCGTCGCTTTTTAGCGAACACGGGCGCGGATTTCAGGCAGCGCTTTTTGCAGGTAGTAGACCATGGACCAGACGGTGAGTACGGCTGCAATCCAGATCAGCCACAGTCCCCACACCCCTGTGTTGATGGGGCCGACCGGGCCGTCGTAGAGCAAGAAGGGGATGGCCGTCATTTGCGCCGTGGTTTTGAGTTTGCCGATCATGTGCACGGCCACGCTTTTGCTCGCACCAATTTGTGCCATCCATTCGCGCAGGGCAGAGATGGCAATTTCGCGGCCGATGATGATCAGTGCCACGAATACATCCGTTCGTCCCAGGTGCACCAGCACCAGCAGCGAGGCGCAGACCAAAAATTTGTCTGCCACCGGATCGAGAAAGGCGCCAAAGGCTGAGGTTTGGTTGAGCTTGCGTGCCAGAAAACCATCGAGCCAGTCGGTGGCGGCAAAGACCACGAACATGAGCGTGGCGATGAGATTGCGCGTGTCTGGCGCCAGCGGAGCGTAGAACACCCCGACGATCAAGGGGATCGCGATGATCCGCGTCCAGGTCATCAAGGTGGGGATGGTGAAGAACATGGGGCGCGATTGTGGCATGGCATCCGTCCTCTTACCGCAGAGCGTGGTAGATGGTGTCTGCCAGCTCGGCGGAAATGCCTTCGACGCTGGCCAGATCCTGCGGGCTGGCATCTTGCACGCCGCGCAGGCCGCCAAAGCGTTGCAGCAGGCGGGCACGTTTTTTGGGGCCAATACCGGGAATATCCTCCAGGCGGCTACCGCCGGTGCGAACCTTGGCGCGGGCGGCGCGCATTCCCGTAATGGCAAAGCGGTGTGCCTCGTCGCGGATTTGCGCGATTAGCATGAGCGCGGCGGAGTCTTTGCCCAGGTAAATTTTGTCGCGGCCATCGGCAAACACCAACTCCTCCAGGCCCACTTTGCGGCCTTCGCCCTTTTCCACGCCGACGATGCGTGACAGCTCCAGGCCAAGCTCTGAGAACACCTCGCGCGCCACCGCCACCTGGCCCTTGCCGCCGTCGATCAGCACCAAGTCTGGCAGGCGAGCCTGGGCGTCGTTGCTGGAGGGGCTTTCGGCCTCTTGTCGGGCCTGCGCCAGGGGGCGGTAGCGGCGTTCGAGCACCTGGCGCATGGCGGCGTAATCGTCGCCGCCGGTGATGCCTTCGATCTTGAAATGGCGGTATTGGCTGCTTTGCATGGCGTGCTGGGTGAACACCACGCAGGAAGCGCGGGTGGCCTCGCCAGCGGTGTGCGAGATGTCAAAGCACTCAATGCGCAGCTGCTCGAGCTGTTCGCAGGGCAAATCCAGCGCCTCAGCCAGGGCGCGGGTGCGCGCTTGCTGCGAGCCTTCTTCGGCCAGTAGGCGGGTGAGCTGCAGCTCGGCATTCCTCTGTGCCATCTCCAGCCAGGTGCGGCGTTCTTCGCGCGGCTGGTGCACGGCCTGAATGCGGTGGCCGGCCTGCTCGCTCAGTGCTTGCAGCAGGAGGGAGGGCAGGGGGTGGCTGACCACCAACAGGGGCGGTATGGGCAAGCCCAGGTAATGCTGGGCCACGAATGCCTCCAGGATTTGCTGTGCAGGCTCTGGCGGGTTTGTTGTTGTCCCATCCCTGTCCTCATTCTCTGTTTCCAGCACAGTGCCCACAGTATCCGCTTGTGAAGAAAAATACGGTCGGTCGCCCAGGTGGCGGCCGCCGCGCACCATGGCCAGGTTGACGCAGGCTTTGCCGCCTTGTACGCGCACGGCGAGGATGTCCACGTCGCGCGTATCGGTTGTTTCAATGGCTTGCTGGTGCAACATGCGCGCCAGGGCTTGGAGCTGGTTGCGCAGTTCGGCAGCCTGCTCGAATTGGAGTTGCTCTGCGTGGGCCAGCATTCGCTGCTCCAGTGTGTGCAGCAATTCCTGGGTTTCGCCGCGCAGCAAAGCTTCGGCGTTGTGCACATCGCTGGCGTACGTCTGGGGTGTGATCAGCCCCACGCAAGGGGCGGTGCAGCGCTTGATTTGGTAGAGCAGGCAGGGGCGGCTGCGGTTGGCGTAAACCGTGTCTTCGCAGGTGCGCAGGCGAAAGACTTTTTGCAGCAAGGTGATGGTTTCTTTGACCGCCCAGGCGCTGGGGTAGGGGCCGAAGTAGCGGTGGCGCTTGTCGGTGCTGCCCCGGTAGTAGGCGATGCGTGGAAAGCGTTGGCTTGGGGCGCTGCCCGTGCCGTCGTGTGCGGCCAGGCCGGAGATCTTCAGGAAGGGGTAGCTTTTGTCGTCCCGAAAAAGAATGTTGTACTTGGGGTGCAGCGACTTGATGAGGTTGTTTTCAAGCAGCAGGGCCTCGGTTTCCGAGCGCACCACGGTCGTTTCCAAGCGCGCAATTTTGCCCACCATGTGGCCTATGCGGGTGCCGCCATGGTTTTTGTTGAAATAGCTGGCGACGCGTTTTTTTAAATTGCGCGCCTTGCCCACGTAGAGCAAGGTGCCACTGTGATCGAAATAGCGGTACACGCCGGGCAGGGGCGGCAATGCGGCCACTTGCGCCAGCAGGGCCTCAGGGTGCGGTGCAGACATGGCGCTATTGTGCGCAAGCCCGCGCGCAAGCGCTGGTCAGTCCTCTTCAAAGACCAATGCCGGCGGAGCCATGATGCGGGCACTGTCGGCCAAGCTGGGTAGCAGGTGGTTGGCAAAATAGCTGCTCTGGGTATCGGGCTCCAGGGCGGCCACGGCCAGGTTGGCCCAGGGCTGGCTCAGGGGCACGTAGTAGCTGCCAGCAGGCACGTCGATGGCGGCGCGGTGGGGTGCAACCTCGACGCGCACGATGGCCGCGCTGCCCTCGACCGTGCCGCGCACGTCTTCGCGCGGGGCGCTTTGGCTTTCGGTGGCGCTGAACGTTTCGGCCAGCACGGAACCGTTTTCGGCCACCTGCAAGACCTGCAGGCCGAGCAGGCGCAGGCGCTCGACGGCACTGCCGGCGTCGGCCGAGAGCCAGTAGCCGCAGGGGCGTGGGCGGCTCTTGGTGGCTTGCAGCTGTAGTGCCGAATCCCAGGGCAGGCGCAGGCTGCGGTCGGCACCGGTTTTGGGGTCGATCATGAGCAACTCGCGCTCGCTGCGGGTCGGGGCGGCGTCGATCACCACCTGGCCTCGGCAGGCTTGGGCGCTAACGTCGCGGGCGACGAAGGAGCGCACCTGCTCCAGGCTCTTGGCACGCTCGGCGGTGCTGCGCAGGGCGCTGGTCAGCGCCGTGACCTGGGTGTGCACGCGCCGCTGCAGGTGCGTACGGCCAATGCCGATGCCACGCGTCTCCACCAACATGCTGACGGCGTTCTTCAGGCCATTGACGTTGCGCCCGGTGTCCGGGCGGATGCCGCCCATCGACAGGCGCATGTCTTGCAAATCGGTGGAGGTGGTGTAGTACCAGTCGCTGCTCAAGCCCTGGCTGTTCAGGGCATCGACCATGGGGGGGTAGTACCACTCGCGCGCTGCTTTGGTCACAAAGTCTGGCACGTTGGGCGTGGTGGCGTACTGTAGCAATGCGTCGTAGCGTGGCAGGGCGTGGAATTTTTCCAGAAAGCGCCCGCCTACGGTGTATTCGTGCGCATCGAGCACGGCCAGTGGGCGGTAGTTGCGCACCAGTTGGGCCAGGGCCTGGGCTTCGGGCGTGGTCAGCAGCAGGTGGTCGCGGTTCATGTCCACGCCGCTGGCGGTGTTGCGCTGGCCGGCTTCGGCGCCGTCGGGGTTGGCGCGGGGCACGAGGATGACGTTGATTTTGTCAAGCAGGGGTTCGAGCAGTCCGCCAGGAGCGAGTTCGCGTGCCATGGCGAGCAGGGCCTCGCTGCCGGCGGGCTCATCGCCATGCTGCTGGCCTATGAGCAGTACGGTGGGGTGCCCACTGGCCTGCAAACTGGCTGGGTCAGTGCCCGCAGCGCGGGTGGCAATCAGGCCCAGCAGCGGGGAGCCCGATTGGGCATGGCCAATTTGTTCCAGCACCAGCCGGGTACCGGTGCCACTGGGTTGGCTTTGCAGCTCACGCAGCCATTGCGCCAGTTCGGCATTGCTGGTGTAGCTGCTGCGCCCTTGCTCCAAGCCAGGAGTGTGGTAGCGCACGGCGGGGTCAGGAAAGCGTGCAGCAACGGCCGCGCCAAACGGCAAACTGGTGGCGTCGGGCAGGGCTGCGCCAATAGGCGTGATGGTGACGCCTTCGGGGGTGGATGGTGTTGGCTTTGGGGGGAAAATCGCAGGCGGACGCGCCGGAGTGCCCAGAGGGGGCGGCACAACCACGCCCGGGCGGGCTTTGGGTGCCGTCCCTGCCGAAGCGTCAGGGGTGCCGGGCCAGGGGGGCAGGGGGGTGCTGGAGCAGGCCGCCAGCAAGGCGGCCAGGCCCAGCAAACTCAGCGGTCGGGAGCGCGAGAGGAGAAAAGCGAGGGTCGAAGTTTTCATGGTCAACAAAACACCGGCTGCAAAGTTTCACCGGAGGGCTGGAGGGCCCCCGCCAAAGCGTGTGATGTTAACCGTCGGCGCAGCCGCTGCTGCGCCGTAGATGGAGCGAGGGCTTAGCGGTACCCGCCGCGCCCGCCGCCAAAGCCGCCACCGCCGCTGCGGTAGCCACTGCCCCGGTTGCCGCGTCCGCTGCCCATGCTGTCCACGCTGGTGCGCATGGGATCGGGCTGGCCGCCGCCTTGCGAGTGGCGTGCCGGCTTGGGATGACCGAACTGCGTGCCCAGGTGGGCATCTGCACGTGGCTGGCGGTGGTCGTCGAATGCATCATCGTCGCGCTCGCGTGCGCCCTGGGGGCGGCCGCCTCGGCGGTTGCGTCCCTGGCCCTGGCCCTGGCCCTGGCCAGGATATGCACCGCCGCCTTGGGCGTTGCGTGGCCCCCGGTTTTGCGCTTGGCCCTGGCGCTGGCCGTTGCCGCGCTCGCCATCCTGGCGTGCGGGTTTGTCACCCTGGGCTGCTGGTTTGCCGCCGCGCTGCGTGGTTTTGTTGGTGCGGATGCGCTCCATCATTTCGCCGCGTGCCGCCTTGGCGGCTGCTTGCATGACCTCGCGGCTGGGCGGTTTGCCGGCGCCGCCCCAGATGGTTTGGCGGCCCATGGCGATGGGTTCGGCTTTCTCGCCCTCGTCGGGGCCGAAGCCGTCGATGATTTGCACTGGGATCTCCTGCTTCGTAAAGCGCTCGATCTCCATCATGAAGCCTTCTTCGTCCATGCACACCAGGCTCACGGCCTGGCCTTCGCGGCCGGCGCGGCCGGTGCGGCCGATGCGGTGCACGTAGTCTTCGGGGACGTTGGGAATTTCGTAGTTGACAACGTGCGGCAGGTCGTCGATGTCGATGCCGCGTGCTGCAATATCTGTAGCTACCAGCGCACGAATTTCGCCGGTTTTAAAGCCATTGAGTGCTTGCGTGCGGGCGCTCTGGCTCTTGTTGCCGTGCAGCGCCATGGCGCTGATGCCGTTCTTCGTCAGGTATTCGGCAACGTTGTTGGCGCCGAACTTGGTGCGCGTGAAGACCAGCACCTGGCTCCAGTTGTGCTGCTCGATGATGTGCAGCAGCACCTGCTTTTTCTTGCCCCGGCCCACCGGGTGGATGACCTGGCTGATGCGCTGCACCGTGGTGTTGCGCGGCGTGACCTGGATGCTTTGCGGGTTTTTGAGCAGGCCATTGGCCAGCTCGCGAATGTCGTCGCTGAAGGTGGCCGAGAACAGCAGGCTTTGCTTGCTCTTGGGCAGCAGCGCCAGCACCTTTTTCACGTCGTGGATGAAGCCCATGTCGAGCATACGGTCGGCCTCGTCGAGCACCAGGACTTCGACCGTGGACAGGTCCATAAAGCCCTGCTGCTGCAGATCGAGCAGGCGCCCGGGGGTGGCAACGAGCACGTCCACACCGCGCTTGATGCGGTCGATTTGCGGGTTCATGCCGACGCCGCCGAAGATCACGGTCGAGTTCAGTGCCAGGTGCTTGCCGTATTCGCGCACCGACTCCTCGACCTGGGCGGCGAGCTCGCGTGTGGGGGTCAGCACCAGGGCGCGGATACCTTTGCCGCCGAAGCGGTTGCGCACGGGCTCGCCCTGGCTCAGGCGGTGCAGCAGGGGCAGGGTGAAGGCGGCGGTCTTGCCGGTGCCGGTTTGGGCGCCGGCGAGCAGGTCGTGGCCCGCCAGCACGAGCGGGATGGCTTGGGCCTGAATGGGGGTTGGCTGGGTATAGCCCTGCTCGTGCACGGCCTTCAGGATGGCTGGGGCCAGGTTCAGTTCGTCAAATGTCATGGGTACTCGGAGCGCCCATCCGGGGCGCTGGGCATCGGCCTTACGCAACGCCAGGGTGGGTTGCGCCAGTTCGGCAGGCAGATGGGGGTTCAAGGTCGGGAGTAGCGAAAAGGGTTCTCGCCATCCCCAGCGTTTGCGCTGTTGTCAGGGCCGACTGGAGCCCGTGACAGAAGGGTATTGTCGCATGGCACGATAATCCGAGTTCACGCGCATGAAAAAATGCGCCCTCTTTTTTGCCTGTTTTTACCGATAACAAGCCATGGCCCAATACGTTTTTTCGATGAACCGCGTCAGCAAGACGGTGCCCCCGAAGCGCCAGATCTTGAAGGACATTTCCCTGTCGTTTTTCCCCGGCGCCAAGATTGGCGTGCTGGGCCTCAACGGCTCGGGCAAATCGTCGCTTTTGAAGATCATGGCCGGCATCGACAAGGAGATTGAGGGCGAAGCCATCCCCATGGCCGGCCTGTCGATTGGCTACCTGCCGCAAGAGCCCCAACTCAATCCCGAGCACACGGTGCGCGAGGCGGTGGAAGAAGCCATGGCCGAGGTGAATAACGCCAAGGCGCGCCTGGAAGAGGTGTACGCCGCCTACGCCGACGAAAACGCCGATTTTGACGCCCTGGCCGCCGAGCAGGGCAAGCTCGAAGCCATCATCGCCGCTGCCGGCACCGACAGCGAACACCAACTCGAAATCGCCGCCGACGCCCTGCGCCTGCCGCCCTGGGAGGCCGTGATCGGCAAGCTCTCGGGCGGTGAAAAACGCCGCGTGGCGCTGTGCCAGCTGCTCTTGTCCAAGCCCGACATGCTGCTGCTGGACGAGCCCACCAACCACCTGGACGCCGAGTCCGTCGAATGGCTGGAGCAGTTCCTGCACCGTTTCACCGGCACGGTGGTCGCCATTACCCACGACCGCTACTTCCTGGACAACGCCGCCGAGTGGATTTTGGAGCTCGACCGGGGCCACGGCATTCCCTACAAGGGCAACTATTCCGAGTGGCTGCTGCAAAAGCAGGCCCGCCTGGAGTCCGAGCAAAAGGGCGAAGAAGCGCGCGCCAAGGCGCTGAAGAAAGAGCTGGAGTGGGTGCGCCAGAACGCCAAGGGCCGCCAGGCCAAGAGCAAGGCGCGTATTGCCCGCTTTGAGGAACTGAGCGACTACGAATACCAGCGCCGCAACGAAACGCAGGAAATCTTCATTCCTGTGGCCGAGCGTCTGGGCACGCAGGTGATCGAGTTCCACGGCGTGACCAAGAGCTTTGGTGACCGCGTGCTGATCGATAACCTGTCGATGAACATCCCGGCCGGCGCCATCGTCGGCATCATCGGCCCCAACGGCGCGGGTAAATCGACGCTGTTCAAGATGATCGCCGGCAAGGAGCAGCCCGATTCCGGCCAGGTCATCGTCGGCCAGACGGTGAAAATGGCCTACGTGGACCAGTCGCGCGATGCCCTGTCGGACGACAAAACCGTGTGGGAAGACGTCTCGGGCGGCCTGGACATGCTCAACATCGGCAAGTTCCAGATGGCCAGCCGCGCCTACTGCGGGCGCTTCAACTTCAACGGTGGCGACCAGCAAAAGAAGGTCGGAATGCTCTCGGGCGGTGAGCGCGGGCGCCTGCACCTGGCCAAGACGCTGATCCAGGGCGGCAACGTGCTGCTGCTGGACGAACCCTCCAACGACCTGGACGTCGAAACCCTGCGCGCGCTCGAAGACGCGCTCTTGGAATACGCCGGCACGGTGCTGGTGATTTCCCACGACCGCTGGTTCCTCGACCGCATCGCCACCCACATCCTGGCTGCCGAGGGCGATTCGCAGTGGGTCTTCTTCGACGGCAACTACCAAGAGTACGAAGCCGATAAGAAAAAACGCCTGGGTGAGGAAGGCGCAGCACCCAAACGTGTACGTTACAAGGCGCTTAAATAACTTAGGATTGCCAAGGGCCGCTGCGGCCCTTTTGGCCCTTTTGTTCCGTCTGCGCCGCCATGTCACTGCCTGAATCGAGCCCCAAAACGGTTTTTCGTACCTGCGTCGTCACCGCCGTGCGCCGGGGTGAGGCGCTGATGGAAAAACTGCTGCAGGCCACGCTACAGGCGCTGGCCGCCGACGAGGCCAGCGAGCGCAACGTGCAGCAGCGCGCCGACCTGTCCGACGCCCTGTGCCTGCTGCGCGAGCACCAGGCGGCGCTGCTCAAAGCCTACCCGATGGCGCTGCTGGAGGTTTTCGCTGAAGGCCCCGGCAGCAGCCAGGCACAGCCGGCGAGCGCCAGCGGCATGGACTTTGGCGAGCTCTCGCTCATGGACGACGCCCAGGTGCAGGCGCAGGTCGAGTTCTCGCGGGCGCAGCAGCTGGCGGTACACGCCACCGACGCCAGCCTGGCCGAGCTCAACACCCTGGTCAGCGCCGCCCAGGGCCTGCGCAACGTGCAGCCCGAGCGCAACCCGCTGCGCCCGGACAACTACATCCGCGCCCTGCAGCAGGTGGTGGGCGAATGCGCTCTGACCAGCCCGGTGCGCCAGCTGTGGATGCGCTACCTGCGCGACCCGCTGGGCACGCTGCTGACGCAGGAATACCAATGGGCCAGCGAGAGCCTGCGCAGCCAGGGCGTGCAGCCCGTGGGCTACGCCGTGCTGGCTGCGCCTGGGGTGCGCCACAGCGTGCAAGGCGGGGCCTACGCCATGGGCGGCGGCACCGGCTACGGCAGTGCTTATGGCACCGGCTACGGTACAGGGTATGGCACGGGGTATGGCCACAGCAGCCAGGCACCGCTCAATGGGCCGGCAGCCATGGGGGGCGCTGCCGGTTGGGATGGCAGCTACCCCGCGCAGGGAATGCAAGAAGCCCAAGAGGCCCAGGAAGCCCAAGAGGCGCTGCTCACCGTCGGCATGTTGCGCCAGATGCTTGCAACCCAGGTCGGGCTCGATGCCCGCCTGGCCCCCAGCAGCGCACCTGCGGGCCTGAGCGGCTTGGTTCCCATGGAGCACAGCGCCCAGGCGGCGCTGCATGAAATGGCCGAAATCGAGCGCATGGTGGGGCAGCTGGCGCAGGCCCAGCCCCACGCCAGCCGCGCCGCCCCCCTGCCGGGGTGGCGCCCGTCGGCCCTGGCGGCGGCGGGAAACCCGGCGCAGGAGGTGGTCAGCCGCATGATTGCGCACCTGGTGCAAGACGAACGCCTGCTGCCCTCGGTGCAGCGTGCCGTGCGCAGCCTGGAGCCGGCGCTGCACCAGCTGGTGCGCCACGATGCGAATTTTTTCAAGGACGAGCAGCACCCGGCGCGGCGCCTGCTCGACGAAATCACCGAGCGCAGCCGCGCTTTTGAGACCGAGGAAGCAAGCAGCTTTGGCCGCTTCATGCGCGTAGTCGATGAAGCCGTGGTGCACCTGAGCGGGCACAGCGTCACCAGCGCCGCGCCCTTTGCCTCGGTGCTGACGGCGCTGCAGGCGGCCTGGCAGGCGCAGGCCGAGCACGAGCGCGCCGAGGCCGAGGCGGCGCAAACCCGCGCCCAGGCGCTGCGGGACAAGGAAGCGGCGAAAGAAAAGGCGCGCCAGGCCGCCAAGGCCCGCGCCCTGCGCCAGGTGGAGCAGCGTGCCAAGCTGGCGGCGCAGATTGCCGCCGGCATTCGCAAACTGCCCGACACCCAAGAGGTGCCGGCCGACATCATGGAATTTGCCACCGGCCCCTGGGCCGAGGTCGTCGCCCTGGCCCAAGTCAGTGCCGAAGACGCCGGTGGCGACCCCGGCGGCTATCTGGCGCTGGTGCCCGAGCTGCTGTGGAGCGTGCAGCCGAGCCAGCTCGGCCAGGATTTGGCGCATCTGCAAGAAATTTGGCCCGGTATGCAAGAGACGCTGCGCCGGGGCCTGGCCAGCATTGGCCGGCCCGAGGCCCAGGCCGACGCCTTCTTGCAGCGCCTGCGCGAGCGCCACGCGCTGCTGCAGGTGCAGCTGCAGGTGCGGTTGCAGCAGCCGCCAGCGGACATGTCCGCATCGGCCATGGTGGCGCTCGACCTGGACCTGAGCCACGAAGGCCCGCCCCTGCCCGAGGCGCGTGACCCGCACCCTGAGTTCCGGGTCGGCGCCTGGGTTGAAATCGTCAGCAAAGGCCAACCCCTGCGCTCGCAGCTGACCTGGGCCAGCCCGCACAAAACACTGTTCCTGTTCACCGCGCCCGACGGCAGCACCCAGTCCATGACGCGGCGTATGCGCGACAAGCTGCTGGCCGAAGGCAGCTTGCGCGTGGTGGACTAAATTTTCGGATTGTTTTGGCCTCTAGCGCTTGCCAGATAAGCGCGAGCAGCTCTTGTTTTGATAGCTAACCCCCCGCCAGGCCCGCCAGGCCCGGCAGGTACAGGCCCTCGGCCGTGCGCAGGCTGCGCGCTAGCCAGACGGCGCGCACGGTGGCGCGGGCCACGGCCTCGGCGGCCAGGGTGGCCAGCAGCACGGCGTCGGCGCGGCGCCCGCTGGCGCCGGTGGCCAGGGTAAAGAGCGTGTCGCCATCGAGGGCGGTGTGCACCGGGGCGATGCTGCGCGCCAGGCCATCGTGGCCGGCCACGGCCAGGCGCTGCGCTTGGGGCCTGTCCAGCAGCGCGTCGGTGGCGATGACGCCGATGGTGGTGTTGCGCCCCGCCAGTGCCGCCGTCGGCAGCTCCCCGGCGAGCAGCGCGGCGCAGCTGCCGCGCAGGCCCGTGCCGTCGCTGCGCCGGGCCCCGGCCAGGGGCGCGCCGCTGCCCGGGTGCAGCACGTCGCCGACGGCATTGCAGGCGATGAGCGCGCCCACCGTCACGCCGGCAGCGCTGACGGCGGCGGTGCCGATGCCCCCCTTCATCGCCCTTTCCATGCCAAAGAGCTTGCCCACCGTGGCGCCGCTGCCGGCGCCGACATTGCCCTCGGCCGGGCGCTGGCGGCTGGCGGCGCAGCAGGCGGCGTAGCCGGCGCCGGCGTCGGGGCGGATGCGGGCGTCGCCCACCTGCAGGTCGAACAGCACGGCGGCGGGCACCAGCGGCAGGCGCGCCACGCCCAGGTCCAGGCCCACGCCGTGCTCTTCGAGCCAGCGCACGGCGCCGCTGGCCGCGTCCAGCCCCCAGGCGCTGCCGCCGGCGAGGACGATGGCGTGCACCTGCTGCACCAAGTGGCCGGGGGCGAGCAGGTCGGTCTCGCGCGTGCCGGGGGCGGCGCCGCGCACATCGACTGCCGCCACGGCGCCGGCGCGTGCGATGACGACGCTGCAGCCCGTGGGGCGGCGGCTGTCGCTGTAGTGGCCGACTTCGATGCCGGCAACGTCGGTGATGGCGCCGGGAGCGCTGAACCAGGCGGGCGTGGGCAGGGCGGGCATGGGCACAGACTCCCGGCTTTTTAGCGGTAGGCGGTGAAAACGCGCGTGGAGACGTCGCCGCCGCTGGCGTTTTTCGTCACCAGCAGCACGTCGTAGGGGTCTTTGCGCCCTTGGTAGGCCGGGCCGTCCATGCCGGGGCTGCCCACGGGCATACCGGGCACGGCCAGGCCCAGGGCGGTGGGCTTTTGTGTCAGCAGCTTTTTCACGTCGGAAGCGGGCACGTGGCCTTCGAGCAGGTAGCCGCCGACCAGGGCCGTGTGGCACGAGCCCAGGCGCACGGGCAGGCCCAGGCGGGCGCGCACGGCGGTGTTGCCGCTGTCGTGCAGGGTGACGGCAAAGCCTTCGGCCTGCATGTGCTCGATCCAGTCCTGGCAGCAGCCGCAGCTGGGGTCTTTCCAGACTTCGACGGCGGGCAGGCGCGCGGCGCGGCGGGGCTCGGTGGCGGCCCAGAGTGCGGGGGCGGCCAGGGCCAGGGTGCTGGCGGCCAGGAGTTGGCGACGATTCAGGTGGGGGTGCATGGTGGCTCCTTTCACGGCGTGACGGTGATGGTGCCACGCATTCCCGCCTCGAAGTGGCCGGGGATCAGGCAGGCGTACTCGAACGTGCCGGCGCGGTTGAACTGCCACAGCAGCTCGCCCTGCGCGTTGGGCGCCACATGCGCCATGTAGGCGCTGTCGTGTGCCATCTCGGGCTGGGCCTGCATGGCCTGGGCGTGCTTGGCCAGGCTCGCGGGTGTGCCCAGCACGATTTCGTGCAGCACCTGGCCCTGGTTGCGTACGCGCAGGCGCAGGGTTTGGCCCTGGCGCACCTGGATGTGCGCGGGGGCAAAGCGCATGGCGTCGCTCATGTCCAGCGTCAGGGTGCGCTGCACGTTGTGTGCCTGGCCGGCGATGCCAAACGGGGTTTGCTGCGCGGGCGCGGCGCTGTCCGTGGCTGCTAAATGGGCGCTGTGCGCATGGGCGGATTCGTGGGCAAAAACGGCTGTAGCGCTTGCCAATAAAGCGCTAGCAGCTATCAATTTAATAGTGTTCATGGTCGTCTGAAAAAAGGTCAAGAACCCGGCAGGGGCCGGGGGCGTGGCGCACGCGTTTCAGACGATGGGGGGCTTGAGCGCGGGCGCCAGCGCGGCGCTTTGCCAGCGGGGGCTGTCGCTCTGGGGTGGGGCGTTGGGCTGGGCCTGGGCGCCGGTTTGCCCGGCGCTGCCCAGGGCGGGGGCGCTGTGGCACAGGCTGCACAGGGCGCAGGGGGTGCCAGCGCTGGTGCTGGCCGTGGCCTCGTGTTCTGGCGCCGCGTGGGTGGGGCGGCTGGGGTGACAGGCGCTGGTGGCGGCGGCTGCGGCCAGCGCTGCCGGGGCGCTGGCGGCCATGGCGCTGCCGGCGAGCCCTTGCAGGGCCAGCAGGCAGGCGATCAGGGCCAGGAAAAGACGGCGCATGGCAGGATCGATGGTGGGGCGGGGCTGAAAGTTCCCCCGCAACCGGCGCTCAGGCCGCCATGTAGCGCCCGGGCCGGTGGTTCATGGCCAGCACCAGGTTCAGCGCCACGGCGCCGAGCACCGACCACAGCACGCGCAGCGGCTCCACCGTGGCCAGGGCGGCCAAGACGATGGCGCAGTCGATCGCCATCTGCACCTTGCCCGCGCGCCAGCCGTAGCGCTCTTGCAGGTACAGCGCCAAGATGCCGACGCCGCCCAGGCTGCAGCGGTGGCGAAACAGCACCAGAAAGCCAATGCCCATGAGCAGCCCGCCGGTGATGGCGGCGTACAAGGGGTGCGGGTGGCTGATCTGCACGAACTGCGCCTGCAGCCCGGTGAGCAGCGACAGCAGGGCGACGGCGCCAAAGGTCTTGAGCGTGAACGCCAGCCCCATGCGGCGCAGCGCCAGCCAGTAAAACGGCAGGTTGAGCAGGAAAAACAGCAGGCCAAAACTCCAGCCCGTGGCGTAGTGCAGCACGAAGGCCAGCCCCGTCATGCCGCCGGTGAGCAGGCCGGCGCTGCCGATGAAGGCCACGCCCACCGACACCAGCGCCACGCCGGTGAGGATGGCCACCAGGTCTTCGGTGCGGCTGTGCGCCAGGCTGCGCGGTGGGGTGAGGGTTTCGGTCATGGTGCAGGGCTCGGGGAGGGCGTTATTTTGCTCCTGAATCGGTAGCTGGTTGCGCTTTATACACAAGCCCTGCAGGCCTTTTTACGCTGCTTCTTTGCGGCCCCAGCGGCGCAGGCGCAGGCCGTTGGCCACTACCAGCAGGCTCACGCCCATGTCGGCCAGCACCGCCAGCCACATGCTCGCCTGGCCCATCAGCGCCAGGGTGAAGAACGCTGCCTTCACGCCCAGCGCCAGGGTGATGTTCTGCCACAGCAGGTGGTGGGCGCGGCGCGAGAGGCGGATGGTCTCGGGGATGCGGCGCAGGTCGTCGTTCATCAGCACCACGGCGGCGGTTTCCATGGCCATGGCGCTGCTGTGCTGGCCGCCCATGGCAAAGCCGATGTCGGCGCGCGCCAGGGCCGGGGCGTCGTTGATGCCGTCGCCCGTCATGGCCGTGGGGCCCAGGCTCGCCTGCAGCTGCGCCAGGGCGTCGAGCTTGTCCTGCGGCAGCAGGCCGCCGCGTGCGTCGCTGATGCCGGCCTCCTGCGCCACGGCGCGCACGGTGGCGGCGTTGTCGCCGCTGAGCACCAGCGGCTGTACGCCCAGCGCCTGCAGCTGGGCAACGGCGGCGCTCGCCTGCGGGCGCAGCGGGTCGGCAACGGCAAACAGCGCCAGCACCTGCTTGGCGTGCAGCAGCACGGTGACGCTGCGCCCCTGGGCTTCGTGCGTGGCCAGCAGGGTTTGCAGGGCGGGTGTGAGCAGGCCCTGCTCACGCACCAGGCGCAGGTTTCCGAGCTGCCAGGTCTGGCCGCCTATGTCGGCCTGCACGCCGCGCCCGGGCAGGGCCTGCAGCGCCTGCACGGGGGCCACGGCCCCGGTGGGGGCGCTCAGGCCGGCGGCAATGGCGCGCGAGACGGGGTGCTCGGAGCGGCTCGCCAGTTGCCAGGCGATGGTGCTGGCCTGGGCGGTGTCGGCAGCGTCCAGCGCCTGCCAGTGCACCAAGGTGGGGTGGCCGCTGGTCAAGGTGCCGGTTTTGTCCAGGGCGATGGCGCGCAGGCTGCGCGCGCCTTCCAGGGCGCTGCCGCCCTTGATGAGAATGCCCCGGCGCGCGGCTGCGGTCAGTGCGCTGACGACGGTCACCGGGGTGGAGATGACGAGCGCGCAGGGGCAGGCTATGACGAGCAGCGCCAGCGCCTGGTAGGCCGCTTGCAGCCAGCTCCAGTCCAGCAGCGGCGGCGCCAGCAGCGCCAGCAGCAAGGCGGCGGCAAATACCAGCGGCGTGTACACCTGGGCAAAGCGATCGACGAAGCGCTGCGTTGGCGCGCGCGTCGCCTGGGCCTGCTCCACGGCGTGCACGATGCGTGCCAGCAGCGTGCCGCTGGCTGCGGCCGTGACCTGCAGCACCAGCTCGCCCTCCTGGTTGACGCTGCCGGCATAAACCGCGTCGCCCGGGGCCTTGTCGGCGAGCTGGCTCTCGCCGGTGATGGGCGCCTGGTTGACGCTGCTGTGGCCCTGCAGCACGCGGCCATCGAGCGGCACGCGCGCGCCGGGGGCGACGCGGATGTGCGCGCCGGGCGCCACTTCGGTGGCGGGCACGCGCTGCACGCTGCCGCCTGGTTGCAGCAGGTCGGCGCTCTCGGGCGCCAGGTCGAGCAGGCTGCGGATGGCGTGGCGGGCGCGCTCCATGGCGCCGTCCTCGATGCGCTCGGCGGCGACGTACAGCGCCATCACCATGGCGGCCTCGGGCCATTGGCCGATGAGAAAAGCGCCCGTGACGGCCACGGCCATCAGGGCGTGGATGCCCAGGCGCAGGCGTGCCAGATCGCGCAGCCCCGAGCGGTACACGCCCAGGCCGGCGAGCGCAATCGCCAGCAGCGCCAGCGCCATGCCCAGGTGCTCCTGCTGCATCCAGTGCGCCAGCTCGGCGCCCAGTGCGAAGGCCAGGGCGGCGCCGATGCGCGGCCAGCCGGGCAGGGCGCCGTGGTCGTGGCCGGCGTGCGCGTCGTCGTCGCCATGGCTGCAGGCGCAGGCCGGGGCGCCGGGGGCATGGCCTTGCGGCGGGTGGGGGGGATGGGAATGGGAATCTGGGTGGGGATGCGGGTGCGTCATGCCATGATTGGAAACCTTAAAGTCACTCCAAGGTCAAGCCCATGTCTGCCTACCGCATTGGCGCGGCTGCCGCGCGCGCTGGCGTATCGAGCGCCAATATCCGCTATTACGAGAAGGAAAACCTGCTCCAGCCGCATGGACGCAGCGCGAACAGCTATCGTTTTTATAGTGATGAGGACATCCACCGGCTGCGCTTCATCCGCCTGTGCCGGGCCATGGACATGTCGTTGCCCGAGGTGCGCACCCTGCTCGGCATCGACCCCGCCAGCGCCGACCACCAGGCTTGCACCACGCTGGACGCGCACCTGCAGCATGTGCACGAGCGCCTGGCCGAGCTGCAGGCATTGGCGCAGGAGCTGCAGGCGCTGCGTGCGCGCTGTGACGGGCACGCGGCGCATTGCCACGTCATCGAGGCCCTGCACGCGCGCGCCGAAGCCGAAGGTGTGCTCGCGCCGCGCCCGCCGGCGGCGCCGCGCCACGTTTAGCCCCTGTTTATTTAGCGCTTGTCCGGCTGGTAGCCCAGGGCGGTGGAGATTTCTTGTGCCGTGGCCTGCAGTTTGGGCAGCCAGCCTTCGTCGAGGCGGTCGGCTGGCGCCGAGATCGACAGGCCGGCAACGAGTTTGCCCTGGTCGTCGTATACGCCGGCGGCCATGCAGCGCACGCCCAGCTCCAGCTCCTCGTTGTCGCGCGCCAGGCCGTATTGGCGCGCCTTGGCCAGCTCGCGTTCGAGTGCGGGCAGCTCGGTGATGCTGTTGTGCGTGTGCCCGGGCAGGCCGGTGCGGGTGGCGTAGGCGCGCACGCGCTGGGCGTCTTCCAGGGCCAGGAACAGCTTGCCGGTCGATGTCAGGTGCAGCGGCGCGTGGCCGCCGATGGCGCGCACCACCTGCATTCCCGAGCGCTCGCTGTAGGCGCGCTCGACGTACACGATCTCGTCGCCCTGGCGCACGCTCAGGTTCACCGGCTGCTGGATGAGCTTGTGCAGATTGCGCATGGGCGCGATGGCCGCGTCGCGCACCGACAGGCGCGCCTTGACCAGGTTGCCCAGCTCCAGAAAACGCATTCCCAGGCGGTAGCTGCCGGCCTCGGGGCGATCGACGAAGCGCCCGATCGCCAGGTCGTTGAGGATGCGGTGCGCGGTCGAGGGGTGCAGCCCGGTGCGCTCGCTGATTTCCTTGAGCGAGGTTGCCTCCTCCCGTGCGGCCAGCACGTCGATCAGCAGGAACATGCGTTCGAGCACTTGGACGCTGGGCTGGGCGGGGATGTCGGTGTCGCTTTTTCTCATGGAGACGGCTGCAGAACGAAAAATCGAATTTTATCCTATGAAATTAACGTCTGCTGGGGCCCGCTCCACACGCTGCCATTGGCCGTTGCGGCGCACTTCGTGCGGTAAAAAGCGCGCTTTGTAGCTCATCTTGCGGCTTTCTTCTATCCAGTAGCCCAGATAGACATGCGGCAGGCCCAGGGTGCGCGCCTGCTCGATTTGCCACAGCACGTTGTAGGTGCCAAAGCTCTCGCCCGGATCGGGTGCGTAGAAGGTATAGACCGCCGACAGGCCGTCGGCCAGCAGGTCGATGAGCGAGACCATTTTGAGCTCTGCGCTGGCTGCGTCGCGAAACTCCACCAGGCGCGTTTGCACCCGGCTTTGCAGCAGGAACTGGGTGTACTGCTCGACGCTGTCCTGGTCCATGCCGCCGCCGCCGTGCCGGCTTTGCTGGTAGCGCAGGTAGAGCTGGTAATGCTCGGCGCTCAGGCACAGCGGCAGCACCTGCACCTGCAGGCCCTGGTGGCGTGCCCAGGCGCGGCGCTGGCTGCGGTCGGGGGCAAAGTCGCGCGCCAGCACGCGCAGCGGCTGGCAGGCCTGGCAGCTGTCGCAGCAGGGGCGGTAGGTGAACAGGCCGCTGCGGCGAAAGCCCTGGGCCACGAGTTCGGAGTACACGTCGGCGTCGATGCTGTGGCTGGGCGTGGCCACGAGCGAGCGCGCCTGGCGCTGCGCCAGGTAGCTGCAGGGGTAATCGGCGGTGGCGTAGAACTGCAGCGGCTGCGCCGGCAGGTCGTTGAGCTGGGTCATGCGCCCTCCTTGCCCAGTAGCTGCGCCCAGTCGGCGGGCGTAAAAGCCCAGTCCAGTGGCGCCTGTTGTTGGCCGTGGGCGATGGTGTGCAAAAACGTCTGGCGCGCGATTTCAGAGGCGCCGAGCGAAGCCAGGTGTGCTGTGTTTTGCTGGCAGTCGATCAAGGCCACGCCGTGGCGCCGGCACAGGCAGACCAGGGCTGCCAGGGCAATCTTGGAGGCGTTGCTGGCGTGCGCGAACATGGATTCGCCAAATACCGCCCGCCCCAGGGCGACGCAGTACAGGCCGCCCACGAGCTGGCCGTTGATCCAGGTTTCGACGCTGTGCGCATGGCCGCCAGCGTGCAATTGCTCGTACGCGGCAATGATGCCGGGGGTGATCCAGGTGCCACCTTGCCCCTGGCGCGGCGTGTGCGCGCAGGCGCGGATGACGCGTCCAAAGTCGTGGTCGATGCGGATGGCGCAGCTGCTGCGGCGCGCAAACTGGCGCAGCGTGCGCCGCAGCGAGGGCTGCAGGCGAAAGGCTTCGGGCCGCAGCACCATGCGCGGGTCGGGCGACCACCACAGAATGGGCTGGCCGGCGCTGAACCAGGGAAAAATCCCCTGGCTGTAGGCGCTGTGCAGCTGCACCGCGTCGAGCGTGCCGCCGGCGGCGAGCAGCCCTGGGGCGGGACTGTCGGGGCCCCAGGCCAGATCGGGCGGGGGAAAAGGCGCGTGCGGCTCCAGCCAGGGCAGGGAAGGGCTCATGGGCGCCATTGTCTGGGCAAAAAAAAAGCCCAGCACGAAGACTGGGCCTAGAAGGGATCCTTGAAACAGGGTTTCGAGAGGATCCAAGGAGACAACTGGGGCTTTGCAGCGCCGTTGGGCTGTGCTGCAAAGCGATAGCGCGATTATCAGGGTAATCCCGGCTTTTTGCCTAGAGGAAGTTCTCCAGACATGTTGCGTTGTATCAACGCTTGCGCGGGGCAGCCGTAGCGGCGGTGGCAGCGGTGTTGGCCACGGCGTTGAAGTTGGCTTCGGCCACGTCCGAGGCTTGCTTGACGGCTTTTTGCACCGACTCGAAAGCGTTGGTGGCAGCAGAGACGGCGCTCTTCATGACGGCAACGGCAGTTTCCGAGCCTGCGGGGGCGTTCTTGGCAGCGTTATCGACCAGGCTGGCGAAGCTTTGCTGGGCTTCGGCGGCCTTGGCTTCAAAAGCCTTGGTGAACTCGCCGCCGGTGCCGGTGGCGATGTCGTACAGGTGGCGGCTGTAGGCGGCGGTCTTTTCAGCCAGGGGCTGGAACAGGCCGGCTTGCAGGGCCAGCAGCTCTTGCACGTCCTTGACGCTGAGCACGGCCTGGGCATGGCTGGCAGCGTCGTTCAGGGCGGCGCGCGAGGCGGCAACGTTGAGTTCCACCAGCTTTTCCACGCCTTCAAAGGCTTTGTTGGTCAGGCCGAACAGGGTTTCGACGTTGGCTTTGTGCGATGCCAGGATTTGTTCGTTGGTCAGCGACATAAGAATCTCCTTGGAATAGGCGTAACGCCCGGGTGGTTTACAGAGACATCTGCGCTGACATGATGAACATGAATCATGTTGCAGTGCAGCATGGTTGTGTATTCTAGTGGCCTCAACGTAAAAAGCAAGTTTTATGTTGCAGTGCAGCACAAAAAGAGCGCTGCCTCTAAACCGTACACTCGGGCGTTGGTCACGAAGGCGGCGCGGTGCAGCTGGGAACGAGGAGAGGCAATGGCTATGGCATATCGGCGCGCAGGGATGGGTTTGTTGGCAGCGCTGGCGCCGCTGGGCGCACGGGCGGCGGAGTTCGATGGCGCGGCCTTGTCGGTGTTCTGGGGGCTGCCTTTTGCGGGGCTTTTGCTCTCGATTGCCTTGGTGCCACTCTTGGCGCCGGCGTTTTGGCACCACCATTTTGGCAAGGTGGCGGCGGGCTGGGCGCTAGCGTTCTTGCTGCCGTTTGCATTTGTCTTTGGCCCAGCTTTGGCGGGGGTGAACCTGGTGCACGCGCTGCTGGCTGAGTACCTGCCGTTCGTCATCTTGCTCACGGCGCTGTTCACGGTGGCTGGGGGCATTTACATCCGGGGCAATCTGCACGGCAGCGCGCTGCTCAATACCGGGCTGCTGGCGCTGGGGGCGCTGCTGGCGAGCTTTATGGGCACGACCGGGGCTTCTATGCTGCTCATTCGCCCGCTGATCCGCGCCAACGACCAGCGCCGCAACATGGCCCACGTAGTGGTGTTTTTCATTTTCATCGTCTCCAACGCCGGTGGCTCGCTCACGCCGCTGGGCGATCCGCCCTTGTTTCTGGGTTTTTTGAAGGGGGTGGATTTTTTCTGGACCGTGCGCCACATCCTGCCCGAGACGCTGTTCCTGGTAGGTGTGTTGCTGCTGGCGTTTTTTGCCCTCGACAGCTGGTTTTTCCGCCAGGCCGACCAGCTGCGCCGCGTTGATCTGACGCCGGACAGCGCCGATTTTGGCTTTGATGGCAAGCTCAACTTCGTTCTGCTCGCCGCCGTTGTCGCCCTGGTGCTGATGAGTGGGTTGTGGCACTCGCCGGTGCAGTGGATCGTGGCGGGCACCCCTGTCGGCTTGCCGGGTCTGGTGCGCGATGGGGGGCTGCTGCTGGTGACGGCGCTGTCGCTGTGGCTTACGCCCAAGCCGGTGCACGCGGCCAACCAGTTCAGCTGGGGGCCGATGCAGGAGGTGGCCAAGCTGTTTGCCGGCATTTTTCTGACCATCATTCCCGTGATCGCCATGCTCAAGGCCGGGGTGGATGGGCCGTTTGGGGCCATTGTGCGTGCGGTCACGCGTGCCGACGGCCAACCCGATCCGGCGATGTATTTTTGGGCGACCGGCACGCTGTCCTCCTTTTTGGACAACGCCCCGACCTACCTGGTGTTCTTCAACACCGCCGGCGGCGACGCCCAGTACCTGATGACGCAGCTCGCGCCCACGCTGGCGGCAATTTCCGCTGGCGCGGTCTTCATGGGCGCCAATACTTATATCGGCAACGCGCCGAACATGATGGTCAAGGCCATTGCCGAGGATAGGGGCGTGAAGATGCCGAGCTTTTTTGGCTACATGCTCTGGTCGGGGGCAGTGCTGTTGCCGCTGTTTGCCCTCATGACGCTGATTTTTTTCCGTTAAGTTTTTGCATTAAAAATGCCTCTAGCGCTTGTCTATCAAGCGTGAGTAGCTATAAAAAAGAGAGTGTTTATGGGCGTCAACCTGTGGGGTTGGGTGGCTGCTTTGCTGGCGGTGGTGTTGGCTGCTGCGGCAGGCGCTGGGCTGGCGGCCGTGCGGGTGCGGCGTACGCTGCTGGCGCAGCAAGAGGCGCTGCTGGCGGCCACCAGAGCGCAGGTGCAGCGTGAGACGCAGCTGGCGCTGCAGGCGCAGGCGGGCGCGCAGCTGGCGACGGCGCAAGAGCGCGTGCGGGCGCTTGAGGGCGAGCGCCAGGCGCTGCTCGCCGAGTTGCAGCAAGGCAAGACCCAGACCCAGGCGCTGCAGGCGCAGGCGCTGCAGCTGCACAGCCAGCTGGCGGCGCAGGGCACGCAGCTGGAGGTCGAGCGCCGCAGCGCACAGGAAAAGCTGGCCCTCTTGAACGAGGCGCGGGAGGCCCTGGGCCTGCAGTTCAAGAGCCTGGCCAACGACATCCTGGAAGAAAAAAGCCGCCGCTTTGCCGAGCAGAACCAGCAGTCGCTCGGGCAGCTGCTCGATCCGCTGCGCCTGCGCCTGGGCGAGTTCCAGGGCCGGGTCGAGCAGTTCTACGACGTGGAGGGCAAGGAGCGTTCGGCCCTGGCGCAGCAGGTGCAGCAGCTCTTGCAGCTCAACCACAGCCTGAGCGAAGACGCCAAGAACCTCACCCAGGCGCTCAAGGGCTCGACCAAGGCGCAGGGCAATTGGGGTGAGCTGATTTTGGAGCGCGTGCTTGAATCGTGCGGCCTGCGCAACGGCCACGAGTACGACACGCAAGAGAGCCACCAGCGCGAGGACGGCTCACGCGCGCAGCCCGATGTCGTCATCCATTTGCCAGAGAACCGCCACCTGGTGATCGACGCCAAGGTGTCGCTGCGTGCCTACGAGGAATGGGCGCACGCCGAGGACGAGGCGCAGCGCGCCGGTGCGCTGCGGCGCCACCTCGATTCGCTGCGCCAGCACATCAAGGGCCTGGCCGAGCGCAACTACCAGCAGCTCTACGGCCTGGGCGGTTCGCTCGATTTCGTCCTCATGTTCGTGCCGGTGGAGCCGGCCTTCATGCTCGCGGTGAGCAGCGACAACCAGCTCTATAGCGAAGCCTGGAACAAGAACGTGCTGCTGGTCAGCCCATCGACGCTGCTGTTCGTGCTGCGCACCGTGGCCCATCTGTGGCGCCAGGAGGCGCAGACACGCAATGCGCAGGAGATTGCGCAGCGCGGCGCCGACCTGTACGACCACCTCACAGGTTTTGTCGAGGAGCTGGAAAAAGTGGGCCGCAACCTCGGCCTGGCGCACGATGCGTACCACAAGGCGTTCAACAAGTTCAGCAAGAACCGGGGCAACGTCATTCGCCGGGCGGAGATGCTCAAGGAGCTGGGCATCAAGCCCGCCAAGACCTTGCCGGCGGCCCTGGTCGAGGCCGCGCGCGAGGATGACGCCCCGGTGGCGGGGGCGGGTGATCAGTCGGCGATGGTGTAGAAGCGCCGGATGATGTCCCAGGCTTCCTGGGGCGAGTCGGTGATGTGAAACAGCTGCAGGTCGTCGGCGGAGATCGTGCCTTCTTCTACCAGCAGCTCGAAGTTGAGCAGGCGGCGCCAGAAATCGCTGCCAAAGAGCACGATGGGCACGGGCTTGGTCTTGCGCGTCTGCACCAGGGTCAATACCTCGAACAGTTCGTCGAGCGTGCCAAAGCCGCCTGGGAACGCCACCAGCGCCTTGGCCCGCATCATGAAATGCATTTTGCGCAGCGCAAAGTAGTGGAACTTGAAGTTCAGGTGCGGCGTGATGAAGCGGTTGCCGTGCTGCTCGTGCGGCAGCACGATGTTCAGGCCGATGGTGGGTTCGCCCGCGTCGTGCGCGCCCCGGTTGGCCGCTTCCATGATGCCGGGGCCGCCGCCGGTGCAGATGTAGATGCGGTCTTGCGGCACCTGGCGCTTGCTGTGTTCGGCCACGAGGCGGGCAAAGGTGCGCGCCTGCTCGTAGCGCTCGGCGTTGCGCAGGGCGCGTTCGGCCTTCTGTAGGGCGGCTGCATCGCCGCTGGCCTGGGCCTGAGCCTGTTGGCGCTGGGCCTCCTCGTGCGAGACGAAGCGGGCGCTGCCGTAAACCACCACGGTGTGCTCTATGCCTTGCTCGGCCTGCTCCAGGTCGGGCTTGAGCATTTCCAGCTGAAAGCGGATGCCCCGTGTCTCGCGGCGAAAGAGGAACTCCGGGTCGGCAAAGGCCAGGCGGTTGGAGTCGGGCTGCAGCGGGTTGCCGTTGTGCATCTGGTTGTGCAGTTCGGCCCAGGCATCGGCCATGCGGCGTTCGTTGAGTTGGGTGTTGGCTTGCATGGGACGATTGTGGCGCGAATAGGCCCGGGCTGCGGGCATAAAAAACGCGGCTGAAGCCGCGTTTTGGTAGAGGTTAAGCGTTTTTACTCGACCTTGGCCTTGGTGCGCAGGTCTTCCTGGAACTGCCCCAGTTTTTGCTGCTGCAGCTGTTGGGCGATCTGCGGCTTGACGTCTTCGAGCTTGGGCAGCTGGGCCTGGCGCTCGTCGTCGAGGCGGATGATGTGCCAGCCGAACTGGCTCTTGACCGGCTCTGCCGTCATCTCGCCCTTTTTGAGCTTGAGCATGGCTTCGGTGAACTCGCTCACGTAGCTGCTGGGGTTGGCCCAGTCGAGATCGCCGCCGCGTGCGCCGGAGCCCGGGTCCTTGGACTTCTTCTTGGCAACGTCCTCGAACTTTGCGCCCTTCTTGATCGAAGCGATGATGGCCTTGGCCTCGTCTTCCTTTTCCACCAGGATGTGGCTGGCCTTGTATTCCTTGCCGCTGTTGGCGGCGACGAACTTGTCGTACTCGGCCTGAATTTCAGCGTCGGTGACCGGGTTCTTCTTTTGGTAGTCGGTGAACAGCTCGCGGATCAAGATGGTCTGGCGGGCCAGTTCCATCTGGCTCTTGTAGTCGGCGGTTGCTTCCAGGCCGCGCTTTTGCGCTTCTTGCAGGAAGATTTCGCGGGCGATGACTTCTTCTTTGATTTGGTTTTCGACTTCCGGCGTAATCGGGCGGCCCGAGCGCTCGACTTGTTGGCGCAGCACGTCAGCGCGTGTCGAAGGCACGGGCTTGCCATTGACGATGGCCAGGTTTTGTGCAGCGACGGGCAGAGAAACGGCGCCCAACACAGCGGCGGCTACGAGGCCGGACAAGAGCTTTTGCTTCATGAAAAATCCAAACAACGAGGAATAGAGGCAGGCAGGGCCTTGTAGATAGGGCCCGCTCAGAGAAGTTCAATTGCCAGCGCGTGCAAGCCCTGGTCCATGAATTCTTGCAGCGCATCATACACAAGGCGATGCTGCGCCACGCGCGATTTGCCGGCCAATTGCGGCGCTGCAATACGCACGCGGAAATGGGTGCCAAAGCCGGTGCCGTTGGCGCCAGCGTGGCCAATGTGCTGGCCGCTTTCGTCGATGACTTCGAGTTGCGTTGGCGCCAGGCGCTCGCGCAGGCGGGCTTCGAGAGTGGCGGCCGTGGTGGAGAACGTATTGCTCATGGCTGTGCGTTATGGGTGTCTTTGTGGGTCGATGGTGTGTCTTGGATATGGCGGCTCAGGTACAAGCCTTGGGCGATGACGAACACCAGCATCAGCCCCATGCCTCCAAAAAGCTTGAAGTTGACCCAGGTGTCGGTATCGAACGTATAAGCCACCCAGAGGTTGAGCAGCCCCATGGTGGCAAAAAATCCGGCCCAGCTCCAATTAAGGCGCAGCCACACCGGCTCTGGCAGCGTCATTTGGGCCTGCATCAGCGTGCGGATGAGGTTTTTGCGCCAGATGAGCTGCCCGAGTACCAGGGCCGATCCCATGAGCCAATACAGCACGGTGGGTTTCCACTTGATGAAGGTTTCGCTGTGCGCCAGCAGCGTTGCGCCGCCAAAGACGACGATCACGCCCAGGCTGAGCCACTGCATGGGCTCGACCTTGCCGTGGTGCCAGCGCAGGTAGGCAATTTGCAGCACCGTGGCGACGATGGCGACGGCGGTTGCGGTGTAGATGCCCCAGACCTTGAAAGCGGCAAAAAACAGAAAAATAGGGAAAAAGTCGATTAAAAACTTCATAACGGGCGGCTCAAGGGCCGTCTGATTCAAAACCGGGTTTAGGGCCCGGTGCAAAGTCCAGGGCGGCGGAATTCATGCAGTAGCGCAGGCCGGTGGGGGCGGGGCCGTCGGTAAAGACATGGCCCAGATGCGCGCCGCACTGGCTGCACACCGTTTCCGTGCGCACCATGGCGTGGCTGCGGTCTTCAATTTCTGTGATCGACCCTGGCAGCGCCTGTGAAAAGCTCGGCCAACCGCAACCCGGGTCGAATTTGTGGGCGGACTCGAACAGAGGTGCGCCGCAGCACACGCAATGGTAGCTGCCTGTAGCCCAGTGCTGCGCGTAGCGACCGCCGAAAGGGCGTTCGGTGGCTGCATGGCGTGTGACTGCAAAGGCGCCGGGCTCGGCCCCCCGCGCTTGCAGCAGGGCCTGCCACTGGGCATCGGTTTTGACGATGGGGTAGGTCATGGCAAAAACAGGACAAAAACAGGGCAAGGCGCCATTGTGGGCCACAGGTGCTGGCCTGGGCGTTTGCGGGGTCAAGCCGTGGCTGTTGGGTTCAGGAACTGGTCGAGCGCGGTATCGTCGAGGATGGCGACTCGACCAAAATTCAAGCCCACGATGCCCGCTGCCGCCAGGGCTCCCAGGGCCCGATTGATGGTTTGGCGCGAGAGCCCGGCGAGCTGGCCCAATTCTTCTTGTGTGATGTCCAGGCGCCGGCGGCTGCGCCAAAACAGGCGGCTGAGCTGCAGCGCCACGCGCTGCTCGGCCGAGCGTGTGCGTCCGGCCTCGATGATGGTCATGGCCTGGCCCAGGCGCAGGTTGATGTGCTGCGCCAGATGCTGGTTGAACGCCAGACTGCTGGCGTGCAGATGCTCAAACACAGCCAGAGGCAGGCATAGCAAGCGCGAGGGGCGCAGGGCCACGACCTCGTAGCGCTGGGCCTCGGCCCGCAGGGCCGTGCCTTCGCCAAACCACTCGCCGTCGGGCACGCCCAGGAAGGCCGCAGTGCGCCGCTGGTGCTGGGTGCTGCGCAGCATGACCAAACCTTCCAGTACAGCGTGCCAGCCTTGCGCTGGATGGCCGGCGGGCAAGACGACATCGCCCTTGGCTGCCGGTGTTTCATAGACGCTACAGCGCACCTCTTGTTGCAATTTTTCCCCCAGGTTGGCAAACCACGGTTGGCGGCAGATAAAGCGCTCGGCAGGGCTGGAAAGGCACAACATGGCGGCATTTTGACGTGTTTTGTGGGGTTTTTTTAGGGGAAACCCTTGAGAAATGTCTGTATGGCGACAGGTTTTGGCACTGCCCGCCCAGGCTTTCACACTGCGCCCTTTCGCCAACGTAGCAAAGGGAGTGAGATATGTGGAATAAACGCCAATTCATCGCAGGTATGGGAGTGGCAGCGCTGGCGCCTTGGGGTTTGGCGCAGGCCACGCCTGGGGTCACAGACAATGAAATCGTCATTGGCGAATCGCTGGATCTGAGCGGCCCCCTGGCGCAAATGGCGCCCGATATGCAGCGCGCCGTACAGTCGTATTTTGAGCAAATCAACGCCCAGGGCGGTGTGCATGGTCGGCGTCTGCGCCTGGTCACTCTCGACGATGGTTACCGGCCCGAGGCTACGGCCAAAAACGTCACCAAACTGATTGAAGAAAATAATGTGTTCGCCCTGTGCAACGTCACGGGCACGGCCAACGTGGCTGCCATCTTGCCGCTGCTGGCCAAGGAAAGCCCACCGCTGCCGCTGATTTCTCCTTTTACCGGCGCAGATTTGATCCGCGAGCCGGCGATTGACCATGTGTTCAATATCCGCGCCAGCTATGGTGATGAAATCGACAAACTCGTGCAGCACCTGAGCACCGTGGGCGTACCACGCATTGCCGTGCTCTGGACGGACAACGCCTTTGGCAAGGATGGCTTGGCGGGCGCGCACGATGCGATGAAAAAACGCGGTCAGAAAATCCATGCCGACGCCGCCATTGCCCCGGATTTATCCAACTTGCAGCAAGCGGTGCAAAAACTCAGCGCCAGCGAGCCCAACTCCATCATCATGGTGACCGCCGGCGCACCCACGGTGGCGTTTATCAAGGCTTATCGCAAGATCAACCGGGGTACGCGCTTTTACACCCTCTCGGTCATGGGCACCCAGGCCACGCTGCGCGCGCTGGGCGAAGATGGCGTGGGCGTGGTCGTGACCACCGTCGTGCCCTTTCCCTGGAGCCAAAGCATGCCGTTGGCGCGCGAATACCGCCAGGCGCTGGAGAAAAATGGTTTCAAGGACAACGTCTCTTTCATTGGCCTGGAGGCTTACATCAATGCCAAGGTCTTGGTCGAAGGCCTGCGCCGCGCCGGTAAAGACTTGACGCGCCCGCGTTTCATCCAGGCCATGGAGTCGATCAAACGCCTCGATATTGGTGGCTTTGAGGTCGATTACGGCAAGGGCGTGCGCCAGGGCTCCAAGTTTGTTGACCTCACTTACATCGGCCAGGGTGAGAAGTTCACCCGCTAGGATGGGCGCTGCGTCGTCATCCACCACTATTTCAGGAGACTCCATGCTTGGCTTGATGCAGAACCAACCGCTGTTGATTTCTTCCCTTCTTACCTTTGCCGAGCGCCACCACAGCGACGGCGAGATCGTCTCGCGCCGGGTCGAAGGCGACATCCACCGCAGCACCTACCGCCAGCTGGCGGGCCGTGCACGCCAGTTGGCCAACGCCCTCGATGCCCAGGGCCTGGCCATGGGCGAACGCGTGGCCTCCATCGCCTGGAACGGCTACCGCCACATGGAGATGTACTTTGGCGTCTCCGGCTCGGGCCGCGTGCTGCACACCATCAACCCGCGCCTGCACCCCGAGCAAATCGCCTGGGTCGTGAACCACGCCGAAGACCGCGTGCTGTGCTTTGACATGACGTTCTTGCCCATCGTGCAGGCCATTCACAGCCACTGCCCGACGGTGCAAAAGTGGGTGATGCTGTGCGATGCCGACAAATTACCCGCCGATAGCGGCATTCCCAACCTGGTGAGCTACGAAGCCTGGATTGGTGCCATGCGCACCGACTACGCCTGGCCGCAGTTCGATGAGAACACCGCGTCCAGCATCTGCTACACCAGCGGCACCACCGGCAACCCCAAGGGCGTGCTCTACAGCCACCGCTCCAGCGTGCTGCACGCCTACGCGGCGGCGCTGCCCGATGTGATGTGCCTGTCGTCGCGCGATGCTGTGCTGCCGGTCGTGCCCATGTTCCACGTCAACGCCTGGGGCATTCCGTACTCGGCGGCGCTCACCGGCTGCAAGCTGGTGTTCCCCGGCCCGGCGCTCGACGGCAAATCGGTGTACGAGCTGATCGAGGCCGAGGGCGTGACCTTTGCCGCCGGCGTGCCCACCGTCTGGCAGATGCTGCTGACCCACGTGCGCAGCCAGGGGCAAAAATTCAGCAGCCTGACGCGCACGGTGATTGGTGGCGCTGCCTGCCCACCGGCCATGATTGCCGCCTTTGAGGAAGAATTTGGCGTGCACGTGCTGCACGCCTGGGGCATGACCGAGACCAGCCCGCTGGGCACCCTGTGCACGCCCAAGAAAAAGCAATTGGCATGGCCGCCAGAGCAGCAGCGCGCCCTGCAGCAAAAGCAGGGCCGGGCGATCTGCGGCGTGGATATGAAAATCGTCGGTGCCGACGGCCAGGAGCTGCCCTGGGACGGTAAAACCTACGGCGACCTGCTGGTGCGCGGCCCCTGGATTCTGGAGCGCTACTTCAAGGGCGACAGCCCGCTGGTGGAGGGCGCCAACGGCCTGGGCTGGTTCCCCACGGGCGACGTCGCCACCATCGACGCTGACGGCTTCATGCACATCACCGACCGCAGCAAGGACGTGATCAAGTCCGGCGGCGAATGGATCAGCTCCATCGACGTGGAAAACATCGCCATGGGCCACCCGGCCGTGGCCATGGCCGCTTGCATTGGTATGCCGCACCCCAAATGGGACGAGCGCCCCATCGTCGCCATCGCCCTCAAGCCCGGAGCGAGCGCCACGCGCGAGGACATTCTGGCCTTCTACGAAGGCAAGACCGCCAAGTGGCAAATCCCGGACGACGTGGTGTTCGTCGAGGCCATCCCGTTGGGCGCCACCGGCAAAATGCTCAAAACCCGGCTGCGTGAGCAGCTCGCCGGGTACAAGTTGCCGGGTTTGTAAAACCAGGCCGCTGGCACGTTATAAAGCCCGACGCGTTCGGGCTTTCTTTTTTTCTTCCATGGCAACGGGCCTTGCACTTTTTCTTCTGACCTTGCTCAACGGCGTCAGCTACGGCCTGCTGCTGTTCATGCTCAGCGCCGGGCTGACGGTGATTTTCAGCCTCATGGGCGTGCTCAACTTTGCGCACGCCAGCTTTTACATGCTGGGTGCTTACCTGGCCTACCAGCTCAGCGCGGCCCTGGGGTTTTGGCTGGCGTTGCTGCTCGCGCCCCTGCTGGTAGGGCTGCTGGGGGCGCTGTTTCAGCGCTACTGCCTGCGCCGTGTGCAGCGCTCGGGCCATGTGGCTGAAATGCTGGCGACCTTTGGCCTGTCGTACCTGCTGCTGGAGCTGGTGCAACTGCTGTGGGGGCGCGCGAGCCTGCCCTGGAGCCTGCCGCCGCTGCTGCAAGGCCCGCTGTGGACGCTGCACGGCGTGCAGTTCCCGCGTGCCCGTGCCTTCATCATGCTGGTGGCGCTGTGCATGTTGGTGCTGCTGTGGCTGCTGCTGGTGCGCACCCGCGCCGGGCTGCTGCTGCGGGCGGCGCTGACCCAGCCGAGCATGGTGCAGGCCCTGGGCCACGACCTGCCGCTGCTGCACACGCTGGTGTTTGGCGGCGGTTGCGCTCTTGCCGCCCTGGCCGGGGTGCTGGGCGGGGGCAGCTACGTCACCGAGCCGGCGATGGCGGCGGCGCTCGGGCCCATCGTCTTCGTGGTGGTGGTCGTGGGGGGCATCGGTTCGCTGGGCGGGGCTTTCTGGGCGGCGCTGCTCATTGGCTGCCTGCAAACCTTTGCCGTGGCCGCTGAGGGCCGGCTGTGGAATGTGCCGCTGGCGCAGCTGGCACCGCTGCTGCCGTACCTGCTGCTGGTGCTCATGCTGCTGTGGCGCCCGCAGGGCCTGCGCGGGGCCGAGGGAGGCTAGGGCGGTGCTGCACGGCCATTCCTGGCGCGCCTGGGCGCTGTACGCCCTGGCCCTGCTCGCCGCACCCATGCTGTGGCCCAGCAGCCTGGCGCTGACGCTGCTGGCGCAGATGGCCATCCTGAGCGTGATCTGCCTGTCGTACAACATGCTGTGGGGCCAGGGCGGAATGCTCAGTTTTGGCCACGCGGTGTACTCCGGCCTGGGGGCGCTGGCCACCATCCACGCCATGCGCTGGGCCGGTGCCGGCCTGCTGCCGTTACCGCTGCCGCTGCTGCCCCTGGTGGGCGCCCTGGCCGGCCTGCTGGGTGCGCTGCTGCTCGGTTGGGTGACGACGCAGCGCGCCGGCACGGCCCTGGCCATGATCAGCCTGGGCCTGGGCGAGCTGGTGCTGGCGCTGGTGCTGATGTGGCCCCAGGTCTTTGGCGGCGAGGGCGGCGTGAGCGCCGACCGTGTCTATGGCGCGCCCTGGTGGGGGCTGGACTTTGGCCCGGCGCGGCAGGTGTACTACCTGATTGCCGCCTATGGCCTGCTGTGCAGCGGCGCCATGTATGCCTTCACCACCACGCCCCTGGGGCGCCTGCTCAACGCTGCACGCGACAACCCCGAGCGCCTGGCCTTCATCGGCTACGACCCGCGCTGGGTGCGCTACCTGGCGTTTGTGCTCGCGGGCGGCTTTGCCGGCGTTGGCGGCGCGCTGGCGGCGGTGTTTTTCGAGGTCGTGACGGCAGCCGACAGCGTCAGCATGGCGCGCTCGGGCAGCTACCTGCTGTTCACCTTTTTGGGTGGTGCCGGGTATTTCTTTGGCCCGGTGCTGGGCGCCGTGCTGCTGGTGCTGTGCACCGTGCTGCTGTCGCAGTGGACGCCGGCCTGGCAGCTGTACCTGGGGCTGCTGTTTCTGGCCATGGTGCTGTGGGCGCCGGGCGGGCTCGCCGGGCTGCTGGCACGCGCGGGCGCCTGGTGGCGCCAGGGATGGGCCTGGGTGGCGCTGGGCAGCTGCGCTCTGCTGGCGCTGCTCGGGCTGGTGCTGCTGGTGGAGCTGGCCTACCAGCGCCAGCAAAGCGCGCTGCTGGGGCCGCAGCTGGTGTTTTTGGGCCTGCCGCTTGACGTGCGCAGCCCCGACCCCTGGGGCGCAGCCGTGCTGCTGCTGGCCACGGGTGTGGGGCTGTGGGCGCTGTGCCGGCGTGCCGTGGCCGGGGCGGGCGCATGAACGCCCCAGCTCCAGCCCCCGCCCTGGCGCTGCGCGCGCTGCACAAAAGCTACGGCGCCAGCGTGGTGCTGCGCGGCGTTGATCTGGCGCTGCAGCCGGGTGAGCGCGTGGCCCTCATCGGCCCCAATGGCGCCGGCAAATCGACGCTGCTCGACCTCATCAGCGGGCGCCAGGCCCCCAGCAGCGGCCAGGTGTGGCTGCATGGCCAGCGTGTGGACGGCTGGGCGCCGCAGCGCATCTACCGCCAGGGTTTGGGGCGCAGCTTTCAGGTCAGCCAGCTGTTTGGCACGCTTTCGGTGCGCGACAACCTGCGCTGCAGCCTGCTGTGGCGCCTGGGCCATGGCTACGCTTTTTGGCGCCGGCTGGCGCATTTGCGCGCTGTGAATGCGCAGGTGGAGCAGCTGCTGGCCCAGCTGGGCTTGCAAGAGGGGGCCGATACCCCGGCGGCGCAGCTGGGCTACGCCGAGCAGCGCGCGCTGGAGCTGGGCATGGCCGTGGCCGGGCCGGCGCGGGTGCTGCTGCTCGACGAGCCCACGGCGGGCATGAGCGCACAGCAGGCGCAGCGCATGGTGGCACTGATTCGCCAGCTGTGCGCCGGGCGCACGCTGCTGCTGGTGGAACACGATATGGAAGTGGTGTTTGGCCTGGCCGAGCGCATTGCGGTGCTGGTGGCGGGCGAAGTCATCGCTTTTGACCGCCCCGAGGCGGTGCGCGCCAACGCGCAAGTGCAAGCGGCCTACCTGGGAGGGCTCGATGCTGCAACTGCATGAGCTGCACGCGCACTACGGCGCCAGCCATGTGCTGCGCGGCGTCAGCCTGAGCGTGCGCCCGGGCGAGATCGTGGCCCTGCTCGGGCGCAACGGCAGCGGGCGCTCCACCCTGGCGCGCGCCACCATGGGCCTGCTGCCCTGGCAGGGTCAGCTGCTGTGGCAGGGGCGCAGCCTGGCCGGGCTGGCACCGCACCAGATTGCGCGCCGGGGCCTGGGCTACGTGCCCGAGGGGCGCGAGGTGTTTGCCAACCTGAGCGTGCAGCACAACCTGCTGCTGGGGCAAAAAAGCGCTGGCGCCAGCCTGGCGCTGCACGAGGCGTACGCGCTCTTCCCGGCGCTGCAGGCGCGCGCCCAGGTGGCGGCCGGGCGCCTCTCGGGCGGCGAGCAGCAAATGCTGGCGCTGGCGCGCACCCTCATGGGGCGGCCGCAGTGCCTGCTGGTCGATGAACCCACCGAGGGCCTGGCGCCCGCCGTCGTGGCGCAGGTGGCCGCCTGCCTGCAGGCGCAGCGCGCCGCTGGTGTGGCGGTGCTGTTGATCGAGCAAAAGCGCCCCCTCGCCCTGGCCCTGGCCGACCGCGTACTGCTCATGGGGCAGGGCCGTATCGTCTTTGAAGGCTCCCCCGCCGCCTTGCAGGCCCAGCCGCAGCTGCAGCAGCAGTGGCTGGGGGTTTGAGTATAAAAAATGGCTCTAGCGCTTGATAAATAAGCGTGAGTAGCTATAAAAATAATAGTATCCAGCAGGCTGGCAATGTCCCGTGTGAGACAAGAGCCAGGGCAGGGCGGCCCTAGACTTTTAAAAAACGCACGAGCGTTCTTTTTTCTTGTCTTTCCACAGGAGCAACAGCATGAGCGCTGAATACCAAGTCCACGGCGATGTGGCCGTGATCACCTTGAACAACCCGCCCGTCAACGGGCTGGGCCTGGCCACGCGCCAGGGCATCGTCGCGGCGCTGGCGCAGGCCGAGCAGGATGCGGCGGTGCAGGCCATCGTCCTCACGGGCGCGGGCAAAGCGTTCAGCGGCGGTGCCGACATCACCGAATTTGGCACCGACCGCGCCTTTGCCGAACCCAATCTGCACACCGTCATCGCCGCCATCGAGCAATGCGCCAAGCCCGTGGTGGCGGCGCTGCACAGCGTCGCCATGGGCGGCGGGCTGGAGCTGGCGCTGGGCTGCCACTACCGCATTGCTGCGCCCGGCACCAGCGTGGCCCTGCCCGAGGTCAAGCTCGGCCTGCTGCCCGGCGCGGGCGGCACGCAGCGCCTGCCGCGCGCCCTGGGGGTGGAGGCGGCGCTCAACCTCATCGTCAGCGGTGAAACCGTCAAGAGCGAAATGCTGGCCTTCGTGCCCGGGCAAAAACTGTTCGACAAGCTCGCTGCCAGCGCCCAATCGCTGGCCGAAGAAGCCCTGGCCTTTGCCCGCAGCATCGCCAGCGTGCGCCCGCTGCCGCTTTTGAGCAGCCTGCCGTGCAAGCACCCGCAGGGCGATGCGTACTTTCAGTTCGCGCGCAACATGGCCAAGGGCATGGCCAAAAATTTCCCAGCCCCGGCCAAGTGTGTCGATGCCGTCCAAGCTGCAACCCAGAAAAAATTTGCCGATGGCCTGGCCGCCGAGCGCGCGCTGTTCATCGAGCTGATGTGGGGCAGCGAATCGCGCGCCCTGCGCCACCTGTTCCTGGCCGAACGCGCTGCCAGCAAGATCCCGGACGTGCCTTCGAGCACGCCCCAGCGCACCATCGCTGCCGTGGGCGTGATTGGCGCCGGCACCATGGGCGGCGGCATTGCCATGAACTTCCTCAACGCCGGCATCCCCGTCAAGCTGTTGGAGACCAAGCCCGAAGCCCTGGAGCGCGGCATCGCCACCATCCGCAAGAACTACGAAGCCCAGGTGGCGAAGAAAAAGCTCAAGCAAGACAAGTACGAGCAGCGCATGGCCCTGCTGTCGAGCACGCTGGACTACGCCGACTTGAAGGACGCCGACCTCATCATCGAAGCCGTGTTCGAGGACATGGGCGTGAAGGAGGCGGTGTTCAAGCAGCTCGACGCCGTCGCCAAGCCCGGCGCCATCCTGGCGAGCAACACCTCCACGCTCGATTTGAACCACATTGCCGCCTTCACCAACCGCCCGCAAGACGTGGTCGGCCTGCACTTCTTCAGCCCGGCCAACATCATGAAGCTGCTCGAAGTGGTGCGCGGCGAAAAAACCGCCAACGACGTGCTCGCCACCGTCATGGCCGTGGCGAAAAAAATCCGCAAGACGGCGGTGCTCTCGGGCGTGTGCGACGGCTTTATCGGCAACCGCATGATCGAGCGCTACAGCCAGCAGGCGGGCTTTTTGCTCGACGAAGGCTGCACCCCGGCGCAGGTCGATAAGGCCGCAGAAAAATTTGGCTTTGCCATGGGCCCCTTCCGCATGGGCGACCTCGCCGGCAACGACATCGGCTGGGCCATCCGCAAGCGCCGCGCCGTCGAGCGTCCCGACCTCAAATACAGCAAAACCGCTGATTTGCTGTGCGAACAGGGCCGCTTCGGCCAGAAAGCCGGCGCCGGCTGGTACGACTACCTGCCGGGTAAGCGCGACGCCATCCCCAACGCCGAGGTCGTCGCCATGATCGAGGCCAACCGCCAGGCCCAGGGCATCACGGCGCGCAAGATTTCGGACGAAGAAATCGTCCAGCGCCTGGTGTTCAGCCTGGTCAACGAAGCCGCCCACATCCTCGAAGAAGGCATTGCCACCAAGGCCAGCGACATCGACGTCGTCTACATCTTTGGCTACGGCTTCCCCGTGCACCGGGGCGGGCCGCTGTGCTACGCCAACGAAGTCGGCCTGTTCAACGTCGTGCGTGCCATGCAGCGCTTTGGCCAAAACCCGCTCGACGACGCTGCTTTCTGGCAACCCGCGCCGCTGCTGCAGCGCCTGGTGGCGCAAGGCAAGCAGTTCTAACCGCCCCGTATTCAAGGAAATAGCGTTATGACTTCCGCAGTAATCGTCTCCACCGCCCGCACCCCCCTGGCCAAGAGCTGGAAGGGCGCCTTCAACATGACCTACGGCGTCACCCTTGGCGGCCACGCCGTGCAGCACGCCGTGCAGCGCGCCGGCATTGACGGCGCCCTGGTCGAAGACGTCATCATGGGCTGTGCCCTGCCCGAAGGCACCACGGGCGCCAACGTGGCGCGCCTGATCGCCATCCGCGCCGGCCTGCCCGTCACCGCCTCGGGCCTGACCATCAACCGCTTCTGCTCCTCGGGCCTGCAATCGATCGCCCTGGCGGCGCAGCGCATCATCGCCGGCGAGAACGACGTGCTCGTCGCCGGCGGCGTGGAAAGCATCTCCTGCGTGCAGCAAGAGGTGAACATGCACATGGCGCAAGACCCCGAGCTGTATGCCGCCAAGCCCGAGATTTACTGGAACATGCTGCAAACGGCCGAGAACGTCGCCAAACGCTACGGCATTGGCCGCGACGCCATGGACGAATACGGCGCCGCCAGCCAGCAAAAAGCCTGCGCCGCGCAGGCCGCCGGCTTGTTCGATGCGGAAATTGCCCCCATCACCGTCACCGCCGGCATTGCTGACAAGACGCTGGGCCTGATCACGAAAAAAGTCACCGTCAGCCGCGACGAAGGCACGCGCGAAGGCACCACGGTCGAAGGCATCAGCGGCCTCAAGAGCGCCATGCCCGGTGGCCTCATCACCGCCGGCAACGCCAGCCAGTTCAGCGACGGCGCCGGCGCCTGCGTGGTGGTCAGCGAAGCCTTTGCCACCCAGCACAAGCTGCAGCCCCTGGGCCGCTTCCTGGGCTTTGCCGTTGCCGGCTGCGAGCCTGACGAAATGGGCATCGGCCCGGTGTTCGCCATCCCCAAGGTGCTGAAAAAACTCGGCCTCACGGTGCAAGACATCGACCTGTGGGAGTTGAACGAAGCCTTCGCCGTGCAGGTGCTGTACTGCCGCGACAAGCTCGGCATCGACCCCGCGCGCCTGAACGTCAACGGCGGCGCCATCGCCCTGGGCCACCCCTACGGCGTCAGCGGCCAGCGCCTCACGGGCCACGCCCTGATCGAAGGCAAGCGCCGGGGCGCCAAGCGCGTGTGCGTGACCATGTGCATCGGCGGCGGCATGGGCGCTGCTGGCGTGTTTGAGGTGCTGTAAACTGCACCCGGGCTACGCGCTAGCCACCCGGTAGCCCGGGTGCGCTGCGCTGCCCTGGGCTACACGCTTGTTGGGTTTGCAGCCATTCTTTGAGGGCATCGTTCATGCGCGTTTGCCAGCCGGGGCCGGTTTGGCGAAAGGCGGCCAGCACCTCGCGGTCGTAGCGGATAGACACCTGCTCCTTGCTGCTGTCGCTCACCGGCCTGCCGCGCTTGCGTGCCGTGGCCAAGGCCGCTTGCAGCTCCTGCGCTGTAGCGGGGCGCTCATCCTCATCCGCACCATCCCACTGGTAGTCCTCTTGAGGGGGCAAGGCCCGTACCTGGGCCAGCACTTGTTTATGGTTCATCGCATTGGTTTTCGAGCCAGACATGGTAAGCCTCACGTTCTGCACTGCTTGCGCGGCGAAAGCTGATGATGCGGGTTGAGGGGTCACGGCGGGTATGCACCACCGTCAACACAGCCAGAAAACCCAGCGCATACGAAATCGACTGAATCCGGCGCTCCCCGTTGCGTACCAGGGGGATATCGAACCGGAAACGCGATGCCAGAACTTCATCGGCATCTGCAAAATCCAGCCCGTGTTTCGCCAGATTGGTTTGGCGCTTGGCTTCATCCCAGGTCAGTCGCTCGTTCATGGATTATTGTAGCTGCAATAAATAAAATGACTACCACCCCGTAGCCCGGCCAGGCCCCGCCCGCCCCCTATCATCGCCCCCCATGCACAGCGCCACCCCCACATCAGCCGATACGCTGCCACCCGACACCGCCGCCGCCTTCATCGCCCGCTGGCAGGGCGTGACGGCCAGCGAGCTTTCCACCGCGCAGAGCTTCACCATCGAGCTGTGCGAACTGCTGGGCGTAGAAAAACCCCACCCCACGCCCGAGCAAAGCTATATGTTCGAGCGTCCCATCACCTTCACGCATGGCGACGGCAGCACCAGCAGTGGGCGCATCGACTGCTACAAGCGCGGCCACTTTGTGCTTGAAGCGAAAAAATTCAAGGCCGCCACGCACACCAAAGGCTTTGACGACGGCCTCTTGCGCGCCCGCAGCCAGGCCGAGAACTACGCCCGCGCCCTGCCTGCGCAGGAAGGCCGCCCGCCCTTTGTGCTGGTGGTGGACGTGGGCACCGTCATCGAGGTGTACGCAGAATTCAGCCAAAGCGGCGGCACCTACACCCCGTTTCCCGACCCGCGCAGCCACCGCATCGCCCTGGCCGACCTGGCCCAGCCCGAGGTGCGCGTGCGCCTGCAGTGCATCTGGAGCGCACCGCACAGCCTGGACCCCGCACGCATCAGCGCCCAGGTCACACGCGAGGTGGCGCAGCTCTTGGCGCGGCTGTCGCAGTCGCTGGAGGGCAGTTTGCTGGGGGCGCAACCCTCTCCCCCCACCCCTCTCCCGCAAGGGGAGAGGGGAGCTACAGCCACCCCCACCAGCCCCCCAGCCCTTGCCAGCGCCCCCACTCCCTCTCCCCTTGCGGGAGAGGGCCGGGGAGAGGAGGTGAAAAACCCTCCAGCGCCCGCCAGTCCAGCGTAAGCAGCTCCTGAAATCGTAGCGTCCTACCTCACCCGCTGCCTGTTTTCCATGTTTGCCGAAGACGTTGGCCTGCTGCCCGAGAACAGCTTTCAAAGCCTGCTGCAAAAGCACCGCGAGCAGCCCGCCGTGCTGCAGCAAATGCTGCGCATCCTGTGGCAAGACATGGACCAGGGGGGCTTCAGCGCCGCGCTGGCGCAAGACGTGCTGCACTTCAACGGCAAGCTGTTCAAGGGCGCGGGCGCACCCCACTACAGCCTGCTGCTGACCACCGCGCAAATCGACCTGCTGATAGCCGCCGCCCGCGCCAACTGGCGCGAGGTGGAACCCGCCATCTTCGGCACCCTGCTCGAACGCGCCCTGGACCCCACCGAGCGCCACGCGCTGGGCGCCCACTACACCCCCCGCGCCTATGTGGAGCGCCTGGTGCTGCCCACGGTGATTGCGCCCCTGCGCGCCGAATGGGACAACGCCCGCGCCGCCGCCCTGGTGCTGGCACGCGAAGCGGGCGCGCTCGAAGGCCGGGCGCAGGCCGCCAAGCTGGAGCAAGCGCGGGGCGAAATCCAGAAATTCCACCACCGCCTGTGCACTCTGCGCGTGCTCGACCCGGCCTGCGGCAGCGCCAATTTTTTGTACGTCACCCTCGAACACTTGAAGCGCCTGGAGGGCGAAGTCATCAACCAGCTCGAAGCCCTGGGCCAGCAGCAAGACCAGCTCGGCTTTGAAGGCGAAACCGTCACCCTGGCGCAACTGCGCGGCATCGAGCTCAACGAACGCGCCGCCGCCCTGGCCGAACTGGTGCTGTGGATTGGCTACCTGCAATGGCACATCCGCAGCCGCGGCCGCGCCAGCGTGGCCACGCCCGTGGTGCACAACTACGGCAACATCGAATGCCGCGACGCCGTACTCGCCTGGGACGCCCAAGAGCCCGCCTACGACAATGCCGGCCAACTGCGCACCCGCTGGGACGGGAAAACCTATAAAACCCACCCCGCCACCGGCGAGCGCGTGCCCGACGAAGCCGCCCAAGTGCCGCAGTGGCGCTACATCGGCGCCCGGCAGGCCCAGTGGCCGCAGGCGGATTTCATCGTTGGCAACCCGCCGTTTATTGGCAAGCTGCGGATGCGTGAGGCACTGGGCGATGGCTATGTGGAAGCCCTGCGCTCCGCTTGGCAGGGTGTACCCGACAGCGCCGACTTTGTGATGTTTTGGTGGCATCACGCCGCGCAACTGGTTGCCAGCGGCCAGGTGCAGCGCATGGGGCTGATTACCACCAACAGCCTGACGATGATTTTTAACCGCCGCGTGGTGCAAGCCGCGCTGCAGCAGGGCACGCACCTGAGCATGGCCATTGCCGACCACCCCTGGGTGGACAGCAGCGACGGCGCTGCCGTGCGCATCGCCATGACGGTGCTCGCCCCCGGCAGCGGCGAGGGAGAACTATTAGCCGTCACCAGTGAAGAAGCTGGTGCATACGGCGAAATGGCTGTGGAAATGCAGGGTCAGCGCGGTTTGATTCATGCGGACTTGAAAATTGGCGCGAACGTCACGATGGCCCAGGCACTGCAAGCCAATGCCAGATTGAGCAGTGCCGGTGTAATTCCGCATGGTGCTGGCATGTTGCTCACGTCCGACGAAGCTGCTGCCATGGAGCCGGATGCACCCATCAAGCCCTACCGTAATGGCAAAGACTTGACAGACAAGTCTCGAAACATGTTGGTCATCGACTGCTACGGTCTGAGCGTCGAACAAGTACGTGATCGTTACCCCAGGCTTTACCAATGGCTACTGGACAGAGTCAAGCCGGAGCGAGATGTCAACAACGACAAAGACCTGCGTGAAAAATGGTGGCTGCACCGCCGCAACAACGAAGAAATGCGCCGTGCTTTGTCAGGCTTGCCCCGTTACATCGCCACGGTAATGACGGCCAAGCACCGTGTATTCCAGTTTTTGGATGGTGCCATCCTGCCCGATCAAATGCTGGTTGTTATTGGTATGGACGATGCTTACACCCTGGGCGTACTCTCCAGCCAATTGCACACCGCCTGGGCCTTGGCAACGGGTGGCACGCTGGAGGACAGGCCGCGCTATAACAAATCCCGCTGCTTTGAAACCTTCCCCTTCCCCGCCGAAGCCACCGGCCTGACCCCCGCCCTGCAAGCGCGCATTGCCGATCTGGCCGAAAAAATCGACGCGCACCGCAAGCGCGTGCTGGGCGTTCCCCCCTCTCCCCCCACCCCTCTCCCGCAAGGGGAGAGGGGAGCTACAGCCACCCCCATCAGCCTCCCAGCCCTTGCCATCGCCCCCACCCCTCTCCCGCAAGGGGAGAGGGGAGCTACAGCCACCCCCACCAGCCCCCCAGCCCTTGCCATCGCCCCCACCCCTCTCCCGCAAGGGGAGAGGGGAGCTACAGCCACCCCCACCAGCCCCCCAGCCCTTGCCATCGCCCCCACCCCTCTCCCGCAAGGGGAGAGGGGAGCTACAGCCACCCCCACCAGCCTCCCAGCCCTTGCCATCGCCCCCACTCCTCTCCCGCAAGGGGAGAGGGGAGCTATAGCTACCCCCACCAGCCTCCCAGCCCTTGCCATCGCCCCCACTCCCTCTCCCCTTGCGGGAGAGGGCCGGGGAGAGGGGGCCAGCGCCACAGCACAAAGCCTCACCCTCACCGGCCTCTACAACGTGCTGGCCGCACTGCGCGAGGGCCGCGCCTTGACGGCCAAGGAAAAAACCCTCCACACCCAGGGCCTGGTGTCCGTGCTGCGCGAGCTGCACGACGAGCTGGACGCGGCAGTGCTCACCGCCTACGGCCTGCCCAGCAGCGCCAGCGCAGACGCCATCCTCCAGCACCTGGTGCAGCTCAACGCCGATCGCGCCCGCGAGGAGGCCCAAGGCCGCATCCACTGGCTGCGCCCGGCGTTCCAAAATCTGGAAAAATCGCTATCAAAACAAGAGCTGGTTGCGCTTGATTATCAAGCGCCAGAGGCCGATTTGACCCCTGAAAAACCGCTATCAAAACAAGAGCAAACCACCTGGCCCGCCACCCTGCCCGAGCAGGTGCGCGCCGTCGCCACCTTGCTGGCCGCCCACAGCACCGCGCTGCCCCTGCCCGCCATAGAAGCCGCCTTCAAAGGCCGTGGCCCCTGGAAAAAAAGCCTGCCCACGCTCTTGCAAACCCTCGAAGCCCTGGGCCGCGCCCGCCAGGAGGCGGGGGGGTGGCGGGCGGGGTAGGGTGAGGCGGTTTCTGTCCTGATCCAAGCAATGAAAGAAGGCAACCCCATGAACGACGATGAAGAAGAGATCATGAATATCGACGATCCCAGAGTTCCCGATGCCATTCGAGCGCATGGGCGCCGCTTTCGTAAGCCTGCGCGTTTCGTGGTCGATGTGGGCAATAACGAATACGTTCTCTCGTCCGAAGATGGCGAGGTATTGGATATCGTTTGCTTGAAGTAAGCCCGCAAAACGGCAGCCCGCAGCCCGGGCTGTCTGTGTGGTGCGTGCTGCCCCAGCCCACTATTTGGCGTGTGCCTTGTGCGCCTCCACATAGGAGCGCAAAACGGCATTCATGCGCGACTGGTATCGCGCGCCGGTGTGCCTGAAAAACTCCAACACGTCGGCATCCACCCGCAGCGTGATTTGCTTCTTGGTGTGGGGTAACTGCGCCGCCGCCTTCATCCAAACAGCGTCCGGCAGGCCAGGGGTGTCGCTGTAGTCGATTGGCTCATCGGGCATGGCCGCCAAGGCTTGCAGTCGGGCCTTCTGCTCGGCGGTCAGGACGGGCGGATTCTTGGGGTCAAGCGTTCGCTTCACGGTATTTTTTTCTTTCGTCGGCATTGGCTTTCCTTGCAGAGATCAGGCGGATGGTGTCCTCGTGCCGAACGGTGTGCACGACATACAGAACAGCGCAATAAGCAAGGCCAATCGTGGCCCAGCGATCTTCCCCGTAGTCCGCCCGCCCATCGTAGGCTTCAATCCGTCCAGAGTCGTAAAAAACAAGCTCAGCATCCTCGAAGGCAACGCCGTGCTTTTGCAGATTCGAGGCTGTTTTGGCGGCGCCCCATTCAAGTTCCATTGGGGCGATTGTTGTTGCGTTTTGTAGTTACGTCAAATGGGTTTTGTGCTCACTGGACCCGATGGCTACGCCGATTGCGCAATCACCTCCAGCGCCCAGGGCGTGCGCTGCCAGTCCTGGCTTTCTTCGCGCAGCAGGTGGGCTGATTGGGGGTAGCGCGTGGCCCAGTCGGTGGGCAGGCGCAGGGTGATGTGGCCGGGGTCCTGGCGCAGGTGCAGGCCGGCTAGCTCGGGCGGGCGGCGGGCGTGGCACAGGGCCACGGCCAGGCGCAGGCAGGCCAGTTGCAGCGCCAGCGGGGCGCTCCAGGGCAGCTCTAGTTTGCGCAGCTTGCCCCGGTGGGCGCGCACCAGCAGGGCCAGGCGTTGCAGCTCGTGTTGGGCAAAACCGGCGGCGTCGGTGTTGTCCAGGATGTAGGCGCCGTGGCGGTGGTAGCCGCTGTGGGCGATGCGGCAGCCCACTTCGTGCAGTTGCGCGGCCCAGGTGAGTTCCTGGGCATGGCCGGGTTGCTCCTGGCCTGTGGCCTGGGCGAACAGGGTGCTGGCGGCTTGCGCCACGCGCTCGGCCTGGGCGGTATCGACGCCAAAGCGTTGCTGCAGGGCGCTGACGGTGGCGCGGCGCTGGTCGGTGGCGGGGCTGTCGCGCTCGATCAGGTCGTACAGCGCGCCTTGGCGCAGGGCGCCTTGGGCTACGTGCAGGGTGTCGATTTGCAGCAGGGCAAACAGGGCGCGCAGCACGCTCAGGCCGCCGCCGATGACGGCGCGCCGCTCCTCCTTGAGGCCCGGCAGTTGCACGCGGCTGGCGTGGCCGGCGCGCAGCAGTTGCTGGTAGAGCCCGTCCAGGTGTTGGCGCGTGATGCGCCCGGGGGCATGGCCGCTGGCGGCCAAAATCTCGCCCACCGCGCCCACCGTGCCCGAGGCGCCATAGGCGCAGTCCCAGCGCTGGCGCTGGTACACGGCCAGGGCTTCGTCGAGCTGGGCCTGGGCGGCGGTTTCGGCGCGGGCAAAGGCGCGTTCGGTGAATTGGCCGTCGGCAAAGAATTGCGCCGACCAGGAGACGCTGCCGACGCGAAACGAGGCCACTTCCTGCGCCTGGTACTGCTGGCCGAGGATGAGCTCGGTCGAGCGCCCGCCGATGTCGAGCACCAGTCGGCGTTCGTCGGACTGGGGCAGCAGGTGCGAGACGCCCTGGTAGATCAGGCGCGCTTCTTCGGGGCCGCTGACGACTTCGATGCGGTGGCCAAGGATGGCGCTGCCGCGTTCGATGAAGACGTCGCGGTTGCGCGCTTCGCGCAGGGTTTGCGTGGCCACGGCGCGCACCTGGGCGGGGGCGAAGTCGCGCAGGCGTTCGGCAAAGCGCGCCAGGCAGTCCCAGCCGCGCTGCAGGGCGTCGGCGCTGAGGTTGCGCTCGGCATCCAGGCCCCCGCCCTGGCGCACGGTTTCCTTGAGGTATTCGATGCGCTGGAGCTGGCCGTGTTCGTAGCGGGCAATTTCGAGGCGAAAGCTGTTGGAGCCCAGGTCCACAGCGGCGAGCAATGTTCCGTCTTGCATGGGGCGGCAGGAGGGGGGGTGAAAAGCGGCGCAGCATAGCACCGCCGAGGCATTAGCCGACGATGCGGCCGTTGCTGCTGAGCATACTTTGCGTCACGCTGCTGCCCACCGGCTGGCGGCCCTGGAAGGCGATGCCAAAGCCGCCCAAATCAAGCCCCTGGCGCTGGCGCAGGCTGGCGAGCAGGCTCGCGCGTGTGAGGGGGCCGTTGACGTTGGCCAGGGCTTGCGCCGTGTAGCGCGCGCTGATGAAGCCGGCCAGGCCCTGGGGCGAGGGTGGTTCGTCGTACAGCCGCGCCAGGCGTTCGCGGTAGGCGCGCACGATGGGCAGGCCGGCGCTGACCAGGGGCACGGCCTGGGTGGCGATGACGGAGACGTTGCGCGGCGTGGCGCCCATTTGTGCCAGCACCTGCAGGTTGACGTCGGCCAGGGCGACGATGAAGCACTGGCGCCCGGGCTGCAGCGCCAGGCGGCGCAAGAAGTCGTGCAGCTCGGGTGTGCCACCGACGAACAGCACCATGGCCTGCTGCGGCTGCACGCGGCCCGAGGATTCGGGCAGCGCCTGCGTGCGCAGGGCCAGGGCCCGCGCGGCCTGCTGCACCGGGGCTTGCATTTGCGTGCGCAGCGCCGCGCTGGCATAGACCACGCCCAGCTCTTGCACGCCCATGCTGGCGAGGTTTTTCAGGGCGTGGGCGATTTGCGCTCGGTAGTCGGGGAAGATGCCAAACAGCAGGTCTTCGCCCTGGGTGGTGCTGTGGCTGTGCAGCCAGGGGGCAATCTGCGCCAGGGTGCTGCCGCGCTCGGCCTGCTGCAGCGTGACCAGGGCGCTGGCGGTGCGCTCGCCCACGCAGCCGGCCAGCGCCAGGCAGTTGGGGTCGGCCTGCAGGCGTTGCCAGTTGCTTTGGAGCTGGGCGCCATCGCCGTGGTGCTCGATCACGCGGTGCAGCACGGGCCGCCCGCGCAGGCCGCCCCGGGCGTTGAAGTCTTGCCAGGCCAGGCGCGCGCCGGTGACGAAGTCGCGGCTCACGTCCTGCTGGCTGGGCGACATGTCGGCAATCTGGGCGATGGTCAGGGGCGGCTCGTCGCTGGCCGTGCCGGGCTGGGCCAGGGCGAAGGGGCCGCCCAGGGCGGCGGCGCTGACCGCAGCGCAGCGCTGGAGCCAACGGCGGCGGGGCAGGGGAGGCAGGGGGGTGGCAGGCATGGTGTGGGGTTGGAGGGAAACCCGGCAGCCTAGGGAAGCTGCGTGACAGTGCTGTGACGCCATGCGCTGTGGCAACACCCCCTGTGCGACAGGTGTATGACGGCGGCCTTTTGTCATTGCACTGTCACAAAGCCTGCCTACATTCGCTCCCATCCTTTCCACAACCTTCAAAGGTTTTTGCATGAAACTGACCCTGATGCGTGTTTTGGTGGCCGGTCTGGCCTCTGCAGTTGTTGCCCCTGCGGCCCTGGCGCAGCAAGAGGCCACCGGCGCGGGTGCGAGCTTTCCGGCGCCGCTGTACGCCAAGTGGGCGGCCGATTACCACAAGGCCACGGGCGTGAAGATCAATTACCAGTCCGTCGGCTCGGGCGCGGGCCTGCGCCAGATCGAGGCCAAGACGGTGGACTTTGGTGCCTCCGATGCGCCGCTCAAGGACGAAGACCTGGCCAAGAAGGGCCTGGTGCAGTTCCCCACCGTGATCGGCGGCGTGGTGCCGGTGGTCAACATTCAAGGTATTGCCCCGGGCCAGCTCAAGTTGAGCGGTCAGGTGCTGGGCGATATCTACCTGGGCAAGATCACCAAGTGGAACGATGCGGCCATCAAGGCGCTCAACCCCAGCGTGAATCTGCCCGATGCAGACATTGCCCCGGTGCGCCGCGCCGATGGCTCGGGCACCAGCTTCATCTTTACCAACTACCTCTCCAAGGTGAACGCCGAGTGGAAGGCCAAGGTGGGTGAAGGCACTGCGGTGAACTGGCCCATGGGCGCCGGTGGCAAGGGCAACGAGGGCGTGGCCGCCTTTGTGGGCCGCCTGGCCAACTCCATTGGTTATGTGGAGTACGCCTACGTCAAGCAAAACAAGATGGCGTACGTGCAGATGCAAAACGCCGAGGGCGCTTTTGTATCGCCCGAGGATGACAGCTTCAAGGCCGCTGCCGCCGGTGCGGACTGGAGCAAGAGCTTCTACCAAATCCTGACCAACCAGCCGGGCAAGGCCGCCTGGCCGCTGACGGGCGCGACCTTCATCCTGATGCACAAGAGCCAGGACAAGCCGGTGCAGGCGCAGACCGCGCTCAAGTTCTTCGAGTGGGCCTACCAGGGTGGCGATAAAACCGCTGCCGACCTGGACTACGTGCCCATGCCCGAATCGGTCAAGGGCGTGATCGCCAAGTCCTGGGGCCAGATCGTGGACGGCGCGGGCAAGCCGGTGGCGGTCAAGTAAGAGGCTCACCCCTCTCCCCTGGCGGGAGAGGGGTAATACTCCCGCAATGCATCCACAAAAACCCATGTCCACCACTTTGACTTCTGCCGCGCCCCCCCTGGTGCAATCCGGTGGCCCGCCGCAGCGCAGCTCCTGGCTGCCTGCGCGCTGGGCCGATAGGCTGTTTGCCGCCCTGGCGCGGGGGGCGGCTTTGCTGACCCTGGCGCTGCTCTTGGGCGTGTTGATTTCGTTGGTGATCGGCGCCTGGCCCGCCATCGCGCAATACGGCCTGGGGTTTCTTACCAGCAGCGCCTGGGACCCCGTGCAGGGTGACTTTGGTGGCCTGGTGATGATCTACGGCACGCTGATGACCTCGGCCATTGCGCTGCTGATTGCCGTGCCGGTGAGTTTTGGTATTGCGCTGTTCCTGACCGAGCTCTCGCCCGCCTGGCTCAAGCGCCCGCTGGGCACGGCCATCGAGCTGCTGGCGGCGGTGCCCTCCATCGTCTATGGCATGTGGGGGCTGATGGTGTTCGGCCCCATTTTGGCCACCTGGGTGCAGCAGCCGCTGCAAAGCCTGTTCAAGGGCGTGCCCTACCTGGGCGCGCTGGTGTCGGGGCCGCCGGTGGGCATTGGCATTTTGTCGGCGGGCATCATCCTGGCGATCATGATCATTCCCTTCATCGCCTCGGTCATGCGCGACGTGTTTGAAGTGACGCCGCTGCTCCTCAAGGAGTCGGCCTACGGCCTGGGCTCCACCACCTGGGAGGTGGTGTGGAAAGTGGTGCTGCCGTACACCAAGACCGGCGTGCTCGGCGGCGTGATGCTGGGCCTGGGCCGCGCCCTGGGCGAAACCATGGCGGTGACCTTTGTGATTGGCAATATGAACCAGCTCAACTCGCTCTCGGTGTTCGAGGCTGCCAACAGCATCACCTCGGCCCTGGCCAATGAATTTGCCGAGGCCGGCGAGGGCCTGCACCAGGCTTCGCTGATCTACCTCGGGCTGGTGCTGTTCTTCATTACCTTTGTGGTGCTGGCGCTGTCCAAACTGCTGCTGGGCCGCCTGCAAAAAGGCGAGGGAGCGCGCGCATGACGACGTCTGAACAACTCCTGGGGGCTGCCGCCCTGGCGCAATCGCGCCAGGCGCGCTTTGCCCGCCGCCGGCGCGTGAACCAGATCGCGCTCACCCTGTCGCTCGCAGCCATGGCCTTTGGCGTGTTCTGGCTGGTGTGGATTTTGTGGGAAACGCTGCGCCTGGGCCTGTCGGGCCTGTCGCTGTCGCTTTTTACCGAGATGACGCCGCCGCCGAACGAGGCCGGCGGCCTGGCGAACGCGCTCTGGGGCTCGTTCATCATGGTGGCGCTGGCCACCTTCATTGGCACGCCGATTGGCATTCTGGCCGGTGTGTACCTGGCTGAATATGGCCGCAACGGCCCGCTGGCGGCCAGCACGCGCTTTGTCAACGACATCCTGCTGTCGGCGCCCTCCATCGTGCTGGGCCTGTTCGTCTACACCGTGGTGGTGGCGCGCTTCAAGAGCTTTTCCGGCTGGGCCGGGGTGCTGGCGCTGGCGCTGATCGTCATCCCGGTGGTCATCCGCACGACGGAGAACATGCTGCTCTTGGTGCCCGCCAGCCTGCGCGAGGCGGCCTACGCCCTGGGTACGCCCAAGTGGAAGGTCATCACCCTGGTGACGCTGCGCGCCGCCCGCGCTGGCGTGATTACGGGCGTGCTGCTGGCCGTGGCGCGCATTGCGGGCGAGACGGCGCCGCTCTTGTTTACGGCGCTCAACAACCAATTCTGGAACGCTGACCTGGGTAAACCCATGGCCAGCCTGCCGGTGACGATCTTCAAATTTGCCATGAGCCCCTACGAGAACTGGCAGCAGCTCGCCTGGGCGGCCGTGTTCCTCATCACCGCTGCGGTGCTGGGCCTCAATATCCTGGCGCGTGTGCTGACGCGCCAAAAATAAGGAAACCCGTATGTCCCCCGTTCCCCTGCCCCCCGAGCCGCCGCGTGCCAAGCTGGCCGTGCGCGACCTGAACTTTTACTACGGCAAGTTCCACGCCCTGAAGGGCATCAACCTCGATATTCCGGCCAACAAGGTCACGGCCTTCATTGGGCCTTCGGGTTGCGGCAAATCGACGCTGTTGCGCACTTTTAACCGCATGTTCGAGCTGTACCCCGAGCAGCGCGCCCAGGGCCAGATTTTGCTCGACGGCGACGATCTGCTCACCAGCCGCCAGGACGTGGCGCTGATCCGCGCCAAGGTGGGCATGGTGTTCCAAAAACCCACGCCGTTCCCGATGTCGATCTACGACAACATCGCCTTCGGCGTGAAGCTGTTCGAGAACCTCAACGCCACCGACATGGACGAGCGCGTCGAATGGGCGCTGCGCAAGGCGGCGCTGTGGAACGAGGTCAAAGACAAGCTGCAGCAAAGCGGATCGGGCCTGTCGGGCGGGCAGCAGCAGCGCCTGTGCATTGCGCGCGGCATTGCCATCAAACCTGAGGTGCTGCTGCTCGACGAGCCGTGCTCGGCGCTCGACCCCATCTCCACGGCCAAAATCGAGGAGCTGATTGCCGAACTCAAGGACGATTACACGGTCGTCATCGTCACGCACAACATGCAGCAGGCAGCGCGCTGCAGCGATTACACGGCCTATATGTACCTGGGCGATTTGGTGGAATTTGGCGCCACGCAGGAAATGTTCTTCAAGCCCCAGCGCAAGGAGACCGAGGACTACATCACAGGCCGATTTGGCTGAGTGCCCGCTCCCTCCCCCTCTGGGGGAGGGTTGGGGTGGGGGCTGCGGCGTGTGCCTTGGCAGCCAGCCCCCATCCCAGCCTTCCCCCAAGGGGGGAAGGAGAAAAACCATTGGACGACCCATGACAGACAAACATCTATCTTCCCAATTCGACAGCGAACTCAACCAGGTCTCCGCCCGCGTCATGGAGCTGGGCGGGCATGTGGAATCGCAGATTCGCCAGGCGATCGCCGCGCTCTCGCACTTCAGCCTGGAGGCGGCCGAGCAGGTGGAGGCCATCGAGCAGCGCGTGAACCAGATGGAGGTGGAGATTGACCACGAGCTGACCACCATCATTGCCCGGCGCCAGCCGACGGCGCGCGACCTGCGCCTGCTGATGGCGTTCTCCAAGGCGACGGCCAACCTCGAACGCATGGGCGACGAAGCCACGCGCATGGCGCGCATGGTGCGCTCCATCATCGAAAGCGGCGCCGCGCGCTCGCTGCCCAGCTCCGATTTGCGCGTGGCGGCCGATTTGGCCTCGGGCCTGCTGCGCAAGGCGCTCGATGCCTTTGCGCGCCTGGATGTGCGTGCTGCGGTGGCTATCTTGAAAGAAGATAACCTTATCGATCGCGAATTTGACGGTTTCGTGCGCAAACTCATCACCTACATGATGGAAGACCCGCGCACCATCTCGGCCAGCCTGGACCTGCTGTTTTTGGCCAAGGCGATCGAGCGCATCGGTGACCACTCCAAGAACGTGGCCGAACTCATCATCTACCTCGTCAAGGGCAAGGACGTGCGCCACCAGGCGCTCGACGAGATCGAATCCGTATTGCAATGAAAAAATTTCCCCTGGTGCTCATCGTCGAGGATGAGCCTGCCATTGCCGAACTGATTGCCGTCAACCTGCGCCACAACGGCTTCACCCCCATCTGGGCCGAAGACGGTGAGGCCGCGCAGCGCGAGCTCAACGCCGTGCTGCCCGACGTCATCCTGCTCGACTGGATGCTGCCGGGCATGAGCGGCCTGCAGCTGGCGCGCAAGTGGCGCGCCGACCCGCGCAGCAAGAGCGTGCCCATCCTCATGCTGACCGCACGCGGCGACGAGCCTGACAAGGTGGCGGGCCTGGACGCGGGCGCCGACGACTACATCACCAAGCCCTTTTCCACGCAGGAGATGCTCGCGCGCATCCGCGCCGTGCTGCGCCGGCGTGCGCCCGAGCAGGTGGCCGACAGCGTCAGCATCGGCGCGTTGCAGCTCGATGCCGGCACGCACCGCGTCAGCTGGCAGGGCGCGCCGCTCAAGGTCGGGCCGACCGAATTCAAGCTGCTGCACTACCTCATGAAGCACGCCGAGCGCGTGCACAGCCGCGCCCAGCTGCTCGACAAGGTCTGGGGCGATCATGTCTACATCGAGGAGCGCACGGTGGACGTGCACATCAAGCGCCTGCGCGAGGCCCTGGGCAGCGCCAGCACCATGGTGGAGACGGTGCGCGGCGCCGGCTATCGCCTTACGGCCCAGGTCGATTCAGCAAAATTGATAGCGGCTGACGCTTGATGGTATTGGGCTAGAGCCCATTTGTTTCTAAAAGCAGGATGCCCCATGGCCTGGCGCTTTTTCTTTTTTCTGACCCTGCAGCTGCTCGCTGCCGTACTGGGCTGGTGGGCTTGGGGCCCATGGGGGGCGCTGGTGGGGGTGCTGCTGGCCTCCTGGTTTGCCTTTGGCGTCGAAACCTGGCGCGGCCTGCGCGTACTCACCTGGCTGCGCGCCAACGCCGAGATGGCGCAGGCGCCGGTGCTGCAGGGCCTGTGGGGCGAAGCCTGCGACCGCCTGCGCCGCCTGCTGCGCGAGCGCGACAAACAGGTGGACGCGAGTACAGCACGGTTGCAGGCGTTTTTGGAGGCGCTGCAGGCCTCGCCCAACGGCCTGGTGCTGCTCGATGGCGCGGGCCACATCGAATGGTTCAACCAGACGGCAGCCGAGCATTTCGGCCTGGAGATAGAGCGCGACCTGATGCAGTCGATTGGCAACTTGCTGCGCGAGCCCGCCTTCAGCGCCTATTACGCCGGTGGCGATTTCACGCACGACCTGCTGCTGACCGGGCGCGCCAGCACCCCGACGCACCCGGTGCGCCTGTCGGTGCACCTGCACCCGTATGGCGACGGCCGGTGCCTGCTGCTCTCGCGCGACGTCACGGCGCTGGAGCAGGCCGAGGCCATGCGGCGCGACTTCGTTGCCAACGTTTCGCATGAAATTCGCACGCCGCTGACGGTGCTGATGGGCTTTATCGAAACCCTGCAGACCCTGCCCCTGCCCGAGGCCGAGCGGGCGCGCTACCTGCGCCTGATGGCGCAGCAGGCGGCGCGGATGCACAGCGTGGTGCAAGACCTGCTGATGCTCTCGCGCCTCGAAGGCAGCCCGCTGCCTGGCATACATGACTGGCACCCTGTGGCGTCGCTGCTGGCGCGCTGCGAGGAGGAGGCGCAGGCGCTGTCGCAGCTGCTCACGCCCGAAGGCGCGCCGGCGCAGCAGCTGGTGTTTCCTGAGCGCAGTGCGCTGCAGGCGGCGGGCGACATTGCTGGCAACGCTGCCGAGCTGCACAGCGCGCTCTCCAACCTCATCGGCAACGCCGTGCGCTACACCCCGCCGGGCGGCAGGATCGTCGTGCAGTGGCAGGCGCAGCCCGAAGGCGGTGCGCGCTTTGCCGTGCGCGACAGCGGCCCCGGCATTGCGCCCGAGCACCTGCCGCGCCTGACCGAGCGGTTTTACCGCGTCGATCGCAGCCGCTCGCGCGAGACCGGCGGTACCGGCCTGGGCCTGGCCATCGTCAAGCACGCCCTGCAGCGCCATGGCGCGCAGCTGGAGGTGGCCAGCACCGTGGGCCAGGGCTCGGAATTTGCCGTTACGCTGCCGGCGCTGCGCCTGCGTGCTGCCGGCGCAGCGTGCGCGCCAGCAAGGCCGTGAACAGCGCTGCCGTCACCGCCAGGGCCAGGCCGTTGGCAGCCCAGAACGGTGTTGGCAGCGCCTGCCCGGCCCAAGGCCCCCAGCCGTGGTAGGCCAGGCTGTAACCCCCGGCCAGGCCGGCGCCCCAGAGCAGGCTGCAGTAGATGAGCAGCGGCGCCAGCGTCACGCGGTAGCTGCGCAGCACGAAGGCGCACAGGGTTTGCAGCGCATCGCCCAGGTGGCTGGCGGCCACCCACAGCAGCAGCGCGGCGGCCAGGGCGGCCACGGCGGGGTCGCTGCTGTAGAGCCCGGCCAAGGGCTTTCTTGCTATGAAAAGAAGAGCTGCTAGCGCAAGCGCCATCAGCGCTGCAAGGCGAAAACTCATCCAGGCGACGGCGGCGGCGCGGGCCTCGTCGCCGGCGCCGCGCCAGTAGCTCACGCGCGCGCTGGCGGCAATGCCCAGCGACAGCGGCACCATGTAGAGCACGGCGGTGATGTTGGCCGCAATCTGGTGGCTGGCCGTGGCCAGCAGGCCCTGGCGGGCGATGAACAGCGCCATCAGCGTGAACGACGTCACTTCCACCATGATCGACAGCCCCGCCGGCAGGCCCAGGCGCAAGAAGGCGGCGAGCTGCGCCACGTCTGGGCGCTCCAGGCGCTGCCACAGCGCCAGTGGCTGGTACAGGTTTTGCGTGCGCAGCAGGTACAGCGCCAGCGCCAGCAGCAGCGTGTTCACCACCAGCGTCGCCCAGGCGCAGCCGACGGCGCCTTGCGCCGGCAGGCCGGCGCCGCCGAAGGTGAACCAGATCGACAGCGGCACCTTGGCCGCCAGCCCCGCCACCTGCAGCCAGGTGACGAGTTGCGGGTGGCCCAGCGCCTGGTTGAGCGTGCAATAGACGCGAAACAGCAGCGCTGGCGCCAGGGCCAGGGCCAGCACCGCCAGGTAGCGCTCGACCTCGCCTTGCAGCGCCGGCGGCACCTCGGTCCAGCGCAGCAGCGGCCCGGGCGAGAGCAGCAGCGCCACGCCCAGCAGGCCGGCGCCCAGGCACAGGTAGAGCGCCTGGCGCAGCGAGCGGCCTATGGCGGCGCTGTCGCGCGCGCCGCGCTGCTCGGCCCAGACCGGCAGCAGCGCCTGCAGCACGCCCATGAGGGCGACGTAGACGCTGATGAAAATCGACGAGCCCACCGACAGCGCTGCCAGCGACGCCTGCGCATGGCGCCCGGCGACGATGGTGTCCGTAATGCCGTAGGCCATGACGGCCAATTGCCCTGCCAGCACCGTGGCGGCGTGGCGCAGCACGGTGGTGCGCTCCGACATCAATCGACCCGGTGCAGCAGCACGATGCGCTCTTGGCGGCTTGTGGGGCGGCCAATGGCGGCGTACAGCAGCCATTGGCCTGGCGGCGGCGTGAAGCTCGGCGGCAAATCGGTGCTGGTGCTGGCCACGGCCAGCCAGTGGCAGTCATTCGCGGCGGCGCTGGCGACGGGGCGTAAATCCAGCCCACCATGAAACTGCAGCGCCGCCACCTGTGAATCGCCCAGGTCTTGCACCAGCACGCAGCCTGGAGCGCTGCCCAAGGTGGTGACGATGCGCTGCACCTGCGGCGCGTAGCTGCGTGCGTAGTCCAGCAGCGGCAGCCACAGCGTCAGCAGCAGCAGCCAGGCCAAGGTGGTGCCGCTGGCGGGCAGCACCAGGCTTTTCCAGAGGGCGTGGCGCTGGCGCGCTGCGCGCCAGTACACCAGGGCGCACCAGGCGGCGCTGGCGGCGAGCGCCAGGGCAAAGGGCAGGGCGGAAAAATGCGGCTCAAAGCCGGGCGCCAGGCGCGCCACGTTGGCCGCTGGCTGCGCCGGAAACCCCGTTTGCAGCGAGAGCCAGACGACCCAGATGGCAATGGCCGAGGCGCTGAAGAACAGCAGCGTGAACCAGTCGATCAGCGCCGCCAGGCTGCGCTGCAGCGTGGGCAGGGCAAAGGCCGCCAGGGCCGAGAGTGCCGGCAGGCCCAGCAGCAGGGCGCGGTCGGCGGGCTCGGTGCACAGGCACACGGCCAGCATGACCGAGGCCAGCCCCAGCGGCAGCCACAGGTGGCGGTGCCCCCGGCGGCTCCAGATTTGCCGGCGCCAGCGCCACAGCGTCCACAGCGCCAGCGGCCAGGCCGGCCAGCCAAACCAGATCAACATGCGGGCGATGGTTTGGGCGTAGGGCCAGAGTGCGTGCGGCGCCTCGATGCGCCAGACCCACAGATCCAGGGCGCTGGCGAGCAGGGCGCAGGCGGCGCTGGTGGCGAGCCAGGCCAGGGCCCAGCGGCTGCTGCGGTCGTGCGCCGTCAGCGGGGCGTAGCGCAGCAGCGCTGCCGCACCCAGGCCCAGCAGCAGGGCGACGGTGGGCGCGCCCGAGAGCGTGAGCGCAGGCAGCCCGAGCAGCATGGCTGCGCTGCCCCGGCGCGGGTGGTGCGGAAAGATGGCGGCGGCAAAAAACACCAGCGCCGTGCAGGCGAGCTGGGTGAGGTAGCTGGTGATTTCATGCCCGAGCTGCGCCAGCCCCAGGCAGGCGAGCAGGGCGAGCAGGCCGGCATCGGCGATGGAGCGCGCGTAGTCCTGCGGCAGCGCTTCGCCGCCAAAGGCAAAGGCCACGGGCTGTGCGCCGGGGCTGCGCGCCAGGTAGTACACGGCGTACCAGGTGGCGAGCAGGGTCAGGATGAGCAGGAACACAAAAGGCAGGCGCGCCGCCAGCTCGGGGGGGAGCGCCGCCGGGGCCCAGCGCAGGGCGGCGGCGCCAAGCCACAAGGGCAGCAGGCCGTCGCCCGTGGGTTGCAGGCCGACCATGCTCGGGGCGAGCCAGTCGCCGCCTTGCGCCAGCGTGCGCATGTAGCCAAAGGCCGCCAGGTCGGCGTGGCGCCAGGGCGCGCGCCCGAGAAAGCCCGGCAGCACGTAGGCCAGGCACAGCAGCAGCAGCGCCCAGCGCGGCAGCGGGCGCGCGGCGCTTTGCGTGACGATGGCGGGGCTGGGCTGGTTCATGGAGCAGGATGAAAAAAAGGCAGCGCGGTCGCCCGGCTGCCTTGTATCGTACGGTGGGCGGCAGGGCCGCCCAGCAGCGTAGATTACTTCTTGGCGAAGCGGTTGCGGAACTTCTCCACGCGGCCACCCATGTTGTCCACCGACTTTTGCGTGCCGGTGTAGAAGGGGTGCGACTCGGACGAGGTGTCGAGCTTGAACAGCGGGTATTCCTTGCCTTCGAAGGTGTCGGTTTCCTTGGTGTTGGCGCAGGAACGGGTCACGAACTTGAAGCCGTTGGACAGGTCAACGAACAGCACTTCGCGGTAGTTGGGGTGAATGCCTTCTTTCATGGTCTTCTCTCTTTTGACTCGCGGTAGCCGCGCCAGGCCATGTGCAACCTTTTGCACATTCAAAAAACTCGGCGTACTTTCCGCAAAAAGCCCGCCATTATCGCACAGCCGGCCCATCAGGCGTGGCCGATTTCGATGATGTCATTCGCCTGGCCCAGGGCCTCCATGTTCAGGCACAGCACCTGCAGCGAGTCCAGCTGCAGGCGGTCGGCCAGGGTTTTGGTGGCTTCAAACTGTTGTTTTTCCAGCGCCTGCGCCAGCAGCAGGGCGTTGCGGTGTAGCCCGGCCTGGCCCAGCAGCGCGGCGTGCACGGGGGCGGGCAGGTGGGTTTCTTGCAAGATGGCGTCCATGGCATGGCCGATGAGCAGATCGAGCATGGAGAACAGGCCCAGAATGAACAGCTCCTCGGGCGGCGCGCCCTGCAGCTGGCCCTGGCCGGCCAGGCTTTCGAGGAAAAAGGCGCGCGTGAGCGCCTGCTCGACCAGCACGCGCTCGCGGTAGCCGCCTTGCTGGATGTCGAACAGCAGCAGCGACACCCAGCGGTAGCAGCGCTCGCGCCCGAGCACCATCAGCGCCTTGTCTATGGTCAGCACCGGCTGCGCCAGACCAAAGGCGGGCGAGTTCAGGTAGCGCAGCAGCTTGAAGGTGAGCACCGGGTCGGCCGTGATCTGCTGCGCGATCACGCTCAGATCCTCGTCGCTGCGCAGCAAGTTGAGCAGCTTGATGGTCAGCAGGCGGTTGATCTCGCTCTTGGGCGGGTGCCAGTTCTCGCGGCTGGTGACGAAGTCGCCCATGAAGAAGCCAAAGCCGCCCTGGAAGCACAGGTTGAACTCGTCAAAGCTGTGCAGCTCCTGCGCGATCCACTGCAGCGGCCCCAGGGTGCTGGCGCGGCCATTGCTCAGGGTCTCGCGCAGGGCCTCGATCTCCAGGCCATCGAATTCGGCCAGGTGCACCTGCACGTAGTCGGCCTGCGTTGCCAGGGTGCGCAGCGCTGGATGCAGCTCCAGCAGTTGCCTATCGAGCACCCAGCCGTGGGCCATGCCCCGGGCGCGCAGGGCGGCGAGCTGGGTGGGCAGCTGCGCGCCATCGAGGGCCTGCTGGTTGGGCGCGAGCATGAGCACGCTGTTGTGCGCCGGCAGCAGCGCCAGCAGCGGGTTGTCGAGCGAGGCCGGGCTGATGTGGATGAACGCCTTGCGGTGCCCCAGCAGCTTGTGGATGCGCAGGCTGTTGAGGCTGCGCAGCAGGGCGTCGTCGTAGGCTTTGTGCAGCTGCTCTTTTTTGCCCTGCAGACGCTCTTGCAAGTGCTCTTGCAGGTGGAAAAAATAGCCGGCAATTTGCTCTTGGCGGTTGAGCACCGGCTCGCGGCAGATAAAAGAGGTGTTGCTGCTGGCCTCTGGGGCTGGCGCTGGTGTGGGCTCCGGGGGCGGGGCGGCGTTCTTGAGCGGCGCGAGCTGCTGCAGGGTTTCAAACTGTTGGCGCGCCTTGGCCTCTTGCACCTGGGGCGGTGGCGGCGCAGGGGGGCGCTGGCCCAGCAGGCGGCGAAAAAAATCCAGCAAAAACGACATGCAGTCTCCCTCCGCAATAGAGGAATCATTCTAGGGGCCGTCCGGCCCGTTTTCGGCTTGCAGTAGCAGCGCCAGCATCTCACGCCCCCAGGCAATTTCGCCTTCTTCGTAGCGGATGCCTTTTTTCAAAATCATGTGCTGGATGGCCTGGGCGCGGGCCAGGGCCTGGCCTGCTGGAAAGTCCTGCGCCTCGATGCGGCGGTAATGCGCCAGCTGCGCCTGGTGCAGGGCCAGGTGGCGTTCGAGTTCGGGCACCAAATCGACTTCACCCAGCACCGCATCGGCGCGCAGCTTGACGGTGAAGGCATCGCGCAAGTCCATGGGCGGCGTGGGCTCTGCCGCCCAGCGTGCCAGCTCAGCGCGGCCTGCGGGCAGCACGCGGTAGTGTTTTTTGCGCGTCTTGCCGGCGTCGGGCGGCACAACGCCTTCGACCCAGCCAGCGGCCTCCATGCGCGCGAGCTCGCGGTAAATCTGCTGGTGCGTGGCGTGCCAGAAGTGGCCTATGGATTTGTCAAAACGCCGCGCCAGGTCGTAGCCCGAGGTGGATTTTTCCAAAAGCGAAGTGAGCACGGCGTGGGGCAGGGACATGGGCGCGCAGTCTATAGCGGGTAAACCTGTACTGCAACTGGTTGCATAGTTAATCGAACGACCGTACACTTTTATGCAACCGGTTGCATAGATGACCGCTTTTGTCCCAGGAAAGACCCCACCATGACCTCTGCCGCCACGCCATACCCCCTCCTGCTCGCCCCGCTGGAGCTGGGCTTTACCACGCTGAAAAACCGCGTGCTCATGGGCTCCATGCACGTGGGCCTGGAGGAAGCGCCCAACGGCTTTGAGCGCATGGCCGCGTTCTACGCCGAGCGTGCGCGCGGCGGTGTGGGCCTGATCGTGACGGGCGGCATCGCCCCCAACGCCGCAGGCCGCCCCATGCCCGGCGGCGCGGCCATGACGACGCAGCACGAGGCCGACAAGCACAAGGTGGTGACCGAGGCCGTACACGCCGCTGGCGGCAAGATTTGCATGCAAATCCTGCACTTTGGCCGCTACGCCTACCACCCCGACATGGTGGCGCCCAGCGCCTTGAAGGCGCCGATCAGCCCCTTCGCCCCCCGGGCGCTGAGCACCGAAGAAGTGCAGCAAACCGTGGAGGACTACGCCAACGCCGCAGCCCTGGCGCAAAGCGCGGGCTACGACGGCGTGGAGATCATGGGCTCGGAGGGCTACCTGATCAACGAATTCATCGCCGCGCAGACCAACCAGCGCGATGACATCTACGGCGGCAGCTATGACAACCGCATCCGCTTTGCGCTGGAAATCGTGCGCCGCACCCGCGAGCGCGTGGGGGCCAACTTCATCCTCATCTTCCGCCTCTCGATGCTCGACCTGGTGCAAGGCGGCTCCACGCAAGAAGAAGTGGTGCAGCTGGCGCAGGCGCTGGAGCAAGCCGGCGTCACCATCCTCAACACCGGCATCGGCTGGCACGAGGCGCGCATCCCAACAATAGCCACCAAGGTGCCGCGCGCCGCCTTCGCCTGGGTCACCGAGCAGCTCAAGGGCAAGGTCGGCATTCCGCTGGTGGCCACCAACCGCATCAACACGCCCGAGGTGGCCGAAGAAGTGCTCGCCAGCGGCCAGGCCGACATGGTGAGCATGGCCCGGCCCTTCCTGGCCGACCCCGAGTTCGTCAACAAAGCCGCCCAGGGCCGCAGCCAGGACATCAACACCTGCATCGCCTGCAACCAGGCTTGTTTGGATCACACCTTTGGCGGCAAGATCACCAGCTGCCTGGTCAACCCCCGCGCCTGCCACGAAACCATCCTTGTGCCCCTGCCGCTGCCGAAAAAAGAGCGCGTTGCGGTCGTGGGCGCTGGCCCCGCTGGCCTGGCCTTTGCCACCGAGGCGGCGGCGCGCGGGCTGGAGGTGACGCTGTTTGACGCCGCCAGCGAGATTGGCGGCCAGTTCAACGTGGCCAAGCAAATTCCGGGCAAGGAGGAGTTCTACGAGACGCTGCGCTACTTTGGCGAACGCCTCAAGCACACGGGCGTGACCGTCCAGCTCGGCCAGCGCGTGAGCGCCGACGACCTGCTGCAAGCCGGTTTCAAACAAGTGGTGCTGGCCACCGGCATCACGCCGCGCCTGCCCGAGATCGAAGGCATCACCCACCCCAAGGTGCTGGGCTACCTGGACGTGCTGCGCGACAAAAAGCCCGTGGGCGAAAAAGTGGCGGTGATTGGCGCCGGCGGCATTGGCTTTGACGTCTCTGAATACCTGCTGCACGAAGGCCAAAGCGCCAGCCTGAACCAAGCCAAGTTCTTTGCCGAATGGGGCGTGGACACCACCGGCAGCCTGCGCGGCGGCGTCAAGCCGGGCCAGATTGGCGAAGTGCCGCGCCACATCTGGCTGCTGCAGCGCAAGAGCAGCAAGGTGGGCGAGGGCCTGGGCAAGACCACCGGCTGGATCCACCGCACCGGCCTGAAAAACCGGGGCGTGCACATGCTCGCTGGCGTGGCGTACCGCAAGGTGGACGACGCCGGCCTGCACATCACTGTTGATGGCCAGGAGAAAACCCTGCCGGTGGACCACGTCATCGTCTGCGCCGGCCAAGACCCCAACCGCGCGCTGCAAGCCGCGCTGGAGGCCCAGGGCGTGGCCGTGCACCTGATCGGCGGCGCGGACAAGGCGGCGGAGCTGGACGCCAAGCGCGCCATCAAGCAGGGCACCGAGCTGGCGCTGCGCCTGGGGGGCGAAGTTGCTCCTAAAACAGGAGCTGCTAACGCGCAGCCAGCAAGCGCTAGCGGCCAAAAAGACCCTGAAAAATCGAACGTGACCGGCCTGCAGCTGCAAACCCTCAGCGTCACCTTGGAGGGAGCGGTCGCCACCGTCACGCTCAACCGTGCGGACAAGGCCAACGCCATGAACGCCGCCATGTGGCAGGAAATCCGCCAGGTGTTTGGCTGGGTCGATGCCACGCCGGCGGTGCGCGTGGCCGTGCTGCGCGCCGAGGGCAAGCTGTTTTGCTCCGGCATTGACCTGGCGATGATGATGCAGATGCCGGCGCAGATTGCCGACGACTGCGAGGGCCGCCAGCGTGAGAAGCTGCGCCGCGTCATCCTCGATCTGCAAGACACCCTCACCAGTCTGGAGCGCTGCCGCAAGCCCGTGCTGGCCGCCATCCACGGCGCCTGCATTGGCGGCGGGGTGGACTTGGTGGTGTGCGCCGACATGCGCTACGCCAGCAGCGACGCGAGTTTCTCCATCAAGGAAATCGACATCGGCATGGTGGCCGACGTCGGCACGCTGCAGCGCCTGCCCAAGCTCGTGGGCCAGGGCATCACGCGCGAGCTGGCCTACACCGGGCGCAAGCTCGGCGCGGCCGAGGCGCAGCAGATCGGCCTGGTCAACCGCGTGTTCGAGACGCGCGAGGCGCTCTACGCCGGGGTGCAGGAGATTGCCGCCAGCATTGCCGCCAAGTCGCCGCTGTCGATTCGCGGCAGCAAGGAAATGCTCAACTACGCCCGCGACCACAGCGTGGCCGATGGCCTGAACTACGTCGCCACCTGGAACGCCGCCATGCTGCAAAGCGACGACCTGATGGCCGCCATGACGGCGGGCATGATGAAGCAGACGCCGCAGTTCAAGGACTGATCCCTCTACTGCAGCTGCCGCCCGTGCCGTAGAGTGCGGGCCCGGAGACAGGGGTGCGGAAGGCGGTGGCGCCGCGCCCCGCCCGGCCAGCGGCAATTCCGCCGCGCCGGGTTTTGGCAGGCCCCCACATCCCAAAGAAAGAGTGACCCATGGCGTACTCCATCGAATCCACCGTGCGTGAACTGCTCGCCAGCGATGCCACCAAGGCCATCCTGGAGCAGTACCTGCCGGGCATTTCCGCGCATCCGCAGATCGGCATGGCCGGCGGCATGGCCCTGGCCACGGTGGCCAAGTTCTCGGGCGGCCTGATCACGGACGACGCCCTGGAGAAAATCCAGGCCGCTCTGCAGGCCCTGTAAGCGCGCTCGAAGGCGACAACACCCCGCTGCGGCGGGGTGTTTTGCTTTCAGCACCTGGGTGGAGGGCTGGGTTTACGGTGCGCTGGCCGTGAGGCGTTCGAGCAGGGCGCGCGTGGCAAAGCCGTCGGCCGTCAGGCCCTGGCTGCGCTGGTAGCGGCGCAGGGCGGCGCTGGTGGCCGGGCCGAGCAGGCCGTCGGCCGCGCCCGCTTGCAGGCCCAGGGCGTTGAGCGCCGTTTGCAGCGCCTGCACCTGCGGGCGCGAGAGCGCCGGCTCGCTGCGCGGCCAGGGCGTTTGCAGGCCGCTGTTGCCCTCGATCTGGCGCGCCAGCAGGGCCACGGCGAGGGCGTAGTTGATGGCGTTGTTGTAGCGCAGCAGGGCGCGAAAATTCGCCCCCACCAGCAGCGCCGGGCCCTGCGCACCGGCGGGGGCCAGCACCGAGGCGTCGGCCAGGGGCGGCAGGGCGCTGGCGTCGATGCCGCGCAGGCCGGCGCGGGCCCAGGCGCTGCTGTCCTGGCGCACGGCGGGGTCGGCCTGCTGCCAGTCAAAGTCGGGCGGCAGCTGCAGCTCGACCAGCGTGGGCTCGTCCGCGCGCCAGCCCGAGCGCGCCAGGTAATGCGCGGTGGAGGCGGCGACGTCGGCCACGCTGGCCCAGATGTCGCGCCGGCCGTCGCCATCGGCGTCCACGGCGTACGCCAGGTAGACCGAGGGCAGGAACTGCGTGTGCCCCATGGCGCCGGCCCAGGAGCCGATCATGCGTTCGGGCGCGATGTCGCCCTGGTCGATGGTGGTCAGCGCCGCCAGCAGCTCGCGCCGCGCCCAGGCTTGGCGCCGGCCCTCGAAGCCGAGCGTGGCCAGGGCGCTGAGGGTGCTGAAGCTGCCAAAGTTCTGGCCGTAATTGCTCTCCACGCCCCAGATGGCGGTGACGATGGCCGCCGGCACGCCGTAGCGCTGGGCCGCCGCCTGCAAGGCCGGTTGCTGCGCTGCCAGCGCCGCCCGGCCCTGGGTGATGCGCTGGGGCGAGACGGCGTTGTCGAGGTACGTCCAGGGCTGGCGCGTGAACTCGGGCTGGGCGCGGTCGAGCTCGATCACGCGCGGCAGCAGCTCGGCCTGGCCCAGGGCCTGGCGCACGCGCTCGGGGTGCAGGCCGGCGGCAATGGCCTCGTCGCCCACGCTGCGCAGCCAATCGGCAAAGGCCGTGGCCTGCGGCGCGGCGCGGTGGTGGCCGTCTGGCGGCTGGGTGGGGGCGGGGGTGGGCAAGGGGCTGGCGCAGCCGGCGAGCAGGGCGGCGCTGGTGAGCAGGCAGGGCAGCAGGGGAGGCCGGGGAAGCTGGGGGCGGGGCGTAGCTTTCATGGCGCCATTGTCCCGGCATACTTGCGCCTTCATCGGCGCAGGGGCGCCGCAGCGGCAGCACACCATGCACACTTTTTACTGGCACGACTACGAAACCTTTGGCGCCACGCCCCGGCGCGACCGCCCGGCGCAGTTCGCCGGCATCCGCACCGATGCCGAGTTGAACGAGATCGGCGCGCCCCTGATGCTCTACTGCCGCCCGGCGCCCGACTACCTGCCCGAGCCCGAGGCCTGCCTGATCACCGGCATCACGCCCCAGCTGTGCCTGGAAAAAGGCGTGCCCGAGCACGAGTTCGCACGCCGCATCGAGGCCGAGCTGGCGCAGCCGGGCACCATTGGCGTGGGCTACAACACCATCCGCTTCGACGACGAGGTCACGCGCCACCTGTTCTGGCGCAACCTGATCGACCCCTACGCGCGCGAGTGGCAAAACCAATGCGGCCGCTGGGATTTGCTCGACGTGGTGCGCATGTGCTACGCCCTGCGCCCGGACGGCATCGTCTGGCCGAAGAAGGACGACGGCACGCCCAGCTTCAAGCTCGAAGACCTGTGCCGCGCCAATGCCATTGCGCACGAGGCGGCGCACGATGCGCTCTCGGACGTGCGCGCCACCATCGCCCTGGCGCGCCTGGTGCGCCAGCACAACCCGCGCCTGTTCGACTTTGCCCTGTCGCTGCACAAGAAAGACCGCGTGGCGCAGGAGCTGCGCCTGCCGACCACGCAGCAGACGGCACGGCCATTCCTGCACGTCTCGGGCATGTTCGGCACCGAGCGCGGCTGCCTGGCCGTGATGTGGCCGCTGGCGAGCCACCCGACGAACAAAAACGAGCTGCTGGCCTGGGACCTGGCGCAAGACCCCTCGGTGCTCGCCAGCCTGGGCGCAGACGAACTGCGCCAGCGCCTGTTCACACGCCAGGCCGACCTGCCCGAGGGCGTGACGCGCCTGGCGCTCAAAAGCGTGCACCTGAACAAATCGCCCATGGTGGTGGGCAACCTCAACACCCTCACGCCCGCGCTGGCCCAGCGCTGGGGCATAGACCTGGCGCAGGCCGCGCGCCACGCCGAGGCCGCGCGCGCGCTGCCGGACATGAGCGCGCTCTGGGCCGAGGCGTTTGCGCGCCCGGCCCCGGCCGAGGCGCCGGACGTGGAGCAGGACTTGTACGGCGGCTTCATCGGCAACGAAGACCGCCAGCGCCTGAACCGCCTGCGCGCCCTGGCGCCGGCGGAGCTGGCGCAGGCGCACCCGGGCTTTGACGACCCGCGCCTGCCGGAGCTGGTGTTTCGCTGGCGCGCGCGCAACCACCCCGCCAGCCTGACGCCGCCCGAGCAGCAGCGCTGGCTGGCGCATTGCGCCGCACGCCTGCTGCACGGCGCTGGCGGGGGCCTGACGGTGCAGGCCCTGTTCGACCGCATCGACCCGCTGATGGAGCAGGCCCAGGAGCGCGACGACGAGCGTGCGCAAGAGCTGCTGGCGGCGCTGTACGACTGGGCCGAGGAGTTGGCAGCGGCCCTGGATTCTGAATAAAAAACGCTTCTAGCGCTTATCTGGCAAGCGTGAGCAGCTATAAAAACAATAGTAAAAATGCACAACCCCCACGACCCGCGCGTGCTACCCATGCGCGACGGCGTCAACCCCAGCTGCGTCGTACTGCCGTCGCAGGGCCAGGGCAGCCTGCTCGACTTCCTGTGCCAGCGCCTGCCCGCCGTGGCGCGCGCCGACTGGTGCCAGCGCATGGCAGCGGGCGAGGTGGTGGATGAGTTCGGCCAGTGCGTCACGCCCGAACGCAACTTCGCCCCCGGCATTCGCCTGTACTACTACCGGGCGCTGGCGCAGGAGGCGGCCATCCCCTTCGAGGCCGAAGTGCTCTACCAGGACGAGCACCTGCTGGTGGCCGACAAACCGCACTTCCTGCCCGTGGTGCCCGGCGGCGCCTACCTGCAGCACACGCTGCTGGTGCGCCTCAAGCGTGCGCTGGGTCTGGCCGAGCTCTCGCCCATCCACCGCATCGACCGTGACACCGCCGGCCTGGTGCTGTTTTCAGTGCAACGCGCCACGCGCGGGCGCTACCAGGCGCTGTTTCGCGAGCGCAGCGTGCACAAGGTGTACGAGGCCATCGCCCCCTGGCGCCCAGAGCTGCACTTTCCGCGCGAACACCGCAGCCGGCTGCAGGAATGCGGGCACTTCTTTCGGATGCACGAGGCGCCGGGCGAGGCCAACAGCTGCACGCGCATGTCCATCATCGAAGTGGCCGCCCCCTGGGCGCGCTACCGCCTCGAACCGGTGAGCGGCAAGCGCCACCAGCTGCGCGTACACATGGCCGCGCTCGGCCTGCCGCTGCGTGGCGACGCGTTCTACCCCGAGGTGAATGACCCGCCGCCGGGCGACTATTCCCGCCCCCTGCAACTGCTGGCACGGGAACTGGCGTTTTGCGACCCGGTGACGGGGCAGGAGCGGGCCTTTGCCAGCCGGCGGCAGCTGCAGGCGTTGTGAGTGTTTGTGATCTTTGGGGAAAAAGGGTCTGAATGACAAAGGGATGGTGTTGCCACTTCTAATGGATGTAACTGTCCCATCTCGTGTGATCATATACCCCACAGGAGTTGGGCATTCTTCCAAGCAAGAGAGGTAATGCGCAACGTGGTGGAATCCTTCAAACAGGAGCAATCGACATGAGCCAAGTGCACGCGCAAGCACGAACCACACCGCGTACGAGAGCCGAGATTAAAGCTTCGTCAGCATCGATTGCAGAACTGGCCGATCGCTACAACATCAACCGTGCGACAGCACGCAAATGGAAGCACCGAGACAGCCCGGATGATCTCTCGCACCGTCCGCACACGCTGCATACCACGCTCTCGCCCGTGCAAGAGGCCATCGCTGTGGAGCTGCGCCGCCTGCTGTTTCTGCCCCTGGATGACCTGCTGGCGGTGGTGCGAGAGTTTGTGAACCCGCAGGTCTCCCGTGCAGGTCTGGATCGTTGCTTGCGCCGCCACGGTGTCTCCAGTTTGCGTGAACTTCAGGCCCAGGCCCAGGCCGACGCAGGCACTGCTGACAAGCCCGTCAAGACCTTCAAGGACTATGAACCAGGCTTTGTGCATGTGGACATCAAATACCTGCCGCAGATGCCCGACGAGCGCCAGCGGCGCTATCTGTTCGTGGCCATAGACCGGGCAACGCGCTGGGTGTTCATGCACATCTATGCCGACCAGAGCGAGGACTCCAGCGTGGACTTCCTGGAGCGTCTGGAGCGTGCAGCACCCATGAAGATCGTCAAACTACTCACCGACAACGGCAGTCAGTTCACGGATCGGTTCACGAACAAAAAACGCGAACCCAGCGGGCGGCACAAGTTCGATGTGCGCTGCAAGGCGTTGGGCATTGAGCACCGGCTGTGTCCGCCGCGTCACCCACAGACCAACGGCATGGTGGAGCGCTTCAACGGGCGTATCAGCGAAATCGTCAGGCAAACGCGCTTTGCATCGGCAGCGCAGCTGGAGGCCACATTGATGAACTACGTCAAAACCTACAACCACCAGATTCCACAGCGTGCACTCAAGCACGTTTCACCCGTTCAGGCGTTGAAGGATTGGTATGCAAAAAAGCCGGAATTGTTCAAGAAGCGTGTTTACAAACAGGCGGGACTTGACACATAGCTGTCACGGTTTGAGTGAAGCTGCGGCTGATTCGGACGGGAGTGCTTTCTTCTTCACTGGCAATCCACTCATGCGCAGGAATCTCGCACATTATTTTTTGTTGCTTTTTTGCCAGTTTGCACTAGCTGCAGGGCGCTTTCGCTGGAAGTGCCTGGAAAGTCGATTTGGAGCGGGTGAAGGGAATCGAACCCTCGTATGAAGCTTGGGAAGCTGCCGTTCTACCATTGAACTACACCCGCGAAGCCTCGCATTATAGGGCCGGGCGTGGGGCCAGCGCGGGATGCTCGGCCTGCGGTTTGTCCAGGTGGTAGCCCTGCACCATGTCCACGCCCATGGCCTGGAGCATGTGCAGGGTGGCTTCGTCTTCGACGAATTCGGCCACCGTGTGCTTGCCCATGCCGTGGGCGACTTCGATGATGGAGCGCACGAATGCCTGGTTGTCCCGATCCTGGGGCAGGTTGCGGATGAACAGGCCGTCGATCTTGAGCACGTCCACGCGCAGCTGCTTGAGGTAGGCAAACGAGGCAAAGCCGGTGCCGAAGTCGTCCAGGCAGATGCTGCAGCCGTTGTGGCGCAGGGCGGCGATGAAGCGCTCGGCGTCGCTCAGGTCGGAGATGGCGGAGGTTTCCGTCAGCTCCACCAGCAGGCGCTGCGGGCGTACGCCCTGGGCCTGCAGTTCGTCGCTGATGTAGGCGGGCAGCTGTGGGTCGTCGAATGAGCGCCCCGAGATGTTGATGGCCAGTGCCGGCAGCTGGGGGTGTGTGGCCAGCACGCGCACGCTCTCGCGGATGACCCAGCGGTCGATGTCGAGGATTTTGTTGGTTTTCTCGGCGTGGCCGATGAATTCTGCCGGGGCAATCAGGCGCGTGGGGTCGGACTCATCGACCATGCGGATGAGGGCTTCGAGGTGCGCGAGCTCGCCGGTCTGGGCGTGGTACACGCCCTGGTAGTGCAGGCGCAGCCGCCCGTGTGTGAGGGCCTGGGCGATGCGCTCGCTCCAGGCCATGCGCGTGACCATTGCCTGCGAGCCATCGCGGTCGGCGCGGTAGCGGTTGATGCGGTTCTTGCCGCTGGCCTTGGCCTGGTACATGGCGGCGTCGGCGTGCGCGAGCAGCTCTTGGGCGTCGCTGGCGTCGCCGGGGCAATGCGCCAGGCCCAGGCTGCTGCCCAGGCGCAGCGTTTGCTCGGCAATGTGCAGCGGCGTTTGGGCGATGGCCTGTTGCACCTGCACTGCCAGCTGTTCGCCGTCGTCGGCGCTGGCGTAGGGCATGAAGATGGCGAATTCGTCCCCGCCCAGGCGGCACAGGATGTCGCCCTCGCGCACCACGGTGCGCACGCTGCTGGCTACGCGCACGAGCAGCTGGTCGCCGGCCTGGTGGCCGAAGGTGTCGTTGACGTATTTGAAATCGTCCAGGTCAAAGCACAGCAGGGCTGCGGGCTGCGGTTCACGGCCCGTGGTGGTGAAAAAGCGTTCGAGCGCCTGCTCGAAGCGGCTGCGGTTGTACAGCCCGGTGAGCGCATCGTGCTCGGCCAGGTGCAGCAGCTGCTCGGTGGTGCGCCGCTTGTGCGTGACGTCCTCGCACACCCAGAGCCGGCCCATGGGGTGGTTGTGGGTATCGCGCACGGGGTAGGCGTCAAGCTGCAGGCTGCGCCCATCGTGCAGCTCCAGCGCCATGTGCCCGTTTTCTTGCGGCTGCGCCAGGATGTGCTGCAGCTGCTGGGTAAAGCGCTCGCTTTGCTGCAGCTGCGGCGTGATGGCAGCAAGAACGCGGCCTTCGGCACGGGAATGGCTCAGGGCGTCTTTGGCCAGACCCCACAGGCGCAAAAATTGTGCGTTGCTGTAGGTGACGTGGCCCTGGGCGCTGGCAAACAAAATGCCTCTGTCCATGGCACCGAGCAGGGCCAGCAGCCGGGTGCGCTCCTCGTGCAGGCGGCCCAGGGCCTGGGTGCGTTCTTGCACCTGCTGCTCTAGCGCCTGGGCGTGCTCGGCTTGCAATTGGCGCTGCTGCTGCAGCTCGGCGGCCATGGTGTTGAAGGCTTGCGCCAGGTGGCCGATTTCGTCGTGGTTGTGGATGGGCAGGCGCTGCGGGGCCTGGCCCTGGCCCAGCGCATCGACGGCCTGGGTCAGCTGCTCCAGCGGCAGCGTGACTTGTTCGCGCAGCTGCTCGCGCAGCGCCCATAGCCCTGGCAGCAGGGCAACGGTGCCCACGCCGAACAAAATGGCCAGCCCCAACAGCAGCAGCTGGTTGACCTGCGCCTGCGGCAGCAGCATGACCTGGTACCAGCCTGGCCCCCGAATGCTCGACCAGGCCACCCAGTGGCTGCCGTCTGCCGTGCGCTCCACGCCTTGGCCTCCTGGGCTGGCTGCGAGCAGGCTTTGCACCTGCAGCAGCAGGGGGTCGTTGAGGCTGGCCATGTCGAGTCGGCCATCGGCGGCGGCAATGCGCTGGCGCAGTTGCGGGTGGGCGATGAGGTGTCCGGTGTTGTCGATGATGAGCTGCTGGCTGGGGCCGTCTTCGCCGGCGGCGACGGCGTCGATCAAGGTTTGCACCGACAGGTCGTGCCCCACCGTGCCCACCCAGCGCCCTTGCCAGTCCAGCGGGGCGATGACTGACACCATCCAGGTTTGCGCTTGCTGGTCGAGGTACACCGGTGTCCAGAAAATTTTGCGCTCGGGGTTGCGTGCTGGGTCGGCGCCGCGCATGGTGGGGTAGTTGGCGTTGCTGGCCTGGGCGTCGGCGTTGCCGCCCCAGTCGATGTCGTGGGCGTACACCATCAAACCGTCTTCCACAAAGTCCATATAGACCGAGAAGAACGGCGGCACCAGGGCCGGCCCCTGCTCGCGCAGCAGCTCGTAGCTGACGACGGCGCGCAGCCGCGTGGATGCGTCCGGCCCCTGTGCGCCGGCGTGCAGGTAGAGGGTGGGGGCGTGTTCGGGATCGACCTTGTCGGGCCGCAGGCGCCACAGGCCATCGGGGCTGCGGGCAAACAGGCGGTCAAAGCGTTCGGGTATGGAGCGCTCCGTGGCCTGCGCGTCCAGGCGCTGCACCAGCGCCAGGCGTAGGCGGCGCACGCTGTCGTCGGCCTGCTCAAAGAGTTTTTCGCTGGCCTCGGCCTTGAGCTGCACCATTTGCTGCAGCACCAGGGGCACGATCTTGCCCGCGCTCAGGTGCAAGGCGGCGTAGCCCAGGGCCGAAAGCAGCAGCAACAGCACCAGAAACAGCCCCCAGATACTCAGGGACAGGCGCTGGGTGATGGCGTAGCGCTTGGTGGGGGCGGTGGGCAAGAGGGGGGCTCGTCAGGCTGGAAGAATGCTCGATGCTATCGAAAAATTCAGCCGCATAGGCAGGCTCTGTGCAGGCATTTATTGCGGTACGTCACCGAGCACGTTGCCCAAGCAGAGGTATTTGCTCTCCAGGTATTCGTCCAGCCCAGCTTGCCCGCCCTCGCGCCCCAGGCCCGACTGTTTGACGCCGCCAAACGGCACCTGCTCCGATGAGATCAGCCCGGTGTTGACGCCCACCATGCCGTACTCCAGCGCTTCGCCCACGCGCAGTATGCGGCCCATGTCGCGGCTGTAGAAGTAGCTCGCCAGGCCGAATTCGGTGGCGTTGGCGGCAGCCACGGCCTCGGCCTCGGTGTCAAAGCGAAAAATGGGTGCCAGCGGGCCGAAAGTTTCCTCGCTTGCGCAGCGCATGGCGGCGTGGGCGTCGGCCAGCACCGTGGGGGCGTAGAAGGCGCCGCCGCCGGGCAGCTGCAGGCGCTGGCCACCCGTGACCAGGCGTGCACCCAGGGCCAGGGCGTCGTCGATATGCGCCTGCACCTTGGCCAGCGCCGCTTCGTCGATCAGCGGCCCGATCTGCACCCCCGGCGTCAGGCCGTTGCCAACCTGGGCCGCCTGCACCCGGGCGGCCAGGCGGGCGACGAAATCTTCGTAAATGCCGCTTTGCACGTAAAAGCGGTTGCTGCAGACGCAGGTCTGGCCGGCGTTGCGGTATTTGCTGGCAAAAGCGCCTTCGACGGCGCTGTCGAGGTCGGCGTCGTCAAAGACGATGAAGGGTGCGTTGCCCCCGAGTTCGAGTGCGAGTTTTTTGACCGTGGGCGCGCATTGCGCCATCAAGATGCACCCGACCTCGGTCGAGCCGGTGAACGAGAGGTGGCGCACCACCGGGCTGGCGCACAGCACCTGGCCGATGGCGACCGATTGCGCGCCGTCGGCGCTGAGGACGTTGAGCACGCCCGCTGGCAGGCCGGCGCGCTGCGCCAGTTCGGCGGCGGCGAGGGCGGTGAGCGGGGTTTGCTCGGCAGGTTTGATGACCACGGTGCAGCCCGCTGCCAGCGCAGGCGCCACCTTGCGCGTGATCATGGCCAGCGGAAAGTTCCAGGGCGTGATGGCCGCGCATACGCCGATGGGCTGGCGCAGCACGAAGATGCGCTTGTTGGCATCCCAGGCCGGCAGGCTCTGGCCGTTGGCGCGCTTGGCCTCCTCGGCATACCACTCGACAAAGCTGGCGCCGTAGGCCACTTCGCCGCGTGCTTCGGCCAGGGGTTTGCCTTGCTCGGCCGTCATCAGCAGCGCCAGATCGTCCTGGTGCGCCAGCAGCAGATCGAACCAGCGCCGCAGCAGCTGGCTGCGCCCCTTGGCGCCCAGGGTGCGCCAGGCGGGGCCGGCGGCTTCGGCGGCGGCAATGGCATCTTGCGCCTGGGATGCGCCCAGGTTGGCCACCTGCGCCAGCAGCTCGCCGGTGGCCGGGTCGTGCACGGCAAAGCGGGTGCTGCCAGCCTGCCATTGGCCGCCAATGAGTGCCTCGGTGCGCAGCAGGCCCGGGTCTTGCAGCAGGGACAGGGGCGAGGCAGGTGTGGGCATGGCGGGGCTCCAGAACGGCAAAGGCGCCAGCATACTGCTGCAGGCAGCGCTGGTGAGGGGCGAAATCTATAATCGCAGGTTCGTCCCCACGGACTGGCGCCGCCTGGGCGCGCCCCGCACACACACTCTGACCATGAGCACAACCCCTTTCTCCGTTGCCGACATTCGCAAGTCTTTCCTGGACTTTTTTGCCTCCAAGGGCCACACCGTGGTGGCTTCGAGCCCCTTGGTGCCGGGCAACGACCCGACGCTGATGTTCACCAACAGCGGCATGGTGCAGTTCAAGGACGTGTTCCTGGGCACGGACAAGCGCAGCTACGTGCGCGCAGCCAGCGTGCAAGCGTGCCTGCGCGCCGGCGGCAAGCACAACGACCTGGAAAACGTGGGCTACACCGCACGCCACCACACGTTTTTTGAAATGCTGGGCAACTGGAGCTTTGGCGACTACTTCAAGCGCGAGAGCATCGAGTGGGGCTGGGAGCTGCTGACCAAGGTGTACGGCCTGCCCGCTGAGCGCCTGCTGGCCACCGTGTACCACGAGGACGACGAAGCCTACGACATCTGGCACAAGGTCATCGGCCTGCCGCCCGAGCGCATCATCCGCATTGGCGACAACAAGGGCGGCAAGTACAAGAGCGACAACTTCTGGATGATGGCCGACACCGGCCCCTGCGGCCCCTGCTCGGAAATTTTCTACGACCACGGCGCGCACATCCCCGGCGGCCCCCCGGGCAGCCCCGATGAAGACGGCGACCGCTTCATCGAAATCTGGAACCACGTGTTCATGCAGTTCGAGATGCACGAGGACGGCAGCCTCACCAAGCTGCCCGCCCCCTGCGTGGACACCGGCATGGGCCTGGAGCGCCTGGCCGCCATCTTGCAGCACGTGCACAGCAACTACGAGATCGACCTGTTCGCCGCGCTCATCCAAGCCGCTGCGCAGGCCACCGGCTGCCAGGATGTGGCCAACCCCTCGCTCAAGGTGATTGCCGACCACATCCGCGCCACGGCGTTTTTGGTCAGCGATGGCGTCATCCCCAGCAACGAGGGCCGGGGCTACGTGCAGCGGCGCATCATCCGCCGCGCCATCCGCCACGGCTACAAGCTGGGCCAGAAGACGCCGTTCTTCCACAAGCTCGTCGCGCCGCTGGTGGCGCAAATGGGCGCAGCCTACCCGCGCCTGGCCGAGCAGCAACAGCGCATCACCGAGGTGCTGCGCGTGGAAGAAGAACGCTTCTTCGAGACCCTGGCGCATGGCATGGAGATTCTGGACAACACCCTCTCTGGCGATGCCAAGGTGCTGCCCGGCGACGTCGCCTTCAAGCTGCACGACACCTACGGCTTTCCGCTGGACCTGAGCAACGACGTGTGCCGCGAGCGCGGCGTGACCGTGGATGAGGCGGGCTTTACCGCCGCCATGCAGCACCAAAAAGACACTGCCCGCGCAGCAGGCAAGTTCAAGATGGACAAGGCGCTGGACTACCAGGGCGCAGGCAACGCATTCACCGGCTACGAGCAGCTGGCCGATGCTGCAAAAATCGTAGCGCTTTACGCAGACGGGACAAGCGTTACCAGCCTTAAAGCCGGTCAAAACGGCGTTGTCGTGCTCGACCGCACGCCGTTCTACGCCGAAAGCGGCGGCCAGGTGGGCGACCAGGGCGTCATCAGCGCCACAAACGCCACCAACGCCCGCTTTGCCGTGCAGGACACGCAAAAAATCAAGGCCGACGTCTATGGCCACCACGGCGTGCTGGAGTCCGGCAGCCTGAACGTGGGCGATGCCGTGCAGGCCGAGGTGGACACCGCGCTGCGCGCCGCCACCGTGCGCAACCACTCCGTCACCCACCTCATGCACAAGGCGCTGCGCGAGGTGCTGGGCAGCCATGTGCAACAAAAGGGCAGCCTGGTCAACGCCGAGCGCACGCGCTTTGACTTCACGCACAACGCGCCGGTGAGCGACACGCAAATCCGCGAGATCGAGCGCCGGGTGAACGAGGAAATCCTGGCCAACGCCGCCACCCAGGCGCGGGTGATGGACATCGAAAGCGCGCAGCAAACCGGCGCCATGATGCTGTTTGGCGAGAAGTACGGCGAGACCGTGCGCGTGCTCGACATCGGCAGCAGCCGCGAACTGTGCGGCGGCACGCACGTGGCGCGCACGGGCGACATCGGCCTGTTCAAAATCGTGGCCGAAAGCGGCGTGGCCGCTGGCATCCGCCGCGTGGAGGGCGTGACCGGCATGAACGCACTGGCCTGCCTGCAAGGGCTGGAAGCCACCGTGGCCCAGGCCGCTGGCACGCTCAAGGCACCTGTGGCCGAGCTGTCGGCGCGCATCACCGGCACGCTCGAACACATCAAGGCGCTGGAAAAAGAACTCGCCCAGCTCAAGGGCAAGCTCGCATCCAGCCAGGGCGACGAACTCGCCACCCAGGCGGTGGACGTGAAGGGCCTCAAGGTGTTGGCCGCCAAGCTCGACGGCGCCGATGCCAAGACCCTGCGCGACACCATGGACAAGCTCAAGGACAAGCTCAAGAGCGCCGCCATCGTGCTCGCCGCCGTCGATGGCGACAAGGTGCAGCTGGCCGCCGGCGTCACGCCCGACGCCGTGGGCAAGCTCAAGGCTGGTGAGCTGGTCAACTTCGTCGCCCAGCAGGTGGGCGGCAAGGGCGGCGGCAAGCCCGACATGGCCATGGCCGGCGGCACCAACCCCGCCGCGCTGGCGCAGGCGCTGGCCACTGTGCAGGGCTGGGTGAGCGAACGCGTGTAAGCGCGCTCAGGTTGCTGCAGAGCAAAAAGCCCCCCGGTGGCGATGCCGGGGGGCTTTTTGTATGTCAGCGGGGTTAAAACAGCTCGACGTCGTCGTGCGCCACTTGCTGGCGCAGGTGGCCGCTGGCGATCAGGTCGTTGTAGTAGCGCACCTGGTTGCGGCCGTTTTCCTTGGCAAAGTACAGCGCCTGGTCGGCTTGGCCGAGGATTTCAACCGGTGAGCCGCTGTGTGTGCCGACGAAGCCTATGCTGACCGTGACGTGCCCCACCTGCGGAAAGCTGTGCGCCTGCACCAGGGTGCGAAAGCGCTCGAAGGCGCTGCGCGCCGTGGCCAAGGTGGCGTTGCGCAGCAGGACGACGAATTCCTCGCCGCCAAAGCGAAACACCCGGTCGCGGCTGCGAAAGGAGCTGCGCAGCAGGTTGGCCATGAGGATTAGCACCTCGTCGCCGTAGAGGTGGCCAAAGCGGTCGTTGACTTGCTTGAAATGGTCGATGTCGATCACCGCCAGCCACTGCAGCAGCGGGCCGTCGCTGTCGGTGTCCATGGCGTCGGCTGCTTCGGCTATGGCAGCGGCGGCGGCCTGGCGGGCGAATTGCTCGTCGAAGGTCTTGCGGTTGAGCAGCCCGGTGAGGGCGTCGCGCTCGCTGTAGTCGAGCAGGCTTTGGTAGTTTTTATAAACCTGAAAAACCCCCAGGATGACGTCGAGCCGGCGCGGTGAAATCGCGCGCGACTGTGTGATCTCCAGGCAGGTGTGCACCTTCTCGCCCACCCACACGGGCAGCCATAGCATGTAGCGTCCCCGGCGCGGGGCGTGCTGGGCGCTGGCGCTGCGGTTGTTGATGCATTGCTGCAGGTCGGGGTGGGCGCTCAGGGGTTGACTGCAGGCGTCCAGGGCGGCCTCGGTGTCGGTCGATTGCAGCTGCCCATCGGCATCGCGCCAGGTGCGCGGGCGCACCCAGGTCTGGTCGTCGCGGCTGTAGAGCTCCAGCGCACGGATGTCGATCACCCCCGGCAGTGCCAACAAGGTGGAGAGCACCGACAACTCAAGCCGCAAATGGTCGCGCAGGCCGGTCATTTCGACCAGGTTCTGAAGAATGGGTTTTTTCATCGTCGGTGTCTTTGTTGTTTTATGGGCGGCGCACAAACACCAGATCCCAAACGCCGTGGCCCAGGCGCAGGCCCCGATTCTCGAACTTGGTCAGGGGGCGGTAGGCGGGCTGGGGGGCGTAGTCGGCGGCGCTGTTGTGCAGCAGTGGTTCGGCGCTGAGGACTTCGAGCATTTGCTCGGCGTAGGGCTGCCAGTCGGTGGCGCAGTGCAGGTAGCCGCCGGGTTTGAGGCGGGCCGCGAGCTTGGCCACCAGTGGCGGCTGGATCAGGCGGCGCTTGTGGTGGCGCTTTTTGTGCCAGGGGTCGGGAAAGAAGATGTGCACGCCGTCCAGGCTGGCCGGCGCGAGCATGTGTTCGAGCACCTCGACCGCGTCGTGCTGCACGATGCGGATGTTGTGCAGGTTTTGCTCGCCAATGCGCTTGAGCAGCGCGCCCACGCCGGGCTCGTGCACCTCGCAGCACAGGAAGTTGTCGTTCGGGCGTACACCGGCGATGTGCGCCGTGGCGTCGCCCATGCCAAAGCCAATTTCCAGGATCAGCGGTGCGCTGCGGCCAAAGGCGGCCGGGGCGTCGAGCAGGGTGTTTTGGTAGGGCAGCAAAAAGCGCGGGCCGAGTTCGGCAAAGGCTTTGCTTTGGCCGCTGGTGGTGCGGCCGGCGCGCAGTACGTAGCTTTTGATGGCCTTGGGGTGGGCCACATCGCTGGGGGGCAGGCCGCTGGGGGCCGGGAGAGTTGTTGTATCGGTATCCATCACGCGGCAGATTGTAAGTAATTTCCCCAGGCGGCCACCCAGTACGCGAGTGCGTCTGTCAGTTTCATGCCAGCGGCGGCGGCGGCGGGCAGGCCCAGCGCCTGCGCCGCCTGCTGCAGCGCAGCCAGCGGATCGGACAGGTCGAGTGCGGGCGCGCCGTGTTGTTTGGAGAGTTTCTCGCCGTCGGCAGTGAGCACCAGCGGGCTGTGCAGGTACTGGGGGTGGGGCGCGCCCAGGGCGTGCTGCAGCAGCAGTTGGCGCGGGGTGTTGTCGGCCAGATCGGCGCCGCGCACGATGTGCGTCACGCCCTGGGCGGCGTCATCGACGACCACGGCGAGCTGGTAGGCCCACAGGCCATCGGCGCGTTGCAGCACGAAGTCGCCCACGCTCTGCGCCAGGCACTGCTGCTGCGCACCCAGGCGCCGGTCGTGCCAGTGCAGGGTTTTTTCTGCTATAAAAAAAGGAGCTGCTTGCGCTTGCCTGGTAAGCGCTGGAGCCACTTTTTGTTCATATTCGACGGTGCGAAAGCGCCACGCGCGGGCGCTGCGCCCGTGCAGGCCCTGGCGGCAGGTGCCGGGGTAGGGGCGTTCGATGTGGCGCTGGTGGGCCAGGCCCTGCGCGGCCCAGGCGGCCTCGATGTCTTTGCGCGTGCAGGCGCAGGGGTAGGCCCAGCTGGCGGCTTGCAGCTGCGCCAGGGCCTGGCTGTAGAGGGCGCCGCGCTGCGATTGCCACAGTGGCGGGGCATCGGGCTGCAGGGCGCAGGCGGCGAGCTGGGTGAGGATGAAGTCGCCCGCGCCGGGGGTGCAGCGCGGCGGGTCGATGTCTTCGATGCGCACCAGCCAGCGCCCGCCGTGCGCGCGCGCGTCCAGCCAGCTCGCCAGTGCGGCGACCAGCGAGCCCGCGTGCAGCGCGCCGGTGGGCGAGGGGGCGAAGCGGCCGATGTAGCCCATGCCGCAGGCGGTTAGCGCGCAGCCAGTGCCAGCTCCAGCCCGCTGACGAAGGCGTCTTCCACGCGCTGGCCCAGGCACCAGTCGCCACAGGCGCCCAGGCCGGCCTGGGCGTCCCAGAGGTGGCTGCGGCCCAGGGGGGTGCGCGTTTGCGCATGGCGCCAGCGGCGCAGGTCGCTCCAGGCGGGCTCGGCGTGGATGCCGGTGACTTCGGCAAAGGCGCGCAGCAGCTTGGCTTGCACGCGCTGCGGGCTGTCGCCAAAGTGTTCCTCGGACCAGGCGGGGCTGGCCTGCACCGTCCAGCGCTCGACCTGGCTGCGCCCGGGTTTGGACGATTCGCGTGCCAGCCAGCTGATGCGGTGGTGCGTGCTGCGCGCGGCGTTCCACTGCGGCCCCAGCGTGGTCAGGCCCGGCTGCGCGGCCTGGGGGAAGGCGAGCATGAGCGTCCAGCAGGGCGCAAGTGCAATGGGCGCCAGGGGCGCGGCCAGGGCGCTGGCGCTGGCGGGCAGCAGCGCGTGGGCCACTGGCGCCGGCAGGGCCAGCAGCACGGCGTCAAAGCCGGCGTGCACGCTGCGGCTGCCGTCCGGGCCTTCGCACTGCAGTTGCCAGGCTTGTGGGCGCAGGCGGTCGGGCTCGATCTGCTGCACCTGCTGGTGGCAGTGCAGGGCGCCCGCGTCGATCAGGGGCTGGGCCCAGCTGAGCACCAGCGACTGCATACCGGGCTGGGCGACCCAATGCGCTTCGCGCGCCTCGGTGGCGGTGACCTGGCCGTTGGCGTCGAGCACGCGCAGGCTGCTGGCGCTCCAGGGGCGGCACAGGCCGGAAACGGTTTCAAGGGCGCGCTCAAAGCGGGCGTCACGCACGGTGAAGTACTGCGCGCCGGTATCGAAGGGGCCAAACGGGCTCTCTTGCGTGCCCATGCGGCCGCCGGCGCTGTCCTGGCGCTCAAACACTTGTACCTCGTGCCCGGCCTGCACCAGGGTGCGGGCGCAGGCCACGCCTGCCATGCCGGCGCCGACGATGGCGTAGCGGCGGGCTGTGCCGGCAGGGGCAGAAACGGTCTTCACAACGGAGTCAGACATGCCAATCCTTTCGTAGAGCGCATGGGGCCACTCTACACGCCCACCAGGGGCTTGGCAGGCAAAGCGGGCGCGTTTTTTGTCCTGGGCGCTACAGTGGCTGCTTTGGTTTTTTGGAGGTGATGACAGATGAGCGCGATCCATTTGCAGCGTGTGCCCGATACGGCCATGGCCCAGATTTTGCAGGTGCGCCACCATGCGCTGCGCATCGACGGCACCGCCACCGAGGGCGGCGACGATACCGGCCCCAATCCGCACGACCTGTACGACGCCGCCCTGGGCGCGTGCAAGGCGCTGACGGTGCTGTGGTACGCCCGCAAAAAAGGCATGGAGGTGCACGACGTGCGCACCGAGGTGCAGCGCGACGCCAGCGCCGAGCGCAGCGGCACCTACCGCCTGGCGACCACGCTGCACATCAGCGGTGTGCTCACCGACGCGCAGCTCGCTGAGCTGCAGGCGGTGGCGCAAAAATGCCCGGTGCACAAGCTGATGACGCAGGTAACGACCGAGATCAGCACCACGGTGCAGCGCCTGGAGGGCTAATTTCAGGCATAAAAATAGCTTCTAGCGCTTATTGGGTAAGCGCTAGAAGCTATTGTTTTAATAGCACTTGGGGGGGCTAGTTCAGCAGCGTGGTTTGAATTTTGCTCGCTAGCTGCGCCACGGCGAGGGCGGCGGGGCTGCCGGGCGCGCCTTGCATGAGCAGCTGGCGGCGCATGACGGCTTCGCGCACGGCGCTGTCAGCGGGGATGTCGCCCAGGTGCAGCAGGCGCACGGGGCGGCCGGAGTCGGTGGTGACGAAGCGATTGAGCACCTGCTGCAGCTGGCTGGTGATGGCGCGGCCATCGCCCGCGCGCGCCGCCTGGTTGACGATCAGGCGCAGGTGCTGGCGCTTTTGCTGCGTGGCCAGCACTTTGATGGCGGCGTAGGCGTCGGTCAGCGAAGTGGGCTCGGGGGTGGCGACGATCAGCACCTCGGCGGCGAGCGAGACGGCGAACAGTACGACGTCGGAGATGCCGGCGCCGGTGTCGAGCAGCACGACGTCAAAGCGCGGCGTGAGCGTTTGCAGCACGTTGATGAACTGGTTGCGCACCTCGGGCGTGAGGCGCGAGTACTCGACCATGCCCGAGCCGGCGAGCAGCACGGAGAAGCCGCCGGGGGCTTCGATCACGGCCTCGTCGAGCGAGGCGCGGCCTGTAAAAACGTCGTGCAGCGTGATCTTGGGGTGCAGGTTGAGCACCACGTCGAGGTTGGCCAGGCCCAGGTCGGCATCGAGTACCAGCACCTTGAGGCCGTGGCGCGTCAAGGCCGCCGCCAGGTTGGCCGAGACAAAGGTTTTGCCGACGCCGCCCTTGCCGCTGGTGACGGCAATCACGTGGGCGCCGGCAGCCGAGCCCAGCGGGCCTGGGGCCTGCGCGGAAGGGGGGAAGGGGGTCAGGGGTGCGTCGCTCATCTCGGTCGCTTTCAGTTGACGCTACCAGGGCTGTCCAGAGGGGGGAGTTCGCCCCATCCGGACGGTGCAAAAATGGGGGCGAACAGCATGTTTTTTTCTTCGGCGCTGACGGTGCTGTCGGGCTGGGCCTCGATGCGCACGCGGTTGCGTCCGGCTTGTTTGGATTGGTAGAGCTGCTGGTCGGCACGCTCGACCCACAGTTGCTTGGTGCTGCGAATCCACTGCAGCGCAAAGGCGCCGCCCACGCTCACGGTAATGTAAATCTGCTCGACGGGGGAGATGCGAATCGCCGTGGTCTCGATGCTGCGGCGTATGCGCTCGGCAATCACGGAGCCAAACTGCGCCTGGCACGAGGGCAGCACCAGGGCGAATTCTTCGCCACCGTAGCGCGCCACGGTGTCCATGGGGCGCACACAGGCGTTGAGGGTTTGCGCCACCGACTGCAGCACCAGGTCGCCCGCCAGGTGGCCGTGGGTGTCGTTGATGCGTTTGAAGTGGTCGATGTCGAGCATCAGCAGCAGTGCCGACTCGCCAGCGCGCGTCACGCGGTCGATCTCGCGGTCGAGCGTGGCGTAGAGGTAGCGCCGGTTGGCCAGCCCCGTCAGCGGGTCTTTGAGTGAGAGCTCGCACAACCCGTCGATCAGCGACTGCAGGTACTGCGTGGGCGCCAGCCCTTCGAGTGCGGGCACATCGCCCCCGCCTTGCGTGACCAGGGCGTGGGCCGTGTTCAAGCGCAGGTCGTGCAAAGGCACTGCAGGGCGGGGTGGGGAAGGTGTCACGGGCTGCAACAAAAAAGGATTCTTGAGTTTAGCAGTTGGGTGGGGCCGCTGGTGGCTGCAAGTCTGGTTGCACGTCTGGCTGCAGCGCTGCCAGCGCCTGGGCATCGGCGCGGTGCAGCACCAGGTCAGGGCCGGGCGCGAGGGCGCCGGCGCGCTCCAGGGTGCGCTGCACCGGCAGCTTCAGGCCGCTGACGTGTAAGCACCCCCCGCGCTGGCGCAGCAGTGAGCGCAGGCGCACAAAGGTTTCCACGCCGGTGATGTCGATGCGGTTGATGGGCTGGGCAAACAGGCACACCTGGCGCAGGCCGGGCTCGGCGGCCAGGCGCTCGGCGATCAGGCGCTCGAGGCTGTTGGCACTGGCAAAGTCCAGCTCCGCATCCATGCGCAGCGCCAGCAGCTGCGGCGCCAGTGGCGGCAGCTGCCACAGGTGGCGGTCGCGCAGGCTGGCGTCGGGGTGCAGGCCGACTTCGATGATGCGCGGGTGCAGGCGCTGGTACAAAAAATGGCACAGGTTGACGAGCACGCCGGCGAGCACGCCCCAGTACAGGCGCGGCGCGGTCGCCAGCGTCAGGGCGAAGGTGCTCAGGCTGATGGCGCCCTCGACGCGCGCAATGCGCCACAGGCGCACAAAACCCATGGGCTTGATCAGGCTGGTGATGGCCACCACCACCAGCGCCGCCAGCGCCGATTGCGGCACGTAGTACAGCAGCGGCGTGAGCCACAGCAAGGTGGCCAGCACCAGGGCGCAGGCAAACAGCGTGGCCCAGCCGCTTTGCGCGCCGGCGTACAGGTTCAGCGCCGAGCGCGAGAACGAGGCGCTGGTGGGAAAGCTGCCGCACAGGCCGGCGCTGATCTTGGCCATGCCGTGGGCGATCAGGTCCTGGTTCTCGTTCCAGCGCGTGCCGCTGCTTTGGTGATCGACCTTGGCGCTCGACGCCGTCTCTAAAAAACTCACCAGCGTGATGATGAGCACCGGCAGCACCAGCGTGCCCCATTCATCCCAGGTCAGCCAGCCTGGCCAGTACAGCACCGGCAGGCCCTCGGGCAGGGCGCCGACGACGGCGCCGCCGCGCTCGGCAAAACCCAGGCCCCAGCTGAGCAAGGCCGCCAGCGCCAGCACCAGCAGCGGCGCCGGAAAGCCCGGGCGCAGGCGCCGCGCCAGCACCAGCAGCGCCAGGCTGCCCAGGCCGAAGGCAGCGGCCAGTAAATCAAAGTGGTGCAGCGAGGGGCTGACGGCGAGCGCGTGCCAGGTGGTGCGCAGGCCCAGCAGCGCCGGCAGCTGGCTGGCGGCAATCAAGAGCGCCGCCGCCTGCGTAAAGCCGCTGAGCACGGGCGAGGTGATGAGGCTCATCAGCCAGCCAAAGCGCACCAGCCCGAGCAGCAGCTGCAGCAGCCCCGACAGCAGTGCCAGCCACACCGCCAGCGCCACCCACTGCGCGCTGCCGGGCTCGGCCAGGCCGCTGAGCGAGGCACCGATGAGCAGGCTCGACAGCGCCGTCGGCCCCACGCCCAGGCGCGTGGAGGAGCTCCACAGCACCGCCACCAGCGCCGGCACGAGCGAGGCGTAGATGCCCGTCACCAGCGGCATCCCGGCAAGGCTGGCGTAGGCCACGCCCTGGGGCACGAGCATCAGGCCGACGGTGATGCCGGCCCAGAACTCGCCCTGCAGCAGGGCGCGGCTCGGGCGGGGCCAGGCGAGAAAGGGGAAAAAACGAACCAGGACAGGGGGCAGCATGGGACGTGATTGTCCCGCTTGTGCATGGCCTTTGTGCGCCTGCGGACGGGTGGTGCGGCGCTACCATCGCCCCATGCCTGATTTGACCCCCAGCCCCGATACCACCCTCATCCACCACCCCTACGTGCCGCCGGCCGGTTTTGCCGCGCCGCAGCCGGGGGTGTACAAGGCTTCGACGGTGTTTTTCCCCAACGTCGCCGCCATGCGCGCGCGCGAGTGGAAGGACAAGAGCGCCTACACCTACGGCCTGCACGGCACGCCCACCACCTATTTGCTCGAAGAGCGCCTGGCCACGCTCGAAGGCGGCGCCCAATGCCTGCTCGTGCCCAGCGGCCTGGCGGCGCTGGCAACGGTGGCGCTGTCGCTCTTGCGCGCCGGCGACGAGGTGCTGCTGCCCGACAACGCCTACGGCCCGAACAAGGACCTGGCGCAGGTCGAGCTGGCGCACTACGGCATTCGCCACCAGATTTACAACCCGCTCGATCGGGCCGACCTGGCCGCCAAAATCACGCCCGCCACGCGCCTGGTGTGGCTCGAAGCGCCGGGCTCGGTGACCATGGAGTTTCCCGATCTGCCCGCCCTGGTCGGCCTGTGCCGCGCCCGGGGCGTGCGCACGGCGCTGGACAACACCTGGGGCGCCGGACTGGCGTTCGCGCCGTTTGATCTGCTGGGCGACGGCACGCTGGGCGTGGACATCAGCGCCCACGCCCTGACCAAATACCCCAGCGGCGGTGGCGACGTGCTCATGGGCAGCATCGTCACGCGCGATGCCGATGTGCACCTGCAGCTCAAGCTCACCCACATGCGCCTGGGCTTGGGCGTGGGCGCCAACGATGCCGAGGCCGTGCTGCGCGCCCTGCCCAGCCTGCTGCTGCGCTACCGCGCCCAGGACCAGGCCGCGCGCGGCTTGGCGCAGTGGCTGGCGGCGCAGCCGCAGGTGGTGCAACTGCTGCACCCGGCGCTGGCCGGCAGCCCGGGGCACGCGCAGTGGCAGGCGCTGTGCGGCGCGCGCGACCTGGCGGCGGGGTTGTTCAGCTTTGTGTTTGATGCGCGCTACAGCCAGGCGCAGGTCGATCGCTTTTGCGACAGCCTGCGCCTGTTCAAGATCGGCTACAGCTGGGGCGGGCCAACCAGCCTGGTCATGCCCTACAGCCTGGCGGCCATGCGCTCGGCGCCGCAGGCGCAGCTGCAGCCGGGGCACCTGGTGCGCTTGGCTATCGGCCTGGAGGCGCCGCAGGATTTGCGCGCCGACCTGGCGCAGGCGCTGGCCCAGGCTTTTTGAGCAGGGGCAGCAGCTGCGGCCAGACGTTGGCCAGCAGCTGCGGCTGCGCCTGTGCGTTCGGGTGGATGCCATCGGCCTGGAACAGCGCCAGCGGCTCGCTGGCGTCGGCCACGCCGGCGAGCAAAAACGGCACCAGCGCCGCCTGCTGCGCCTGCGCCACCTGCGCGAACAGGGCGGCAAAGCGCAGGTTGTAGTCCTTGCCGTAATTGGGCGGCACCTGCATTCCCAGCAGCAGCAGGCGGGCGCCGGCCTGCCGCACGGCGGCGGCCATGGCGCGCAGGTTGTCCTCGGTGTGCGCCAGGGGCAGGCCGCGCAGGGCGTCGTTGGCGCCGAGCTCGACGATGACGATGGCCGGGCGGTGCTGCGCCAGCAGCGCGGGCAGGCGGGTGCGCCCGCCGGCGGTGGTTTCGCCGCTGACGCTGGCGTTGTGCACCTGCAGCGGTATTTTTTGCGCCGCCAGGCGCTCTTGCAGCAGCGCCACCCAGCCCTGGCCGCGCGCCAGGCCGTATTCGGCGCTGATCGAGTCGCCCAGCACCAGCAGCGTGGGGGCGCTGCTTGGGGGCGGCTCGGCTGCCAAGGCGGTCGTGCCTGCGCCCGCCAGGGCCAGGGCCGCGATAAAGTGGCGCCGCGTTGTTTTTTCTCTTACTGCTATTCCATTCATGCCAGATACCACCCGCACGCCGCTGATGGCGGTCGATCACGTCTATAAATCGGTGCGCGACAGCACCGGAGAGCTGGAGATTTTGCGCGATATCGACTTTGCGCTGGCGGCCGGGGAGACAGCGGCCATCGTCGGCGCCTCGGGCTCGGGCAAGAGCACGCTGCTGTCCATCATCGCCGGCCTGGATACGCCCACGCGCGGCACGGTGCGCCTGCTGGGCGAGGACTTGTTCGCGCGCGACGAGGATGCCCGCGCGGCGCTGCGCGCGTCGCAGCTCGGTTTCGTGTTCCAGAATTTTCAGCTCATGGCCCACCTCACGGCGCTGGAGAACGTGATGCTGCCGCTCGAACTCGCTGGCCGGCGCGATGCGCGTGCACGTGCGGCCGAGATGCTGGCGCATGTCGGCCTGGGCCAGCGCCTGGCGCATTACCCGCGCCTGCTCTCGGGCGGCGAGCAGCAGCGCGTGGCGCTGGCGCGCGCCTTCGTCGTCGAGCCGGCGCTGCTGCTCGCTGACGAGCCCACCGGCAGCCTCGACCACGCCACGGGCGAAGCCATCATGGCGCTGATGTTCGCCCTCAACCGCGAGCGCGGCACCACGCTGCTGCTGGTCACACACGACCTGGGCATTGCCGCGCGCTGCCAGCGGCGCATCACCATCGAGGCTGGGGCTATCAAAAATAATAGCTAGTCGCGCTTGCTGCGCGCGGCTTTGCGCTATGAATCATTTGCAAAGCCGCGCCAATCAAGCGCGAGGCGCTATCAAAATTCAAGCGCGTTTTTGCTTGGCCATGCAGACGGCGGCGGTGAACAGCACGTCGGTGGAGGAGTTCAGCGCCGTCTCGGCCGAGTCCTGCAGCACACCGATGATGAAGCCCACGCCCACCACCTGCATGGCGACGTCGTTGCCGATGCCAAACAGGCTGCAGGCCAGCGGGATGAGCAGCAGCGAGCCGCCGGCCACGCCCGAGGCGCCGCAGGCGCAGACCGAGGCGACGACGCACAGCAGCAGCGCGGTGGGCACATCGACCGCGATGCCCAGGGTGTGCGCCGCTGCCAGCGAGAGCACGCTGATGGTGATGGCCGCGCCCGCCATGTTGATGGTCGCGCCCAGCGGAATGGCGATGCTGTAGGTTTCCTCATCGAGGTTCAGGCGCTTGGCCAGGGCCAGGTTGATGGGGATGTTGGCCGCCGAGCTGCGCGTGAAGAAGGCGGTGACGCCACTCTCGCGCAGGCAGGTCAGCACCAGCGGGTAGGGGTTGCGGCCGATGGTGCAAAAAACGATCAGCGGGTTGACCACCAGCGCCACGAACACCATGCAGCCCAGCAGCACGGCCAGCAGCTGCGCGTAGCCCAGCAGGGCCTGCGCACCGGCTTCGGCAAAGGTGGCGGCCACCAGGCCCAGAATGCCCAGCGGTGCGCAGCGAATCACCCACTGGATGACCTGCGTCACGGCCTGGGCGCCGTCTTGCAGCGCGCTGCGCGTGCTGTCGCTGGCGTGGCGCAGCGCCACGCCCAGGGCAATGGCCCAGCCCAGGATGCCGATGTAGTTGGCTTCGAGCAGCGCCTTCACCGGGTTGGAGGCCAGGCTGTTGACGACGTTGAGCAGCACTTCTGAGACTGCGCCCGGCGCCGCCTGCGCCTGCACCCCGGCCTTGAGCACCAGCGTGCTCGGAAACCACAGGCTGGCCGCCACGCCAACGGTGGCGGCTGCGAGCGTGCCGATGGCGTACAGCAGCAAGATGGGGCGCATGTGCGTGCTCTCGCCCGGGCGGTGGTTGCTGATGGCGGCCATCACCAGCACGAACACCAGCACTGGCGCAATCGCCTTCAATGCCGAAATGAACAGGTTGCCCAGAAACGCCACTGCCGGGGTGGCCTGGGGAAAGAACAGGGCCAGGGCCACGCCGGCGAGCAGGCCAATGCCGATTTGCGCCACCAGACTGGTGCGCTGCGCCCAGCGCAGCAAGGGAGAGAGGATCATGATGAAAACAAGGAACGCGAGCCGCGCCGCCAAAGCAGGTCATGCCTGGGGCGAATACCGCCGCAGCGGGTGGCTGCAGGGCTCAAAAGGGAGGTATCACAAGGGTAGGGGGGCGATTGTAAAAACCTGCGGCCGGCGCAGATTAGATAATGGCCCCTTATGTCCACCCCCAAAGTCTTGTTCGGCTTCCATGCCGTTGGCGTGCGCTTGAAAACGGCGCCGCAATCCATCATTGAAATTTACTTTGAGCCCACGCGCCGCGATGCGCGTATGCGCCAGTTCATTGCCCGCGCCAAGGAGGCGGGCGTGCGCCTGATCGAGGCCGACGGCCTGCGCCTGTCCAAGCTCGCCGGCAGCCACGGCCACCAGGGCGTGGCCGCCCGGGTGCAAGAGGTGGCGCAGCTGCACTCGCTCGACGATTTGCTCGACCAGCTCGAAGCCGACGGCGTGGCCAACCCGCTGCTCCTGGTGCTCGACGGCGTGACCGATCCGCACAACCTCGGCGCCTGCCTGCGCGTGGCCGATGGCGCGGGCGCGCACGCCGTCATCGCGCCCAAGGACCATGCCGTGGGCATCAACGCCACCGTGGCCAAGGTCGCCAGCGGCGCGGCCGAGACGGTGCCGTACTTCATGGTCACCAACCTGGCGCGCACCCTGGGCGAGCTCAAGGAGCGCAACATCTGGATCATTGGCACCAGCGGCGACGCCGAGCAGACCCTGTACCAGGCCGATCTCAAGGGCCCGGTGGCCCTGGTGCTGGGCGCCGAGGGCCCGGGAATGCGCCAGCTCACGCGCAAGACCTGCGACGCGCTGGTCAGCATCCCCATGCAGGGCGCGGTCGAGAGCCTGAACGTGTCCGTGGCCAGCGCGCTGTGCCTGTACGAGGCGCTGCGCCAGCGCGGGGGCTAGGCCGATGGCGCTGGTACTGCCGCCCTGGGCGCAGCTGGGCGTTGCCATCGTCGCCGAGGTCATCGCCACCACGGCGCTCAAGTCCTCCGAAGGATTTACACGGGCGCTGCCCAGCGTGGTCTGCGCCCTGGGCTACGGCCTGGCGTTCTACATGCTGTCATTGGTGATGAAAAGCCTGCCCACGGGCCTGGTGTACGCCGTTTGGTCGGGCCTGGGCATCGTGCTGATCTCTGTCGTGGGCTGGCTGCTGCACGGCCAGAAGCTGGACCTGGCGGCGCTGCTGGGCATGGGGCTGATCGTTGCTGGCGTATTCGTCATCCAGCTGTTTTCCAAGACGGGCACGCATTGAGCGCTCCTGCCAAGCCACGATGCACGCGTTGGACTTGTCGTTGAATCCATGAGTGAAAAATGCTGCCAGCGCTTATTTTATAAGCGCTGGCAGCTATAAAAATAATAGCAAAATAGCTTGACGCCAGGCAGGGGCTGCGCCCATACTCGCCGCCGTGCGTTTACCTTTCCTGTCATTCAAGCCCGGCCAGCGTGGCCCCCTGCACTGGCTGCTGGCGCTGGCCTTGGTGGCGCTGGCTTTGCTGGAATTGCTGTATGTGCACAGCCTTGCCGCGCTTGACCACCGCCTGGGCGATGTGCTGCTGCGCTGGCACGCGCAGGCGCGGGTACCGCCGGCGGATGTGGTGTTGATCGACATCGACCAGCCCTCGTTGCAAGACCCGCAGATGTTTGAGCTCGCCGGCGCCTGGTCCTGGCCGCGCGTGATCCATGCCGAGCTGATCGAGGCGCTGGCGGCGCAGGCGCCGCGCGCCATCGTGCTCGATTTGATTTTGTCGCCGCCCGACCGTTTTCACCCTGAAAACGACGCCGCCCTGGCGCAGGCGCTGCGCTTTGAACGCGCCTTCGTGCCCATGATCTTGCTCGAAGACTCGACGCAGCAGGCGCCGCTGGCGCTGGCGCCGCCGGCCATGGGTATTCGCCCGCTGCCGCTGGCGCAGCCCCAGGCGCGCTACGGCATCGACGGCCCGACGGCGCTGCCGCCCGAAGTCTGGCGCACCGGCTACATCAACTTCATCAAGGATGAGGACGGCATTGGCCGCAGCACCGAGCTCGGGCGCGTGCACCAGGGCTGGTGGCTGCCGCACATCATTGGCCGCGTGGCCGATGCGCTGCAGCTGCCGCACCCGCACGCGGCGCGCTTTCGCCTGAACTGGTATGGGCGCGAGTTCACGCGCATTCCCTATGCCCGGGCCTATCTGGCTTCGCAGACCGAGGGCGCGGCGCTGCCTTTTGACCCGCGTGGCAAGGTCATCATCATTGGCGCCACGGCCAGCGGCCTGCACGACTTTGTGCCCACGCCCATCGACGCCACCACGCCCGGCCCGTTCGTCTTGGCCACTGGCATTGCCAACCTTGAAAACAGCGACTGGCTGCGCGATGCGCCGCTGGCGAGCCATGTGGCGCTGGCGCTGGCGCTCATTGGTGCGCTGGGCTACAGCTTTGCCACCCGTGTATCGCTGGCGCACACGGTCGGTGGTTTTGTGGCCGTGGTGCTGCTGGCGCTGCTGGGCGCGGCGGTGGCGCTGCAGTGGCGGGTGTATTGGATGCCGCTGTCGCCGCTGATGCTCGGGGCGCTGGCGCTGCTGGCCTTTGGCCTGCTGTCGGTGCGGCTCGAAGGGCAGCAGCGGCGCCATGTGCAGGCCATGTTTGCGCGCTTTGTCGATCCGCACATCGTGCAAGACCTGTCGGATCCGGCGCAGGTGGTGCAGGCCGAGGTGTCGAGCAGCCGCGAGGTCACGGTGCTGTTTTCCGATATTCGGGGCTTTACCAGCCTGTCTGAGCACCGCCCGCCCGAGGCCATTGTGGCGCTGCTCAACCGCTATTTTGAGATGCAGGTGGAGGTGATTTTTCGCCACCAGGGCACGCTCGATAAATTCATTGGCGACGCCATCATGGCCTTTTGGGGCGCCCCCCTGGCGCAGCCGCAGCACGCCGTGCTGGCGGTGCAGGCGGCGCTGGGCATGGCCGATGCCTTGCAGGTTTTTGCCGCCGAGCTGGCGCAGCAGGAGCCGGGGGTGCAGTTTGCCATTGGCATAGGCGTGCACTCCGGGCCGGCGGTGGTGGGCTTTTTGGGCACCAGCCGGCGCCTGGACTACACCGCCATTGGCGATACCGTCAACCTTGCCAGCCGCATTGAAGGCTGCACCAAGGGCGTGGCGACGGTATTGGTTTCGGAGACAACGCGCGCACAATGCGGCGATGCGTTTGACTTTATCGACCGGGGAGCGTTTCACGTCAAAGGCCGCGAGCAGGAAGTGCGCCTGTTTGAGCCCCAGCGCAAGGCCGAGCGCCCCCATCACCTGGAGGAAGCCAACCCATGATTGCTCTACCCCTGATTGCACGGCCCCTGAAGCGGCTGTTCGCTGCTGGCCTGCTGGCCACGGCGGCCAGTTGGGCCTGTGCCCAATCGCTGCAAGTGTCCACCGCCACGGAGCTGCGTGCGGGCCCGGCGCTCAATGCCAAAAACCTGGTCTCGCTCACCGTAGGCACCATGGTGCAGCAGCTGGAGGTGCGCGGCGGCTGGCTGCGCGTGCAGGTGCAGGGCCAGGAGGGTTGGCTGCGCAGTACCCATGTGCGCGCCCTGAGCACGGCGGCGCCGGCAGCGCAAAACCCGCTCACCGGCCTGTCGGGCGTTTTCAGCGCCAGCAGCAACCGGCCCACGGCCACCACCGGCACGCGCGGCCTGACGGCCGAGCAGCTGGCCAATGCCCAGCCAGCACCGGCTGAAGTGCAGCGCATGGAGAGCTTTGCCGCCACCGCCGCCCAGGCGCAGCAGTTTGCCAAGAACGGCAAGCTCCAGGTCCAGTCCTTTGCCCCCTACGACGGAGCCCAGCCATGAAAAAGCGTGCTTTGTACCCCTTCCTGGCCGCTGTGGCGCTCAGTGGCGCGCTGCTCTCGGGTTGCGAGACCATGCCCAACGTTGGCCAGATGGGCAATCTGGCCTCTGCCCTGGGTGGCGGCGGCGGCGGCGGTGGCGGCGGCTCGGGCATGGCCAACGGCATTCAAGATGTCATCGGTGGCGCCTCTGCGGCCTTTAAAGATTACTCGCCGCAGGAGCAGCACGCGCTGGGGCAGGAGTTTTCTTCGGTGCTGCTGGGCGCGCGCCCGCTGCTGCGCAACGACATGGCGCAGCGCTACGTCAACCAGATCGGCTGGTGGGTGGCGCTGCAGGCGGAGCCACCCAAGGACAAGGACGGGCGCGCCATTCAATTCGCCTGGCGCTTTGGCATCATTGATTCGGACGCCGTCAACGCCTACGCCACGCCGGGGGGCTATGTGTTCGTCACCGTGGGCCTGCTGCGCCAGCTCAAGAACGAGGCCGAATTGGCCGGGGTGCTGGCGCACGAGGTGGCGCATGTGGTGCGCGGGCACTACCTGGCGGCCTTGAAGAAGGGCGGCTGGGCGCAAATAGCGGGGGGCATCATCCAGACGCAAACGAGCAATGGGGCGATGACGGCAGCCATGGTCAACGCCGTGCGCAACCTCTACGCCAAGGGGCTGGATCAATCTGACGAGTTTGACGCCGACCGCCAAGCGCTGCTCTACGCTGCACGCGCCGGCTACCGTGCTGATGGCCTGCCTTCGGTGCTCAAGATGTACGCCGCCAGTGGCTCGGGCAGCGACGTGAATTTTCAGATGCTGTTCTCCACCCACCCGAACCCGGCAGAGCGGGCCAGCAAGCTCGAACCGCTGCTGACTTCCAAGTTTGCCAGTGCTGCCAACGTGACCAATGAGGCGCGCTACCTGGCGGTGCGGCGCAAGCTGTGAGCTGTCGCCGCTGCGCGATGTTTATGCAAAGGTGTTGACCTGCGTGCCCAGCGTGCCGCTGCTCGCCAGCGGCGGCTGGGGCAGGGCCTGCAGCAAGGTAGCGGCTGCGGTTTTTTGCACGTCCATGGATTTTTTGAGCACCGCCACCTGTACGGCGTCGGCAGTTTTGCTTTGCTGCAGGGCGTTGGCGGTGTGCATGATGGCGTTGGAGAGGCTGACGTCCATGAAAAACTCCTGGCAATAGATGGGCAGGTTATCGGCAACTGGCGCTTCAATCTTGAGGCTATGCGCTTATCCGGTTACGCCGGTTCGCACCAGGCGATGCGCCCCTGGCCGGCGTCGTTCAGGCGCACCACCATGGCGCTGGCGGCTGTCTCGGGCAGGCGCCATTGCAGCGCCACCAAGGAGCCGTGCTCCACCGCCAGCAGTTCGGCGCCGGCAGCGGTAATTTCGCGCCGCAGCAGACCTTCGAGGGCGTAGGGCACCTGGCAGCGCAAGGTGTGCTGGCGCTGCAAGGTGATCTTGTCGGCCAAAAGCAGCGCTTGCGCCACGCAGTCGGTGTAGGCGCGCACCAGGCCGCCAGCGCCGAGCTTGACGCCGCCGAAGTAGCGCACCACGGTGGCCAGCACGCCTTCGAGATCCTGGTGGCGCAGCACGTCGAGCATGGGGCGCCCGGCGGTGCCGCTGGGCTCGCCGTCATCGACGGCGGCCGACTGACCGCCTGCGAGCAGCGCCCAGCACACATGGGCGGCGCCGGGGTGCTCGCGGCGCAGCCCATCGACCACGGCCTGGGCGCTGGCGCGGTCGGCCATGGGCTGGACGCAGCCGATGAAGCGGCTTTTCTTGATGATCAGCTCGCTGTGCGCGGCAGCGGCCAGGGTCTGCGCCATGGCGTTTGGCTTTTAGTGGCCGAGATAGGCCTTGCGCACCTCGGGGTTGGTGAGCAGGTTGGCGCCGGTGTCTTCGAGTACCACGCGCCCGGTCTCCAGCACGTAGCCCCGGTCGGCGATGGAGAGCGCACGGTTGGCGTTTTGCTCCACCAGGAACACCGTCACGCCGTTGGCGCGGATGGCCTGGATGATCTCGAAGATCTGCGCAATGATGAGCGGCGCCAGGCCCAGCGTCGGCTCGTCGAGCAGCAGCAGGCGCGGGCGGCTCATGAGTGCGCGGCCAATGGCCAGCATCTGCTGCTCACCGCCGCTCATGGTGCCGGCGCGCTGGTGGGCACGGTCTTTCAGGCGCGGAAAGAGCTTGAAGGCGTGCTCCATGCCTTCCTCGATGGCCAGCTTGTTCTGGAAGAAGCCGCCCATCTGCAGGTTCTCGATCACGGTCAGCGCCGGGAAGATGCGCCGCCCCTCGGGCGAGATGGCGATGCCCTTGCGCATGATGAGGTGCGAGGGCGCGTTGGTGATGTCCTCGCCTTCGTAGACGATGTGGCCGCTGCTGGCACGCGGGTTGCCGCAAAGCGTCATCAAGAGCGAGGTCTTGCCGGCGCCGTTGGAGCCGATCAGGGTCACGATCTCGCCCTGGTTGACGTGCAGGCTGACGTTGTTGACGGCGCAGATGGCGCCGTAGTGGGTGCTGATGCCCTTGAATTCGAGCATGGGGTGCGGCTGCGCCATCATTCTTCTCCCAGATAGGCTTTGATCACGCGCTCGTCCTGCTGGATGGCGTCGGGCGTGCCCAGGGCGATCGGGCGGCCATATTCCATCACCAGGATGCGCTCGGACACGCCCATCACCAGGCTCATGTCGTGCTCGATGAGCAGCACCGCCACGCCGTATTCCTGGCGCAGTTTCTCGATCAGGCCCTGCAGGTCTTTTTTCTCCTGTGGGTTCAGGCCGGCAGCGGGCTCGTCGAGCATGAGCACGCGCGGCTGGGTCACCATGCAGCGCGCGATCTCCAGGCGCCGCTGGTGGCCGTAGGCGAGGTTGCCGGCCTCGCGGTTGGCAAACTCGCGCAGGCCCATGTAGTCGAGCCAGTGCAGGGCGTTGGCCAGCGCTTTTTCCTCGCTCTGGCGGTAGCTGCGGGTTTTGAACAGGCCGGCCAGCAGGTTGGTGGACAGGTGGCGGTGCTGGGCGACGAGCAGGTTCTCCAGCACCGTCATGTGCTTGAACAGGCGCACGTTCTGGAAGGTGCGCACCAGGCCGTGCAGCGCCACGGCGTGGCTGCCCTGGCCGGCAATGTCGCGCCCTTGCAGGGCGATGGAGCCGGTGGTGGGGCGGTAAAAACCGCTGATGCAGTTGAACACTGTGGTCTTGCCGGCGCCGTTGGGGCCGATGATGGCGAAGATCTCGCGTTCCTTGACGTCAAAGGCGATGCCATCGACGGCCAGCAGGCCGCCAAAACGCATACTCAGCCCCTGCACTTGCAGAAAAGGGGTACTGCCGGCCATTACTTCACCTCCACGTGGTGGCGTTGCATGGGCAGCAGGCCCTGCGGGCGCCACACCATCATCAAAATCATTACCAGGCCGAAAATCAGCATCCGGTATTCGGCAAACTCACGCGCCACTTCGGGCAGGGCGGTAAGCAAGATGGCCGCCAGGATCACGCCCAGCTGCGAGCCCATGCCGCCGAGCACGACGATGGCCAAAATCAGTGCCGATTCGATGAAGGTGAACGATTCCGGGTTGACGATGCCCTGGCGCGCAGCAAAGAACGCGCCGCCAAAACCGGCGAACATGGCACCCAGCGTGAAGGCCGAGAGCTTGATCTTCATCGGGTTCAGGCCGAGCGAGCGGCAGGCGATCTCGTCCTCGCGCAGCGCCTCCCAGGCGCGGCCAATCGGCATACGGATCAGGCGGTTGCTGATGGCCAGCGTGACCACCGCCAGCAAAAGCGCCATCAGGTACAGGAAGATCACCATGTGCATGGAGTTGAACTCCAGGCCGAAGAACTGGTGGAAGGTGGTGGCACCTTCGACCGAGGGGCTGCGCGCCAGCTCCAGGCCAAAGACGCTGGGCTTGGGGATGCTGGAGATGCCGTCGGGCCCGCCGGTCCAATCGACCAGGTTCACCAGCAGCAGGCGGATGATTTCGCCAAAGCCCAGCGTGACGATGGCCAGGTAGTCGCCGCGCAGGCGCAGCACCGGAAAGCCCAGCACAAAGCCAAACAGGGCCGAGGCGGCACCCGCCAGCGGCAGCGCTTCCCAGAACGTCCAGCCGGCCCAGTGAAACAGCAGGGCGTAGGTGTAGGCGCCGACGGCGTAGAAGCCGACAAAGCCCAGGTCCAGCAGGCCGGCAAAGCCCACGACCACGTTCAGGCCCAGGCCGAGCATGACGTAAATCATGGCCAGGGTGGCGATATCGACGGCGTTGCGGCCGGCAAAGAACGGCCAGGTAACGGCGGCGAGCAGTGCCACCGTCAGCCAGATGCCGCGTTGGCGCTGCGGAATGCTGGGCAGGCTTGGCAAGGGAAGGCGCACTTTGCTGGCGGCAAAGTAGGGGCGCAGCATTTGCACCACGAACACCAGCAGACAGGCCCAGGCGACGCTGCTCCAGTGCTGCGCGATGATGGTGCGCATACCGGCGCGCTCCAGGTGCAAGCCAAAGATCGGCGTGACGACGATGGCCGTGAGCACTGTGGCGATCAGGGCATGGCCCAGGTTCTGGCGCCAGTGGGGGCGGGAGGAAGCGATAGCGGTGCTCATCAGACTTTCTCCACTTCAGGTTTGCCCAGCAGGCCCGTGGGGCGGAACAGCAAGATCAGCACCAAGAGGCCAAAGGCCACGATGTCCTTGTATTCCGACGAGATATAAGCCGCCGCAAAGGTCTCGGCCACGCCCAGCAGCACGCCGCCGAGCATGGCGCCGGGAATCGAGCCAATGCCGCCGAGCACGGCTGCCGTGAACGCCTTGACGCCGACGATGAAGCCGATGAAGGGGTTGAGCTTGCCCACGGCGAGCGCAATCAGCACGCCGCCCACGGCCGCCAGCACGGCGCCGAGGATGAAGGTGAAGGAGATCACGCGGTTGACGTCGATGCCGAGCAGCCCGGCCATGTGCATGTCCTGCGAGCAGGCGCGGCTGGCGCGGCCCATGCGCGAGTGCCGGATGTACAGCGTCAGGGCAATCATCAGCACCACGGTGACGGCGATGATGAGCACGCGCGTGTAGGGCACGAAAATTTCAAAGCCACCCTCTTCGCCAAAGCGCAGTGCGCCTGGCAGCAGCGAGGGCACGGCCATGTCGCGCGCGCCTTGGCCCAGGGCCACCCAGTTTTGTAAAAAGATCGACATGCCGATGGCCGAGATCAGCGCCACCAGGCGGGGGCTGCTGCGCAGGGGCTTGTAGGCCACCTGCTCGACGACAAAGCCGTACACCCCGGTCACCAGCACCGCCACCAATAGCATCAGGGCGATGACCACTGGAATAGGCAGTGTGCTTTGCGTGCCCAGGCTGGCCAGGGTGACCAGGCCGGCGTAGGCACCGATCATGTAAATTTCGCCGTGCGCGAAGTTGATCATGCCGATGATGCCGTACACCATGGTGTAGCCAATGGCAATCAGCGCATAGATCGCTCCGAGCGACAGGCCGTTAAAGAGCTGTTGTATCAGCTGCGGCAGGAATTCAGACATCCTGGGCCTCTTGATAAAGAGTTGGGATCACAAGGGCGATACCCTGAAAAAAACGGAAAAACCCCGACAGCCCTCAACCTTGTGGGGAGAGCGTCGGGGCAGAGAGGGAAAAACGCTTACTTGGCGACCGTTTTGGTGCCGTCCTTATGCCATTCGAAAACCTGGAAATCGAACGACTTCAGGTCGCCGCTCTTGTTCCAGCTGATGGCGCCCAGAGGCGTCTCGAAAGTGGCCTTGTGCAGGTGCTCGGCCACCTTGGCCGGATCGTCACCGACGGCCTTGATGCTGTCGAGGATGACCTGCGCTGCTGCGTAGGAAGTCAGCTGGAAGGCACCTGAAGCATCACGCTTCTTGTCCTTGAAGGCCTTGACGATGGCGGCGTTCTTGGGGTTGGCCGAGAAGTCGGCTGGCAGTGTCAGCAACATGCCTTCGACGGCGGGGCCGGCAATGGCGTTGACTTCGGGGTTGCCCACGCCCTCGGGGCCCATCATCTTGACCTTCAGGCCCTGCTCGCCCGCTTGGCGCAGCAGCAGGCCCATTTCAGGGTGGTAGCCGCCGTAGTAGACGAAATCGATGCCTGCGCTCTTGAGCTTGGTGATGACGGCGGAGTAGTCGCTGTCGCCGGCGTTGATGCCTTCGAACAGGGCGACGTTGATGCCGGCCTTCTTCAGGTCGTCACGCACGGAGGCGGCAATGCCCTGGCCGTAGGACTGCTTGTCGTGCAGAACGGCAACCTTTTTGGGTTTGACTTTCTCGGCGATGAACTTGGCGGCGGCGGGGCCCTGCTGGTCGTCACGGCCGATGGTGCGGAAGATGAAGTGGAAGTTCTTGCCTTCGGTCAGCGCCGGCGAGGTGGCCGACGGGGTGACGACGACCACGCCTTCGTTGTTGTAGATCGGGGCAGCGGCAATGGTGGCGCCCGAGCACACGGGGCCGACGACGTAATGGATCTTGTCGTTGATCACGCGGTTGGCAGCGACCGGGCCCTGCTTGGGTTCGCAAGCGTCATCGACGACGACGAGCTCGACCTTCTTGCCATTGATACCACCGGCGGCGTTGACCATTTCAACAGCGGTCGTGGCGCCTTCTTTGACCATGTCACCGTACTGGGTCACGGGGCCGGTCGCGGGGCCGACCAGCGCAATTTTGATTTGTGCGTGGGCGCCGGCCATGAACAGGGCGCCTGCTGCGCCCATGGCTGCTACCACGGCTTTCATACGAAAAGAGGTATTCATGGTGTCTCCTGGGTACCTTGAATGAACACAAAAAAGGCGCTTGACCGGAAACTTATGGTTCCTCAGCCCCGCCCGAACGGAAGCCGCGAGTCTAACGGCTTCCGGGGAGCGTTTTGCCTGTTTTGCATCAAGGAGAAACCCCAGAGTGGCTGTGCGAAGCGCTTGCACACTACACTCGCGCGCCCACCCCCACCTGCTTTGAATTGCCTGCCATGAACGCCTTGGTTGACGTTTCCTTTTTCCCGCGCGCTGCCAAGCCGATCACCAGCTACAAGCCGTTCTGGGCCAAGCGCTTCGGCCCCGCGCCCTTCCTGCCCATGAGCCGCGAGGAGATGGCGCAGCTCGGCTGGGACAGCTGCGACGTGATCCTGGTCACGGGCGATGCCTATGTCGATCACCCGAGCTTCGGCATGGCCGTGATCGGGCGTACCTTGGAAGCGCAGGGCTTTCGCGTCGGCATCATCGCCCAGCCCGATTGGCAGAGCGCCGAGCCCTTCAAGGTGCTGGGCAAGCCCAACCTGTTCTGGGGCGTGACGGCGGGCAACATGGATTCCATGATCAACCGCTACACGGCCGACCGAAAAATCCGCAGCGACGACGCCTACACCCCCGGCGCCGAGGGCAACCACCGCCCGGACCGCGCCGCCATCGTCTACAGCCAGCGCTGCCGCGAGGCGTACAAGGACGTGCCCATCGTCCTCGGTGGCATGGAAGGCAGCCTGCGCCGCATCGCCCACTACGACTACTGGAGCGACAAGGTGCGCCGCTCCATCGTGGTCGATAGCAAATGCGACCTGCTGCTCTACGGCAACGCCGAGCGCGCGCTGGTCGATATTGCCCACCGCCTGGCGCGGCGCGAGCCCATCGCGCACATCACCGACCTGCGCGGCACCTCCTTCATCCGCCGCCCGGGCGACGAGACCAGCCAGGGCTGGATGGAGATCGACTCGACCGAGGTCGATCAGCCCGGCCCGGTGGAGGCACACACCAATCCCTACCAGACCACCAGCGAGCAGGCGGCGGCGCAGGGCGCGAGCTGCGCCAAGGAAGATGCTCCTGATTTGATAGCTGGTAGCGCTTGTTCTACGGGCGCTAGCGGCCAAAATGCCTCTGAAAAGCCACTGCAATTCATGCCTAACCCGGCGCTGGTGAGCAAAAAAGCCCTGCAGCGGGAGAAAACCGTCATCCGCCTGCCCAGCTACGAGCAGGTCAAGAGCGACCCCGTGCTCTACGCCCACGCCAGCCGCGTCTTTCACCTGGAGACCAACCCCGGCAACGCCCGCGCCCTGGTGCAGGCGCACGGCGAGGGCGCGACGGCGCGCGACGTGTGGCAGAACCCGCCGCCCATTCCGCTGACCACGGCGGAGATGGACCACATTTTTGATCTGCCCTACGCGCGCAGCCCGCACCCGCGCTACGCCGACGAGCAGGGCCGCCACGACGGCGCCACCAAAATCCCGGCCTGGGAGGTGATCCGCTTCTCCATCAACATCATGCGCGGCTGCTTTGGCGGCTGCACCTTCTGCTCCATCACCGAGCACGAGGGGCGCATCATCCAGAGCCGCTCCGAGGATTCCATCCTGCGCGAGATCGAGGACGTGCGCGACAAGGTGCAGGGCTTTACCGGCACCATCTCTGACCTGGGCGGGCCCACGGCCAATATGTACCGCCTGGGCTGCCGCACGCCCGAGATCGAGGCCGCCTGCCGCAAACCGAGCTGCGTTTATCCCGGCATCTGCCAGAACCTGACCACCAACCACGACCCGCTGATTTCCATCTACAAAAAGGGCCGGGCGATCAAGGGCATCAAGAAAATTCTGATTGGCTCGGGCCTGCGCTACGACCTGGCGATCCAGTCGCCCGAGTACGTCAAGGAGCTGGTGCAGCACCATGTGGGTGGCTACCTGAAGATTGCCCCCGAGCACACCGAGGCCGGGCCGCTGACCAAGATGATGAAGCCCGGCATCGGCAACTACGACAAGTTCAAGGTCTTGTTCGAGAAGTACACCGAGGAAGCCGGCAAGAAGCAGTTTTTGATTCCGTACTTCATCGCCGCCCACCCCGGCACCAGCGACGAGGACATGATGAACCTCGCCATCTGGCTGAAGAAAAACGGCTTTCGCGCTGACCAGGTGCAAACCTTTTATCCCAGCACCATGGCCACGGCCACGGCCATGTACCACACGGGCATCAACACCTTGAAGGGCGTGCACCGCGACGAACGCGGCGAAAAGGTGGACGTGGTGCGCGGTGAGAAGCGCCGGCGCCTGCACAAGGCCTTTTTGCGCTACCACGACCCGGCCAACTGGCCGCTGTTGCGCGACGCGCTCAAGGCCATGGGCCGCGCCGATTTGATCGGCAACGGCAAGCACCACCTCATCCCCACCTGGCAGCCACTGCCCGGCCAATGCAGCAAGGCGGACAAGGGCAAGTACCACGTCATACCGACCATGGCGCTCGACAGCGCACGCCAGTCGGCTGCGCAGGGCAAGGCGCAGGCGCAGGGACAGGCCAAGGTGCAAGGCGCACCGGGTAAAAAGCCGCAGCCCGGCCAGCTGCTGACGCAGCACACCGGCCTGCCGCCGCGCGCCGGCACACGTGCCCCGTCGGCACCGCGCCGGCCTGCAGCCAAGCGCTGAAGCACCCGCTGTTGCCCCCATAAATCCCCTGTTCAAAGCAGCACGCCGGTGCTACAACGAATTGCACCGCTAGGCCGCAATCGTCACAGGAGGATTTATGGACGCCATCAGCCACTTCACCGCACGTTACGCGCGGGGGCGCGAAGAGGAAATGTCGATTGACGAGTACCTGGCGGAATGCAAGCGCGATCCCATGGTGTACGCCACGGCAGCGCAGCGCATGTTGGCCGCTATTGGTGAGCCCGAGATGCTCGATACGCGCAACGACCCGCAGCTCTCGCGCCTGTTTGCCAACAAAGTCATCCGCCGTTATCCGGCCTTTGCCGAGTTCTACGGCATGGAGGACGCCATCGAGCAGGTGGTGAGCTTTTTCCGCCACGCGGCGCAGGGGCTGGAGGAGCGCAAGCAAATCCTCTACCTGCTCGGCCCCGTGGGCGGTGGTAAAAGCTCGATTGCCGAGCGCCTCAAGTACCTGATGCAGAAGGTGCCGTTCTACGCCCTCAAGGGCTCGCCGGTGAACGAGTCGCCCCTGGGCCTGTTCGATCCGCAGGAGGACGGCCCCATCCTGCAGGAGCAGTTTGGCATTCCGCCGCGCTATCTGGCGCGCGTGCTCTCGCCCTGGGCCGTCAAGCGGCTCGAAGAATACGGCGGCGACATTCGCCAGTTTCGCGTCATCAAGCGCTACCCCAGCATCTTGAAACAGATCGCCATTGCCAAGACCGAGCCGGGCGATGAGAACAACCAGGATATTTCCAGCCTGGTGGGCAAGGTCGATATTCGCCAGCTGGAAAATTTTGGCCAGGACGATACCGACGCCTACAGTTATTCGGGCGGCCTGTGTTTGGCCAACCAGGGTTTGCTTGAATTTGTGGAAATGTTCAAGGCCCCCATCAAAGTGCTGCACCCGCTGCTGACGGCGACGCAGGAGGGTAACTACAAGGGCACCGAGGGCTTTGGCGCCATTCCGTTCGATGGCATGGTGCTGGCGCACAGCAACGAGAGCGAGTGGAAGGCATTTCGCAACAACAAGAACAACGAGGCGTTTCTCGATCGCATCTATATCGTCAAGGTGCCGTACTGCCTGCGCGTGAGCGAAGAAATTCGCATTTACGAAAAGCTTATTCGGGAATCGTCGCTCGCGCAGGCCGTGTGCGCGCCGGGCACGCTCAAGATGATGGCGCAGTTTGCCATTCTTACGCGCCTGAAAGAGTCGGAAAACTCCAGCCTGTTCAGCAAAATGAAGGTCTATGACGGGCAAAGCCTCAAAGACACCGATCCGCGCGCCAAGAGCTACCAGGAGTACCGCGACTACGCCGGCGTCGATGAGGGCATGAGCGGCATCTCCACGCGCTTTGCCTTCAAAATTTTGTCCAAGGTATTCAACTACGACAGCACCGAAGTGGCGGCCAACCCGGTGCATCTGATGTACGTGCTGGAGCAGCAGATTGGGCGCGAGCAGTTTCCGGCCGAGCTGGAGACGAAATACACCGGATTTATCAAGGAATATCTCTCGCCGCGCTACGCCGAGTTCATCGGCAAAGAGATACAAACCGCTTACCTTGAAAGTTATAGCGAGTACGGGCAAAACATTTTTGACCGCTATGTGACCTATGCCGACTATTGGATTCAGGACAGCGAATACCGCGACACCGATACCGGCGAAGTATTTGATCGCAACGCCCTCAATGCCGAGCTGGAGAAGATTGAAAAACCCGCCGGCATTGCCAATCCCAAGGATTTTCGCAACGAAATCGTCAACTTTGTGCTGCGTGCGCGCGCCAACCACCAGGGCAAAAACCCGGCCTGGACGAGCTATGAAAAGCTGCGCCTGGTGATCGAGAAAAAAATGTTCTCCAACACCGAGGAGCTGCTGCCCGTCATCAGCTTCAACGCCAAGGCCAGCGCCGAGGATGCGCGCAAGCACGAAGATTTCGTCACCCGCATGGAATCCAAGGGCTACACCTCCAAGCAGGTGCGCCTGCTGTGCGAGTGGTACCTGCGCGTGCGCAAGAGCAGCTGAAACCGCCTGCGGGCAAGGGGAGGGCGCAGCACCATGGCCATGCAAATCATCGACCGCAGACTCGCCGGCAAAAACAAGTCGGTGGGCAACCGTGAACGCTTCATCCGCCGCTACAAGGCGCAGATCACCGAGAGCGTGCGCCGCGCCGTGGGCGAGCGCGATATCCGCCACATCGAGCAGGCCGAGAACATCACCATCCCGAAGAAAAACATCCAGGAGCCGGTTTTTCACCATGGCCGGGGTGGGGTGCGCGACATGGTGCACCCAGGCAACAGCGACTACGTGCGTGGCGACCGCATTGCCCGCCCCGAGGGCGGCGCCGGCGGGCGCGGTGGCCAGGCCAGCGACAGCGGCGAAGGCGAGGACGACTTCACCTTCACCCTGTCCAAAGAGGAGTTCATGCAGCTCTTTTTTGACGACCTTGCGCTGCCGCGTCTGCTGCGCACGCACCTGGGCGACAACCCGCAGTGGAAGAACCGCCGCGCCGGCTACAACCACGACGGCACGCCCAACAACCTGGCGCTGCTGCGCACCATGCGCGGCGCCCTGGGGCGGCGCATTGCCCTGACCCGCCAGCCGCAGCAGCACTGGCAGCAGCTGCAGCAGCAGCTCGATGCCCTGCTGGCGCAGGACGACGGCACGAGCGAGGAGGCCGCCGCCCTGCAGCGCCAGATTCAGGCCCTGAAAGAGCGCGTGGCGCGGGTGCCGTACCTCGACCCCATCGACCTGCGCTTTCGTGCCCACACCAAGGTGCCCGTGCCCAACAGCCAGGCGGTGATGTTTTGCGTCATGGACGTCTCGGGCTCCATGGACCAGGCGCGCAAAGACCTGGCCAAGCGTTTTTTCATTCTGCTGTACCTGTTTTTGACGCGGCATTACGAAAAAATCGACATCGTTTTCATCCGTCACCACACCCAGGCGAGTGAAGTGAGTGAGGATGAATTTTTTCACTCCCAGGAAACCGGCGGCACCGTGGTCAGCAGTGCGCTGGAGCTGCTCGCTGACACCATGCGCGCACGCTACCCCGTGGGCGACTGGAATATCTACGTTGCCCAGGCCAGCGATGGCGACAACTTCACCAACGACAGCGGCAACTGCCGCAACCTGCTGGTGGACAAGATCCTGCCCCTGGTGCGCTACTTTGCCTACGTGCAGGTAGCCCCTGAGGAGCAAAACCTGTGGGAGGAATACGCCCAGCTGCTGCCCCTGTATCCGCAGTTTGCGATGCGCAAGGTGGCCGATGCGAGCGAGATCTACCCCGTGTTCCGGGATTTGTTCAAGAAAGAGGGGGTGCCGGTATGAACCTCTCCCTGTACCCCGTGCTTGAGCGGCGCAATGGCGACAACCCCTGGAAAGTCGCCGCCACCGGCGAGCGCCGCCAGCGCAGCGTGCCCGCAGACTTGCTGCCCGCCGGCCAGCGCCCGGCCCAGCCCCTGCCTGACCCGAGCGACTGGACGTTCGAGCTCATCGAGCGCTACCACGCCGTCATTGCCGAGACTGCCGAACGCTTTGGCCTCGATACCTACCCCAACCAGCTCGAAGTCATCACCGCCGAGCAAATGATGGACGCCTACGCCAGCGTGGGTATGCCCGTCAACTACCGCCACTGGAGCTATGGCAAAGAATTCTTGGCCACCGAGCGCCGCTACCGGCGTGGCCACATGGGGCTGGCCTACGAGATCGTCATCAACGCCAACCCCTGCATCAGCTACCTGATGGAAGAAAACACCACCGCCATGCAGGCGCTGGTGATTGCTCACGCCGCCTACGGCCACAACAGCTTCTTCAAAGGCAACTACCTGTTTCGCCTCTGGACGGACGCCGGCAGCATCATCGACTATCTGGTCTATGCCCGCGACTACATGGCCCAGTGCGAGGAGCGCTACGGCTGGGAGGCGGTCGAGCAGTTGCTCGACTCCTGCCACGCGCTGGCGCATTTTGGGGTCGATCGCTATCGCCGCCCGTCAAAGAAAAGCCTGGCGCGCGAGCGCCTGGAGCGCAGCGAGCGCGAAGCCTACGCGCAGCAGCAAGTCAACGAGCTTTGGCGCACTCTGCCCGTGCGCCCCGGCAAAGATGCCGCCACCCAGGCACAAGAGCGCTTTCCCTGCGAGCCGCAGGAAAACCTGCTGTACTTCATCGAGAAAAATGCCCCCCTGCTCGAACCGTGGCAGCGCGAGATCGTGCGCATCGTGCGCAAGGTGGCGCAATACTTCTACCCCCAGCGCCAGACCCAGGTGATGAACGAAGGCTGGGCCACCTTCTGGCATTACACGCTGATGAACACCCTCTACGACGAGGGCTGGTTGACCGACGGCGTGATGATCGAATGGCTGTCCTCGCACACCAACGTCATCTACCAGCCCCCGGTGGGCCACCCGGCGTACAGCGGCATCAACCCCTACGCCCTGGGCTTTGGCATGTACCGCGACATCCAGCGCATCTGCCAGGCCCCGACCGAGGAAGACCGGCACTGGTTCCCCGACATCGCCGGCCAGCCCTGGCTGCCCACGCTGGATCACGCCATGCGCAACTTCAAGGACGAGAGCTTCATCGGCCAGTTCCTGAGCCCGCACCTGATGCGCAGCCTGCGCCTGTTCGCCATCCACGACGACACCGCGCAAAGCGAGCTGCTGGTCAGCGCCATCCACGACGAAGACGGCTACCGCCAGCTGCGCCAGACCCTGTCGCAGCAGTACGACCTGGGCACGCGCGAGCCCAACATCCAAGTCTGGAACGTGAACCTGCGCGGCGACCGCAGCCTGACCCTGCGCCACACCCAATACCAGGGCCGCCCGCTGGGCGAGAGCACGGTGGAGGTGCTCAAGCACGTCGCCCGGCTGTGGGGCTTTGGCGTGCAGATTGAAAGTGTGGACGGCAAGGGCGGCAACCCCGTGCTGCTGCACCGGGTGGCGGCGCCGACGGGTTGAGGAGGCAGCCGAACCATAGAATGGGCTGGTATTTAACAACCCATTGCGTTTTTTTATGCAGCCGAGCAAAACCACCGTTATTGGCCTTTTTAACGCTCCTTTTCAGTACCAAATTCCTATTTTTCAGCGGGGGTACGTTTGGACGCTGGAAAAACAGGTGGCGCCACTGTGGTTCGATATTCAAAACCAGGCGGATGCGCTGCTCGAACGCCAGCAACTGGCTCCGGCAGCCGTGGCTGCCCTGCGGCCCTTACCCAAGCATTTTCTGGGCTCCATCGTCATGACGCCAGTGCCCAATGCTTTTGGGCGCGTCCCCATGTACGAGGTAATCGATGGTCAGCAGCGCAGCACCACCTTGCATCTGTTGCTATTGGCGTTGCGCCACGCTGCGCAAGATAGTGACCAGATGAATGTGGCACAAATGGTAGCTGCCGTCGTGCGCAATCCAGGCCCCTATGTGGTGGATGCCAACGATCACCACAAAGTTTGGCCCACGCAGGCTGGGCGCCAGGAAATGAAGGCGCTGCATACCGCCAGCTCGGTTGCGGATGTGTGCGCGGCTTACCCGGCGCGTGATGGTCGCAATCGGATGGATCGGCCCTTGATGGTGCAGACCTTTTTGTATCTGTATCACGTCTGCCTGGCTTATCTGCATGGTGTGGATTTGTCTGACTCCGCCCCGCGCGCCGATGGCGTTGATCCCGATCGCAGCCACAGCGACGCACTGGTGGCCGCCCTTCGCAATACCAATGCCGTAGCGCCAGTGGCAGCAGTGGGCAAGGCGGATGTACTTCGTGCCCAGGCGCTGTATATGGCGCTGGCAGACCAGGTGCAGCTGATGACTTTGTCGCTGGACGTGGATGATGATCCCCAGGTGATTTTTGAAACCCTGAATGCGCGTGGAGAACCGCTGTTGGCATCCGATCTGGTTCGCAATTTTTTATTCCTGGAGGCCGCGCGCCAAGGCCAGGCGGTAGATATGTTGTATGCCAGCTATTGGAGTGATTTTGATCAGGTAGCAACGGGAAAAAATACCGTGACGGCCAACCGCTACTGGCGTGACAAGGAAAAGCAGGGGCGTTTGTTGCACCCGCGCATTGATCTGTTTTTCTACCATTACGCAGTGCTTCGGTGCCAGGAAACCACCCTTGTCGGCCATGTGTTCCAGGCGTTCAAGGGCTGGTGGTTGCAGGCTCCGCGCGATTTGGAAGTCGAGCTGCGGCGTATCCAAACCAGCAGTCGTCACTTTGGGGCGCTGATTTCGCCTCAGGGAACGGGCTATTTGGCTGAATTTGCTCGCCTGCTGAAGGCATTGGATGTAGGAACGGTTACCCCGGTGGTGCTGGCGCTGCGTGAGCGCCTGGAGGACGACAGTGCCGAACTTCAGCAGGCTTTGGGCGACTTGGCTTCTTACCTTGTGCGCCGCAGCGTCTGCGGCTTAACGACGAAGGGCTATAACCGTTTCTTTTTGCGTGTGCTGCAAGCGGTTTGCGCTGCCGAAAAGCCCCACGAGGCGTTGCGCCAGGCCTTGCTGGACGCCTCGGCGGCCAGCGAGTGCTGGCCCGACGATCAATCGTTTGGCGATCAGTGGCTCACACGCCCGGTTTATACCGAACTCAAGTCTGGCAAGGTGTGCGCCCTGCTGCGTGCTCTGGAGTACGCCGCACGCGGTGCCAAACAGGGCAGCCAGGATGTGCCAACTGTCTTGACGGTGGAGCATGTCATGCCACAAAGCTGGGACAAGGTACCGAGTTATCAGGTAGCAGGTATGGGAGATGCGCAGCGCCAGACACGACAACTGGCTTTGCATGGTTTTGGCAATCTGACGCTGTTGACCAGTGCGCTGAACAGCAGCGTCAGCAATGGTCCTTTTGCCGATAGCCATGATGGGCAAGGAAACATGGTGCTGGGCAAGCGCTCCCTGTTGGGGCAGAGCGCCTTGTTAATGAATGCGGCCTGGTTTCATCGCAGCGATTTGCAGCAATGGGACGAGGCCGCCATGCGCACGCGCGGGCAGGCCTTGCAACGCGCCGCTTTGCTGTTGTGGGCACGACCTGCAAAACAGCCTACGGCGGATGCCATGTTCGCCGCTTTGGCGAAACGTTGAATAGTAAAAAAGATAGCTGCTAGCGCTTGACTGGTAAGCGTTAGAGGCCAAAATCATAGAGAAACCCCTGTCCTGCGATGCAGGCCAGGGGCAGTTGGTGCAGGCGCTTTACACCTGATCGGCCGACAGCCCCGCCGTCTGGCTGAAGCCGCCGTCCACATAGGTGATCTCGGCGGTCACGCCGCTAGCCAGGTCGCTCAGCAAAAAGGCGGCGACGTTGCCCACGTCCTCGATGGTCACGTTGCGGCGCAGCGGCGCGGCGTCGGCCACGCGGCCCAGGAGCTTGCCGAAGTCCTTGATGCCGCTGGCCGCCAGCGTCTTGATGGGGCCGGCAGAAATGCCGTTGGCGCGGATGGCGCGGCCATCTGCCGTGCGGCCCACGGCCTCGGCCAAGTAGCGCACGCTCGCTTCCAGGCTGGCCTTGGCCAGGCCCATGGTGTTGTAGTTGGGAATGCTGCGCAGCGCGCCCAGGTAGGAGAGCGTCAGCAGCGCGGATTTGTCGTTCAGGTAGGGCAGGGCGGCCTTGGCCATGGCGGGGAAGCTGTAGGCGCTGATGTCGTGCGCCACGCGAAAGCCCTCGCGCGAGAGGCCGTCGAGAAAGTTGCCGGCAATCGCCTCGCGCGGGGCAAAGCCGATGCTGTGCACAAAGCCGTCAAACTTCGGCCAGGTGGCCGAGAGGTCGGCAAACATTTTTTCGATCTGCGCATCGTCGGCCACGTCGCAATCGAACACCAGCGTGGAGCCAAACTCGGCGGCAAACTCGGTGATGCGGTCTTTGAAGCGCTCGCCCACGTAGCTGAAGGCCAGCTCTGCGCCCTGCTGGTGGCAGGCGCGGGCAATGCCGTAGGCGATGGAACGGTTGGACAGCACGCCCGTGATGAGCAGCTTTTTGCCGGCGAGAAAGCCCATGTTGGTTCTCCTGAAAATGAGGGGGAAATACGTTGTGCAAGCGCTGTGCGCGCCTGGTGCAGAATTGTCTCATGCAGTTCCGGCGCCTTTTTTTGCTCGCTTTTTTTGGTTTTTGGGCCCAGCCGACCTGGGCTGCCCACGCCTACGCCCTGTGGGGCCAGCCGCGCTACCCGGCGGGGTTTGAGCATTTCGCCTACGCCAACCCCCAGGCGCCCAAGGGCGGCGAGTTGCGCCTGGTGAGCAACCTGCGCACCTCCACGTTCGACAAATACAACCCCTTCACCATCAAGGGCAGCGCGCCGGCCTACCTGTCGGACTTGCTGTTCGACAGCCTGCTGGTGGGCTCCATGGACGAAACCGCCACCGGCTACGGCCTGCTGGCCGAAGATGTGCAGGTGGCCGCCGACGGCCTCTCGGCCACCTTTCGCCTGCGCAGCGAGGCGCGCTTTCACGACGGCGCTCCGGTGCAGGCCGAGGACGTGAAGCACAGCTTTGACACCCTGATGGGCCCCTACACCTCGCCGGGCTACAAAACCCTGCTCACCGACGTGGCTGCCGCCGAGGTGCTGGATGCGCGCACCATCCGCTTTCGCTTCAAAAAACCCAACCGCGAGCTGCCCCTGACCGTGGGTGGCCTGCCCGTGTTCAGCCGCGCCTGGGGGCTGGGCGAAGACGGCAAGCCCAAGCCGTTCGACCAGGTGGTGACCGACACCCCCATCGGCAGCGGCCCCTACCGCATCGGCCCGGTGAACTTTGGCAAAGACATTACCTACCTGCGCGACCCCCACTACTGGGCGCAGAACCTGAACGTGCGCCGGGGCCAGTGGAACTTCGCACGCGTGAACGTGAAGATCTACAAGGACGGCACGGCGCGGCTCGAAGCGCTGAAGGCGGGCGAGTTCGACCTGATGCGCTTTTTCAGCGCCGGGGACTGGGCGCGGCGCGTGAACGGCAAAAAATTTGACAGCGGTGAGCTGGTCAAGGGCGACTTTGCCCACCAGCTGCCCGCCGGTTTCCAGAGCTACGTGCTCAACACCCGCCGCCCGCTGCTCAAGGACGCGCGCGTGCGCCAGGCGCTGGATTTGGCGCTGGATTTCGAGTGGATGAACCGCCAGATGTTCTACGGCTCGTATCGGCGCGTGCACAGCCTGTTCGGCAACACCGCCTGCGAGGCGACGGGCGCGCCCACGCCTGAGGAGCTGGCGCTGCTCAACCCCTGGCGCGCGCAGCTGCCCGCCGCCACCTTCGGCACGATGGTCCAGCCGCCCAGCACCCACCCACCCTCGTCGCTGCGCGCCAACCTGCGCCGCGCCCAGGCGCTGCTGCAGGATGCTGGCTGGCAGGTGCAGGGCGGCGTGCTGCGCGCCGTCAACGTGCCCGGCGTGGCCGCAGGCACGCCCCTGGTGCTGGAATACATGGACAGCAACGAAGGCGGGATGCGCGTGGTCGCCCCCTGGATGCGCAACCTGGAAAAGCTCGGCATCACGCTCAAATTCCGCTCGGTGGACTTCGCGCTGTACCAGCAGCGGCTGCAGAAGTTTGATTTCGACATCACCTCGCTCGCCTTCCAGGGCACGAACAACCCCGGCCAGGAGTTTGCCGACCTGTTTGGCAGCCAGGCCGCCGACACCGAGGATTCGGGCAACTTCGCCGGCGTGAAAAGCCCGGCGGTCGATGCGCTCATCGCCGCCATGGTCAGCGCCAAGACCGAGCAGCAACTGCGCCCGGCCTGCCACGCGCTCGACCGCGTCATCTGGCACAGCCACTACTTTGTGCCCCAGTGGTACGCCAGCACCCACCGCATGGCCTACAACGCCTGGCGCCTGGAGCGCCCCGAGGCCCTGCCGCCGTATTCGCCGGGGGAGATGTGGGCGGTGATGACCTGGTGGGCAAAAAAATGATAGCTGCTCGCGCTTGCCTGGCGGGCGCTAGAGCCTGTTTTTACCCTCAAAAATGCATTTTCTAGAGCACAAAATCCCCCCGCCCATCGTCGCCCTGGCCTGCGCCGCGCTGGCCTGGGTTGCCGGCGCCTGGTGGCCGCTGTGGCCCTTGCCCGAGGCGCTGCGCCTGCCGCTGGCGCTGCCGTGCGCGCTGCTCGGCCTGGCGCTCGATGGCTGGAGCCTGTGGAACTTTCGCCGCCAGCGCACCACGGCCAACCCCCTGGCGCCGGGGCGTGCCAGCGCGGTGGTGCAAAGCGGGCCGTACTGCTTCACACGCAACCCCATGTACCTGGGGCTGGCGCTGCTGCTGCTGGCGCTGTGTCTGTGGCGCGGCCAGCCGCTGGGGCTGGTGGCGCTGGTTTTGTTTGTGGCCTACATCACGCGCTTTCAAATCCAGCCGGAGGAGCGGGCGCTCTTGGCCAAATTTGGCGCGCCGTATGCCGACTACCTGCGCCGCGTGCGCCGTTGGCTGTAAATTTCGTCCCCATGCTTGCCTACATCGCCAAACGCCTGCTGCTCATGCTGCCCACGCTGCTGGGCGTGTTGCTGCTGACCTTTGCCGTCATCCAGTTCGTGCCTGGTGGCCCGGTGGAGCAGTACCTGGCCGAGGCCAAGGCGGGCGCTGGCGGCAGCGCCGAGGGCGGCGGCCTGGCCTACCGGGGAGCGCAGGGGGTGGACCCCAAGCGCCTGGAGCAGATCAAGGCGCTCTACGGTTTTGACAAACCCGCGCACCAGCGTTTTGCCGAGATGCTGGGGCGTTTTGCCCGCTTTGACCTGGGGCGCAGCTTTTTTCAGAACAAGGACGTGTGGCAGCTGGTGAAGGAAAAGCTGCCCGTCTCCATCAGCCTGGGGCTGTGGACGTTTTTCATCAGCTACCTGGTGGCCGTGCCCCTGGGCGTGGCCAAGGCGGTGCGTGCCGGTTCGCGCTTTGATTTGCTGACCACGCTGCTCATTCTGGTGGGCTACGCCATTCCGGGCTTTGTACTGGGCGTGGCGCTGCTGGTGATTTTTGGCGGCCAGCTGCAGTGGTTTCCGCTGCGCGGGCTGACGTCGGCGAACTGGGACGAGCTTTCCTGGGGTGCGCGCATCGTGGACTACCTCTGGCACATCGCCCTGCCGGTGACGGCGATGGTGGCGGGCAGCTTTGCCGTGACCGCCATGCTGACGAAGAACGCCTTTTTGGAAGAAATCCGCAAGCAATACGTGCTCACGGCGCGCGCCAAGGGCCTTTCCGAGCGCCAGGTGCTCTACGGCCATGTGTTTCGCAATGCGCTCATTCCCATCGTTACCGGCTTTCCGGCGGCTTTTATTGGCGCATTCTTTGCCGGCTCGTTGCTGATCGAGACGCTGTTCTCGCTCGACGGCCTGGGCCTCTTGAGCTACGAGAGCGTGATCCGGCGCGACTACCCCGTCGTGCTGGGCACGCTGTACCTGTTCACGCTCATCGGGCTGGTGACCAAGCTGGTGTCTGATCTTTGTTATGTGTGGGTGGATCCGCGTGTCAAATTCGATTAAGGCCACCGCTGACACCCCCACGCACACCGTGGCTGCCCCATTGGTTGAGCGCCTGGTGGCCACACTGCAAGCGCGCGTGCCGGGGCTGCTGGCGGTGTATGGTTTTGGTAGCCGCGTGCAGGGTACGGCGGGGCAGGGCAGTGATTTGGACATGGCCGTGTTGGTGGCCGGTTACGCCGATGCGCTGCTGCTGTGGCAGCTTGCGGGTGAACTGGCCGATAGGGCGGGCTGCACCGTCGATTTGCTTGATTTGCGCGCAGCATCGACGGTGATGCAGTACCAAGTCATCACCCAGGGGGTGCGTTGGTGGGCGCGCGATGCGCAGGCCAGCTTGTACGAGAGCACCATCCTGAGTGAGAAAACAGCCCTGGACGCCGCGCGCGCGGGCTTGTTGGCCGATATTCGAGAAACAGGGACGGTGTATGGCAGATGATGTGCTGATCAACAAGGCGGCCACGATAGAGCGTTGCGTTGGGCGTGCACGCGAGGAGTATTTCAGCGACCCGGCCACTTTTGCTACCAACTTCAGCCGCCAGGATGCCGCCATCTTGAATATCCAGCGCGCCTGTGAGGCGGCGCTCGATATGGGGCAGCACCTGATTCGGCGCGACCGCTTGGGTGTGCCGCAAAGTGCCCGTGACGTGTTCGCCCTGCTGGCCCGCGCTGGTCGGATTGCGCCGCAATTGGCCGAGGGCTTGCAGCGCATGGTGGGGTTTCGCAACATCGCGGTGCATGACTACCAGAGCCTGCAGCTGCCGATCACCGTCACCATCATCGAAAAGCACCTCGATGAGTTTTTGCAGTACAGCATGAGCCTGCTGCAGCACGACCGTGGTTAGGCGCTGGCCCATGGAAAGACACCTCTCCCCCACCCGCCGCGCCTGGCAGCGCTTTCAGCGCAACCGCCTGGGTTACTGGAGCCTGCTGCTGTTTGCCGCCCTGGTGCTGCTGAGCTTGTGCGCCGAGCTGGTCAGCAACGACCGCCCCCTGCTGGTGCGCTACCAGGGCCAGACCTACTTTCCCATCGCCCAGGACTACCCGGAAAAAACCTTTGGCGGCGACTTTGACACGCCCACCGACTACCTCGATCCCTTTATCCGCCAGCAGATCACCAGCGGCGGCAACTGGGCGCTCTACACCCTCAACCCCTACGGCGCGAGCACCATCAACTACTTTGCCCAGCAGCCCAACCCGGCACCGCCTTCGGCTGCCAACTGGCTGGGCACCGACGACCGGGGGCGCGACCTGCTGGCGCAGCTGCTCTACGGCTTTCGCGTCAGCGTGCTCTTTGGCCTGGCGCTGACGGTGACGGGCGTGCTGCTGGGGGTGCTTACGGGCGCCATCCAGGGGTTTTTTGGCGGCAAGGTGGATCTGGCCTTTCAGCGCTTCATCGAAATCTGGGGCTCCATGCCCGAGCTGTACCTGCTCATCATCTTCAGCGCCGTGCTCGCGCCCAGCGTCGGGTTGCTGCTGGTGCTGCTGAGTCTGTTTGGCTGGATGGGGCTGTCGGACTACGTGCGTGCCGAGTTTTTGCGCAACCGCCAGCTCGACTACGTCAAAGCCGCGCGCGCCCTGGGCCTGCCCAACCGGCAGATCATGCTGCGCCACATCCTGCCCAACAGCCTGACGCCGGTGGTCACCTTCCTGCCGTTTCGCATGAGCGCAGCGATTTTGGCGCTGACCTCGCTCGACTTCCTCGGCCTGGGCGTGCCGCCGGGAACGCCGTCGCTGGGCGAATTGCTGAGCCAGGGCAAGAACAACATCGACGCCTGGTGGATATCGCTTTCCACGTTCGCTGTGCTGGTACTCACCCTGCTGCTGCTGACTTTTATGGGCGACGCGCTGCGCGATGCGCTCGACCCTCGAAAAAACCATGGCTGAAAAACTCCTGCAAGTGCGCGGCCTGCGCGTGCGCTTTGGCGCCAAAGAGGTGGTGCACGGCATCGACCTGGACATCGCCCCGGGTGAAAAACTCGCCCTGGTGGGCGAATCGGGCTCGGGCAAGAGCATCAGCGCGCTCAGCCTGCTGCGACTGGTGGATGGGGCGCAAATCTCCGGCCAAGCCTTGCTGGGCCAGCGCGACCTGCTACAACTTTCTGAGCGCGAGATGCGCGCCGTGCGCGGCAGCGAGATTGCCATGGTGTTCCAGGAGCCGATGACGGCGCTCAACCCCCTCATGACCATAGGCCGCCAGATTGCCGAGGTTTTGGAGCTAAAAAAGGCGCTAACGCCCGCCCAGAGCGCGCAAGCAGCTATTGAATTGCTAGCAAACACCGGCATCCCCGAGCCCGCACGCCGCGCGCGCAGCTACCCGCACCAGCTCTCGGGCGGGCAGCGCCAGCGCGCCATGATCGCCATGGCCCTGGCCTGCGAGCCGACGCTGCTGCTGGCCGATGAGCCCACGACGGCGCTGGACGTGGCCCTGCGCGGGCAAATCCTCGATCTGCTGGCCGACTTGCAGCGGCGCAACGGCATGGCCGTGCTCTTGATTACGCACGACCTGCACCTGGTGCGCCGCTTTGCCGACCGCGTCGCCGTGATGGAGCAAGGCCATCTGGTCGAGCAGGGCAGCGTGGCGCAGATTTTTGCCGCGCCAGCGCACCCCTATACCCAGCGTTTGATCGCCAGCCAGCCCCGGCGCGACGTGGTTGAAGCGCCGCTGGGCGCCGATACCCCGCCCGTGCTGCAGACCGACCACTTGCGCGTGACCTACCCCACGGCGCTGCCGGGCGTGCGCGGCTGGTTCCAAAAAGGCGTGTTCGTGGCCGTGCAGGGTGCCAGCCTGCGCCTGCTGCCTGGGCGCACCCTGGGCGTGGTGGGCGAATCGGGCTCGGGCAAATCCACTCTGGCGCAGGCCGTGCTCGGGCTGCTGCCGAGCACGGGGGCACTGCAGCTGGCGGGCCAAGGCTGGGAGCTGCCCGCCATCCACAACAGCGCGCCCAACCAGCGCCTGCGCCGCCAGGTGCAGGTGGTGTTCCAGGACCCGTTTTCCTCGCTCTCACCGCGCCTGACGGTGGAAGAAATCGTGGGCGAGGGCCTGCAGGTGCACGAGCCCGCGCTCGATGCCGCGCAGCGGCGCGTGCGCGTGCTGCAAGCCTTGGCCGAGGTGGGGCTCGATGAGGTGCAGTTCCCCGGCCTGCTGGCACGCTATCCGCACGAGTTTTCCGGCGGCCAGCGCCAGCGCCTGGCCGTTGCGCGCGCGCTCATCGTGCAGCCGCGCCTGTTGGTGCTCGACGAACCCACGAGTGCGCTCGATGTCACCATCCAGCAGCAGGTGCTGGCGCTGCTGCAGCGCCTGCAAAAAGAGCGCGGCCTGGCCTATTTGCTCATCACGCACGATGTGGCCGTGGTGCGCGCCATGGCGCACGAGGTGCTGGTGATGAAGGACGGCGCCGTGCTCGAACACGGCAGCGTGCACCAAGTGCTCGATGCGCCGCAGCACGCCTACACCCGGCAGCTGGTAGCGGCGGCGCTACCATGACGGCCTTTGCTTGCCTTGCCATGAACCACCCCGCTGCAACCGATACTGCTGCTGCCGCCGCTGCGCCCGCCGTCGCTGATTGGGCCGTCTGGTGCCTGTGCGCCGCCTGGTGCCGCGTGTGCGGCGAGTACCGCCATGCTTTCGATGCCCTGGCCGCCGCCCAACCGCAGCTGCGCTGGGTGTGGCTCGATGTGGAAGACGAGGAGGCGCTGCTGGGCGACCTGGATGTGGAAACCTTCCCCACGCTGCTGATTGCCGATGGCCACCAGGCGCGTTTTCTGGGCCCGTTGCTGCCGCAAATCGGGGTGCTCGAACGGCTGTTGTCGAGCTTGCAGCAGGGCGGGGCGGGGCTCGCGCCATGTTCGGCGCAGGCCCAGGAGCTGTTCTTGCGCCTGCGCACCGTGCAGGGCTGAGCCTTTGCAGATCAATGCGTTACCGGGTACAATCGCCGCTTCACGACCAAACGGGCGGGTTACCACCGCCCGTTTTTTTTGGTCCAACGGATTGTGGAGCTCGAAGCTGCCGCGCCGCAGGCGTGGTGGTTGTCGGGTTTTTTGTATTTCTCTGATGGAATTGGAGCCCCGTGGCATTGCAGCAAATCGTCGAACAAACCGTGACCGGCTTGGGTTACGACCTGGTGGAGATCGATCGCTCCGCCGGGGGCTTGTTGCGCATCACCATCGACTGGCCCTGGCAGCCGGCGCCCGAGGGTACGCAGCCCCTGCCCGAGCAGTTCGTAACGGTCGAAGATTGCGAAAAAATCACGCGCCAGCTGCAGTTTGCGCTAGAGGTCGAGAACGTCGAGTACGCGCGCCTGGAGGTTTCCTCTCCCGGTATTGATCGCCTGCTGCGCAGCGATGCCGACTTTGAGCGTTTCGCAGGTGAAGTCATCGACATCACCCTCAAGGCCCCCATTGGCGCTGCGGCGCAGGGGCAGGTGAATGCGAACCGGAAAAAATTTCGGGGGCAGCTCGAACGGGTGCAGGGCGGTGGCTGGCAAATCGTCTGGAGCGATGAGCCACCGGTCAAACCCGGCCAGCGTGTGAGCAAAAAACGGGTGCCCGCACCGCTGCAGGCGCTGGGCTTTACCTTCGATGAGCTGCGCGAAGCACGCCTGGCCCCCATTGTGAGCTTCAAGGGACGTGCGGCCAAGGCGCCGGCGCAGGACTGAGGCGCGGCGGCGGGTCAAGGGTTGGAAAAAAGTGGGGGGCGGGCTCAATCGGGCCGCCGCCCGGATGCATAGGAAAAACAGGAGAGTCGTTGCATGAATCGCGAACTGTTGATGCTGGTCGATGCCATCTCGCGCGAGAAAAACGTCGAGCGCGATGTGGTGTTCGGCGCAGTTGAATTGGCACTGGCACAGGCCACCAAGAAGCTGTACGAGGGTGAGGTGGACATTCGCGTCGCTATCGACCGCGATAGCGGCAACTACGAAACTTTCCGTCGCTGGCTGGTCGTGCCCGACGATGCCGGTCTGCAAAATCCCGACGCCGAAGAGCTGCTGATGGATGCGCAAGACCGCGCCGAGGGCATCGAGGTCGGGCAGTACATCGAGGAAATGATCGAATCCCTGCCCATTGGCCGCATCGGCGCCATGGCTGCCAAGCAGGTCATCCTGCAGAAAATCCGCGACGCCGAGCGCGAGATGCTGCTCAACGACTTCATGAGCCGGGGTGAGAAGATTTTTACCGGCACCGTCAAGCGCATGGACAAGGGCGACATCATCGTCGAGTCCGGTCGCGTGGAAGGCCGCCTGCGCCGCAGCGAGATGATTCCGAAAGAAAACCTGCGCAGCGGCGACCGCGTGCGCGCCATGATCATGGATGTGGACCTGACGCTGCGCGGCGCGCCTATCATCCTCTCGCGCTCGGCGCCCGAGTTCATGATCGAGCTGTTTCGCAACGAAGTGCCCGAGATCGAGCAGGGCCTGCTGGAGATAAAAACCTGTGCCCGTGATGCAGGTAGCCGCGCCAAGATCGCCGTGCTCAGCCACGACAAGCGTGTCGATCCCATCGGCACCTGCGTGGGCGTGCGTGGTACGCGTGTCAACGCCGTCACCAACGAGCTGGCGGGCGAGCGCGTCGATATCGTGCTCTGGAGCGAAGACCCGGCGCAGTTCGTGATCGGCGCGCTGGCGCCGGCCAACGTGCAGTCCATCGTCGTCGATGAAGAAAAGCACGCCATGGACGTGGTGGTCGATGAAGAAAACCTGGCGATTGCGATTGGCCGTGGCGGCCAGAACGTGCGCCTGGCGTCGGATCTGACGGGCTGGAAAATCAACATCATGGATGCGGCAGAAAGCGCGCAAAAGCAGGCCGAGGAAACCAGCGTTACGCGCCAGCTGTTCATGGAAAAGCTCGACGTGGACGAGGAAATTGCCGACATCCTGATCCAAGAAGGCTTTGGCAGCCTCGAAGAAGTGGCCTACGTGCCGCTGCAGGAAATGCTCGACATCGAGAGCTTTGACGAAGATACGGTCAACGAGCTGCGCGCCCGCGCCAAGGCAGCGTTGTTGACCATGGAAATTGCCCGCGAAGAAAGCGTGGGCAGTGCCTCTGAGGATCTGCGTGACCTCGAAGGCTTGACGCCCGAACTGCTGGCTCAATTGTCTGCAGGCGGCGTGCACACACGTGACGATCTGGCCGATCTGGCCATTGACGAATTGACCGAACTGACCGGCCAGTCCGCCGACGATGCAAAAGCCTTGATCATGAAGGCTCGCGCGCACTGGTTCACGGGACAAGAGTAAGGGTCAGGGAGGTACGTACCAAATATGTCGATGAATACTGTCGCCGAGTTCGCCGCAGAACTCAAAAAATCGCCTGAAACCCTGCTCGAGCAACTGCAAGCAGCCGGGGTGCAGAAAACCTCGTCCGCCGATGCGCTGAGCGAGCCCGACAAACAAAAGCTGCTCGCTTACCTGCAGGCCAGCCATGGCACGGCTGCCGCCGGCAAAAAGATTACGCTGGTGAAGAAATCCACCACCGAAATCAAGCAGGCCGACGCCACCGGCAAGGCGCGCACCATTCAGGTGGAAGTGCGTAAAAAGCGCACCTTCGTCAAGCGCGATGAAGTCGAGGCGGGCGAGGCCCCTGAGGCCGCCGCAGCCCCTTCGCCCGAAGACCAGGAGCTGGCACGCCGTGAGGAAGAAGCGCGCCGCCAAGCGGAGCTGATTCGCCGTCAGGAAGAAGACCTGGCCGTCGAGCGCAGCGAACGCCAGGCGCGCGAGCAGCGCGAACGCGAGGCCGAAGAGCGTGCCCAGGCCTACTTGGCCCAGCAGGCCGAGAAAAAAGCCCAGGAAAGCGCCGAACGCAAAGAAGCCAAGGACCAGGCTGTGGCCGAGGCGGTTGCACGCGCTGCCGCACAGGAAGAAGCCCGCGCCAAGGCCGAGGCCGAATCCAAGGCCCGCGCTGCCGAGGAGGCTGCCCGCGCCAAAGATTTGGACGAGCGCCGTCGCAAGGCCTTGGCCGAGGCCGAGGCCATCCGCGCCATGATGGCTGCACCCAAGAAGGTGCTGGTCGCCAAAAAGCCCGAAGAACCCAAGCCGGCCGCAGCCGCTGACGCCAAGAAGGGCACGCTGCACAAGCCGGCGACCACGCCGGGCGCTGCAGGCGCGCGCGCGGGTGCACCGGCTGCAGCTGGTGCTGGCGCGGGTGCGAACAAGGAAGTCAAGTCGGCCAAGCTGTCGTCCAGCTGGGCCAACGACGGCGCGAAAAAGAAAGAAATCAAGACCCGTGGCGACTCCAGCGGTGGCGTTGGCCGCAGCAACTGGCGCGGTGGCCCCAAGGGCCGACGCGGCAATGACCGTGACGACCAGCGCCAGCACCAGCAGGCGCCGGTGGAGGCGCGCGTGCTGGAGGTGCACGTGCCCGAGACCATCACCGTGGCCGAGCTGGCGCACAAGATGGCCATCAAGGCCACCGAGGTCATCAAGGCGCTGATGAAGATGGGCCAGATGGTCACCATCAACCAGCCGCTCGATCAAGACACGGCCATGATTTTGGTCGAAGAAATGGGGCACAAGGCCATCGTCGCTGCGCTCGACGACCCGGAGGCGTTCACCGCCGAAGAGGTTTCGAGCCAGCAGGCCGAGGCGCTGGCGCGCGCACCCGTGGTCACCGTCATGGGCCACGTCGATCACGGCAAGACATCGTTGCTGGATTACATCCGCCGCTCCAAGGTGGCGCCGGGCGAAGCCGGCGGCATCACGCAGCACATTGGTGCCTACCACGTCGATACGCCGCGCGGCATGGTCACCTTCCTCGACACCCCGGGCCACGAAGCCTTCACGGCCATGCGTGCGCGCGGTGCCAAGGCCACCGACATCGTCATCCTGGTGTGTGCGGCTGACGACGGCGTCATGCCCCAGACCAAGGAAGCCATCAAGCACGCCAAGGCAGCGGGCGTACCCATCGTGGTCGCCATCACCAAGGCCGACAAACACGAAGCCAACCCCGATCGCGTCAAGCAAGAGCTGGTGGCCGAGCAAGTGGTGCCGGAAGAGTACGGCGGTGATTCGCCGTTCGTTGCCGTGTCCTCGAAGACCGGCATGGGTATCGATGATCTGCTCGAACAGGTGCTGCTGCAGGCCGAGGTGCTGGAGTTGAAGGCGCCGGTCGATGCCATGGCCAAGGGCCTGGTGATCGAGGCCCAGCTCGACAAGGGCCGTGGCCCTGTGGCCACGGTGCTGGTGCAGACGGGTACGCTCAAGGTGGGCGACATCGTGCTCGCGGGCCAGACCTTTGGCCGCGTGCGCGCCATGGTCGATGAGAACGGCAAGGTGGCCAAGAGTGCCGGCCCCTCGATCCCGGTCGAAATTCAGGGCCTGTCCGAAGTGCCGCAGGCGGGCGACGAGTTCATGGTGCTCTCCGACGAGCGCCGTGCCCGCGAAATCGCCACCTACCGCGCCGGCAAGTTCCGCAACACCAAGCTGGCCAAGCAGCAGGCCGCGAAGATGGAAAACGTCTTTGCCGAAATGCAGGCGGGCGAAGTGCAGAACCTGCCCATCATCATCAAGGCCGACGTGCAGGGCTCGCAAGAAGCACTGGCGGCGTCGCTGCTCAAGCTCTCCACTGACGAGGTGCGCGTGCAGCTGGTGTACGCCGGCGTGGGCGGTATCAGCGAGAGCGACGTGAACCTGGCGATTGCCTCCAAGGCACTCATCATTGGCTTCAACGTACGTGCCGACGCCAACGCGCGCAAACACGCCGAGGCCAACGACGTGCAGCTCAACTACTACAACATCATTTATGACGCTGTGGATGAGTTGAAGGCCGCCATGTCCGGCATGTTGGCGCCCGAGCAGCGCGAAGAGGCTCTGGGTACGGCCGAAATCCGCAACGTGTTCGTGGCGACCAAGATCGGCACCATTGCCGGTTCCTACATCACCTCGGGCCAGGTCACGCGCAACTGCAAGTTCCGCCTGCTGCGCGACAACATCGTCATCTACACCGGCGAAGTCGAGTCCGTGCGCCGCCTCAAGGACGACGTCAAGGAAGTCAAGGAAGGCTTCGAGTGCGGTATCAAGCTGCGCAACTACACCGATATCAAGGAAGGCGACCAGCTCGAACTCTTTGAGATCAAGGAAATTGCCCGGACGCTGTAAGCCATGGCCGCCAAGAAACCCGCCGCCCCCAACCGCAGCTTCAAAGTGGCCGACCAGATCCAGCGCGATCTGGCCGAGCTGCTGCGCGAGCTCAAAGACCCACGCATTGGCATGGTGACGCTGCAGGGCGTGGAGGTCACGCCCGACTACGCGCACGCCAAGGTGTTTTTCAGCGTGCTCGTCGGCGATGGCCTGGCGACGCAAGAGGCCCTGAACCAAGGGGCGGGCTTCTTGCGCAACGGCTTGTTCAAGCGCCTGCACATCCACACTGTGCCGACGCTGCACTTCATCTACGACCGCACGAGCGAACGCGCCTCCGACATGAACGCGCTGATTGCCCGTGCCGTCGCCTCGCGCTCCAAGGACGACGACGCCGCATGACCGCACGCGCTCCCCGCATCCGGGTGCAGCGGCGCCCGGTGCACGGAGTGCTGCTGCTGGATAAACCCCTGGGCCTATCGAGCAACGACGCCTTGCAAAAGGCCAAGTGGCTGCTGCGCGCCGAAAAAGCCGGCCACACCGGCACGCTCGACCCGCTGGCCAGCGGCGTGCTGCCGCTGTGCTTTGGCGCGGCGACCAAATTCAGCGCCCTGCAGCTCGATGCGCCCAAGACCTACGAGGCCATCGCCCTGCTGGGCGTGACCACCACTACCGGCGACGCCGAAGGCGAGGTGCTGCAAGAGCGCCCCGTCGATGCCGCGCAGCTCACCCCCGAGCGCCTGGCCGCCGTACAGGCGCAGTTCACCGGCGCCATCCGCCAGGTGCCGCCCATGCACAGCGCCTTGAAGAAAGACGGCAAGGCGCTGTACGAGTACGCGCGCGCTGGGGTGGAGGTCGAACGCCCGGCGCGCGACGTCACGATTCATGCATTAAATCTGGCTCTAACCCATACAGAGCAAGCGCAACCAGCTATCAAAATGATAGTTCAATGCAGCAAAGGTACCTACATCCGCACCCTGGGCGAAGACATGGGTGCTGCGCTCGGCTGTGGTGCGCACCTGGTGTTTTTGCGCCGCATCGAAACCGGCGGCCTGGGCCTCGATGGCTGCGTGACGCTCGCCGCGCTCGAAGCCATGGACGAGGCGCAGCGCCTGGCCTGCCTGCAGCCGGTCGATGCCTTGCTGCAAGGACACGCGCCGGTCACGCTCGGTGAGCAAGATGCCGGGCGCTTTCTCTCGGGCGTGCGCCGCCGGGGCGCTTGGGCCGATGCGAGCGCTGTCGCCGTGTACGGCGACCGGCCCCGTGCCCTGCTGGGCGTGGGCCATGTCACCCAGGGCGAGCTGATTGCCGACCGGCTGCTCTCGCCACTGGAAATTCAACAAATTCTGGAAAGTGCGCCGCGCACCCAAGCCCCTGTGGACAACGCGGCATTTTGGAAAACACCGCTATGAGCAAACAAATCCGCAACATCGCCATCATCGCCCACGTGGACCATGGCAAAACCACCATGGTGGACCAGCTGCTGCGCCAGTCGGGCACCTTCGCCGCGCACGAAAAAGTCGTGGACACGGTCATGGACAACAACGCCATCGAACGTGAGCGCGGCATCACCATCCTGGCCAAGAACTGCGCCGTGAGCTGGAACGATACGCACATCAACATCCTCGACACGCCCGGCCACGCGGACTTTGGCGGCGAGGTCGAACGCGCCCTGTCCATGGTGGACGGCGTGGTGCTGCTGATCGACGCGCAGGAAGGCCCCATGCCGCAGACGCGCTTCGTCACCAAGAAGGCGTTGGCGCTGGGCTTGAAGCCCATCGTCGTCGTGAACAAGGTCGATAAGCCCGGCGCCAACCCCGACAAGGTGGTGAACGCTGCGTTCGACCTGTTCGACAAGCTCGGCGCGACCGACGAGCAGCTCGACTTCCCCGTGGTCTACGCCTCGGGCATCAACGGCTGGAGCGCGCTGGAGCAGGGCGCTGCGGGCGAGCAGTGGGGCCCGGACATGTCGGCGCTGTTCAACACCATCTTGAGCCATGTGCCCTCGGTCAAGGGCGACGCCAACGCGCCGGTGCAGATGCAGGTGTCGGCGCTCGACTACTCCACCTTTGTGGGCCGAATCGGCGTGGGCCGCATCACCCAGGGCACGCTGCGCGCGGGCCAGGACGTGCTGGTCATGGCCGGCCCCGATGGCAACAGCTACAAGGGCCGCATCAACCAGATCCACCAGTTTCAGGGTCTGGACCGCGTGCAGGTGACGGAAGCCGGCCCGAGCGAGATCGTGCTCATCAACGGCATCGAGAACGTGGGCATTGGCGAGACGATTACAGACGTCGCTAACCCCCAGCCCCTGCCCATGCTCAAGATCGACGAGCCGACGCTGACCATGAACTTCTGCGTCAACACCAGCCCGCTGGCCGGGCGCGAGGGTAAGTTCGTCACCAGCCGTCAGATTTGGGACCGCCTGCAAAAAGAGCTGCGCTCCAACGTGGCGCTGCGCGTCAAGGAGACTGATGAAGACGGTATTTTTGAAGTCTCTGGCCGGGGCGAACTGCACCTGACCATCCTGCTGGAAGAAATGCGCCGCGAGGGCTACGAGCTGGCGGTGTCCAAGCCGCGCGTGGTGTTCAAGGACATCGACGGCGAGCGCTGCGAGCCCATCGAACTGGTGACGGCCGATATCGAAGAAGGCCACCAGGGCGGCGTGATGCAGGCCCTGGGCGAGCGCAAGGGCGAGCTGGTGAACATGGAACCCGATGGCCGTGGCCGCGTGCGCCTGGAATACCGCATCCCGGCGCGCGGCCTGATCGGCTTTACCAACGAGTTCCTGAACCTCACGCGTGGTTCCGGCCTGATCTCCAACATCTTCGACAGCTACGAGCCGCACAAGGGCGAAATTGGCGGACGCAAGAACGGCGTGCTGATCTCCATGGACGACGGTGAAATTTTCACCTACGCGCTGGGCAAGCTCGACGACCGTGGCCGCATGTTCGTGCGTGCTGGTGACCCGGTGTACGAGGGCATGATCGTTGGCATCCACAACCGCGACAACGACCTGATCGTCAACGCCACGCGCACCAAGCAGCTGACCAACTTCCGTGTCTCGGGCAAGGAAGACGCCATCAAGATCACGCCGCCGATCGACCTGACGCTGGAATACGGCGTGGAGTTCATCGAGGACGATGAGCTGGTGGAAATCACCCCCAAGAGCATTCGCGTGCGCAAGCGCCACCTCAAGGAGCACGAGCGCAAGCGCGCCAGCCGCGAAGGCTGATGCTGAATGAAAAACCCGGCTATGCCGGGTTTTTTTATATTTCTGGTGTGGTTGATTGTCAAGTCCCGCCTGTTTGTAAACACGCTTCTTGAACAATTCCGGCTTTTTTGCATACCAATCCTTCAACGCCTGAACGGGTGAGACATGCTTGAGTGCGCGCTGTGGAATGTGGTGGTTGTAGGTCTGGAGGTAGTTCATCAACGTTGCCTCCAGCTGCGCTGCCGATGCAAAGCGCGTTTGCCTGACGATTTCGCTGATACGCCCGTTGAAGCGCTCCACCATGCCGTTGGTCTGTGGGTGACGCGGCGGACACAGCCGGTGCTCAATGCCCAACGCCTTGCAGCGCATATCGAACTTGTGCCGCCCGCTGGGTTCGCGTTTTTTGTTCGTGAACCGATCCGTGAACTGACTGCCGTTGTCGGTGAGTAGTTTGACGATCTTCATGGGCGCTGCACGCTCCAGACGCTCCAGGAAGTCCACGCTGGAGTCCTCGCTCTGGTCGGCATAGATGTGCATGAACACCCAGCGCGTTGCCCGGTCTATGGCCACGAACAGATAGCGCCGCTGGCGCTCGTCGGGCATCTGCGGCAGGTATTTGATGTCCACATGCACAAAGCCTGGTTCATAGTCCTTGAAGGTCTTGACGGGCTTGTCAGCAGTGCCTGCGTCGGCCTGGGCCTGGGCCTGAAGTTCACGCAAACTGGAGACACCGTGGCGGCGCAAGCAACGATCCAGACCTGCACGGGAGACCTGCGGGTTCACAAACTCTCGCACCACCGCCAGCAGGTCATCCAGGGGCAGAAACAGCAGGCGGCGCAGCTCCACAGCGATGGCCTCTTGCACGGGCGAGAGCGTGGTATGCAGCGTGTGCGGACGGTGCGAGAGATCATCCGGGCTGTCTCGGTGCTTCCATTTGCGTGCTGTCGCACGGTTGATGTTGTAGCGATCGGCCAGTTCTGCAATCGATGCTGACGAAGCTTTAATCTCGGCTCTCGTACGCGGTGTGGTTCGTGCTTGCGCGTGCACTTGGCTCATGTCGATTGCTCCTGTTTGAAGGATTCCACCACGTTGCGCATTACCTCTCTTGCTTGGAAGAATGCCCAACTCCTGTGGGGTATATGATCACACGAGATGGGACACATAGCCTGGGAACCTCTAAAAACCCCCGTCGTTCCCTGAGCGCCTGCACAAAAAACCAGAAAATCCCCACATGAGCCCACCTCCCGCCCGCAGCGCCCTCAAGCCCGACCTGTTTGCCGACGCAGCCCACAAGCGCAAAATCGAATCGCTGGGCGACCCGCTGCAGCTCATCGCCCGGCACATTGACTTTGCCCAGCTCACACAGACCATCGACACCCTGCTGCCTCGCGGTGACGCCAGCCGGGGCGGGCGTCCACCGTATCCCACCGAGGTGATGGTACGCATCCTAGTCTTGAAGCATCTGTACAAGCTCAGCGACGAGCAGACCGAGTACCAGCTTCTCGACCGCATGAGCTACCGGCGTTTTTGCCTGCTGCAGGACAGCGCCACCATTCCTGACCGTAACACCATCTGGCACTACCAACAGCGCCTGGGCGTTGATGGCGTGACGGCGCTGTTCCAAGCCATGGACAACCAACTGCTGCGCCACGGCTATCTGGCGCGCTGCGGGCAGATCATCGATGCCACCTTGGTGAGCGCCCCCATCCAGCACTTGACCAAGAAGGACAAAGAGCAGCTCGACCAAGGCGACATCCCCGAAGACTGGAGCGCAGCCAAGCGCAGACAGAAAGACCTGGATGCGACCCATACCAAGAAACACGGCAAGAGCTACCACGGCTACAAGCTGAGCATCTGCGTGGATGTCAAACACAAGTTCATCCGCAAGATGACCATCGGCACCGCCAGCGAGCACGACAGCAGGCACTTTGACGAAGTGATCGATGAGGGCAACACCAGCCTTGACGTCTATGCCGACCGGGGTTACCCCGGCGCTCGGCGCAGTGAAATGCTCAAAGTGCTGGGCTATCGCGAACACATCCAGCGCAAGGCCAAGCCCAACCAACCCCTGAGTGACTGCCAGAAGGGCCGTAACAAGCGCATCGCCAAGACCCGTGCGCGGGTAGAACACCCCTTTGCCCAGATGCGCCACATGGGCGGCAAGATCATCCGCACCATCGGACAGGCCCGCGCCACGGTGGCCATGACCATGATGGCCACCTGCTACAACCTCAAGCGCCTGGCGCGGTTCCTGGAAGATGGAGTGGATGTGTTCTTCAAGGTCAAGCCATCAAAGAGCCAGGTGCGTCTGCAAGGGGCCAATGGGTGAAAAATGGGGCGGGAAATGGCTCAAAATGGCTTGAATTGCCTAAGAAATGGGCAAATTCGAGAGGGTGGCCTCGCTGCGATTGGCTCGGGGTGAAAACTGGCGGTTTTTAGAGGTTCCCTGAGAAACTAAATGCCGTTTCAAAAAGCATGGCCTTCAATATTGCGGTTTCTATGCGGGACTAACGCCCTGAGTTCAGCCGCCGCGTAGCGGTCGGCTGCGACGAAATGTTAGACCCAGACGCCAAAACGGGAAGCCCCAGCTTGACGACGGGCGCGAACTGCGAAAAAGCGCTGCGCCACTGAGGCGGCGCAACGCTTGCAAAATGATAGCTTGTAGCGCTTGCTGGGAAAGCGCCAGCGGCCAAAAAGGCTTGAAACCGGCGCAACGCCCGCAGGTGCAGCCCGGACAAACGGCAAGCAAGGCGCTGAATAACGCTTGAGAAACTAAATGCCGTTTGAAAAAGCATGGCCTAAATAAAGTGGATTTTCAGTGGGACTAACGCCTTGAGTTCAGACGCCGCCGTAGGCGGTCGGCTGCGACGAAATGTTAGACCCAGACGCCAAAACGGGAAACCCTAACTTGACGACGGGCGTGAACTGCGAAAAAGCGTTGCGCCACGGAAGCGGCGCAACGCTTGCAAAATGATAGCTGGTAGCGCTTGCTGGACAAGCGCTGGTGGTCAAAAAGACTGAAAACTGGCGCAGCGAACGCAGGCGCAGCCCGGAGAAACGGCAAGCAAGGCGCTGACTAACGCCTGAGAAACTGAATGCCGTTTGAAAAAGCATGGGCTTCAATATTGTGGGTTTTCAGCGGGACTAACGCCCTGAATTCAGCCGACGGCGTAGCCGGTCGGCTGCGATGAACAGTTAGACCCGATGGCCAAAACGGGAAACCCCAGCTTGGTGACGGGCACAAACTGTGAGAAAACACTACGCAACCGAGGCGGCGCAACGCTTGCAAAATGATAGCTGGCAGCGCTTGCTACGCAAGGGCCAGCGGCCAAAAAAGCTTGAAACAAGCAAACTGCCCGCAGGCGAAGCCCGGAGAAACGGCCAGCAAGGCGCTGCATAACGCCTGAGAAACTGAATGCCGTTGAAATAAGCATGGGCCAAATAAAGCGGTTTCTACGCGGGACTAACGCCCTGAATTCAGCCGACGCCGTAGGCGGTCGGCTGCGATGAAAAGTTAGACCCGGAAGCCAAAACGGGTAACCCCAGCTTGACGACGGGCGCAAACTGCGGAAAAGCAAAGCGCCAACGAGGCGGCGCAACGCTTGCAAAATGATAGCTGCTTGCGCTTGCTACGCAAGGGCCAGCGGCCAAAAAGGCTGAAAACTGGCGCAGCGAATGCAGGCGAAGCCCGGAGAAACGGCCAGCAAGGCAACGAATAACGCCTGAGAAACTAAATGCCGTTTGAAAAAGCATAGCCTGAGTAAAGCGGTTTTCTATGCGGGACTAACGCCCTGAATTCAGCCGACGCCGAAGGCGGTCGGCTGCGATGAAAAGTTAGACCCGGAGGCCAAAACGGGAAACCCCAACTTGACGACGGGCGCGAACTGCGAAAAAGCAAAGCGCCACTGAGGCGGCGCAACGCTCGCAAAATGATAGCTATTTGCGCTTGCTACGTGAGGGCCAACGGCCAAAAATGCTGAAAACTGGCGCAGCGAATGCAGGCGAAGCCCGGAGAAACGGCCAGCCAGGCGCTGAATAACGCCGGAGAAACTGAATGCCGTTTGAAAAAGCATGGCTTAAATAAAGCGGGTTTCTACGCGGGACTAACGCCCTGAGTTCAGCCGCCGCCGTAGGCGGTCGGCTGCGACGAATGGTTAGACCCGAAGGCCAAAAGGGAGCGCCCGGACTTGGACCAGGGCGCAGCCCACGAAAAAGCGCTGGGCCACGAGAGCGGCGCAGCGCTGCAAGAATGATAGCTGGTAGCGCTTGCCGCACAAGCGCTGGAGCCCAAAAAGGCTTGAAAACCTTTTGAACAGGGCATAGCGCTGGAATAAGTGGCTGCGCGCATGAATCGGTTGATGGGCCTAACGCCTGAATTAAGCCGAGCCGCGAAGCGGCTTCGGCTTGAATGAATTGTTAGCGCTCACTAGAAGACCATCACGTGGTCAACAAGATATTTGCCATCTTGTTGGACAAGAACCATCTCGGCCACGAAGTCTCCAGGCTGCTGAGTGAAGCGTTGCTTCCAGACGACAGCGACAGACTCGGGGCGCCGGAAGGCAGCGACAAACTCGCGCTCCGCAAAGAAACCCTTTGTGCTCTGGTAGTCCTGGCAAATCCACTCCAGGCGTTCCTTGGGGAGAACGCCCTTCAGGCGATCAGTGAAATCCCGGATATGCCTCTCATAGTCGATAGCTGTTGAGGCGTCCATCAGGTTGTCCATGATGGGGTTGGCGATGGACAGAATGTCCTGATCTGATTTTCCTGCAAGTTCCATTGTGCTCTCCATGAGCGCTAACGGGCGAGGTAAGCCGACCGCAGAATGCGGGTCGGCTTGAGCGCCGGGTTAGACCCAAAGCGCAAAAACGAAAGTGACCGCACAGGCCACGGACTACGAAAACCAGAGCTGCCTGCGCTTTCTGCACAAGGGCTAGAGGCCAAAAAGGCTTGAAACTGGCACACCCCACGCAGGCGAAGCCCGAGCAAACGCCAAACACCCAGCGGATGAACGCTTGCGAGGGTAAATGGCGCTTGAATATTCATGGGCTGAAATGGGTAGGAATAAAAGGCAGGCTAACGTAGAACTAAGCGGCGGCCGTAGGCCGTCCGCTTGAGTGACGGGTTAGACACCACTAGCTGAGCTGCTTGCGTAGAGACCACAGTTGCGCGACAAGCACCCACATGTAGCTCGCCAACACGGCGGACAGTACTGTTACGAAGCAGTATGCCGTTCGAACGGCATCATAGTTCCCAAGCGCCGCCACGCCGCTCTGCTTAAAGGCGAGAGTTGATTCCTTCGCAAGCTTGAAGGCATCTGGAATGAAGATAAGAGAAACCGTCAGTGCCATTAGTGCAACGGGCAGAGCTTTGCTGACAAGCACGGACGTCACCGCCTTCTTTGCGGCGACGTTGTCTTCTTTATGCGTCTTGGGGGATGTTTCCAGTGCCTTGGCAATTTCCGCATACCAAAGACTAAAGAGAATTGCGGCTATCGCCATCAAAAGGCTTGATGCGGAAAGTAAATCACTCATTGGAATCACGGTCTTGGTTGAACACCAAACTTCGCGCAAAGTCGATTGTACGAAGATGGCGATATTTCGTAGGTGGAAACACTCCCCTTCTTCTTCGCGACAGGCGACAGGCTTCCGTCAATGTCAGCGAGCGCCTTGTTCAGTTCGTCTATTACGTTCTGGCTATTGATCACAACTGTGTAGTCTTGGGCGTTGTTCTGTCGATTTGCGGCAGTCAGTGCTGCGCTCAAAGTCCGTTCAACATGTGGCTTTAGTTGGTACTGATACTTGGAGATTACGGCTCGAATGAGCGAGCGACTTTCTGTCAATGTTGTCTGGAAGAGACTGCTGACTGTTCTCTCATCTGGAATCACACCGTTGAATGCTGTTTCAACGAGGAGCAGTAAACGGTATTCAAGTATGTCACTGCCACGTTTTAGAACCTTCTGGCCGCGGAACATGGACAGATACTCACTTATGGATGCGCCAAGCACCGAGTTGAGTCGGGTGTTTAGATCCGGGTCGGTGCAGCCGAGGATCGCGCATATCTCGGCTCTCTCTGCGGCGTCGAGGTTGAGAGTAGTAGTGATCTGCAAAGGTGACTCCCTGTGATATCTAACGATAAAGGTAAGCCGCCCGCAGTATGCGGGTCGGCTTGAGCGCTAGGTTAGGCTTAAATTTCTTCCCCTGGTAATGCGGCTGCTTTTGTTTTCAAAGCATCAAGATTTTCACGCTTTGCTGAGAATATTTGTTCGTGAACAACAGCGCCTTGACCAGTATTCCTAAAATAATGTGCAAGAGGCATTTCAAAAATTGTTGTAAGCTGGGTTAGAACTTGATTAAGTCTTTTCTTCTTCATCATTGAGTCATCCCAAGCATACATCATGTAGTAAAAAGCTGACCAAAATGAAACTGATTGGTGAAAATATACTTTTTTGGTTGGTGCTGTAATGGAATACATCCCCCCATTTTTTGAAAAAATTTCTTGAGCGAATTGCATATTACCAAGATTGCAACCAGAAACAAATAGGCGACGATTATGAAGTTTTTTTTCAAAAATCTGAGCGAAGTCTTTATAATTTGAATTTCCGAATGTGTATTGCACAATATCTTCACCTCCATGGCATGAGAGATGAAGATATCGATAACCGGATTCTCTAAATATTTTTGCAAACTCTACAAGTTCTCGTTGAGTTCGGAAGTAATAATAAATTGGATTTTTTCCATGAAGCTTCAGTACGTCATAGAGTATTTTTCCGTCCAAACGTGCTTCTTTCTCGTCTTCTCGCTCTAGAGACTCAAGAATAAAAGTTTCTGGCTTAGTAATATTTGCAGGTGGAACTTTTGTCTGCATTAAAAATTTCCCTAACGAACGAGGTAAGCCGGCCGCCGAAGGCGGATCGGCTTGACCGAAATGTTAGACCCAAAGACCAAAAGGGCGCACCCAACGGCAAGCTGATTCATGTTTGCACGACTGAATCAGGTTTTCCGCCATCGAAATATTTTCTCAAGCATCGGGCGTGCCACCATACGGCTAGCTTCTGAAATTGTGTGGGTGGCTTACCGGTGAAGTAGGCATGACAGATGGCTAAGTCAATCGTTTCTCTGAGCTTTGTGCTTAGTTCAATGATTTTTCGTGCACGCTCGCCATCGCGTTCGTTTTTCATGTGCGCGATGTAAACGGGAACCCAACGGATAGTACGAAGCCCACCATCAAGGCCCCACAGGGGATATCTTGTTTTTCGTCTTAGCTCATCGATTTTCTCGGAGGTGGTCTCTGCTTTTTTTCGGACCTCGTCAAATTTGTCGCCGTTCTTCATTTGCTTCATCTTGACGCTTAATGCAACCAATTCGTAAAGCAGGGCTCCAAGCTCAGAGAAGGATGTTGAAAGTGTGGCACGCCGTGCAGCCCTTAAGTCTGTAGATCTGCTTGCCCTAAGCGTGAACACAAGGGTGATCAAAGACATGGCCGCCGCAATCAATGCCGCATAAAGCGTAGCTTCTTCTGCGGTAATTTTCATAATTCGTTCCACAGGACTAACGCCCTGAATTCAGCCGACGCCGTAGGCGGTCGGCTGCGATGAAAAGTTAGACCCGGAAGCCAAAACGGGTAACCCCAGCTTGACGACGGGCGCAAACTGCGGAAAAGCAAAGCGCCAACGAGGCGGCGCAACGCTTGCAAAATGATAGCTGCTTGCGCTTGCTACGCAAGGGCCAGCGGCCAAAAAGGCTGAAAACTGGCGCAGCGAATGCAGGCGAAGCCCGGAGAAACGGCCAGCAAGGCAACGAATAACGCCTGAGAAACTAAATGCCGTTTGAAAAAGCATAGCCTGAGTAAAGCGGTTTTCTATGCGGGACTAACGCCCTGAGTTCAGCCGCCGCGTAGCGGTCGGCTGCGACGAATGGTTAGACCCGAAGGCCAAAAGGAAGCGTTCCGATTTGAAGGCGGGCGCGACCCACGAAATAGCGCTATGCCACGGAGGCGGCGTAGCGTGGAAAGAAAAATGCCTGAACCTACACCGCATCAAAAGGCGAAGCCCTGTGGAGCGCATAAGACCCAAACCAGAAAGGCTTGAGAGGGGCCATAAAAATGCCGAAGGCATGGCCCATGTTGGCGTCCGCGTTGAATCGACAGTTAGGACTTGCCCCGTTCCCAATTGCATTGCCTATGCGCAAGCCGAGCATTTTCTGGCACTGTTTTTCCACCGCGCCAATAATGAACATTGTGATCGAGTGCTGCATCATTAACTGATGAAATCTTGTTGTTGCAGATGGAGCAGGTATTTTCTTCGGTGAAAAGTTTTTCCTTTAGCGACCTGGAAAAGCAGCGCACTGTATCGTTCGGCTCTGCTGCCTTGATGGCTTCTTTTAGTCGTGCTCGCCACGTTTCAAACGCGTACTCAACGTTCGAGTAATGGCTGGTTCTATTTGAAACCGCTTGAACCCATTTGGGGTCATTTGCAATAATGTCGCAATATTCTTCAAAGATGGCATCCGATGCCCTCGTGAGTTGCCCAATATCATAATCAGTGAAACTCACTGAGAGCACCTGAAAAACGGATGCATTTATCTTTGGAGCCCATTGGCCTGCGTCTCTCTCAGATGTTCTTTGAAGTCGGAACGCTTTGTCTCCGAAGATTGTGTAACACGCGCGCATTGACTTTTGGAAGGCACCTCTGAACTCCGAAATCTTTGTGGCTGGTGGGTTTCTGTAGGTTTCAAAGAACTCATTTAGGAATGGCTTAAGCCCCTTCTTTGCTTTTAGATATGTTGAGTTATAAAATGCAAGAAACCGCAGCACTAATGCTCGATCTTGCATGCGTTTGTCGAGGTTCTTTTGATTGATTGCCGACACAAATTCTGTGTTTGTGGCAAGTTCTTTTATCAGGTCATTGAGCTGGCCTCTGAACATGCAGTTTCTTATTTCCATATCGTTGAGCGCCTTCCCTCCTGTGTTAAGGCGCTCAAAGATAATGAACATGAGGTCTTTGGGTGTTGTGTTTGCGAGCTCAAAAGTTCGCAATGTTGTATCTTCAAGCTTGCCTTGTATTTTTGAATCAAGGTCTTTGAAGTATTTTCCGTTCAGATCAGGCCTGATCTCAAGCCCTTCCAGAGGGAACTCGTTGTTGAAAAACTTAAAGGTCGATGTCATTCGCTGAAGTCCATCGATTACTTCGTACTTCTCTTCGCTGTTTTGCCCTAAATATATAACCGGAACGGGCAACTCAATGAGAAACGATTCAATGAGTCTTGCAGCTCTTGCTTTGTCCCATACATAATTCCGTTGCCATTCGGGATCAATGATGATTTTTCCTAATTTGTGCCATCTATTTAGTTCTGCGAGGCTGCGATCATTTTTTTCCAAGCTGATCTTGTTGATGTTGCCTTCTACTGGCATTTCGCCTTCATCTGATCCTTCGAATTGCTCCTCGACATTTTGCTCGTCGTTGTATTGTCCGTCTTCGATCATGTTCTCTCCATAATTATTTATTGCACAGATTGTTCTAAGAGTTCTAACGGGCGAGGTAAGCCGACCGCCGTAGGCGGGTCGGCTTGACCGAAATGTTAGAGCCAGAAGCCAAAACCGATAACTTAGATTTGGCGACGGGCACGAACTGCGAAAAAGCATTGCGCCACCGAGGCGGCACAGCACTGCGAAAACGATAGCTGCTTGCGCTTGCTGCACAAGGGCTAGAGGCCAAAAAGACCACAAACCAGCGTAACTCCGCTAGGCGAAGCCCAGAGAAACGACAAACCCAGCGCTGCACAACGCTTAAGAAACTGAATGCCGTTTGAATAAGCATGGGCGAAATAAATGGGTTTTCTGTAGTGCTAACTTGAATTAGACAGGGGCTTCATTTGCTAGGGATGAAGGTGTCACGCGCTATGTTGCCGATGATGTTGGTTGTAACTGAGTCAAATGTTGCTCCGACAATACCGCCCACAAGTGGTATTGCCTTACCAAGATTGATGGCCCCCTTCTCTCCAAATTTTGTCAGAAGCCTGAACCCAACTTTCTGATTTATAGCTGTTATGGTCTTTCCGCTGACATTTTTGATTGCATTCTCCGTGAGCTTCCTGCCTACAACAATTCCTATATCTTTCATTATGTCTTTAGCAGCGTTTCCGGTGAGACACGCATAGACAAGAGCCTTTACTCTGTCATCCTTCAAGTCATGCCCGCCAAGATGAGCAATTGCGGCGATCATGCGGACCTGAACATACATAACGCTTGCAATATTTGCCGGGATAGTCACGGGCATGACAATGATGCCGCCAAGGCCTGTAAGGAAGCCTGATGTTCCAGCCTTTGTGTTTTGCCAGCGGATCAGTGAATTAGCCTGATCTATCTTTGACCCTTCCACCTTCATGTAGCTCTCAGCTATCTCGCTGGCCGAGTCCATGCCAACGACGCCATTGACCGCTTTGTCGTACGCAAAGTCCAATGCGCGCATGATTGAGCCTTCCGTCAAATCCTTTGCCACACTTTCCCCCTGTCTAACGGCCAAGGTAAGCGGCTGGCCGTAGGCCAGTCCGCTTGACCGCGGAGTTAGACCCGAAGGCCAAAAGGGAACGCCCTGACTTGGAGACGGGCGCAGCCCACGAAAAAGCGCTGCGCCACGGAAGCGGCGCAGCGCTGGAAACCAAAAACTGGCACAGCGCATGCAGGCGAAGCCCGGCAGGAAACCCCAAAGAAGAAACCTTTGAGAAATGCGAAGCGCTGGAATAAATAGCGGCCTGCATAAATGGGAAATGAGGGCACTAACGCCCTGAGTTCAGCCGACGCCGTAGGCGGTCGGCTGCGACGAACAGTTAGACCCGGAAGCCAAAACGGGTAACCCCAGCTTGGCGACGGGTGCGAACTGCGAAAAAGCAAAGCGCCACTGAGGCGGCACAACGCTTGCAAAATGATAGCTGCTTGCGCTTGCTACGCAAGGGCCAGCGGCCAAAAAAGCTTGAAACAAGCAAGCGGCCCGCAGGCGAAGCCCGGAAAAACGGCACGCAAGGCGCTGAATAACGCCTGAGAAACTGAATGCCGTTTGAAAAAGCATGGGCTGAATAAAGCGGTTTTCTATGCGGGACTAACGCTGGCGTAACCGGCGCGTAGCTTGCGGAGCGTCCGCGTTGACGCAAATGTTAGGCATAGGGGATTGAAATGGCAGAAATGACGATGATTGAAGAAGGTGACGGGACTATCAAATGGGAATGCAGCGAGTGCAAAGCGCTCGTGAAGGACAAAAACAAATTTGAAAACAAGGTGGAACTGTGCCCCAAGTGCGGGGCTGAAATTACGCAGTTCTACAGCCTGTTCGATGAAAACGGTGATTACACCTAACGCCACGAATTCAGCCGACGCCGAAGGCGGTCGGCTGGAATGAAAGGTTAGGCCTTATTTTGATACAAGGAAGCGCACGATGAAAACAACCGTCCTTGCCGATTACAAGGCAAAAACATCAACCGGTTCGCGTATTCATGTTGCCCATAACAATTTGCCGACACAGGTAAATCAGATGATTGTGTGGATGATGAACCATCCCGAGGTCGCGCTCGGAATGGTGCCGAGGTGGGGTGAACTCAAGGCAGATCAACAGGCGTTCGCCGATCATTTAGAAGGCAGCGCAAAGAACCACGGGCTGGAAGTGTGACGCCTAACGCCCTGAATTCAGCCGACGGCGTAGCCGGTCGGCTGCGATGAAAAGTTAGACCCAGAGGCCAAAACGGGTAACCCCAACTTGACGACGGGCGCGAACTGCGAGAAGGCAAAGCGCCACCGAGGCGGCGCAACGCTTGCAAAATGATAGCTGCTTGCGCTTGCTACGCAAGGGCCAGCGGCCAAAAAGGCTGAAAACTGGCGCAGCGAATGCAGGCGAAGCCCGGAGAAACGGCCAGCAAGGCGCTGCATAACGCCTGAGAAACTGAATGCCCTTTGAAAAAGCATGGCTTAAATAAAGCGGGTTTCTACGCGGGACTAACGTAAAGTTCAGCCGAAGGCAACGGGTTGACGGCTTTGGGCCAGAATGAAATGGAGGCCCAAAGGCGGCAAGCCGTTGACTTTCGGCTGCAACGGCCTGTTAGGAGGCTTTATTTCAGGCCGGAGAATAGCCATGTCTCGAAGCTCTTGAGAACTGTCGTTTGACACCCATACTTTCCGTTTAGCACAAATGCGCGCTGATTTGTAATGGTGTCAAGGACAACAATGTCGAAGTGCATTTGACGCGATCCCTCTGGTACGCAAGTGTCTAGATCAAAAGATGTGGCTGTTACCATGTATCTGGCGCCGGGTCGGCGGGTCGTGTTGTCAGGCAGTGCCAGTACTTTCACGCCTCTAGCCTCTAGTAAACGCTCAAGAGCGACTGGCAGTGAGCCAGTGCTCTGCATTAGGACTATGCGCGTCTGTGATTCAGGTACTTCTCTAGTAAGTTGGGGTGTGGATCGTGATTCGTGTCCTAAGGATGTACACCCGCTAATCGCAATAAGAACTGCAAACAGTGCGCTTTGGAGAGTTATGGTGCGATTCATGAGGCTAAAGGCGCTGAGTTAGAAATGTGAGTGCTAAGCCGCGTCCCAATACCGAGCGGGGCGTGTAAGCGGCCTAACGCCCTGAATTCAGCCGACGGCGTAGCCGGTCGGCTGCGATGAACAGTTAGACCCGGAAGCCAAAACGGGAAGCCCCAGCTTGACGACGGGCGCGAACTGCGAAAAAGCGAAGCGCCACCGAGGCGGCGCAACGCTTGCAAAATGATAGCTTGCTGCGCTTGCTGCGCAAGGGTAGGCGGCCAAAAAGGCTGAAAACTGGCGCAGCGAATGCAGGCGCAGCCCGGAGAAACGGCAAACCAGGCACTGAATAACGCCGGAGAAACTGAATGCCGTTGAAATAAGCATGGGCCAAATAAAACGGTTTCTATGCGGGACTAACGAACAAAAGTAAGCCGCCCGCCGAAGGCGGGTCGGCTTGACTGACCGGTTAGCCACAGCAGCCAAACCGAAAATGCTGCGCACACGCACAGCGCTATAAAATTAACGACGAGGGAGATGTTCGCAAGCAATTCCATCATTATCAGCATCCAGATCTGAGCCTGGATTACTTTTATGCCATGCTTGAGCGTCTTGTTGGTATGCGAAATCTGAGCAATCCGCATCATCACTTCCCCCACCACCGCAAGCGGTCAGTGCTATTGCAATAAAAATAAAAAAAACTTGTTTTGCGTACTTCATAACACTCCTGGATAAAAGGCTAACGTCAAGGTTAATCAGCAAAAATGCGAAGCATTTTTGTCCGCGTTGAACCGCCAGTTAGACGTCGTTGTGCCGATCATTTACAGATGGATGCTGCATATTTCATTCTTTACGCTCAGTGGACTATTCGTTTTATTGAAAAAATCAAGTGCAAGTTTCCTGACTGATGTACCGTGTTTGGGGACTCGTGTCGTTACGGCATAGCATTCTTTTTCGTGATGTTTGAAACGTTCGGCGGTCAGTTGCAGGGTGGTTCTGAGTTGCGAGATAGCTTTATCCAACTGGCAACCTTTCAGTTCAATAAAAAGGGCGCGCTTTTTATCTGCGTCTTCGGTGGTTACAATCCAGTCGCATTTCTCATGCTCGTTGCCAATAAGGCAGCCGTCCACTTTTATTTTGTGGATTTTTTGTTTGGCCTTGTTGTGAATCTCAAATTTGCTTCTGTTTTCCTTTAAGACGACAGTCGAATCCCGGGTTGCTATAGTGCATTTGTCGTAGTTCATTGCTGCACCCCCCGAGTGAGCATTTCATTCATCACTGATTCGAAGTGCTCCGAGATGCCGTCGAGCATGTCAGCGCCTATTATGCGGTACTCAAGATCGCTAATTGATGTTGCTTCACCATTACTCATCGAGTACGCGGCTACATCTTCGAACTTAATGGGTAGTCCGGAGCCATTTAGCTTCGTAAATTCCTTTGTGGTTAATGTTCTGTCTTTAATTTTGTCCGCGGCTAGAATGAAGTTGTTTAGTGCGGATATTATGTAAGGGCTATGGGTTGTGACAAAGAAGTTTGTTCCAACTCTTGCGTACAAAATTGATAATATTGAGACAATATGACCTTGCGATGTGGGGAATAGATGCGCTTCAGGCTCTTCGATAAAGCACATGTTTCCGGGTTGATGCTTTCGTAAAATTGGCCAAACACACAGTGATAGCAGCATGGGGAGTGCTTCTTGCTGACCGGATGAGGCATTTGCTAGATTTATTCTGCGACCTTTGTTTACGATCCAGTCTTGCTCATCATGATACTCGTAGTCGCCAGATATGATAGATTCGACGGCGCTGTATATTTCCGCCGTGAGTTCTTTGTTATCTTTGTTTAGATATCCATCTTTGTACCATCTTTTTGAGTTTTCGTAGAGGCTCCCAAACTCCTTAAGGTATGGGTCAATATCGAGGTTGGAAGCCAAGAACGTAAAGATGTTTTTTTGAAGGTTGGCGAAAAACGACCTGGTTGCGGGGATAAATATTGGGCTTGAAAAGAATGGCGAGTACCCTTCATTTCGAAGGGGCTCGATTACGTGCTCATAAAATACTTGAGATTCCGTGTGCGCAACTTGCTGCCGCCCCGGTTTCTCTTGTGCCTTCGCCTCTATCAAATGTTTGGCATAAATCTTTTTCTTGCTTGTAAATAGTTTGGCCAGTAGAGGTGAGTAATCGATGCTTAGGCTTGTTTTGCCGGAAGAATTTTTCCTGCCGAAAACTATTATTGAAATTTCATTGAACTCATAGCCAATGGAAAATGAACTTCCTTCCCAGGCGTACCTTGGGAAATTCTTTTCAAAGGTGGTAAGTATGCCTTTATCAAAATCTCGTTTTGATTTTCCAAGCCGTACACCTTCGAAGAAATCTATATTTATGGTTTTGAAAAAGTGAAGTAGTTTGGCAAGTAAGCTTTTGCCATTTGCCTGAGGGCCAATAACAATGTTGATTTGTTTGATGTCCAACGAAGCCTTCTTGATTAACAAAAAGTTGCTTACTGTAAGTTTTTCGCTCATGGCTTTTTTTAGGATGGTTCATTCAGGGCAAATTTTTTGCTCGCGGTGTCTAACGCCCTGAGTTCAGCCGCCGCCGTAGGCGGTCGGCTGCGACGAATTGTTAGCCCCAATGGCTTGATTTATTTGCACCACTGCTGCTCGCACGGGACACCATCATTGTTCCCGTCCATTTTTGTGCCCGGGCAATTTTTAAGAAAGAAGGTGGCTTCTTCACAAGAAGTCATTTGAGAGCAATGGGTTCGTCCATCGCACTGAAATTTTGGTGTTAGATCAATGCTTCGGTTTCTCCTGGAAGAACCACTTGAAATATCAATTTCTTGAAATTGCTGTGCTGGGCGTTGAGATTGGTATTTTTCATAGCCCTTCCAAACGCCAAAGGCGAGCAGAGCAATGAGAAGGATACGGAACACATTCTCTCCTGTTGACTGGCTAACGCCCTGAATTCAGCCGACGGCGTAGCCGGTCGGCTGCGATGAAAAGTTAGACCCGATGGCCAAAACGGGAAACCCCACTTTGACGACGGGCGCGAACTGGGAGAAAGCAAAGCGCCACCGAGGCGGCGCAACGCTTGCAAAATAATAGCTGCTCGCGCTTGCTACGCAAGGGCCAGCGGCCAAAAATGCTGAAAACTGGCGCAGCAAATGCAGGCGAAGCCCGGACAAACGGCCAGCAAGGCGCTGCATAACACCTGAGAAACTAAATGCCGTTGGAATAAGCATGGGCCAAATAAAGCGGTTTCTCTGCGGGACTAACTAGAAATAGACGATCCGCATCCTAGCGGAAGAAGTCGGGTAACGCAACACATTTTGCAACATCTAGAGTGAAACCCTCTGATTATGGCGTTTAGCCAAGCCTAAAATTTTGCGGATGACGCTGCCTCCACGCTCTGCCCCTGCGCCGTCCGGCCAGCCGGAAGTGGAGGGTACTGCACCGCCGCCCAAGTTGCTCGATCGGATGCGCATCCACCTGCGTACGCGGCACTACAGCATACGTACGGAAGAGGCTTATGTGGACTGGGCGCGGCGCTTTATTTTGTTCCATCGCAAACGCCATCCACAGGATATGGGGGCGGCGGAGGTGGAGGCGTTTTTGAGCTATTTGGCGGTGGAGCGCCATGTGGCTGCTTCCACGCAAAACCAGGCCAAGGCGGCGTTGTTGTATTTGTACAAACAGGTGCTGGGGATGGATTTGCCCTGGCTCGATGAGGTCATACAGGCCAAGCGTCCCAAGCGTTTGCCGGTGGTGTTGACTCCGGCTGAGGTGCGTTCTCTGCTGATGCATACCGAGGGCACGCCGGGGCTGGTGATTCAGCTCATGTATGGCACGGGCTTGCGCTTGATGGAGGCGCTTCGCCTGCGTGTGAAGGATGTGGAGTTTGCCCGCCGTGAAATCACGGTGCGCGAGGGCAAGGGCAATAAAGACCGTGTGACGGTGTTGCCTGAAAATTTAATTGCCCCACTGCAGGCGCAGTTGCAAAAGGCGCGGGCGCTGCATGAAAAGGATTTGGCTGCAGGCCTGGGGCGGGTGTTGTTGCCCCATGCGCTGGCGGTCAAATACCCCAATGCAGACCAGGCTTGGGCATGGCAATGGGTGTTTCCGTCGCCCGTGCGCTCCACCGATCCGCGCCCGGATGTGCGTACCGGAGAGTTATTGGAGCGGCGCCACCACGTATATCCTGAGTCGGTGCAGCGCGGTGTGCGCGAGGCGGCGCGGCGGGCGGAGATTGCCAAGCCGGTGTCGCCCCATGTGCTGCGCCATTCCTTTGCCACGCATTTGCTGCAGGCGGGCTACGATATTCGCACGGTGCAAGAATTACTCGGCCATGCCGATGTCAGCACCACCATGATTTACACCCATGTGCTGAACAAGGGTGGGCGGGGAATTTTGAGCCCGCTCGATGCCTTGTGAGTCGCGCTGTGTTCAAAACAAAGGCCCGTTTCCGGGCCTTTGTTTTTTTCGGGTGAAATGCCCCGTGCGATTTCCGCGTTATTCCAGCTCACTCACCGGCACGCAGCTGCAAAACAGGTTGCGGTCGCCATACACGTTGTCCACCCGGCCCACGGGGGCCCAGTATTTGGACTGGCGCAGGCTGGCCACCGGGTAGGCGGCGGCTTCGCGCGTGTAGGGGTGGCTCCAGTCCTGGGCCAGCAGGGTGGCGGCGGTGTGCGGGGCGTTTTTCAGGGGGTTGTCGTCCTGCGGCCAGATTCCGTTTTCCACTTGGCGGATTTCTTCGCGGATGGCGATCATGGCGGCGATGAAGCGTTCCAGTTCGGCCAGGTCTTCGCTTTCGGTGGGTTCCACCATCAGCGTGTTGGCCACCGGGAAACTCAACGTGGGGGCATGGAAGCCGTAGTCGATCAGGCGCTTGGCGACGTCTTCGGCCATCACGCCGCTGGTTTCCTTCAACTGGCGCAGGTCCAGAATGCACTCGTGCGCGACGTGGCCGTTGGCGGATGCGTACAGCGTGGGGTAGTGGTCCTTCAGGCGCGCGCTGATGTAGTTGGCGCTCAAAATCGCCACTTCGGTGGCCGCCGTCAGGCCCTCGGCACCCATCATGCGGATGTACATCCAGCTGATGGGCAGCACGGCGGCGTTGCCCAGGGGGGCTGCGCTCACGGCCCCTGTCTTGCCGACGTTGCCCGCCGTGGCGTGGCCGGGCAGGAAGGGCACCAGGTCTTCAACGACGCACACCGGGCCCACGCCCGGGCCGCCGCCGCCGTGGGGGATGCAGAAGGTCTTGTGCAGGTTCAGGTGGCTGACGTCGCCGCCAAACTCACCGGGCGCGGCCACGCCGACCAGGGCGTTCATGTTCGCGCCGTCCACGTACACGCGGCCACCATGGCGGTGCACGATCTGGCACAGCTCCTTGACCTGGGTTTCAAACACGCCGTGCGTGCTGGGGTAGGTGATCATCACGCAGGCCAGATTCTGGCTGTGCTTTTCGCACTGGGCCTGCAAGTCCTGCATATCGACGTTGCCGTTCTCGTCGCACTTGGTGACCACGACCTGCATCCCCACCATCTGCGCGCTCGCCGGGTTGGTGCCGTGGGCGCTGCTGGGGATCAGGCAGACGGTGCGGTGCGCGTTGCCCTGTGCCTCGTGCCAGCCCTTGATGGCCAGCAGGCCCGCGTATTCGCCCTGGCTGCCGGCGTTGGGCTGCAGGCTGACGCCGGCGTAGCCGGTGGCCTGGCACAGCCACTGCTGCAGCAGCGCATCGAGCTCGGCGTAGCCGGCGAGCTGGTGGGCCGGGGCAAAGGGGTGGATGTGGGCAAACTCCGGCCAGGTGATGGGGATCATCTCGCTGGTGGCGTTGAGCTTCATGGTGCAACTGCCCAGCGGGATCATGCTGCGGTCGAGCGCCAAGTCCTTGTCGCTCAAGGCGCGGATGTAGCGCAGCATGGCCGTCTCAGAGTGGTGCGTGTTGAACACCGGGTGCGTGAGGAAGCTGCTGCTGCGCTGCAGGCTGGCGGGGATGAGGCTGGCGGCGCCTTCCAGCGCTTCGATGCTGGGCTGGGCGGCGCTGGGCGCCAGGGCCTGCCAGAGCAGGGCCAGGTCGGCGCGGGTGCTGGTTTCGTCGAGCGAGATGCCCACGCACTGGCTGCGCTGTGCGCCCGGGAACGTGCGCAGGTTGGCACCGGCGGCCAGGGCGCGCTGCACGGCGGCCTGGGCGGCTTCGCTGCTGCCCAGGTCGATGGTGAGGGTGTCGAAGGCGCTGGCGTGCAAGAGCTTGAGGCCCATTTGCTGCACGCCTGCGGCCAGGATGGCAGTCAGGCGCGCCACGCGCTGGGCGATGCGCACCAGGCCCTGCGGGCCGTGGTACACGGCGTACATGCTGGCAATCACTGCGGGCAGCACCTGCGCGGTGCAGATGTTGGAGGTGGCTTTTTCGCGGCGGATGTGTTGCTCGCGCGTTTGCAGCGCCAGGCGGTAGGCGGGCGCGCCGTGCGCGTCCACGCTCACGCCCACCAGGCGGCCGGGCATGGAGCGTTTGAACGCATCCTGGCAGGCCATGTAGCCAGCGTGCGGGCCGCCCGCGCCCATGGGCATACCAAAACGCTGGGTGGTGCCGACGACGATGTCCGCGCCCATTTCGCCGGGGGCCTTGAGCAGGGTGAGCGCCAGCAGGTCAGCGGCGAGGATGAAGGCTGCGCCCTTGGCGTGGATGAGGTCGGCGCTTTGCTGCCAGTCGGCCAGCCAGCCGGTCGAGCCTGGGTATTGGTTGAGCGCGGCAAAGTAGTCGTCGCTGTGGATGGCGGCGATCCATTCGTCGGCCGAGCGGATGACCTTGACGGTGAAGCCCAGCGGCGCGGCGCGGGTCTGGATCACCTCGATGGTCTGCGGGTGGCAGTCGCCCGAGACGATGAAGACGTTGCCCCGGGCCTTGACGGAGCGGCGCGCCAGCGTCATGGCTTCGGCGGCGGCGGTGGCTTCGTCGAGCATGGAGGCGTTGGCGATGTCCATGCCGGTCAGGTCGGTGACCATGGTCTGGAAGTTGACCAGCGCCTCCATGCGGCCCTGGCTGATTTCGGCCTGGTAGGGCGTGTAGGCGGTGTACCAGGCGGGGTTTTCCAGGATGTTGCGCAGGATGACGCCGGGGGTGTGCGTGCCGTAGTAGCCCTGGCCGATGAAGCTCTTCTTGACCTGGTTCTTGGCGGCGATGGCCTTGAGTTCGGCCAGCGCGTCGGCCTCGGTGCAGGCGGGGGGCAGGTCCATGGCGCGCTCGCGGGCGATGGAGCGCGGCACGATGGAGGCCACCAGGGCGCGCCGCGTGGCTTCGCCAATCACGCTGAGCATGTGCGCCTCATCGGCGGCGTCGATGCCGATGTGGCGGGGGATGAATTCGCCGGGGTTTTCCAGCGCGGACAGGGGCAGGGCGGCAGGGGCGTTCATGGGGCCAGTCTCAAATGCTATTAAAAAAGTAGCTGCTTGCGCTGGTCTATCAAGGAGTTGAGGCAGATTGATTCCTCAAACCCTTTGTGGTCCAGCGCAAGCAGCTATGTTTTTTGATGGAGGTGTCGGGGCTCAGGCGTTGGCAGCGAAGTTGCCGTAGGCGGTCTCGTCCATCAGCGCGTCGAGCTCGGCGGGCTTGGAGAGCTTGACCTTGAAGAACCAGCCGCTGGCCAGCGGGTCGCTGTTGGCCAGCGAGGGGTCGGCGCGCAGGGCTTCGTTCACTTCCACGATTTCGCCCGAAACCGGCATGTACACGTCGGCAGCGGCCTTGACGGATTCGACCACGCCGGCGACTTCGCCCTGGGCGAAGGTTTTGCCCACTTCGGGCAGATCGACGAACACCACGTCGCCCAGCGCGTCCTGCGCGTGCACGGTGATGCCGACGACGGCGGCGTTGGTGTCAGCGGCGTTGATCCACTCGTGGTCTTGGGAGAATTTGATGGTCATGGAAGGCTCCGAAAAAAGGATGAAAAGCGTGTATGGAGAAAGGCCCAGGGCGCACTGTAGCGGCCTGGCGCCTTGCGGGAAGGGGGTTAGCCCCGGAAATAGCGCGGCGGCACGAAGGGCGTGGGCGCCACCACCATGGGCACGGGCTTGCCGCGCACGATGGCAAAAATCTCGGTGCCGGGGGCGGCGTAGTCGGGCTGCACGTAGGCCAGGGCAATGGGCTGGTTGAGCGTGGGTGCGAGCAGGCCGCTGGTCACCTGGCCGATGGGCTGGCCGTCCATGTTCTCCAGCACGGCGGGCTCGCGCACGGGCACGCGTTCCTTGGCGATCAGGCCGACGCGTTTTTTCGTCAGCACGGCCGGGTTGTCGATCTGCGCCAGCACCGTCTCGGCCCCCGGAAAGCCGCCTGCGCGCGCGCCGCCGGTGCGGCGCACTTTCTGGATGGCCCAGTTCAGCGCCGCCTCGGGCGGCGTGGTGCTGCGGTCGATGTCGTTGCCGTACAGGCACAGGCCGGCTTCGAGGCGCAGCGAGTTGCGCGCGCCCAGGCCAATCGGTTTGACTTCGGGCTCGGCCAGCAGGGCGCGCGCCAGGGCCTCGGCCTGCGCGCCAGGCACGGAGATTTCAAAGCCGTCCTCGCCGGTGTAGCCGCTGCGGGTGATGAACAGCTCGGCGCCGTTCCAGCGGAAAGCGCCGCCGCTCATGAACACCAGCTGCTCGGCGCCAGGCACCAGGCGCGCCAGGGCGGCAGCGGCTTGCGGGCCCTGCAGCGCCAGCAGGCCCTGGGTGGGCATGAGCTCGATCCGGCAGCGGCTGCCGATGCGCGCCTGGATGTGGGCAATGTCGCCCGCCTTGCAAGCGCCGTTGACGATGACGAACAGGGTGCTCTCGCCGTTGACCAGGCCCTGGTTGAAGAACATCAGGTCGTCGATGATGGTGCCGTCGTCGGCCAGCAGCAGGCCGTAGCGCTGTTTGCCCTCGGGCAGGCCGAGCACGTCCACGGGCACCAGGGTTTCAAAGGCGGCGGCGGCGTCGGGGCCGATGAGCTTGAGCTGGCCCATGTGCGAGACGTCGAACAGGCCCGCTGCAGCACGCGTGTGCAGGTGCTCGGCCATCAGGCCGGCGGGGTATTGCACCGGCATGGAGTAGCCCGCAAAGGGCACCATGCGCGCGCCCAGTTCCAGGTGCAGGGCGTTCAGGGGGGTGGTCAGCAGGTCGGCGGTGGACACGGGTGTTTCTCCAGGGCAAATGCGGGCCATGGCGCGCTGGCCACGGTGTTTGCCCTGCTGTCCTCTTTACCTGAGAGATTCACCCGCCGATGCGGGTTTGCTCCTTCGGTGGGCGCGGCCTGTGCGGCGCGGCGCCTCTCTCCAGCAAGGGAACGCCCGCGTGAGCGGGCGCTTCTGTCAGTCCTTTTGCCTGAGCGTTTGGCGGTGGGCCTGCGCCTTCGGCGGCGCCGCACGCGGGTGGCGGGGCACTCTCTCCTGACGAATCGCCGGAGTATAGCGGCAGTGGATGCTCCCTTGAATGGCTCTCAAGCTTGTGGCTTGTGCAGCGCGGCCCTGGGCGGTAACCCGGGGCAGCCTGGCCTGCTGTGCGCCTCGGTCAAAGCGCCTGCGATGGCAGCAAGTATGCGCGCGGGGCTGCAGTTGGATTTGCTGAAATTTCTGCTAAAAAGCCGTTGCTGCAGAATAATTTTCTGTTTGCTTGTCATCAACGGAGTGAATGCATGGAAATAGACCGGCTCGATAGAAAAATACTCTCCATCCTGCAGCACGACGCCCGCGCCAGCCTGCAAGAGATTGGCGCCGCCGTCGGCCTCTCGCCCTCGCCGTGCTGGGCGCGCATCAAGAAGATGCAGGAGGCCGGGGTCATCGAGGGCTACACCGTGCGCCTGAACCCGCAGGCGCTGGGCCTGGGCGACACGGTGCTGGTCATGGTCACGCTCGACAGCCATTCGGACAACACGCTGGAGAAGTTTGGCGAGGTGCTGGCCAGCATTCCGGAGGTGGTGGAGGCGCACCTGGTCTCGGGCGAGTACGACTACCTGCTGCGTGTGGTGGTCAAGGACACGCGCGATTACGAACGCCTGCTGCGCGAGAAGCTCTACAAAATCAAGGGCATACGCCACAGCCAGTCGAGCTTTGTGCTGCGCACCTTGAAGCGCGCCGATCTGCCGCTGGGGGTGTGATGCTATAAAAAAAATAGCTGCCAGCGCTTGTTGGACGGGCGCTGGCAGCTATTTTTATTCTCAATTTTGCGGTTTACACCACTTCAGGCTGCACCTTCATCTCGCTGTAGGGCACGATGCGCGAGCCCTTGACCCAGCGGTAGCCGCCCCAGATCAGGAAGAACAGCGGCAGGCCGATGTAGGTGGCGATGGCGCCCGTCCAGTCGATCTTGTCCTGCAGGAACGCCTGGTAGTTCTGCCCCAGGGTAATCACCAGGCACAGCACGAAGGCGAAGATGGGGCCGAACGGGAAGGCGGCCGCGCGGTAGGGCAGGGCCGACAGCTGCAGGCCCTGGGCCTCGTAGCCCTTGCGGAAGCGGTAGTGGCTGATGGCAATGCCCAGCCAGGCGATGAAGCCGGTCATGCCCGAGAGGTTGAGCAGCCACACGTACACCAGCTGCGGGCTGAAGATGTTGGTCAGAAAGCACAGCGCCGCCACGATGGTGGTGGCAAGCAGCGCCATGATGGGCACGCCGCTGGCGTTGACGCGGGCAAAAATGCGCGGCGCCATGCGCTGGCAGGCGAGCACGTAGAGCATCCGCGTGCTGGCGTACATGCCCGAGTTGCCGGCCGACAGCACCGATGTCAATACCACCGCGTTCATGAGGGCGGCGGCCGAGAGCAGGCCGGCGCGGTGGAACACCAGGGTGAAGGGGCTGACGGCGATGTCGCCAACGTCGTTCTTCAACAGCTGCGGATCGGTGTAGGGAATGATCAGGCTGATGACCAGGATGGCGAACACATAGAACAGCAAGATGCGCCAGAACACCTGGCGCACGGCGCGCGGGATGTTCTTGGCCGGGTCTTCGGATTCGCCAGCGGCGATGCCGATCAGCTCCGTGCCCTGGAAGGAGAAGCCGACGATCATGGCCACGCCGATGAGGGCGGCAAAGCCGCCGGCAAAGGGTGCGTCGCCCAGCGTCCACAGCTGCAGGTGCGCCCACAGGCCCTGGTGCTGCGCGTCGCCGCGCAGGATGCCGAAGATCATCAGCACGCCGACGCCGATGAAGACGATGACGGTGGCCACCTTGATGGCGGCAAACCAGTATTCGGCCTCGCCGAAGCCGCGCACCGAAATGGCGTTGAGCGCAAACATGATGGCCAAAAAGCCTGCGCTCCAGAGCACGCCGTTCACGTCCGGGAACCAGTACGCCATGACGAGCTGCGCCGCCACCAGATCGACGGCAATCGTCACCGCCCAGTTGTACCAATAGTTCCAGCCCAGGGCGAAGCCAAAGCCCTCATCGACGTAGCGCGCGCCGTAGGTGGCAAACGAGCCCGAGGTGGGCAGGTAGGCGGCCATCTCGCCCAGGCTGGTCATCAAGAAATAGACCATCAGGCCGACGATCATGTACGCCAGCACGGCGCCGCCGGGGCCCGCTTGCGAGATGGTGGCGCCGGAGGCAACGAACAGGCCGGTGCCGATGGAGCCGCCGATGGCGATCATCGACAGGTGGCGCGCCTTGAGCACGCGGCGCAGTTCGCCGCCGGAGGAGGTGGGGCTTGCACTCATGGTGTGGTTTTCTTTGTGCAGGGCAGCCGTGCCGAGGGAGCCTGGATAGGGCTTGGCAACAGCAGCAGTCGGGGTGGATGAAAAACGACCTGGGAAAGATCAGAAAAGGGGCCGATGGTATCGGCCCCGGGGCGGGATTTGCTAGAGGGCTTAACCCAGCAGCAGAGCGTCGTCGGCGAGTTTTTCGCCGCGCACTTTCTCGAACATGTGCAGCAGGTCGGGCACGTCCATGCGGGCTCGCTCTTCGCCCGAGACGTCGAGCACCACCTGGCCCTGGTGCAGCATCACGGTGCGGCTGCCCACGTCCAGGGCCTGCCTCATGCTGTGCGTGACCATCATGGTGGTGAGCTGGGCCTCGGCGACGATGCGCGCCGTCAGCTGCAGCACAAAGTCGGCGGTGCGCGGGTCGAGCGCGGCGGTGTGCTCGTCGAGCAGCAGGATGCGCGAGGGCTGCAGCGCCGCCATGAGCAGGCTCACGGCCTGGCGCTGGCCGCCCGAGAGCAGGCCGATGCGGTCGGTGAGGCGGTTCTCCAGCCCCAGGCCGAGCGTGGACAGGCGCTCGCGCCAGCCGTCGCGCATGTGGTTCTTGACGGCGCGCGAGAGGTTGCGAAACCCGCCCCGGCGCTGCGCCAGGGCCATGTTTTCCTCGATCGTCAGGTCTTCGCAGGTGCCGGCCATGGGGTCCTGGAAGACGCGCGCCACGCGCTCGGCGCGCTCCCAGACGGGCTTGTGCGTCATATCGACGTTGTCGATCAGGATGCGCCCGCCGTCCACGCCCTGGTCGCCGGAGACGGCGTTCAGAAACGTGGACTTGCCCGCGCCGTTGGAGCCGATGACGGTGACGAACTGGCCGGCCGGAATGTCGAGCGAGAGCCCGCGCAGCGCGCGCGTTTCAATGGGCGTGCCGGGGTTGAAGGTAAGGGTCAGGTTGTGTGCGCTCAGCATGGGCGTTCTTTCTTTTATGCCTTGCGGCTGGCGAGCTTGCGCTTGAGCTGCGGAATCACCAGCGCCACCGTCACCAGCAGGGCGGTGACGAGGTTCAGGTCCTGGGCCTTGAGGCCGATGAAGTCGCTGTTGAGCGCGGCGGCGATGAAGAAGCGGTAGACGATGGCGCCCACCACCACCGCCAGCGTCGCCCAGACGATGCGCCGCGACGGCAGGATGGATTCGCCCACGATGACGGCGGCCAGGCCGATGACGATGGTGCCAATGCCCATGGAGATGTCGGCGCCGCCCTGTGTCTGCGCAAACAGCGCGCCCGCCAGGCCCACCAGGGCGTTGGAGATGGCCATGCCCAGCAGCACCATGGCGCCGGTGTTCACGCCCTGGGCGCGCGCCATGCGCGCGTTCGAGCCCGTGGCGCGAATCGCCAGGCCGCGTTCGGTGGCAAAGAACCAGTCGAGCGCCAGCTTGGCCAGCACCACGATCAGCAGCAGGATGAGGGGGCGGGCGACGTAGTCGGCCATGCCCTCGGGCTGCAGCAGGGTAAAGAGGGTGGTGTCGTTGATGAGGGGCACGTTGGGGCCGCCCATGACGCGCAGGTTGATCGAGTACAGCGCAATCATCATCAAGATGGAGGCCAGCAGGTCCATGATTTTGAGTTTGACGTTGAGCCAGCCGGTGATCAGCCCGGCCACGGCGCCCGCCGCAGTGGCCGCCAAGGTGGCGAGCCAGGGGTTGGTGCCGGTGGAGATCAAGATGGCGCAGACCGCACCACCGAGCGGAAAGCTGCCGTCCACGGTCAGGTCGGGAAAGCGCAGCAACCGAAACGAGATATAGACGCCCAGCGCCACCAGGCTGAAGATCAGGCCGATTTCAACGGCCCCGAACAGGGAAAACAAAGACATGGGGCGGGTCGCAGGCAGAGGAAAAAAGAGGGATATCACGCAAAACAAGAGCCCCGAAGGGGGCTCCTGTGTGCGACGCGAAAACGGCGATTTTATTGAATGACCTGGGCGGCCGACTTGATCAGCGCCTCGGGCAGCTTCACGCCTTGCTTTTCGGCAGCGCCGGGGTTGACGAAGAGTTCGAGCTTGGTGCTGGTTTCGCTCTTGATGTCGCCGGGCTTTTCGCCCTTCAGGATGCGCACCACGATGCGGCCCGTTTGCTCGCCCAGGTCGCGGTAGTTGATGCCCAGGGCCGCAATGGCGCCGCGCTTGACGCTGTCGGTGTCCGAGGCGATCAGCGGAATCTTGGCGTCTTGCCCGACCTTGACCAGCGACTCGTAGGCCGAGACGACGTTGTTGTCGGTGTTGGTGTAGATCACATCGACCTTGCCGATCAGGCTGCGCGCGGCGCTGCTCACGTCCACCGAGCGCGGGGCGGCGGCTTCGACCAAGGTCATGCCCAGCTTGGGCAGCAGCTTTTCCAGCTCTTTGACGACGACCACCGAGTTGGCTTCGCCCGGGTTGTAGACCATGCCGATGCGCTTGGCGTTCGGCACCACCTGCTTGAGCAGGTCCATTTGCTTGTCGAGCGCGAGCAGGTCAGAGACGCCGGTGACGTTGGTGTGCGAAGGCTCCCAGTTGGCCACCAGCTTGGCGGCGACGGGGTCGGTGACGGCGGAGTAGACCACCGGCACGCTCTTGGTGGCGGCCACCACGGCCTGGGCCGAGGGGGTGGCGATGGCGACGATGGCGTCGGGCTTGTCGCCGACGAACTTGCGCGCAATCTGCGCTGCCGTGCCGGTGTTGCCCTGTGCGCTCTGGTATTGCCACTTGAGGTTCTTGCCGGCTTCGTAGCCCGCTTCCTTGAGGGCCGCCTGCACGCCGTCGCGCACCGAGTCGAGCGCGGGATGCTCGACGATGGCCGTCACGGCCACGGATTTTTCCGCCGCGCTGGCGGGCGCGATCGCAGCTACGGCCAGTGCCACGGCACCCAGGGTCATCCAGGGCAATTTCTTCATCTGCATCTCCATCCGTCCTTGTTGAATCCTATTGAGTGGGCGGCACGGCGAGCGTGCCGGGCACCGAGTGTACGCCGCAGGCGCGGGCTGTGCAGGTTCCTGCCCCAGACAGCTGGCAAGCGTGTGACTATCAGCGTGTGCAGCTATGTTTTTTGTAGTTTTTCCGGGAGCCTGCGTTGGAAAAAACCGACACCACGGCCCCCAGCCCGGTGCTACTTTCGCGGCTTTCGACACCGTACCCGACACCGCACCTGGAGACTGCCATGCCCAAGACCCTGATTGAACCGTTTCGCATCAAAAGTGTGGAGCCGATTCGCATGACCAGCGCCGCCGACCGCCTGCGCCTGCTCGAAGAAGCCAAACTCAACGTCTTCAAGCTGCACGCCGACGATGTGCTCATCGACTGGCTCACCGATTCGGGCACCGGCGCCATGTCCAGCCGCCAGTGGGGCGCCATCATGGAAGGCGACGAGAGCTACGCCGGTGCGCGCAGTTTTTACCGGCTGGAAAAAGTCTTGCAGGACATCACCGGCATGGCGCACTTCATCCCCACGCACCAGGGCCGCGCCGCCGAGAAGGTGTTGTTCAGCGCCACTTGCAAGGCTGGCGACCTGGTGCCCAACAACTGCCACTTCGACACCACGCGCGGCAACCTCGAATCCATGGGCGTGCAGGCGCTCGATTGCGTTGCCGCCGTCGGCCTGCAGCCCGCCACCATCGCCCCTTTCAAGGGCAACATCGACCTGGAAAAAGCCGAGGCGGTGCTCCAGGAGCACGGTGCGCGCATTCCGTTTGGCATGATCACCGTGACCAACAACACCGGCGGCGGCCAGCCCGTCTCCATGGCCAACATCCGCGCCTACGCTGCGCTGCTGAAGAAATACGGCAAGCCCTTGGTCATGGACGTGTGCCGCTTCGCCGAGAACGCCATGTTCATCAAGATGCGCGAGCCGGGCTACGAGAACACGCCCATCAAGGACATCGTGCGCGAGATGTTCTCCTACGCCGACGGCGCCACCATGAGCGCCAAGAAGGACGGCATGGTCAACATCGGCGGTTTCATCGTGCTGCGCAGCGACGAATGGCTCGATGGGGTGAGGAACGGCCTGATCATGATGGAAGGCTTTCCCACCTACGGCGGCATGGCCGGGCGCGACCTCGAAGCCCTGGCCGTGGGCCTGGAGGAGGGCATGGATGAGGACTACCTGCGCTACCGCCTGCGCACCGCCGAGTACCTGGGCGAAAAGCTCGACGCCGCCGGCGTCGGCTTCGTGCGCCCCACGGGCGGCCACGCCGTCTACATCGACGCCAAGACCGTGCTGCCCGATATGCCGGTGGCGCACTACCCGGCCTGGGCGCTGTGCAACGCGCTCTACCTGGAGGGCGGCATTCGGGGCGTCGAGATCGGCTCGGTCATGTTCGGCAAGCGCCTCGATGACGGCACCGAGACTTACCACAGCATGGAGCTGGTGCGCCTGGCCTTCCCGCGCCGCATGTACACGCAAAGCCACTTTGATTACGCGGCGGAGGTGATTGCCGAGGTGAAGGAAAAAGCGGCGAGTATTCGCGGCGTGAAGATCACCAAGCAGCCGAAGTTTTTGCGCCACTTCACCTGCGAGTGCGCGTGGGTGTGAGGGTTTATCCCGGTGTGGTTTTGCTGGGTGCTTATTCCAGCAAAACCCCCACCCCAAAAGCCCACAGCCGGTAAGCCCAGAAACTCTCATCGCTCTGCATCAGGCGGTACAGCTCGCCCGGCGCATGGCCGGTGATGCGCCGGGACTCTCGGCACATGTGGGCCTGGTCGGCGTAGCCGCTGGCATCGGCAATGTCCCCCCAGCGCACAGCGCCATCCTGGTGTGCCTGTGCGCCCTCAAAGAAGGCGCGCTCTGAACGGCCCAGCCCATGCAGGTTGCGCTGCGTTTGCCCGGTCCATTGCTTGATGCGGCGCTCCGCCTGGCGCAGGCTGCGGCCCAGGCCTGAGCTGGCGGCGCGCAGGGCCACGCTGCGCGACCAGTCGGTGAGCAGGTGGCTGTGCAATGCCGACGCCGGCCGCGACTGCTGCCAGCGCGGCAACAGAAAGGACTCGACCAGGGCCACGCGCTGCTCGTCGTCGGCCGCCTGCGCCACCTGGGCAAACATCGCCTGCCATTCGGCATCAAAGACTTCTTGCACCGGAACAATCCGGTCTAGCAGCGCAGTGGTATCCAGGCCCGTCATGTGCGCCAGCGCATCGGGCATGAGAAGCACCATGAAGGCGTGCATGGGGCCGGGGTTCCAGCTGATGGTGGGCCGGGTGAAGGGGCCGCACAAGGTGGCAGAAGCAATGGGCGCACGCGGGCTGTGGGGCTGCGCCGGTGCACCTGGCGCCAGGACATGGCATTCGCCCTGCAGATACCAGAGCAACGCGCAAGTGGGCGCTACCGGCATGTGGTTGTAGCGCTGCGGCTCATCCAGCGCTACCGACAGGGTATCGCGCGCCATCACCCCACGAACGCAGGAGGCCAGGGCGCTGCGCGGTAGCCACAGCTCGGAACGCGCATCGCTGTAGGTCATGCCAAGCTCCCGGGGCCAGGCGGACACTTTGCGCAAATGGTGGTACGGCGGAGGTGCCGCAGGCGGCGATGTCGCAATCATTCAATACACGCCCTGGGTGGGATTCTTACGATGGACGCCATGCATCAACAAGGGAGTCTGCATGTACCCAGTGAGTTTACGCAACGTGGGCAAGACCTACCGGCTGGACACCGTGACCGTGCCCGCCCTGAGCGGGGTGAATATCGACATCCGGCCCGGCCGCTTCACCGTGCTGTGCGGCCCCTCGGGCAGCGGCAAGACCACGCTGCTCAACATGATGGGCTGCATTGACCGGCCCGACGAGGGCGAAATCCAGGTGGATGGCCAGGCCGTGCAGGCCATGACGGACGATGCGCTGTCGGACTTTCGCGCACGGCGCATCGGGTTCGTGTTCCAGAACTTCAATCTGTTGCCGGTGCTGACCGCCTTTGAGAATGTGGAATACCCGCTGGTGCTGGCCGCAGTACCGGCTGCCCAGCGCAAAGAGCGGGTGCGCGCGCTGCTCGACGCCGTGGGCCTGGCAGACCGCGCTGGCAACCGCCCTGGGCAACTGTCGGGCGGGCAGCGCCAGCGCGTGGCCATTGCCCGGGCCCTGTCCACCGAGCCTGCGCTGGTGCTGGCCGACGAGCCCACTGCCAACCTCGACAGCCAGACAGGTGCCGAGATCATTGCCCTGATGCGCCGCCTGCAGCGCGCGCGCGGCGCCAGCTTTGTGTTCTCGTCCCACGACCCCATGGTGCTGGCCCAGGCCGATGACGTGGTGCGCATCCGCGATGGCCGGATCGAAGCCATAGAGCAACGTGACAACGGTACGGAGGTGGCCGCATGAACCTCTGGATGCTCGCCCTGCGCAACCTGCTGCGCAACCGCCGCCGCTCCCTGGCCACCCTGCTGGCCATGGTGGTGGGGCTCACCGCCATCCTGCTGTTTGGCGGCTACCGTTCCAACATCCTGTATGGCATGGAGACCGGCTTCGTCCAGTTCAGCGGCCACCTGCAGGTACAGCGGCGCGGCTATTTTGCGGATGGGGGCGACAACCCGTCGGCCTATGGCATCGCGGGTTACCAGCGCATCATGGATGCCATTGCCAGCGACCCCGAACTGGCGCCTTTGCTGCGCGTGGTGACGCCGACGCTGCAACTGGGCGGCATTGCGGGGCACATGGAGTCGGGGCACACGCGCTCGGTGCTGGCCAACGGCCTGGTGGCACAGGAATACAACCGCCTGATGCAATGGAACGACTATCGAATGGTCAGCTACGCCCAGCCCCTGGCACTGGAGGGTACGGCAGCCAACGCCGCCGTCATCGGCACCGGCGTGGCGCGCAAGCTGCAACTGTGCGCCGCGCTCCAGGTACCAAGCTGCGAAAACGCAGGCTCCCCCGCCCTGCACCAGACCGCAGACGCCACCGCCGTGCCCGACGATGTAGCCGCCCTGTCGGCCATGGAGCGATCCACACCGTCCGAGCCGTCTGCCCAGCGCATCGAGATGCTGGTGGCCACGGCCCGAGGCGCACCCAACGTGGCGAGCTTGCAAGCCATCAAGGCGGTCAACCTGGGCGTCAAGGCCATTGACGACCTCTACCTCGCCATGCACCTGCCCCAGGCCCAGCGCCTGCTCTACGGCACGCAAGCGCCCGAGGTCACCTCCATCGTGGTGCAACTGCACCACACCGCCCAGTTGCCTGCGGCACGTGCCCGGCTAGAGGCACTGCTGGGCCAGCAGTTTGCCGCGCAAGCGCTGGAGGTGTTGGACTTCCGCACGCTGAATCCGATGTTCGGTCAGACGGATGAGTTCATGGCCTCCATGTTTGGTTTCATCGCACTGCTGATTGCGGTGATCGTGCTGTTCACCATTGCCAACACCATGGGAACGGCGGTGGTGGAGCGCACGGTGGAGATTGGCACCCTGCGCGCCATGGGCCAGCGCTGCAGCGGTATCCGCCGCCTCTTCCTGTGCGAAGCCCTGCTGCTGGGCGCGGCGGGCACGGTGCTGGGCCTGCTGGCCACGGCGGTGCTGGCCTGGGCCATCAACCACAGCGGCTGGACGTGGACACCCCCAGGCTATGCCTACGCCTACCTGGTGCTGGTGCGGGTGTGGCAAGACCTGCCCTTGCTGGCAGGCAGCATCGTGGGCCTGCTGGCGATCACCCTGGCCTCGGCCTGGTGGCCCGCACGGCGTGCCGCGCGCATGGACATCGTGGATGCACTGCGCCACGCCTGAAAACCCGTCACATCAAGGCCCACCATGCAACGACGTTCACTTCTTGCCCTCCCCCTGGCGGCACTGGCCCCATGGCACCACAAAGCCTGGGCCGGCCCCGATCCCCAGGCCGTTCTGGCGGCCAGCGATGCGATCCGCAACCCGGATTTCTCCTTCAGGCTGGTCAACACCCTGGTGGAGTACCGCCAGGGGCGGCAGACCGACAGCAGCCAGCTCGCCGTGTACTCACGGCCCGATACTGCGGGCGGGCAGTTCCGCAGCCTGGTGCGCTACCTGGCCCCGGCGCGCGACGTGGGCAAGCTCATTCTCTACAACGGCAAGGATCTGTGGTTCTACGACCCTGCCAGCCAGGGCAGCATCCGCCTTTCGCCCCAGCAGCGTCTGCTGGGCCAGGCGTCCAACGGTGACGTGGTCACCACCAACTTTGCGCGCGACTACCGTGCCACCAGTGCGGCGGAAGAAACCACGCAGGACGGTGACCGCAAGCCACGCCTGTGCCTGAAACTCGCGCTCGAAGCCCAGGGGCCCGACGCCAACTATCCACGCGTCGAGATGTGGGTCGATGCCAGCAACCACCGGCCCGTCAAGGCACGCTTCTATGCCGACACGGGCAACCTGCTCAAGACGGCGTATTACCGGCGCTACGAGAACGCCTTTGGCACCGAGCGCCCCACGGAAACCGTGATCATCGACGGCCTGGATCCCAGTTGGGTCACCGTGATGCGCTACTCCCAGTGGGAGCGCCGCGATGTGCCGCAAGCCTGGCTGCAGCGCGACTACCTGCCCCACTGGCGCCCCGAATGATGCGCCGGCCTCTCATTGCCCTGTGCCTGCTGTGGGGCACATCCGCCCTGGCAAGTGATGCAGAGGCCGACGCCCTGCAGCTAGCCGACGACACCCCCACCAGCACCACGGAACAACGCCCCTGGCAGGCCTACGCCGAGATCGCGGCGGGACGGGCATGGCCCCAGGCAGCGGGCCTGGCCCAAGACGACGGCCGTCTCAGCCTCGATTGGCGGCTGGAGCCCGCTGCCAGCGGCCCCTGGTATGTGCGCGCAGCGGGCCGCCTGGACATGCGCTCACGCCCCATGCTGACGCAGGAAAACGCCATCCATACCTTGAAGGATGCCGTCCTGGGCTATACCCCGACGCAGAACCTGGTGCTGGAGGCTGGCCGCATCCGGCTGCGCCAGGGTGTCGCCCTGGGCTACAACCCAACCGATTTTTTCCGCGATGGATCGATCCGGTCGGAAGTGTCCATGGACCCCGCCAGCCTGCGCGAGAACCGCCAGGGCAGTGCCATGCTGCACCTGCAGCACCACAGTGCAAACGGTGTGTGGCAATTCGCCTTCTCGCCCCGCTTGGCGACACACAAGCCTGCGCCTGGTGGATGGAACCTCGATTGGGGTGCCACCAACCACCTGAACCGTGCGCTGTTGGCCTATGCCCCACGCTGGGGGGAGTCGATCAGCGCACAGGGACTGCTGCACCTGCGCCAGGGGCAGGGCGCGCAGTGGGGGATGAACCTCTCGGGCCTGCTGGGTCAGGCCACGGTAGCCTACCTGGAGTGGTCGGGCGGCACCTCGCCCACGCAGTTGCAGCAGGCGCTGGGCCTGGTGGGCCCTGAACAGTGGCACCACCGGCTGGCCGTAGGCGCCAGGCACACCAGCGCCAACCAACTCACACTGACGGCAGAGCTGCATTACAACGGCGCAGCCCCTGGACGGCGCGGTTGGCAGGCCCTGCGTGCCATGCCCCTGCCGGTGTATGGGCAGTACCGGGCCTGGGCGGCCAATGCCCTGGAGCCTGCCACCCGGCACGGGTTGTTCCTGCACGCCGCCTGGAAGGATGCCGTGCACCCCGGCCTGGATTTGAATGGCATGTGCCAGTTTGACCTTGACGACGCCAGCCGCCGCTGCTGGCTTGAACTGCGCCACCGGGGGCGGCGGCTGGATATGGCGCTGCAATGGCAGCGCAACCATGGCGCGGCCTTAAGCCACTTTGGTGCATGGCCTTGGGCAGCCCGTTGGGAGCTGATCGCAAGGCATTATTTTTAGATAAAAAATGGCGCTAGCCCTTATAGGGCAAGCGCCACCAGCTATTTAATTTATAGCGTTTCGGGTTTTACATGCCCGAGTAATTCGGCCCGCCGCCGCCTTCGGGTGTGACCCAGACGATGTTTTGCGTCGGGTCCTTGATGTCGCAGGTCTTGCAGTGCACGCAGTTCTGCGCGTTGATCTGCAAGCGCTTGTCGCTGCCTTCGCCCACAAATTCGTACACCCCGGCCGGGCAGTAGCGGGCCTCGGGGCCGGCGTACTTGGCCAGGTTGATTTGCACCGGCACGCTGGCGTTCTTCAGCGTCAGGTGCGCGGGCTGGTCTTCGGCGTGGTTGGTGTTGCTGATGAAGACGCTGGAGAGGCGGTCAAACGTCAGCTTGCCATCGGGCTTGGGGTAGGCGATGGGTTTGCATTCGCTGGCGGGCTTCAAGTACTCGTGGTCGGCCTTGGTGCGGTGCAGCGTCCAGGGCATGTGGCCGCGCAGCACGAATTGCTCGAAGCCGTTCATCACCGTGCCCACCGTGAGGCCGTACTTGAACCAGTTCTTGAAGTTGCGGTCCTTGTTCAGCTCGGTGTAGAGCCAGCTTTCCTCGAACGCCTTGGGGTAGGCGCTCAGTTCGTCGTGCTGGCGGCCGGCGGTCACGGCCTCGAAGGCGGCTTCGCCCGCCAACATGCCGGTCTTGATGGCCGAGTGGCTGCCCTTGATGCGGCTCACGTTCAGGTAACCGGCGTCGCAGCCGATGAGCGCGCCGCCCGGGAACACGGTCTTGGGCAGGGAGTTGATGCCGCTGGCGTTGATGGCGCGCGCGCCGTAGGACAGGCGCTTGGCGGTCACTTCGCCCTGGTCGTTCTCGAAGTAGTAGCGGATGTTCGGGTGCGTCTTCCAGCGCTGGAATTCCTCGAACGGGCTCAGGTAGGGGTTGGTGTAGTTCAGCCCGGTGACAAAGCCCAGCGCCACCTTGTTGCCGTCGAGGTGGTAGAGGAAGGCGCCGCCGTAGGTGTCGCTCTCCATGGGCCAGCCGGCGGTGTGCATGACGAAGCCCGGCTGGTGCTTCTTCGGGTCGATTTCCCACAGTTCCTTGATGCCGATGCCAAAGCTCTGCGGATCGCGCCCCTCATCCAGGCGGTATTTGGCGATGACCTGCTTGCCCAGGTGGCCGCGCGCGCCTTCGGCAAAGATGGTGTACTTGCCCAGCAGCTCCATGCCGAGCTGGAAGCTGTCGGTGGGCTCGCCCTCTTTGCCGATGCCCATGTTGCCGGTGGCCACGCCCTTGACGGCGCCGGTTTCGCTGTACAGCACTTCGGCGGCGGCAAAACCGGGGAAGATTTCCACGCCCAGGGCCTCGGCCTGCTCGCCCAGCCACTTGGTCACGTCGCCCAGGCGCACGATGTAGTTGCCGTGGTTGTGCGCAAACGGCGGCAGCAGCATGTTGGGCGTGCGCCAGCCGGATTTTTCCGAAAGGAAGATGTAGGCGTCGTCGGTGACGGGCTGGGTCAGCGGTGCGCCTTTTTCCTTCCAGTCGGGGATGAGTTCATTGAGCGCCTTGGGGTCCATGATGGCGCCCGAGAGGATGTGCGCGCCGGGCTCGGAGCCTTTTTCCAGCACCACGACCGAGACTTCCTGGTTTTTCTCTGCCGCCAGCTGCTTGATGCGGATGGCGGTGGACAGGCCGGCGGGGCCACCGCCCACGACCACGACGTCGTATTCCATGGATTCGCGGGGGCCGAACTGGGCGAGGATTTCTTCGTTGGTCATGACGGTCGGATGGGGCGTTGGAGGAATTTGGACGATACTTTAGGGCAAACCCTGGCGACCCTGGTAGGTCGCGCCCGATTGTATGCATGGATCGTGCAATAAGCGAACGAGCGTGCTATTTTTCTCGTGAGGAGTCTCTAAATGGCCTACTCCATTGATCTGTCCGGCCGCATCGCCATGGTCACGGGGGCTTCGAGCGGCCTGGGGGCGCAGTTTGCGCAAACCCTGGCGCGCGCGGGCGCTGCCGTGGTGCTGGCGGGGCGGCGCAGCGAGCGCCTGAAGGACTTGCGCGCGCGCATCGAGGGCGAGGGTGGCGATGCCCACGTGGTGGCGCTGGACGTGACGCAGCGCCACTCCATCCAGGCCGCCGTGGCGCACGCCGAGACCGAGATGGGCTCGATCGACATCCTCGTCAACAACGCCGGCGTCTCGGCGCCGCAGCGCCTGCTCGACGTTGGCGAGGCGGATTTTGACTTCGTCATGGACACCAATCTGCGCGGCGCCTTCTTCATGGCGCAAGAGGTGGCGCGGCGCATGATCGCGCGCGCCCAGGGCGCGGCGCCGGGCAGTTTCACGGGCGGGCGCATCGTCAACATTGCCTCGGTCGCCGGGCTGCGGGCGCTGGCGCAGATCGGCACCTACGGCATGAGCAAGGCGGCGCTGATCCACATGACGCGCGCCATGGCGCTGGAATGGGGGCGCTTTGGCATCAACGTCAACGCCCTGTGCCCGGGCTATATCGACACCGAGATGAACCACCGCCACTGGCAGACCGAGGCCGGGCGCCAGCTCATCGCCGGGCTGCCGCGCCGGCGCCTGGGCCAGGCGCAGGATCTGGATGCGCTCATCGTGCTGCTGGCGAGCGACCAGAGCCACTTCGTCAACGGCGCCGTCATCAGCGCCGACGATGGCATGGCCCTGGGGTGACATCAAAAATGAGAGCTGCTCGCGCTTTATCTGTGCGGGTTTGCGGCATAAAACACACGCAAACCCTTGGCAATAAAGCGCGAGCAGCTCTCATTTTTGCACAGCAGCTGCATGGTGTAATGCCCAGCGCAGGCCGGCGGGCGCGTGGTGCCCGGGGCGCTTTTCATTCTTGATTCTTGACGGACGAAGGAGACTTGCGTGAACAAACTCTATCCCAGCGCCGCTGCAGCCCTGCAGGGCGTGGTGGCGGATAACCAGCTGCTGGCAGTCGGCGGCTTTGGCCTGTGCGGCATCCCCGAGGCGCTGATTGACGCCCTGTGCGCCAGCGGCGTCAAGGGCCTGACGGTGGTGTCGAACAACGCCGGCGTCGATGGCTTTGGCTTGGGCAAGCTGCTCAATACGCGCCAGATCAAGAAAATGATCAGCTCCTACGTCGGCGAGAACAAGGAGTTCGAGCGCCAGTACCTGGCGGGCGAGCTCGAACTCGAATTCACGCCCCAGGGCACGCTGGCCGAGAAGCTGCGCGCCGGCGGCGCGGGCATTCCGGCCTTCTTCACCAAGACCGGCGTCGGCACCATCGTTGCCGAGGGCAAGGAGCTGCGCGAGTTCGACGGCGAGACCTACGTGATGGAGCGTTCGCTCGTGCCCGACGTGGCACTGGTGAAGGCGCACCGCGCCGACAAGAGCGGCAACCTGCAGTTTCGCCTCACGGCGCGCAACTTCAACCCGGCGGCCGCCACGGCGGGCAAGCTGTGCATCGTCGAGGTCGAGGAGCTGGTGGAAGTGGGCGCCATCGCCCCCGACGACGTGCACCTGCCCGGCATCTACGTGCACCGCATCGTGCACAACCCCCACCCGGAAAAGCGCATCGAAAAGCGCACCCTGAGCGAGCAAAAAGGAGACTGATCCCATGCCCTGGACGCAAGACCAAATGGCCGCCCGTGCGGCGCAAGAGCTGCAGGACGGCTTCTACGTCAACCTCGGCATCGGCATCCCGACCCTGGTGGCCAACCACACCGGCGACAAGGAGGTGTGGCTGCAGTCGGAGAACGGGATGCTGGGCATTGGCCCCTTCCCGACCGAGGCGCAGGTGGACGCCGACCTCATCAACGCCGGCAAGCAAACCGTGACGACGCTGCCGGGCTCGGCCATTTTCAGCTCCGACCAGAGCTTTGCCATGATCCGGGGCGGCAAGATCAACCTCTCCATCCTCGGCGCCATGCAGGTGAGCGAGAAGGGCGATCTGGCCAACTGGATGATCCCGGGCAAGATGGTCAAGGGCATGGGCGGCGCCATGGACCTGGTGGCCGGCGTCAAGCGCGTGATCGTGCTCATGGAGCACGTCGCCAAGAAAAAAGACGGCAGCACGGATTTGAAAATCCTGCCCGCCTGCACCCTGCCGCTGACGGGCGTGGGCGTGGTCAACCGCATCATCACCGACCTGGGCGTGATGGACGTCACGCCCGAGGGCCTGCGGCTCGTCGAGCTGGCGCCGGATGTGACGTTTGAAGAAATCCAGAGCCAGACTGGTGTGCCGCTGCGGCGCTGAGTTTTTCGGCAGATAAAAAAATGGCCCGCTGCGTGCGGGCCGTTTCTTTTGGAGATTTTTTCGGATTTTTTTTGGGGGGCTGCTTACCAGAATTTCCACCAGGGGTTGTCCTTGGCCTTGAAGCCGCTTTGCATGTAGGCGCTTTGCGGGTACGAGGCCTGCATCACGCGCTGGGCGTCGTCGCGCAGCTGGGTCATGCCCAGCGCGTCGTAGGAGCGGATCAGGATGTACAGCGCCTCCTCGGTGGCGGGCACGTTCTGGTAGTCGGCAATCGCCTGCTGCGCCCGCGCCACGGCAGCGACGTAGGCGCCGCGCTCGTAGTAGTAGCGCGCCACATGCACCTCGTACTGCGCCAAGGCGTTGACGATGTAGGTCATGCGCTGGCGTGCATCGGCGGCGTAGCGCGAATCGGGAAAGCGCGTGGACAGCTCGCGAAACGACTCGTAGGAGTCCTTGGCCGCCTTCTGGTCGCGCTCGGACAGATCCTGGCGCGAGATCCAGGAGAACATGCCCAGGTTGTCGTTGAAGTTGACCAGGCCCTTGAGGTAGAGCGCGTAATCCGCTGCTGGGCTGGCTGGGTGTAGCTTCAAAAAGCGGTCGAGCGTGGCCAGGGCCTGGGCTTTTTCGCCGCCCTTGTACTGGGCGTAGGCTTTGTCAAGTTGTGCTTGCTGCGCCAGCGGTGTGCCGGCGGCGCGGCCTTCGAGCTTTTCAAACAGCGGCACGGCCTTGTCGTAAGCGCCGCCGTTCATCTCGTCGCGCGCTTCGGCGTAAATCTTGTCGGGGCTCCAGCCGGCGGTCTTGTCCTCGTTGCTGCTCGCGCAGCCCGCGATCAGGCCGGCGGCCAGCAGGGCCGTGAAGGCTGAGGAAAAGGGCAGGGGGGCACGCAGCATGGTGAGCAGCTTTCTGGCGAGGGACAAACCGGGCATTGTAGCGAGGGGGAACTTAAAATCCTGGGGATGTTTGTACACCTGCGCCTGCACACCGAATTTTCCGTCGTTGACGGCATCACCCGCATCGACGAACTGGCCCGCGCCGCCAGCCGCGACCAGCAGCCGGCGATGGCGATTACGGATCTGAACAACCTCTTTGGCGCCATCAAGTTTTACAAGGAAAGCCGGGGCAAGGGCGTCAAGCCGGTGCTGGGCGCTGAAGTTTTCCTCGAAGACGCGGGCGGCGGCGCGCCCACGCGCATCCTGCTGCTGGTGCAAAACCGCGAGGGCTACCTCAATCTGTGCGAGCTGCTGGCGCGCGCCTGGACGCGCAACGTCGTCAAGACTACGGCCGTGTGCACCTGGGCCTGGCTGCAGGAGCTGCACGCGGGGCTGATCGCGCTCTCGGGTGCGCAGGCCGGGCCGGTGGGCCAGGCGCTGCTGCGCGGCGACGAGGCCGGCGCGGCCGACGTGGCGCTGCGCCTGGGCGGTATTTTTGTGCACCGCTTCTACCTGGAGCTGCAGCGCGCCGGCCGCGCCGACGATGAAACCCATGTCGCGGCCGCCGTGGCCCTGGCGGCGCGCCTGCAGCTGCCCGTGGTAGCCACGCACCCGATCCAGTTCCAGACCGAGGACGAGTACGAGGCGCACGAGGCCCGGGTGTGCATTGCCGAAGGCGAAATCCTGGCCAACCCGCGCCGCGTGCGCCGCTTTACGCGCGAGCAGTACTTCCAGAGCACGGCGCAGATGCAGCGGCGCTTTGCCGATGTGCCCAGTGCCCTTGAAAACACCGTGGAGATCGCCAAGCGCTGCAACCTCACGCTGGTGCTGGGCAAGCCGCAGCTGCCGGACTTTCCGACGCCCAACGGGATGCCGATCGAGGAGTACTTCCGTTACGCCTCGCACGAGGGCTTGAAGGAGCGCCTGCAGCACCTGTACCCGAATGAGGCCGAGCGAGAGCAGCAGCGACCGCGCTACGAAGAGCGGTTGGAGTTCGAGCTCGGCACCATCTTGAAAATGGGTTTTCCGGGCTACTTTTTGATCGTGGGCGACTTCATCCAGTGGGCCAAGAACAACGGCTGCCCGGTGGGGCCGGGCCGGGGCTCGGGCGCGGGCTCGCTGGTGGCCTATGCGCTCAAGATCACCGACCTCGACCCGCTGCAGTACAACCTGCTGTTCGAGCGGTTTTTGAACCCCGAGCGCGTCTCCATGCCCGACTTCGACATCGATTTCTGCCAGGGCAACCGCGACCGCGTGATCGACTACGTGAAGGACAAGTACGGCAAGAACGCCGTCAGCCAGATTGCCACCTTCGGCACCATGGCGGCCAAGGCGGCGATCCGTGACGTGGGCCGCGTCATGGACATGAGCTACAACTTTTGCGACGGCATCTCTAAATTGGTGCCCGGCAAACCCGGCCAGACCTACACCCTGGCCTATCCGCCCGAGCCCAAGAAAGAGGGCGACAAGAACAATTACGCCCTCGAACTCGAACCGCAGCTCTACGAGCGCGTGAAGAACGAGGAAGACGTGCGCACCATCATCGAGATGGCGCAGCAGTTGGAGGGCATGACGCGCAACATCGGTATGCACGCCGGCGGCGTGCTGATTGCGCCGGGCAAGCTGACCGATTTTTGCCCGCTGTACCAGCAGCCCGGCAGCGAATCGGCGGTGAGCCAGTACGACAAGGACGATGTCGAGGCCATCGGCCTGGTGAAGTTCGACTTTCTGGGCCTGGCCACACTCACCATCCTGGAGATTGCGCGCGAATTCATCCAGAAACGCCACAAGGGCCAGGAAAACTTTGCGTTTGAAAACATCCCGCTCGACGACGGCCCCACCTACCGCCTGTTCTCCGAAGGCCGCACCGAGGCCGTGTTCCAGTTTGAAAGCCGGGGGATGCAGGGGATGCTCAAGGAGGCCAAGCCCAGCCGCCTCGAAGACCTGATCGCCCTCAACGCCCTGTACCGCCCGGGCCCCATGGACCTGATCCCGAGCTTTGTGAACCGCAAGCACGGCAAGGAGGTGGTGGAGTACCCGCACCCGCTGGTCGAACCCGTGCTGGCCGAGACCTACGGCATCATGGTGTACCAGGAGCAGGTGATGCAGACGGCGCAGGTGCTCGGCGGCTACAGCCTGGGCGGCGCCGACATGCTGCGCCGCGCCATGGGCAAGAAAAAGGCCGAGGAAATGGCCGAGCACCGCGCCATCTTCCGCAAGGGCGCGGCAGAAAAAGGCATCAGCGAAGCCAAGGCCGACGAAGTGTTCGACCTGATGGAGAAATTCGCCGGCTACGGCTTCAACAAGTCGCACGCCGCCGCCTACTCGCTGCTGGCGTACCACACCGGCTGGCTCAAGGTGCACTACAAGGCCGAGTTCTTCTGCGCCAACATGACGGTGGAAATGGACGACACCGACAAGCTCAAGGTGCTGTACGAGGATGCTGTGAAGGAGGGCCTGTCGTTCGAGCCGCCGGACGTGAACCGGGGCCGCTACCGCTTCGAGCCCGTGACCGACCAGGTGATCCGCTACGGCCTGGGCGCCATCAAGGGCACGGGCCAGCAGGCGATCGAGGCCATCGTCGCGGCGCGCGAAGGCCAGGGCACAGGCCCGCGCGGCGATGAAAAGGGGCCGTTCAAGAGCCTGTTCGATTTTTGTGTGCGCGTCGATCGCGCACGCCTGAACAAGCGCACGCTCGAAGCGCTCATCAAGGCCGGCGCCTTTGATGCCATCCACCGCAACCGCGCCGAGCTGGTGGCATCCATCGACCGCGCCTTTGACTTTGCCAACGCCCAGATCGCCAATGCCAACCAGGGCGGCCTGTTCGACATGATGGACGGCGACGCCCACGGCAGCAGCACGCAGGAGCCCGAGCTGGTGCCGGCCCGGCCCTGGGGCGTGAAGGAGCGCCTGCTGCAGGAAAAAACCGCCATCGGCTTTTACCTCTCGGGCCATTTGTTTGATGAAGTCGAGGCCGAGGTGCGCCGCTTCGTACGCACCAAGATTGCCGAGCTGCAGGATAGCCGCGAGCCGCAGCTGCTGTGCGGCATCGTCAGCGAGCTGCGCGTCATCAACGGCCAGCGCGGGCGCCTGGGGCTGTTCAGGCTCGACGACAAATCGCGCGCCATCGAAGCCTCGGCCGACGAGGCGCTGCTGGATGCGCACCGCGAGTTGCTCAAGGACGACGAGTTCGTGCTGGTCAGCGGCCGCCTGCAGCTCGACCACTTCAGCGGTGGCCTGCGCGTGAAGGTGCAGCAGCTGTGGAGCCTGGCGGACGCGCGTTGCCGCTTTGGCCGCTACCTGCACCTGCCAGTCGGCGCGCAGGGGCCGGCGCTGCTGCCGCAGCTCGCGCGCCTGCTGCAGGAGTTTGCCCCCCGGCGCCAGGAGACGGAGCACGGCGAGCTGCTGCAGGGCCTGCGCCTGCGCCTGTCGCTGCAGTGCCCCGCCGCCGCCCCGGGCCAGGAGGGCGCCCAGGCCGAGCTGCAGCTGGGCGACGGCGTGCGTTTTTACCCCTGCGATGCCGCGCTCGCCGCCTGGTCGGCGCAGGCCGAGGGCGGCCTGGCCCAGGTGGTGTACGACTGAACCGTTGCCAGCGGCGCATCACTTGAAATACACCGCCGCAGCGTCATATTTACCTGCCAACGCCCGGCGTTGGCCTCGCTAGAATGAAATTCACCATGGCAACGATTCCTCCCCGTCCCTTGCGCAGCCCACCCGCCGCCGCCCCTGGCGTGGATGAAGGCGGCTCGGTCGTGGCCGAGCGCCAGGCCCAGCGCGTGCAGCCGCCGCGTATGCACCAGGTCGTGATGCTCAATGACGACTACACGCCGATGGAGTTCGTGGTGGTCGTGCTGCAGGAGTTTTTTGGCAAAGACCGCGAAACCGCGACGCAGATCATGCTGCACATCCACCTCGATGGCCGGGGTGTGTGCGGCATCTATACCCACGATGTGGCCAGCACCAAGGTCGAGCAGGTGCTCGCTGCTGCCCACCAGGCCGGCCACCCGTTGCAGGCCATTACGGAACCCGTTGAATAAAGGGGCTCGCGCCCCGACTTTCCCTTTAACGCAAGCCCCAAGGAGTTCTCTCATGATTGCCCAAGAACTGGAAGTCAGCTTGCACATGGCCTTTGTTGAGGCCCGCCAGCAGCGCCACGAATTCATTACCGTGGAGCATCTGCTGCTGGCCCTGCTCGATAACCCCAGCGCCGCCGAGGTGCTGCGCGCCTGTGCGGCGCAGATTGATGATTTGCGCGCTTCGCTGTCAAACTTCATCAAGGACAACACGCCCCAGGTGGCCGGCACCGACGAGGTCGATACCCAGCCGACGCTGGGTTTTCAGCGCGTCATCCAGCGCGCCATCATGCACGTGCAGTCCACCGGCAGCGGCAAGAAAGAGGTCAACGGCGCCAACGTGCTCGTGGCCATCTTTGGCGAGAAGGATTCGCACGCCGTGTACTACCTGCACCAGCAGGGCGTGACGCGCCTGGACGTGGTCAACTACATTGCCCACGGCATCAAAAAAGGCGAAGCCCAAGAGCCAGCCAAGAATGCCGACAACCCCGCCGAAGGCGAGGAGGGCGGCCAGGGCGGCGAGCGCAACGAAAAAGCCTCGCCCCTGGAGCAGTACACGCAAAACCTCAACCAGGCGGCCAAGGACGGCAAGATCGATCCGTTGATCGGGCGCGATTACGAGGTCGAGCGCACTATCCAAATTTTGTGCCGCCGGCGCAAGAACAACCCGCTGCTGGTGGGCGAGGCCGGCGTGGGTAAAACCGCCATTGCCGAGGGCCTGGCCTGGCGCATCACCGAAGGCACGGTGCCCGAGGTGCTGCAGGAAGCCACGGTGTACGCCCTGGACATGGGTGCGCTGCTGGCGGGCACCAAGTACCGGGGCGATTTTGAGCAGCGCTTGAAGGGCGTTTTGAAAAACCTCAAGGACAAGCCGCACGCCATTCTGTTCATCGACGAGATCCACACCCTGATCGGTGCGGGTGCAGCCTCGGGCGGCACGCTGGACGCGAGCAACCTGCTCAAGCCCGCGCTCTCCAGCGGCCAGCTCAAGTGCATTGGCGCCACCACCTTCACCGAGTACCGGGGCATCTTCGAGAAGGACGCGGCCTTGTCGCGGCGCTTCCAGAAGGTCGATGTGGTCGAACCCACGGTGGCCGAGACCATCGACATCTTGAAGGGCCTCAAGAGCCGCTTCGAGGAGCACCACGGCGTGAAATATGCCGCCGCCGCTCTGCAGGCGGCAGCTGAACTGTCGGCCAAGTACATCAACGACCGGCATCTGCCCGACAAGGCGATTGACGTGATCGACGAGGCCGGTGCGGCGCAACGCATTCTGGTGGCCAGCAAGCGCAAAAAGACGATTGGCAAGGCCGAGATCGAGGACATCGTGGCAAAAATAGCCCGCATCCCGCCCGCCAACGTCAGCAACGACGACCGCAGCAAGCTCCAAACCCTGGAGCGCGATTTGAAGAGCGTAGTGTTCGGCCAGGACAAGGCGCTTGAAGAGCTCGCCGCCAGCGTCAAGATGGCGCGCTCGGGCCTGGGCAAGCCCGACAAGCCAATTGGCAGCTTCCTGTTCAGCGGCCCCACGGGCGTGGGCAAGACCGAGGCCGCCAAGCAGCTGGCGTTCATCATGGGCGTCGATCTGATCCGTTTTGACATGTCCGAGTACATGGAGCGCCACGCCGTCAGCCGCCTGATCGGTGCGCCCCCCGGCTATGTCGGCTTTGACCAGGGCGGCCTCCTGACCGAGGCCATCACCAAGAAGCCGCACGCCGTGCTGCTGCTCGACGAGATCGAAAAAGCGCACCCGGACATCTTCAACGTGCTTTTGCAGGTGATGGACCACGGCACGCTGACCGACAACAATGGCCGCAAGGCGGATTTCCGCAACGTCATCCTCATCATGACGACCAACGCCGGCGCCGAGACCATGAACAAGGCGACGATTGGTTTTACCAACCCGCGCCAGGCGGGCGACGAGATGGGCGACATCAAGCGCCTGTTCACGCCCGAGTTCCGCAACCGCCTGGACGCCATCGTCAGCTTCAAGCCGCTCGACGAGCAGGTGATTTTGCGTGTGGTGGATAAATTCCTGCTGCAGCTCGAAACCCAGCTGGCCGAGAAGAAGGTGGAGGTGACCTTCACGGATGCCGTGCGCAAGCACCTGGCAAAGAAGGGCTTTGACCCGCTCATGGGCGCACGCCCGATGCAGCGCCTGATCCAGGACACCATCCGCAAGGCCCTGGCCGACGAGCTGCTCTTTGGCCGCTTGCAAGACGGTGGCCGCCTGACGGTGGACATGGTGCACAAGAGCGACGACAAGGGCGCGGAGGTGGCCGAGGTGCAGCTCGACATTCAGCCCCTGCCGAAGAAGGAGCGTGGCGCGCGCTCCGAGCCTGAAGAACTGGCGGCCGATTAATTTGCTATAAATAGCATAGCTGCTTGCGCTTTATTTGCGCGCCTTAGGGTCTTAAAATGCCCCTAAAGACATGAAAAAGCCGCCTGCAAGCTCCAGGGCTTGCGGGCGGTTTTATTGTGGCTGCGAATGGCAGGCTTACATCACCTTGGCAATCGCCTGGCAGACGTAGTCGATGTTCTTGCTGTTGAGCGCGGCCACGCACATGCGACCGGTATCCGTGCCATAGACGCCAAACTCGCTGCGCAGGCGCACCATTTGGTCTTTCGACAGGCCCGAGTAGCTGAACATGCCGATCTGCGTGGTGATGAACGACATATCCTGCTGCACGCCAGCGGCCTTGAGGCCATCGACCAGCTTTTGGCGCATGGCCTTGATGCGCACGCGCATCTCGCCCAGCTCTTTTTCCCACAGGGCGCGCAGCTCGGGGTTGTTCAGCACCGCAGCCACCACTGCGCCGCCGTGCGTGGGCGGGTTGCTGTAGTTGGTGCGGATGACGATTTTGAGCTGGCTGAGCACGCGCGCGGCTTCTTCCTTGTCGTTGGCGACGACGGACAGCGCGCCCACGCGCTCGCCGTAGAGGCTGAAGCTCTTGGAGAAGCTGGTGGAAACGAAGATGTTCAGGCCGGCGGCGACGAATTTGCCAATCACCGCGCCGTCTTCGGTAATGCCGTGGCCAAAGCCCTGGTAAGCCATGTCGAGGAAGGCGGTCAGGCCCTTGGCCTTGACGGCGGCAATCACCTGCTCCCACTGCGCGGGCGTGATGTCGTAGCCCGTGGGGTTGTGGCAGCAGGCGTGCAGCACGACGATGGTGCCGGGGGCGGCAGCGTTCAGGTCGGCCAACATGCCGTCGAAGTTGACCGAGCGCGTGGCGGCGTCGTAGTAGCGGTAGCTGCCGACTTCAAAACCGGCGTTCTGGAAGATGGCGCGGTGGTTTTCCCAGCTCGGGTCAGAGATCAGCACCTTGGCCGTGGGGCTGATTTTCTTCAGGAAGTCGGCGCCAATCTTCAGGCCGCCCGTGCCGCCAATGGCCTGCACGGTGGAGACGCGCCCGGCCTGCACCACGTCGGATTCAGCGCCAAACACCAGCGCCTTGACGGCGTTGTCGTAGGCGACGATGCCGTCGATGGGCAGGTAGCCGCGTGCGGCGGGCTTGTCCATCATGGCTTTTTCAGCGGCTTGCACGCAGGCCAGCAGGGGCAGCTTGCCGTTGTCGTCGAAGTACACGCCCACGCCGAGGTTGACCTTGGCGGGGTTGGTGTCGGCGTTGAATTGCTCGTTCAGACCCAGGATGGGGTCGCGGGGGGCCATTTCGACGGCGGAGAACAGAGACATGGTCGTCCTTGAGGGTTCTGAGAAGAAAGGGGAAAGCGGTTAGGCTCAGGCCAGCCTGCGATTTTAGCGACCCCGCCCCATGCCAGCTGCACATCACACCATGCAAAACGATGCAATACCGCCCACGGCGGGCGCGTTTGTGGATTACCCCGACTCGCCGTTTTCCTTGTTCCAGCCTTATCTGCCAGCGGGCGACCAGCCGACAGCCATTGCCCAGTTGGTGGAAGGCGTGGAGAACGGCGAGGTGTTCCAGACGCTGTTGGGCGTCACCGGCTCGGGCAAGACCTTCACCATGGCGAACGTGATCGCGCAGCTGGGGCGCCCGGCCATTGTCTTTGCGCCGAATAAAACGCTGGCGGCGCAGCTGTATTCGGAATTCCGCGAGTTCTTCCCCAAGAATGCGGTGGAGTATTTCGTCAGCTACTACGACTACTACCAGCCCGAAGCCTACGTGCCGCAGCGCGACCTGTTCATCGAGAAGGACAGCGCCATCAACGAGCACATCGAGCAGATGCGTTTGAGCTGCACCAAGAGCCTTTTGGAGCGGCGCGACGTGGTCATCGTCGCCACCGTGTCGGCCATTTACGGCATTGGCAACCCCGAGAGCTACCACCGCATGGTGATGCTGCTGCGCGCGGGCGACAAGCTGGGCCAGCGCGAGGCGATTGCGCAGTTGGTGCGTATGCAGTACCAGCGCAACGACACCGAGTTCACGCGCGGCAAATTCCGCGTGCGCGGCGACACCATCGACGTCTTTCCGGCCGAGCATTCGGAGCTGGCGCTGCGCATCGAGCTGTTCGACGACGAGGTCGAGAGCCTGCAGTTGTTCGACCCGCTCACGGGCCGCATTGCGCAAAAAATCCTGCGCTTCACCGTCTATCCCAGCAGCCACTACGTCACGCCACGCGACCAGGTGCTGGCGGCGGTGGAAACCATCAAGGAGGAGCTGCGCCAGCGTCTGGAATTTTTTGAGCGCGAGGGCAAGCTGGTCGAGGCCCAGCGCCTGGCGCAGCGCACGCGCTTTGACCTGGAGATGCTGAGCGAAGTCGGGCACTGCAAGGGCATCGAGAACTACTCGCGCCACCTCTCGGGCGCGGCGCCGGGCGAGCCGCCTTCGACGTTGACGGATTATTTGCCGCCAGATGCGCTGATGTTTTTGGACGAGAGCCACCAGATGATCGGCCAGCTCAACGCCATGTACAACGGTGACCGCTCGCGCAAGACCACGCTGGTGGACTATGGCTTTCGCCTGCCGTCGGCGCTGGACAACCGGCCCCTGAAGTTTGCCGAGTTCGAGCAGCGGATGCGCCAGGTGATTTTTGTCTCGGCCACGCCGGCCGATTATGAAAAGCAGCACGCCGGCCAGGTGGTGGAGCAGGTGGTGCGGCCCACGGGGCTGGTCGATCCGGAAATTGAAGTGCGCCCGGCCAGCAGCCAGGTCGATGACGTGCTGCACGAAATCCGCCTGCGCGTGCTGGCCGGGGAGCGTGTGCTCATCACCACGCTCACCAAGCGCATGGCCGAGCAGCTGACCGATTACCTGGCGGACAACGGCGTCAAGGTGCGCTATCTGCACAGCGATGTGGAGACGGTCGAGCGCGTGGAGATCATCCGCGACCTGCGCCTGGGCATGTTTGACGTGCTGGTGGGCATCAACCTGCTGCGCGAGGGCCTCGATATCCCCGAAGTCTCGCTGGTGGCCATTTTGGATGCCGACAAAGAAGGCTTTTTGCGCGCCGAGCGCAGCCTGATCCAGACCATAGGCCGGGCGGCGCGCAACCTGCACGGCAAGGCGATCTTGTATGCCGACCGCCATACCGAGTCCATGAAAAAAGCCATTGGCGAGACCGAGCGCCGGCGGCTCAAGCAGCTGGCGCACAACCAGGCACAAGGAATTGCTCCGCGCGCCATTGTCAAGCAGGTGAAAGACCTGATTGATGGTGTCTATAGCGACAAGGCCGGCAAAGATGCTGAACGCCTGGCGCAAGAGGCGCTGCAGCGTGCCCGCGTGGAAGAAATGCCGGAAAAAGACATGGGGCGCGAGATCAAGCGCCTGGAGAAACTCATGCTTGAACATGCGCGCAACCTGGAGTTTGAACAGGCGGCGCAGGTGCGCGATCAGTTGGCTTTGCTCAAGGAGCGCGCTTTTGGCGCCCATGGCAGCTTGTAACGTATCGTGTGTGATGCGTGGGGGCGACGCTTTTGGGGGGATTGTTTGACCAGGCGCAGACAATTTACCCGACAAAAATACTAGGGAATAGGTGTTATACTCCCACAAAACAGTCAACAAAACAGCCCATTATGAAGGGAGTCGCGCCTCACCCGGCGCGAAACAAAGGGCGAGACAGTGCGGTGCGGCCTTCACCCGGGCGTGCACGGCATTTCCCATAACTACCAATCCTGACCCGAGGAGCTCACGATGCGTCTCACCACCAAAGGCCGTTTTGCGGTCACCGCCATGATCGACCTGGCCCTGCGCCAGAACAACGGCCCCGTTACCTTGGCGGCCATCAGCCAGCGCCAGCAAATTTCCCTGTCCTACCTGGAGCAGCTCTTTGGCAAGCTGCGCCGCCACGAGCTGGTGGAGTCCACCCGTGGCCCCGGCGGCGGCTACACCCTGGCGCGCAAGGCGGGCGACATCACCGTAGCCGACATCATCGTCTCGGTCGATGAACCCATCGACGCCACCCAGTGCGGCGGCAAGGAAAACTGCCTGGGCGAATCGGGCCGCTGCATGACGCACGACCTGTGGTCGGCGCTGAACCAGCGCATGGTGGAGTTCTTGGACTCCGTCACCTTGCAAAAACTCGTCGATGAGCAGCTCGCCAAAGGCATCCAGATCGAGGACAAGCCCGTGGTGCGCCGTGCCATTTCCACCCAACCGGTGGTCAAACCCATCCGCGTGAATGCGCCCAACTCGGTGTTTGCCCTGGGCAATGCCTTTGCCAAGCTGTAAACCTGCGCGTTTGCCGGCGCTTTTATGCGCCTTTTTTGATCGTTTGCCTTTTTGCCAGCTCGCGCAACCGAGCCAGCCACTGACATGACCCCGCATTTCCCGATTTATCTTGACTACGGCGCCACCACCCCGGTGGATCCGCGCGTGGTGGACGCCATGATTCCCTGGCTGCGCGAGCATTTCGGCAACGCCGCCTCGCGCAGCCACGCCTGGGGCTGGGAGGCCGAGGAGGCCATCGAAAAAGCCCGGGGCCAGGTCGCCAGCCTGATTGGCGCCGACCCGCGCGAAATCGTCTGGACCAGCGGCGCCACCGAGTCCACCAACCTGGCCTTGAAGGGTGCGGCGCATTTCTACCAGGGCAAGGGCAAGCACCTTATCACCCTCAAGACTGAGCACAAGGCCACGCTCGACACCATGCGCGAGCTCGAACGCCAGGGCTTCGAGGTCACGTACCTCGACGTGCAAAGCGACGGTCTGCTCGACCTGGCCGCCTTCGAGGCCGCGCTGCGCCCGGACACCATCCTGGCAAGCGTGCTGTTCGTGAACAACGAAATTGGCGTCATCCAGGACATCCCGGCCATCGGTGCGCTCTGCCGCGAAAAGGGCATCTTGCTGCACGTCGATGCCGCCCAGGCCACGGGCCGCGTGGCCATCGACATGCAAAAGCTGCCAATCGACCTGATGAGCCTGACGGCGCACAAAACCTACGGCCCCAAGGGCGTGGGCGCGCTCTATGTGCGCCGCAAACCCCGCGTGCGCCTGGAGGCGCAAATGCACGGCGGCGGCCACGAGCGCGGGATGCGCTCGGGCACGCTGCCCACGCACCAGATCGTGGGCATGGGCGAGGCGTTTCGCATCATTGAGGCCGAGATGGACGAGGTCAACGCCAAGGCGCGCGCGCTGCAGCAGCGCCTGCTCGACGGCCTCAAAGACATCGAGCAGGTGTTCATCAACGGCAGCATGGAGCCCGCGCGCCGCGTGCCGCAGAACCTGAACATCAGCTTCAACTACGTCGAAGGCGAATCGCTCATCATGGGCATCAAGGGCCTGGCGGTCTCCAGCGGCTCGGCCTGCACCTCGGCCAGCCTGGAGCCGAGCTACGTGCTGCGCGCCCTGGGCCGCAGCGACGAGCTGGCGCACAGCAGCCTGCGCATGACGATTGGGCGCTTCACCACCGAAGAAGAGATCGACTACGCCATCGCCACCATCCGCGACAACGTGGCGCGCCTGCGCGAACTCTCGCCGCTGTGGGAAATGTACAAAGACGGCGTCGATCTGAGCACCATCGAATGGGCCGCGCACTGAGGGCCGCCGGCCGCGATTTCACGAACTGCAAGAGGATTTCTTTCCATGGCTTACTCCGACAAGGTCATTGACCACTACGAAAACCCGCGCAACGTCGGCTCCTTCGACAAGGGCGACGACTCGGTGGGCACCGGCATGGTGGGCGCGCCCGCCTGCGGCGACGTGATGAAGCTGCAAATCAAGGTCAACCCGCAAACGGGCGTGATCGAGGATGCGCGCTTCAAGACCTATGGTTGCGGCTCGGCCATCGCCTCGTCGTCGCTGGTGACCGAATGGGTCAAGGGCAAGACGCTGGACGAAGCCGCCGCGCTCAAGAACAGCCAGATCGCCGAAGAACTTGCCCTGCCGCCGGTGAAGGTGCACTGCTCCATCCTGGCCGAAGACGCGATCAAGGCCGCCGTCAAGGACTACAAAGCCAAGCACGAAGCCGCAGCCGTGGCCGAGGCGGCCTGAGCGCCATGGCCATCACGCTGACCGAAGCCGCTGCGCGCTACGTTTCGCGCTACCTGGCCAAGCGTGGCAAGGGCCTGGGCGTGCGCCTGGGGGTCAAGACCTCGGGCTGCTCGGGCCTGGCCTACAAGCTCGAATACGTCGATGAGGCCGCGCCCGAAGACCTCGTGTTTGAGAACCACGGCGTCAAGGTGCTGATCGACCCCAAGAGCCTGGCCTATATCGACGGCACCGAGCTCGACTTCGTGCGCGAAGGACTCAACGAAGGCTTCAAGTTCAACAACCCGAACGAACGCGACCGCTGCGGCTGCGGCGAGAGCTTTCGGGTCTGACCGCCGCCGGCCCAGCCCGGCCCCGACCGCCACCCCTGTCCCCGGCTGGCGGTTTTTTTGTGCCCTGCGAGCGGGTAGGGGACTATAAAAACAATAGCTGGTAGCGCTTGATTGGTAATGGTTTGGGCATAAATAACCACTGAAACCATTGCCAGACAAGCGCAAGCAGCTCCTTTATTGATAGTGCTCCATGCATTTGCAATCCGACGACTTTGAACTCTTTGGCCTGCCCCGGCGCTTTGCGCAGGAGCGCGCGCAGATCGACCTGCGCTGGAAAGAGCTGCAGCGCCAGGCCCACCCCGACCGCTTTGCCGCCCAGGGCGCGGCCGCGCAGCGCGTGGCCATGCAGTGGTCGGTGCGCATCAACGAGGCCTACCAGCGCCTCAAAGACCCGCAAAAGCGCGCCGCCTACCTGTGCGAGCTGCACGGCGCGCCGCTGCGTGCCGAGGACAACACCGCCATGCCGGCGGCCTTTTTGCTGCAGCAAATGCAGTGGCGCGAAGCGCTGGACGACGCGGCGGATGCCGGCGACGCCCCGGCCCTTGACGCCCTCGAACGCGAGGTGCAGCAGGCCCAGGCCGCCACGCTGGCGCAGTGTGCGCAGCTCTTGGACCAGGCGCAGGATTGGGCGGGGGCCGCGCAGCAGGTCAGAGCCCTCATGTTTCTTGCGCGATTTGTGCAGGAGCTACGAAAGCGCCAAGAGCAACTGGGACAATAGCGGGTTGACCTGAACACCGTTTGATTGCACCCATGGCGCTTTTGCAGATCTCCGAACCCGGCCAGTCCCCCGACCCGCACCAGCGGCGCATTGCCGTCGGCATCGACCTGGGCACCACGCACTCGCTGGTTGCCGCCGTCAAAAGCGGCGCTGCCGAATGCCTGCCCGACGCCCAGGGGCGCGTGCTGCTGCCCTCGGTGGTGCGCTACCTGGCCGGTGGCGGGCGCGAGGTCGGCCACGCCGCCGCCGCCGCGCAGGCGCAGGATGCGTGCAACACCATCGCCTCGGCCAAGCGCTTCATGGGCCGCAGCCTGGCCGACGTTGCCGGCGCCGCGCAGCTGCCCTACGACTTCGTCCAGCCCGAAAATGGCGGCATGGTCGGCCTGGCCACGGCCGACGGCGTCAAATCCCCGGTCGAGGTCAGCGCCGAGATCCTGGCCCGCCTGCGCCAGCGCGCCGAAGACAGCTTTGACAGCGATATCTACGGCGCCGTCATCACCGTGCCGGCTTATTTCGACGACGCCCAGCGCCAGGCCACCAAGGACGCAGCGCGCCTGGCTGGCATTGAGCTGCTGCGCCTCATCAACGAGCCCACGGCTGCGGCCATCGCCTACGGCCTGGACAACGCCAGCGAGGGCATTTACGCCGTGTACGACCTGGGCGGCGGCACCTTCGACATCTCCATCCTGCGGCTGACGCAGGGCGTGTTTGAAGTCATCGCCACCGGCGGCGATTCGGCCCTGGGCGGCGACGACTACGATGCCGCCCTGGCCGACTGGGTGCTGCAGCAGCAGGGCTTGGAGCTGCACAGCGCCAGCGACAAGGCCGCTGCACGTTTGGCTGCCCGGGCCTGCAAAGAAGCCCTGACTGCTACAGAAAATGTAGCGTATCGCGCTTGCCTGGCGGGCGTAAACGTCGATTTCGGCCTCACAAGGCAAGACTTTGATCGCGTCACCGCCGCACTCACCGCCCGCTCGCTCGCGGCGGTGCGCCGCGCCCTGCGCGACGCCGGCCTGCGCCCCGATGAGGTGCAGGGCGTGGTGCTGGTCGGCGGCTCGACGCGGATGCCGCAGATTCAGCAAGCTGTGGGCGAGTTCTTTGGCCGCGCACCACTGACCAACCTCAACCCCGACGAGGTCGTGGCCCTGGGCGCCGCCATCCAGGCCAACCAGCTCGCCGGCAACGACGCAGCGGGCGATCTGCTGCTGCTCGACGTCATCCCGCTCTCGCTCGGCATCGAAACCATGGGCGGTCTGGTCGAGCGCATCGTGGCGCGCAACGAAACCATTCCCACGGCGCGCGCGCAAGACTTCACCACCTACCAGGATGGCCAGACCGCGCTCGCCCTGCACGTGGTGCAGGGCGAGCGCGACCTGGTGCAGGACTGCCGCAGTCTGGCGCGCTTTGAGCTGCGCGGCATCCCGCCCATGGCGGCCGGCGCGGCGCGCATTCGCGTCACCTTCACCGTCGATGCCGACGGGCTGCTCGCCGTCAGCGCCGAGGAGCAAACCAGCGGCGTGCAGGCGCACATTGCCGTCAAGCCCAGCTACGGCCTGTCGGACGCGCAGATCGCCCACATGCTGCAAGAAGGCTTTGCCACCGCGCAGCAAGACATGCAGGCGCGCGCGCTGGTCGAGGCCCGCGTCGATGCCGACCGCATGATCCTGGCCACGCACAGCGCCCTGGCCGCCGACGGCGATTTGCTCTCCGCCCCCGAGCGCAGCGCCATCGACGCACTGCTCGGCCAGCTGCAAACGCAGCGCGCCGCCAGCGATGCCACCGCCATCGAAGCCGCCACCGAAGCCCTGGCCCGGGGCACCGAAGCCTTTGCCGCCGAGCGCATGAACCGGGGCATACAGCAAGCCCTGGCCGGCCAGAGCGTTAACGCCCTCTAATTTTTGCCATGCCCATCATCAAAATCCTGCCCCACGCCGAACACTGCCCCGAGGGCGCGCAAATCACCGCCCCCGCTGGCACCAGCATCTGCGAAGCGCTGCTCGACAACGGCATCAAGATTGAGCACGCCTGCGACATGAGCTGCGCCTGCACCACCTGCCACGTCATCGTGCGCGCCGGCCTGCAGTCGCTCAACGAAGCCGAGGAAGAGGAAGAAGACCTGCTCGACCGCGCCTGGGGCCTGACGCCGCAGTCGCGCCTGTCCTGCCAGGCCATCCTGGCGCAGCAAGACCTGACGGTGGAAATCCCCAAATACACCATCAACCACGCCAAGGAAAACCACTGATGAACGCAGCGCCGGGCCACCCCAAGCAACAAGCGCGCGCGCCCTTGGGCGTCAGCGACGACGCAAAGCGCCAAGCGTGGGGGCACGCATGACGCGCCAGATCGTTTTCGACACCGAAACCACCGGCCTCTCGGCCGAAAACGGCGACCGCATCATCGAGCTCGGCTGCGTCGAGCTGCTGGCGCGCAAGCTCACTGGCAACAACCTGCACCTGTACCTCAACCCCGAGCGCGAGAGCCACCCCGACGCGCTGCGCGTGCACGGCCTGACGACCGAGTTCCTGCGCGACAAACCCAAGTTTGCGGACGTTGTGGATGAGGTGCTGGCCTACATGCAGGGCGCCGAGCTCGTCATCCACAACGCCGCGTTCGACGTCGGCTTCTTCGACAAAGAGCTCGCGCGCCTGGGCCGGGCGCCGCTGTCGAGCTACGTCAGCGGCATCATCGACACCCTGGCCATGGCCAAGGAGATGTTCCCGGGCAAGAACAACTCGCTCAACGGCCTGTGCTCGCGCCTGGGCGTGGACAACTCCGGCCGCCAGCTGCACGGCGCCTTGCTCGACGCCGAGCTGCTGGCCGACGTTTACATCAACCTCACGCGCGGCCAGGACGCGCTCATCGCCGACGACGAGCCCGGCAACGCCAGCCACCCCGGCGCGGCCAACACCCCGGCCATCGACCTGAGCGGTTTTGCCTTGCCCGTGCTGCACGCCAATGCACACGAGCTGGCGGCGCACGAGGAGCTGCTGGCACAGCTGGATAAGGCCAGCGGTGGCAAAACAATTTGGCGTGTTGCCGAAGGCGGGTAAAAAGCTGTGCCATAATTGCGGGCTGTCGCAACGACGACTCGGGTGATTAGCTCAGCGGTAGAGCACTGCCTTCACACGGCAGGGGTCGCAGGTTCAAACCCTGCATCACCCACCAGTTTTTTAAACTGCAGGTGCGTGCCTGTAGTTTTGGGTGATTAGCTCAGCGGTAGAGCACTGCCTTCACACGGCAGGGGTCGCAGGTTCAAACCCTGCATCACCCACCAAAATTGCACAACCAGATCAAGGGCTTGGCATGTCAAGTCCCGCCTGTTTGTAAACACGCTTCTTGAACAATTCCGGTTTTTTTGCATACCAATCCTTCAATGCCTGAACGGGTGAAACGTGCTTGAGTGCACGCTGTGGAATGTGGTGGTTGTAGGTCTGGAGGTAGTTCATCAACGTTGCCTCCAGCTGCGCTGCGGATGCAAAGCGCGTTTGCCTGACGATTTCGCTGATACGCCCGTTGAAACGCTCCACCATGCCGTTGGTCTGCGGGTGACGCGGCGGACACAGCCGGTGCTCAATGCCCAACGCCTTGCAGCGCATATCGAACTTGTGCCGCCCGCTGGGTTCGCGTTTTTTGTTCGTGAACCGATCCGTGAACTGACTGCCGTTGTCGGTGAGTAGTTTGACGATCTTCATGGGTGCTGCACGCTCCAGACGCTCCAGGAAGTCCACGCTGGAGTCCTCGCTCTGGTCGGCATAGATGTGCATGAACACCCAGCGCGTTGCCCGGTCTATGGCCACGAACAGATAGCGCCGCTGGCGCTCGTCGGGCATCTGCGGCAGGTATTTGATGTCCACATGCACAAAGCCTGGTTCATAGTCCTTGAAGGTCTTGACGGGCTTGTCAGCAGTGCCTGCGTCGGCCTGGGCCTGGGCCTGAAGTTCACGCAAACTGGAGACACCGTGGCGGCGCAAGCAACGATCCAGACCTGCACGGGAGACCTGCGGGTTCACAAACTCTCGCACCACCGCCAGCAGGTCATCCAGGGGCAAAAACAGCAGGCGGCGCAGCTCCACAGCGATGGCTTCCTGCACGGGCGAGAGCGTGGTATGCAGCGTGTGCGGACGGTGCGAGAGATCATCCGGGCTGTCTCGGTGCTTCCATTTGCGTGCTGTCGCACGGTTGATGTTGTAGCGATCGGCCAGTTCTGCAATCGATGCTGACGAAGCTTTAATCTCGGCTCTCGTACGCGGTGTGGTTCGTGCTTGCGCGTGCACTTGGCTCATGTCGATTGCTCCTGTTTGAAGGATTCCACCACGTTGCGCATTACCTCTCTTGCTTGGAAGAATGCCCAACTCCTGTGGGGTATATGATCACACGAGATGGGACACCTAGCGTCCTGCTTAGCTTTCCGGGTCATTGGACTTTCCCAAAAAATCTTGACACCGGACATTTTTTATTGCTGGATTTTTGCCGTGCGGCTGTTATGGGGGAGTTTGACTGCAAAATTTAACCGCAGTACCCCGGCGATTACAGCGCTGGGGCTGTGGTGCGGCGCACATCCACCAGGGCAATGCGGTGCTTGTCCATGCGCAGCACTTCAAAGCGCAGGCCTTCCACCTCCAGCACTTCGCCTTCGCGTGGCAGTTGCTCCAGGCGGTCGAGCAAGAAGCCGGCGAGGGTGCTGTAGTCGTCGTTGCCAGCCAGGCTGTGGACGTCGGTGGCGGCTTCGAGGGCGTGCAGGTCTGCCAGGCCATCGACCAGCCAATGGCCGGCGTCGGCCTGGGGTTGGATTTCGGGCAATTCGCCTTCCTCGGGGAATTCGCCGGCAATGGCTTCGAGCAGGTCAATCGGTGTGACCAGGCCAAGGATGGAGCCGAATTCGTCACTCACCAGCGCCATGGGCGCGCGTGAGCTGCGCATTTGCTCGACCAGCTTGACGACGTTGACCGAGGCCGGTACCACCAGCGGCTGGCGCATGGTGTTGGTTGGGTCGATCTTGCCGTGGGCCAGCAGGTCAGCGAGCAGATCGCGTGCCCGTGCTATGCCCGCAATCCGATCGAGCTCGCCGTGGGCCACGGGGAACAGGCCGTGGTTGGCCTGCACCAGTTGGGCGCGCAGCGCCTGCGGGTCTTCGGCCAGATCGAGCCATTCGATGTCGGCACGCGGTGTCATCACCGATTGCACGCTGCGCTCGGCCAGCGAGAGTACGCCGCTGACCATGTGGCGTTCTTGTTGACCAAAAGCGGGTAGCTCCAGCGCCTTGCCTTGCTCCTGGGGTGCATGGTTCTGGTCGCTGCGCCCGCCCAACATGCGCAAGATGGAGTTGGCCGTGCGCTCGCGCAAGGGGATGCGTGCCTGGTTGCGCAGCAGGTTGCGTTTGGCCCATTGGTTGAAGAACTCGATCATGATCGAGAAGCCAATGGCCGCGTACAGATAGCCCTTGGGCAGGTGAAAGCCCAGACCTTCGGCCAGCAGGCTCAGGCCAATCATCAGCAAAAAGCTCAGGCACAGCACGACGACCGTGGGGTGGGCGTTGACGAAAGCGGTCAATGGCTTGGAGGCCAGCACCATCACCCCCATGGCGATGACGACGGCGGCCATCATCACGCCCAGGTGATCGACCATGCCGACTGCGGTAATGACCGAATCGAGCGAGAAAACGGCGTCGAGTAGCACGATTTGCGCCACCACCACGCCAAAGCTGGCCCAGGCGCGCTGGCCGTTGCTCGAATGCTCTATGCCTTCGAGGCGTTCATGCAGCTCACTCGTGGCTTTGAACAGCAGGAATAGGCCGCCCACGAGCAAAATTAAATCGCGCCCCGAGAACGACAGCCGCCAGAGCGAAAACAGCGGGGTAGTCAGCGTTACCAGCCAGGACATGACGGACAGCAGCACCAGGCGCATGAGCAGCGCCAGGCCCAGGCCGATCAGCCGCGCGCGGTCGCGCTGCGCGGGTGGCAGCTTGTCGGCCAGGATGGCGATGAACACCAGGTTGTCCACCCCAAGGACAATTTCAAGAACGATCAGCGTCAGTAGGCCGATCCAAATCGTTGGGTCGGTGACCCAGGCCAGACTCAAGCCTTCCATGGGAGGGCTCCTGGGCTGCGGCACACGCCGCTAGAGGGGGGGATGGGATGAGGGGAGGGGAGAAGTGGCGCCGTAAAGCGCCATCGGGAGGGAGGTTCCATAGCAGGGCGGCATCATACCGAAATTGGCTGCCGCTCGTTGTGTGTGGCAAAAACTGCGCAGTGGGAAAAAATGCCTGGCTACCAGGAAAAGGAAAACCCTTGGCTGGCAAAAACGACCCTTGGGCCCATGAAGACAGGCCGGAGTCGCCCCACGATGAAAGCGATACGAAAAATTCTTACTTGGTCAAAATCAGCTTGCCCAACTTGGTTGCCTGCAAGCGATAGACCGCGCCGTTGTGCGTGATGGTGATGGCCTTTTGGCCTTGCAGCAGGGCCTGGCTGTCCACCGCAGCGGTGGGTGGCAGCACACCGCTCAGTACGGGGGCTGCGGAGGTGGCCGGATGGGGGCTCGACAGAGCTGCTTGCATGAAATCTCCCTCAGTGCGATTGTTCATGTGAATGATAACGATTCTCAATAACTAAAACAAGAGGCGACGTAGATTTTTTTAGGGGCCACCCCTTATTTCCGGGTGGCTGGTGCATTTTTACGTTTTGGCGTTGCCTTCACTGGGGGTCGGTGACGAAGCCAATCTTGCGTACCCCGGCGCGCTGCGCAGCAGCCATGGCCTGGGCCACGCGCTCGTAGCGCACGTTCTTGTCGCCGCGAATGTGCAGGTCTGGCTGCGGCTCCTTGGCGGCCTCGGCGGCGAGGCGGGGGGCGAGTTCTTCGTCGCTGATGTGGAATTCGTTCCAGTGGTAGTTGCCCTCGGCATCGACCGAGAGGCGTACCGTCTCGGGCTTGATTTCTTCGGGCTGGTTGCTGGCCTTGGGCAGATCGACTGCGACCGAATGTTTCATCACCGGCACGGTGATGATGAAGATGATGAGCAGCACCAGCATGACGTCCACCAGGGGCGTCATGTTGATTTCGTTCATGACCTCGTCGGCATCGTCTTGGGTTCCGAACGCCATGGCTTACGCCCCTTTCTTGAGCGGCAGCACCTTGGCCGTCTCGGTGCTGCTGGCCATGCGCGCGCCGGTGACGAAGTAGGCGTGCAGCTCGTGGGCAAAGCTGTTGAGGCGGTTCAAGATGAACTTGTTGCCGCGCACCAGAGCGTTGTAGCCCAGCACCGCCGGAATGGCCACGGCCAGGCCCAGGGCGGTCATGATCAGGGCCTCGCCAATCGGGCCGGCGACCTTGTCGATGGTCGATTGGCCCGAGGCGCCAATGGCCACGAGCGCGTGGTAGATGCCCCAGACGGTGCCGAACAGGCCGATGAAGGGGGCGGTGGAGCCGACCGAGGCCAGGATGGCCAGGCCCGATTGCAGGCGGGCGGTGAATTCGTCGATGCAGTTGCGCAGGCAGCGCGTGACCCAGTCGCTCACGTCCAGCGTGTCGTGCAGGTGGGCCTTGGTGTTGCGATGGTGCTGGGTGGCTTCGCGCCCTTCCAGGGCCAGGTGGCGAAAGGGGTTGCTCGGATCCTGGCCGAGCTTGTCCAGGCCGGCGGCAAAGTCTTCGCTATGCCAGAAATCTTGCGACTGGCGGGCGAGTTTTTTGAACTTGATGATGTCCAGCGCCTTGATCAGGATGACGATCCAGGATGCCAGCGACATGGCGAGCAGGATCAGCGCCACGGTGCGGGTGACGAAGTCGCCCTGGATCCAGACGCTGGCGAGGCCGAATTGCGATTGCATGAGAACTCCTGATAAAGATGAAAGTTATTCGAGAACGAAGTTGATCGGCACGATGTTCCACATGGCTTCGGCTACGCCGTTGCGCTTGCCGGGTACGAAGCGCCAGCGGCGCACGGCGTCGAGCGCTTGCTGATCCAGGCGCTCGTAGCCGCTCGATTGCTTGACTTCGAGTTGCTGCGGCAGGCCCTCGGCGTCGATGAAAACACGCAGCACCACCTTGCCTTGCTCGCCCATGCGGCGGCTGATGGCGGGGTAGCTGGGCTTGGGGTTGTTCAGGTAAGCCGCGTTGCTGCTGGGCAGCTCGATGCGCGGCGGGGCCGGGGGCGCGGGCGGCGCGGGAGGGGCCGGGGGCGCAGCCACGGCGGGGGCGTCGTTGACCGGCGCGGCCACGGCTTCGGTCACGGCCACGGGGGCGTTGGGCGCTGGGGCCGGGTCGGGCTTGGCCACCGGCATGGGCGCGCGCCGCTGCACTGGCTGGCGCGCTGCGGGTTGGGGCGGCGGCGGTGCGGGCGGTGGCGGCGTGGGGATTTCGGGCGCGGGAGGCGCCAGGAATTCGGCGAGTACTTCGGCAGGGACGATGACTTCGGCCGCACGGCGCAGCAGGCCCGACTGCAGCGCCCAGAGAGCCGTTGCGTGCAGAGCGATGACGGACAGGGCGATAACGGCGTTGCGGCTCAGGCCCGGGGCCGGGGCGAATCGTTCAGAGGAGGACATAGGCAGGGGCGGCAGGCGGCGCGGCGCCAGGCGGGCAGCCCGGGCGGTGCAAAGAGGGGGAGTTTAGTGGCCCGGTGGGGGCAGCCCGTTCAGGGGCGCAAAACCCACCAAGCGCAGCCGAGGACGACCATCAAACTGGCAACGAGGCTAGAGAGCAGTGGCATGAGGCACCTTGTGCAGAGCAGCAGCCGGCCTGCACTTCTTCTTTGCGCAGGGCGGCCATGGGCTGGCTGGCGCAGCACTGGGCCACCACGTCGCGTGCGCTGTTTTCGCAGCAGCCACATTGCGTGGCTACGCCAAGTTCAAACTGAATCTCGTCAAAGCTCATGCCAGCACGGGCGTGGCGGGCAATCTCGCGGTCAGAGATGCGGCGGCAAACACAAACGATCATGGTGGCGGGCCGGTGCGGCTGGCTGTTAAAACGATGTTGAGATTATAAATGCGAATTCATCGCATTTGCAATCATTGGGTATCGAGCAGCCAGGGGCCGGCGTCGGCCAGGGTGCGGCAGCCGGTCAGGGCCATGGCGATTTCGAGCTCGTCGCGCAGCAGGCGCAGCACGTGCGCCACGCCGGCGGCGCCGGCATTGGCCAGCCCCCAGACGACGGGGCGGCCCACCAGCACGGCGCTGGCGCCCAGGGCCAGGGCCTTGAGCACATCGGTGCCCCGGCGGATACCGCCATCGACCAGCACCGGCACGCGCCCTTCGGTGGCCGCGACGATGCCTGCCAGTACGCGGGCCGTAGCCGGGGCGGTGTCGAGCGTGCGCCCGCCGTGGTTGGAGCAGATCAGGCCGGCTGCGCCCCGTTCGCAGGCCAGGCGCGCATCGTCGGGGTGCAAGATGCCTTTGAGCAGGATCGGCAGGCGCGTGTGCGTTTGCAGCCAGGCCAGGTCATCCCAGGTGGGGGCCTGGTGCAGCAGGGCGTCGAACAGGGCGCTTTGGCCGGGCGCCAGCTCCCGTGGCGGGGGCGGGGCCAGGCCGGCGAGGTTGACGGCCTCTACGCCCGGCGGCAGGCGAAAGTTGGCGCGGCGTTCGCGGTCGCGGGCGCCGCTGACGGGGGCGTCTGCCGTCAGTACCAGGGCTTCGTAGCCGGCGGCTTCGGCGCGGCGCACCAGCTCCAGCGTGAATCCCCGGTCGTGCTGCGGGTAGAGCTGAAACCACAGCGGCCCGCGCGTGGGCTCGGGCAGCACGGCCTGGGCGATGGTCGCCAGCGCGATGCTCGACTGCGTGCTCAGCACCTGGCCGGCGCCGAGCATGGCGGCGGCGTAGGCGCTGGCGAGTTCGCCGTCGGGGTGGGCCAGGCGCTGAAAAGCCACGGGCGCGAGCACGATGGGGTGCGCCAGCGTGCGCCCGAGCAGGGTGCAGCGCGTGTGCCCGCCCACCAGGGGGCGCAGCACGCGCGGCGTGAGCGTGAGGCCATCCCAGGCGCTGCGGTTGGCACGCACCGTGATCTCGTCGCCCGCGCCGCCGGCAAAGTAGGCCCAGGCGTTGGCGTCCAGGCGCTGGCGTGCGCTGTCCTCGTGGTCTTGCAGGTTGACGACGCCGGGCGGCAGGGCTTGCAGGGCGGGGATGGGCATTTTTAGGGATAAAAAATGCTGCTAGCGCTTTGTGGGTAAGCGCGAGCAGCTATCAATTTGATAGTAAATATGCAGGACTGTTCAAACGTCAGCCCACATGCGCAGCAGGTTGTGGTAGCTGCCGGTGAGGCCGACGATGGCCGGGTCGGCCTCGCCCGCCTGCTGGCGCAGGGCGATCAGGTGCTGGTCCATGTCGAACAGCAGGCGGCGCTGCTCGTCGCTGCGCACCATGCTCTGGATCCAGAAAAAGCTCGCCAGCCGGTGCCCGCGCGTGACGGGATCGACGCGGTGCACGCTGGTGCCGGGGTAGACCACCATGCTGCCGGCGGCGAGCTTGACGCGCTGGCTGCCGTAGGTGTCCTCGATCACCAGCTCGCCGCCGTCGTACTCCTCGGGCTCGGCCAGGAAGACGGTGCACGAGACGTCGGTGCGCACGCGGCCCTTGCCCTCGGGCAGAAAGCGCACGGCGCTATCGACGTGGTTGCCGTAGGTGTTGGCGCTGCCGCCGTAGCGGTTGAACATGGGCGGCGAGATGTGTTTGGGCAGCGCGGCGGAGAAAAACAGCGCGCTGCGTTCGAGCCCGCGCAGCAGGATCTGGCGCAGGGCCACGGCCTGCGCGCAGCCTTCGGGCAGTTGCTCGTTGTTCTTGGCCAGCACCGCCTGCACGCCGGCCGAGATGCGCCCATGCTGCCAGGGCGCATCCCGGAGCAGATCCCGGGCGTGAGAGACTTCTTCGGGCGTCAGAACGCCGGGGATTTGCAGCAGCATGGCGGTGCGGCCTTTCTTGCGATGGTTAGAAGCGTGTGCCGACGGTCAGGCGCACGTTGCGGGCTTCACCCAGGGTGACGAAGCCGGGATAGAGCTGGTCGCCGTAGGTGCGGTTGGTGGCGTTGGTGATGTTGAGCTTGGCGTACACGGTGTCGGTGAACTGGTACTCCGCCATCAAATCCATGGCCACATAGCCTGGAGCGCGCGCTGTTTGCGAGGCGGCGCCCGTAGCGCCGCTGACCGGGCGGTTGGTCGAGACGCCGCGCAGGCCGCCGGCCAGGCGCAGCTTGGGCGTGGCCTGGTAGCCCAGCCACAGGCTGCCGCTGTGCTTGGGCGTCAGGCCCACGCGCTGGCCAACGGTGTTGGCCTGGGCGCTGCCGGTTTTGTCGATGGTGGCGACCGGAATCCAGGTGTAGCTGGCGTACACGTCCCACTGCGGCGTGATGCGCCCGACCACGTCGAGCTCGACGCCGGCGGCGTGGCGTTTGCCGTTGAGCAGGTAGGCGTCGCCGGCAAAGTCGGCGTCGGTGGTGCGCTCGTTGTACTTCTCGGTGCGGAAGATCGCGCCGCGCGTGGACAGGTTGCCGCCGAGCCAGTCGAGCTTGGCGCCGAGTTCAAAGTTGCGGCTCTTTTCCGCGTCGGTGTTCGCCGTTTGCTGCGAGGTGAAGCGGTAGGTGTCGGCCGAGGAGTTGAACGAGGTGCTGTACGCGGCGTGGAACGAGGCCGACTCGGTCGGCTGGTAGAGCACGCCCAGGCGCTGGCTCCAGAGGTTGTTGTAGCGCAGGCTGCTGCTCTCGTGGCGCTGGTACACGCCGGCGGTGTACACGTCGCGCTCGGGCGAGGCGCTGACGCGGTCCCAGCGCAGGCCGCCCAGAATCTTCCAGTGCGGCGCCACCTGCACCAGGTCCTGCACGTAGGCACCGAGCGACCAGGCGTCGTAGCTCTGGTCGTAGCGGTAGCGCGGCGACACCGCAAGCTCTGGCAGGCCGCCGGCGTTGCCCACGGTGGTGCTGCCCTTGTTGAAGTTGGTGCCCGGCTGGCCGTTGGCGGCTTCAAAGGTGGCTTTTTCCTGTGCGGCATCGACGCCCACTTGCAACTGGTGCTGCAGGCCGCCCCATTGCGCCTTGGTGCTGTAGTCCGACTGCAGGTAAACGCCTTCATGGCGGTCTTGACGCGGGCTCAGGCCGACGACGTTGAGCACGGTGCGGTCGCTCAGGTTGGCCACTGTGGTGCCTCTGGCAAAGCTGGCGGTCGAGCCCCACTGCGCGCGGTCGAAGGTGCCGGCGCGCATTTGCGTGCGCAGTTCGGCGTCGCTGTCGAAGCGGTGGATCCACGAGGCCGTGGCGTAGCTGGCCTTGCCGCGCAGGTAGTCGCTCTTGCTGCCGTAGAAGTCTTTGGCGTCCAGGGCGCTGGGCACGCTGCCTTCGAGGTAGCGGATGTTGCTCATCGGGCGGTTATCGACGTCGAGGTAGAACAGGCCGACGGAGAATTCGTCGCGCGTGCCAATGCCCCAGCTGACGGTGGGCGCAATGCCGTATTTGTCGATCTTGGCGCCGTGGTTGTCGCCGGCGGTGCGCATCAGGTTCACGCGCAGCGCCGCGTCCTGGCCGATGACCTTGTTCAAGTCGGCCGTGGTGCGCAGCACGCTGTCCGTGCCGTAGGTGGCTTCGAGCTGGTATTGGTCGATGAGCAGCGGCTTTTTGTTCACCTGGTTGACCACGCCGCCGGTGGAGCCGCGCCCGAACAGCAGCGAGGCCGAGCCGCGCAGCACCTCGATGCGGTCGTAGTTGAAGGTGTCGCGGTCGTACTGCGAGGGGTCTTTCATACCGTCGATGAGCAAATCGCCCACCGCAGCCACGGGAAAGCCGCGCAGGCGGATGTCTTGGTCGGTGCCGTTCTCGGTGGCGGCAAAGGTGATGCCCGAGGTGTAGTGCAGCGCCTGCTTGAGGGTGTCGAGCTTGGCGTCGTCGATCATGCGTTCAGTCAGCACGGTGAGCGACTGCGGAATGTCGCGGATGTCCTGCGTGCTGCGGCCGATCTGGGTCTTCTTCGTCTGCAGCTTGTCCTTGCTTTGCACCTCGGCCTTTTCCTTGACCGTGACGGTGGACATCTGCACCTCAGGCGCACTCTGGGCCCAGCTCGACACCGAGGCCGCGAGCATCAGCGCGCCCAGGGGCAGCAGGGCGGTTTTGGCGTCCAGGCTGGCGATAGAAGGCGTGGCCGCAGGGGGTTGCAAAGGGTGTTCATTGGCACTGCCGTGCTGCAGAGGGTGGGACAAGGTACGCGCTCCAAAAACAAAAAACAAAGCGCGCCGCTACCAAAAGGCGGGCGCGCGGGGTGGGCGACGGCAGTGGCTGGAAAATGTCGTGGCTGTGCGCAGTCGTTGTCTTTATGTTACATCAAATGATCTTTATTCTCATTTGCATTGATGCGGATTTGCCACAGGCGTAAAAAAGCCGACCCGGGGGTCGGCTGGGGGACGGTGGCAGGGCCGGCAGCGCCAATTACTTGACGTGCTTGCCGATCAGGCCGGCGAGTTCAAACATCGTCACTTGCGGCTTGCCGAAGATTTCCTTGAGCTTGGCATCGGCGTTGATGTTGCGCTTGTTGGCGGCATCCTGCAGGTTGTGTTCCTTGATGTACACCCACAGCTTGCTGATGATCTCGGTGCGCGGCAGGGGCTTGGCGCCGACCACGGCAGCCAGGGCTGGGCTGGGGGTCAGGGGCTTCATGAAGGCGGCGTTGGGGGTGCGCTTCTTTTCAGCCGGGGCTTCGGTTTTGGTTGCAGGGGCCTTCTTTGCAGCGGTTGCCATGGTGGTTCAGTCCTTTGGGGGAAATCGTTGAGTCACCAGCGAACACGGCGTGGCTCTACTGGTAGGGGGCGATGCTACTGGGAAAAATCATCTCCCCGTGCAGCACACCGACTTTTTTACCCCGATTTGTTGCGCCCAGGCAGCGCGGGCAAACCCTGTGGCCTGCTGTGGCGCCACAATCGTGCCCAGAGTTTGCCTGTATCTACCCAACCGAAACGATAGTGCCATGACGACTGCATCTTTCAGCACCTGTGATTTTTGCGATGCCCACAAGGGCGACGAGCCCGGCGGCCTGCGCGTGCTGCCGCCGCTGTTCCAGAGCTACGGCGGCGTAACGACCTTTGCCGGCCCGGTGGTGACGGTCAAGTGTTTTGAGGACAACACCCAGGTCAAGGCGCTGCTCGATACCCCCGGCCTGGGGCGGGTGCTGGTGGTCGATGGTGGCGCCTCGCTGCGCCGCGCCCTGGTCGGCGGCAACATCGCCGCCGCAGCGGCTAAAAATGGCTGGGCCGGGGTGCTGGTTAACGGCTGCGTGCGCGACGTGGCCGAGCTGCGCACGGCGGCCGTCGGCATTTGCGCCCTGGGCCTGATCCCCATGCCGACCGAGCGCAAGGGCGAGGGCCGCAGCGAGGTGCCGGTGCAGATCCAGGGCGTGTGGGTGCGCCCGGGCGACTGGCTGTACGCCGATGCCGACGGCATCGTCGTCAGCGAGCGCGCGCTGTAATTGGCGTGGCCATCAGCGCCGCACGCCGCGCGCCAGGCGTGTCGGTAAGGTGGCCAGCAGCACGCTGGCCAGCGCCAGGCCAAAGGCGGCGAGCTGCCAGGCGCTCAGGCGCTCGCCCAGCACCAGCACCCCGACCAGGGCGGCGCTCACGGGCAGCAGCACGGTAAAGATGCCGCCCTGCGCCGCCGGCACCACCTTGAGTCCCGTCATCCACAGCCACACCGTCCACATGCAGGCGGCCAGGGCGTAGAACAGCAGCAGCAGCCACATGCCGGCGGGCACGGCGGCAAAGTCGAACTGCCAGGCGGTGTACAGCCCCAGCGGCGTGGCCAGCGCCAGGCCCCAGAGATTGATCAGCGCCGTGATGCGCTTGGGGCCCAGGGTGCCGGTGAGTTTTTTGCCAATCACCGAATACGCCGCCTCGCACAGCACCGCCGCCACCAGCAGCAAATGTCCCAGCCAGACCATGTTTTGGGTGTTTTTGGCCTCTAGGGCTTGTCCAGCTTGCGCGGGCAGCTCCTGTTTTGAGAGCGCAAAGAGCGTGATGCCGAGCACCGCCAGCGCCACCGCCAGCCAGGTGCGGGTGCTGATGTGCTCTTTCAGAAACCACCAGCTCAGCAGCGCCACCGCCGCCGGAATGCCGGCCATGATGACGCCGGCCGTGACCGCACTCGTGAGGCTGACGCCGCCGATCATGCACAGGGTAAAAAGAAAATTGCCCAGCAGCGCCTCCAGGAACAGCAGCCGGCGGATGGCGGGGGTGAGCGCGGGCTCGTCCGCCGGCTTGGGCAGCCAGTGCAGCATGGCCAGGGCGCCAATGCCAAAACGCAGCCAGGCCAGCAGCAGCACTGGAATGGCGGCCGCCAGCGGCTTGGACAGGGCCACATAGGCGCCCACGAGCGACATGCTCAGGGCCAGGCACAGGTAGGCAAGGGGGCGGCTGGGGGAGTTCACGGCGGGGCAGGGCGGTCAAGGGAGGGGTGGGCGTCGATCATGCCCGATGGCGTGTGTCGATTGTTTTTCACTTTGTGCAAGCGTGATTTTGCAATGCGAAATTGAAAGATGCTCCCCATGCGGTTGGATGTCTCAATTTAAGAAAAATCATTTCACATTGAGGTATTTTCATCTAACTTGTTGATTTATATGGTCAAAAAATTATCTCTTGTATAAGACATAAGAGCTTGTGGAAGTCTTATAGAAGACTTAAAGTTAACCCCAAGGGCGAGGCTTTCGCCCGCAGTGTTCAACCCCACCTCTTGGAGTGTTTACATGACCGAATCGAACCGCACGCTGACCCGCGAACAGCAAATCGCCGCCCTGGAAAAAGACTGGGCCACCAACCCCCGCTGGAAGCTGGTCAAGCGCGGCTACAGCGCCGCCGACGTGGTGCGCCTGCGCGGCAGCCTGCAGCCCGAGTACACCCTGGCCAAGAATGGCGCTGAAAAGCTGTGGGAAAAGGTCAACGGCGGCGCCAAGAAGGGCTACGTCAACGCCTTCGGCGCCATCACCGCCGGCCAGGCCATGCAGCAAGCCAAGGCCGGCCTGGAAGCCGTGTACCTGTCGGGCTGGCAAGTCGCTGCCGACGGCAACACGTCCGAAACCATGTACCCCGACCAGTCGCTGTACGCGTACGACTCGGTGCCCACCATGGTGCGCCGCATCAACAACACCTTCAAGCGCGCTGACGAAATCCAGTGGGGCCGTGGCATCAACCCCGGCGACGAAGGTTTCGTGGACTACTTCCTGCCCATCGTGGCGGACGCGGAAGCCGGTTTCGGCGGCGTGCTCAACGCCTTCGAGCTGATGAAGAACATGATCGCCTCCGGCGCTGCCGGCGTGCACTTTGAAGACCAGCTGGCCGCCGTGAAGAAGTGCGGCCACATGGGCGGCAAGGTGTTGGTTCCTACCCGCGAAGCGGTTGAGAAGCTGATCGCTGCCCGTTTCGCTGCCGACGTGATGGGCGTGCCCACCATCGTGCTGGCCCGTACCGATGCCGAGGCCGCCAACTTGCTGACCTCTGACTGCGACGAGAACGATCGTCCGTTCGTGACTGGCGAGCGCACGCAAGAAGGCTTCTACCGCGTCAAGAACGGCCTGGAGCAAGCCATCAGCCGTGGCGTGGCCTACGCCCCCTACGCCGACCTGGTGTGGTGCGAAACCGGCGTGCCGGACATCGGCTTTGCCCGCGAATTTGCACAAGCCGTGCACGCTGCCTGCCCTGGCAAGCTGCTGTCGTACAACTGCTCGCCGTCGTTCAACTGGAAGAAGAACCTCAACGACAGCCAGATCGCTTCCTTCCAGGAAGACCTGTCGGCTCTGGGCTACAAGTACCAGTTCATCACCCTGGCTGGTATCCACGTCAACTGGTACAACACCTTCCAATTCGCCCACGCTTACGCCCGTGGCGAAGGCATGAAGCACTACGTCAACCAGGTGCAAGAGCCTGAGTTTGCCGCACGTGAGAAGGGCTACACCTTCGTGTCGCACCAGCAAGAAGTGGGCGCAGGCTACTTCGACGACGTGACCACCGTGATCCAAGGCGGTTCTTCCAGCGTGAAGGCCCTGACCGGCTCCACCGAAGAAGAGCAGTTCCACTGATCTTCGTGGTGCGGGGAAGGCCCGGAGCTTTGGCTTCGGGCCTTTTGCGTTGGTGCAGGTTAAAATGCACCCTTTCAATACACAAGGGCGAGAAAGGCAATGCTGGTTATGACACCGCGAACTACGACGGAGACCTCCACCAGCCGTTAAGGCTGGCCGTTCGCGCCTGCACGAGAGCTTTTCTCCCCCACATCAAGCGCGGACTGTGTTCCGCGCTTTTTGCTTTAAGGCATCTGAAGCGCGGCAGACCCCACCCTCAGACCCCCAAGGATTTGTTTCCATGCTTCACATCACGCTCCCCGACGGCTCGCAACGCGCATTTCCCGGCCCGGTGACGGTGGCCGAGGTGGCCGCCTCCATCGGCTCTGGCTTGGCCAAGGCGGCCCTGGCCGGCAAGATTGGCGACAAAATCGTTGATACCAGCTACCAAATCACGCAAGACAGCCCGCTGGCCATCGTCACTGCCAAGGATGCCGACGGCCTGGAGGTGATTCGCCACTCCACCGCCCACTTGCTGGCTTACGCCGTCAAAGAGCTGTTCCCGGACGCGCAGGTCACCATCGGCCCGGTGATTGAAAACGGCTTTTATTACGACTTCGCCTACAAGCGCCCGTTCACGCCCGAGGATTTGGTGGCCATCGAAAAGCGCATGACGGAACTGGCCGCCAAGGACGAGCCCGTGGTGCGCCGCGTGCTGCCGCGCGATGAGGCCGTGCAGTACTTCAAGGGCCTGGGCGAGCACTACAAGGCCGAGATCATCGCCAGCATCCCCAGCAACGAGGACGTGAGCCTGTACCGCGAAGGCGCGTTTGAAGACCTGTGCCGTGGCCCGCACGTGCCCAGCACCGGCAAGCTCAAATTCTTCAAGCTGATGAAGGTGGCCGGTGCCTACTGGCGTGGCGACCACCGCAACGAGATGCTGCAGCGCGTCTACGGCACGGCCTGGGCGAGCAAGGACGAGCTGCAGAACTACCTGCACATGCTCGAAGAGGCGGAAAAGCGCGACCACCGCAAACTGGGGCGGGAACTGGATTTGTTCCACATCGACGAGCATTCGCCCGGCACCGTGTTCTGGCACCCCAAGGGCTGGACGCTGTGGCAGCAGGTCGAGCAGTACATGCGCCGCGTCTACCAGGACAACGGCTACCAGGAGGTCAAGGGCCCGCAGATTCTGGACAAGACCCTGTGGGAGAAGACCGGCCACTGGGACAAGTACCGCGAGAACATGTTCATCACCGAGAGCGAAAAGCGCGACTATGCTTTGAAGCCCATGAACTGCCCCGGCCACCTGCTGATCTTCAAGCAGGGCATCAAGAGCTACCGCGACCTGCCGCTGCGCTACGGCGAGTTTGGTCAGTGCCACCGCAACGAACCCACGGGCGGCCTGCACGGCATCATGCGCGTGCGCGGTTTCACGCAGGACGACGGCCACATCTTCTGCACCGAAGACCAGATTCAGCCCGAGGTGCTGGCCTTTACCCAGCTCTTGCAAAAGGTGTACGCCGACTTTGGCTATAGCGACATCATCTACAAAGTGGCCACCCGCCCCGAGGCGCGCATTGGCTCGGACGAGAGCTGGGACAAGGCCGAGGCGGCGCTGATCCACAGCCTGGAGGCTTCGGGCTGCGCGTTTGAGCTCTCGCCCGGCGAAGGCGCGTTCTACGGCCCCAAGATTGAATACACCCTGAAGGACGCCATTGGCCGCCACTGGCAGTGCGGCACCATCCAGGTGGACTTCTCCATGCCCGAGCGCCTGGACGCCGAATACGTGGGCGAGGACGGCAACCGCCACCGCCCGGTGATGCTGCACCGCGCCATCGTCGGCTCGCTCGAACGCTTCCTGGGCATTTTGATCGAGCAGCACGCGGGCGCGCTGCCGGTGTGGCTGGCGCCGGTGCAGGTGGCGGTGCTCAACATCACCGACGCGCAAGGCGATTACTGTCGCGAAATTGCTGCAAAGCTGCAAAAAGCACTGCCGCATCAAGCCCTTAGGGTGGTGACCGATCTGCGCAACGAAAAGATCACGTATAAAATACGCGAGCACGCGCTGCAAAAGCTGCCCTACATCCTCGTCGCGGGCGACAAGGAAAAGGCCGCCGGAGCCGTCGCAGTGCGCGCCCGGGGCAACAAAGACCTGGGTGTGATGTCCCTCGACGCCTTTGTCGAATTGATCGCACAGGACATCGCCTCCAAAGCCTGATTTTTGACGTTAAAACTGGCCTAAGAGCGCACGGGTAGTGCGTGAGCTGCTACGCTTTTCGTAGCATTTTTGATTGAAGGTGAAAACCATCGCTACTGAATTTCGTGACCGTCGCCAGCGCGAGGAGCGCAAGCACCGCCTGAACCGGGAAATCATGGCGCCTGAAGTGCGCCTGTCGGGCCCTGAGAACGAGCCCATCGGCATCGTCAGCCTGCAAGAGGCCCTGCGCATGGCAGGGGAGTTGGACGTGGACCTGGTGGAAATCGCCGCCACGGCCAGCCCGCCTGTCTGCCGCCTGATGGACTACGGCAAGTTCAAGTACCAGGAGCAGAAAAAAGCCGCCGAGGCCAAGGCCAAGCAGACGGTCATCGACATCAAGGAAGTCAAATTCCGCCCCGGTACCGACGATGGCGACTACAACATCAAGCTGCGCAACATCCGCCGCTTTTTGGCCGATGGCGACAAGTGCAAGATCACGCTGCGCTTTCGGGGCCGCGAGATCACGCACCAGGAGCTGGGCCTGGCCCTGCTCAACCGCCTGCGTGACGATCTGGCTGACAGCATCCAGGTCGAGCAGTTCCCCAAGCTCGAAGGCCGCCAGATGATCATGATGATCGCACCGGCGCGCAAGAAGCCGGCGGGCAAGGCCGAAGGTGCTGCAGCCGCAGCGCCGGCAGCAGCGGCTTGATGGTCATCCAAAGAATGGACTGGCGCGGCCCTTGGGGTGGCGCTGGAAAGTCGGTTGGGCCCCTCGGGGCCTGGCTGTAAAAGTGGCTCGGGGCCAACAAGGGGGCAGCAGTGGCTGCCAACGCCTCACGAGCACAACATAAATAGGAGCAGTGACATGCCCAAAATGAAAACCAAGAGCAGCGCGAAGAAGCGTTTTCGCGTTCGTCCGGGTGGAACCGTCAAGCGCGGTCAAGCCTTCAAGCGTCACATCTTGACCAAGAAGACCACCAAGAACAAGCGCCATCTGCGTGGTGCAGTGAACGTGCACGAGACCAATATGGGCTCGATCGCACAGATGCTGCCCGGCATGGGCCTGTAATCAAGACGAACAAGGAGAAAACACATGCCTCGCGTCAAACGTGGTGTAACGGCACGCGCCCGTCACAAAAAAGTTCTTGCCCTGGCCAAGGGTTTCCGTGGCCGCCGTGGCAACGTCTATCGCATCGCCAAACAGGCGGTGATGAAGGCAGGCCAGTACGCCTACCGTGACCGCCGTGCCAAGAAGCGCGTGTTCCGCCGTCTGTGGATTGCCCGTATCAACGCCGGTGTGCGTGAACTGGGCATGACCTACAGCCAGTTCGCCAACGGCCTGAAGAAGGCTGCCATCGAGATCGACCGCAAGATGCTGGCCGACCTCGCCGTGCACGACAAGGCTGCCTTTGGCAGCATCGTGGAACAAGTCAAGGCCAAGCTGGCTGCCGCTTAAGTCACGATCAGCAGCTATTAATTTAATAGCTGCTCGCGCACTACCAATAAGGGCCAGGGCTTGAAAAGGCACTGGCCCTTGTTTTTTTCATGCACCCCGAGAACACCATGAACGAGTTGGATACCCTGGCCGCCAGCGCCCGCGAGCTGTTTGCGCAGGCCGCCACCCCTGTCGAGCTGGAAAACGCCAAGGCCCAGTTTTTGGGCAAGGCCGGCCGCGTGACCGAGCTGATGAAGGGCATGGCCCAGCTCTCTGTCGAAGAGAAAAAAACACGCGGCGCGGCCATCAACGTCGCCAAGCAGGCCATCGAGGCCGCGCTCACCGCCCGGCGCGAGCAGCTGGCCGAAGCCGAGCTGCAGGCCCAATTGCAGGCCGAGGCGCTCGATGTCACCCTGCCTGGGCGCACGCGTGGGCAGGGCGGGCTGCACCCCGTCTCGCGCACGCTCGAGCGCATCGAGGGCATTTTTGGCTCCATGGGTTTTGACGTGGCCCAGGGGCCGGAGATTGAATCGGACTGGTTCAACTTCACCGCGCTGAACACGCCCGAGGATCACCCGGCGCGCTCCATGCACGACACCTTTTACGTCGAAGGCGGCAGCCCCGAGGCGCCCAACCTGCTGCGCACGCACACCAGCCCGATGCAGATTCGCCACGCGGTGCAGCACGTCAAGAAATACCGCGCCCTGCTCGACGCGGGGCAGACCATGCCCGAGATTCGTGTCATCGCCCCGGGCCGCACCTACCGCGTGGATTCGGACGCCACGCACTCGCCCATGTTCCACCAGTGCGAGGGGCTGTGGATTGGCGAGAACGTCAGCTTCAAGGATTTGAAGGTCATCTTCACCGCCTTTTGCCGCACCTTCTTCGAGAGCGACGACCTGGTGCTGCGCTACCGCCCCAGCTTCTTCCCCTTCACCGAGCCCAGCGCCGAGATCGACATCCAGTTCCAAAGCGGCCCGCTGGCCGGCAAGTGGCTGGAGGTGGCCGGCAGCGGCCAGGTGCACCCCAACGTGGTGCGCAACATGGGGCTGGACCCCGAGCGCTACATCGGCTTTGCCTTTGGCATGGGGCCCGATCGCCTGACCATGCTGCGCTACGGCGTCAACGACCTGCGCCTGTTCTTTGATGGCGATATCCGCTTTCTGTCGCAGTTCCGTTAATGGGGGCGGTGAGGCCCCCGAAGAATCATCAAAAAAGAGAGCTGCTCGCGCTTGTCCTGTAAGGGTTTCAGATAGTTTTTATGCTGAAAACAAGGCGCAGAGCGCGCAAACAGCTCATTTTTTAAGAGCACGTCATAGAGTCTGACCATGCAATTTCCTGAATCCTGGTTGCGCGAATTTTGCAACCCGCCGCTGTCCACGCAAGCGCTGGCCGACACCCTGACCATGGCCGGGCTGGAGGTCGAAGAACTCGTCCCCGTTGCCCCGCCGTTCACCAACATCGTCGTCGGTGAAATCAAGGAAGCCGCGCAGCACCCCAACGCCGACCGCCTGCGCGTGTGCCAGGTCGATGTGGGCGGCCCCGCGCTGCTGACCATCGTCTGCGGCGCACCCAATGCGCGCGTGGGCATTCGCGTGCCCTGCGCCCAGGTGGGGGCCGAGCTGCCACCGGGCGAAGACGGCAAGCCCTTCCTCATCAAGGTCGGCAAGCTGCGCGGCGTGGAGAGCTACGGCATGTTGTGCTCGGCCCGCGAGCTCGGCATTGCCGACGACCACGGCGGCCTGCTGGAGCTGCCCCTGGATGCGCCGCTGGGCCAGGACGTGCGCCAGTACCTGCAGCTCGACGACACGCTGTTCACGCTCAAACTCACGCCCAACCTGGCGCACTGCCTGAGCGTCTATGGCATTGCGCGCGAGGTATCGGCCCTGACCGGCGCACCGCTCAAGGCGCTGGACTTTGCGCAGGCCAGCATCGGCACGCCCGACACCTTGCCGGTAGACATTGCCGCCACCGACCTGTGCGGGCGCTTTTCCGGGCGCATCGTGCGCAGCATCAACACCCAGGCGCAAACCCCGGCGTGGATGGTCGAGCGCCTGGCGCGCTGCGGCCAGCGCAGCGTCTCGCCGCTGGTCGATATCTCCAACTACGTCATGTTCGAGCTCGGCCGCCCCAGCCATATTTTTGACCTCGACAAAATCCACGGCGGCCTGCAGGTGCGCTGGGGCCAGGCGGGCGAAACCCTCAAGCTGCTCAACGGCAACACCGTCACCGTGGACGAGAAGGTAGGCGTGATTGCCGACAGCCAGGCCATCGAGTCGCTCGCCGGCATCATGGGCGGCGACGCCACCGCCGTGTCGGACGGTACGCAGAACATCTACATCGAAGCCGCCTTCTGGTGGCCCAAGGCGATTGCCGGGCGCTCGCGGCGCTTTAACTTCTCCACCGACGCTGGCCACCGCTTCGAGCGCGGCGTCGATCCCGAATACACCGTCGAGCACATCGAGCGCATCACCGCCCTGGTGCTGCAAATCTGCGGCACGGCGCAAACCCAGTGCGGCCCCATTACCGACCAGCGCCCCAACACCCCAAAGCCCCAGCCCGTCACGCTGCGCGTGGCGCGTGCGGCCAAGGTCATCGGTATGCCGCTGACGCAGGCGCAATGCGCCAACGCGCTGCGCGGCCTGGGCCTGGCGGTGCAAGAAAAGGGCGATGGGGGCGAAGGCACAGTCACCGTCACGCCGCCGTCGTTCCGCTTTGACCTCACGCTCGAAGAAGACCTGATTGAAGAAGTGGCGCGCATCGTCGGCTACGAAAACCTGCCGACCACGCCGCCGCTGGCACCCACGACGCCCAAGCTGCCGTCCGAGGCCACGCGCAGCCCCTTTGCCGTGCGCCACCTGCTCGCCGGCCTGGGCTACCAGGAAACCATCAACTTCAGCTTCGTCGAAGAACGCTGGGAGCATGAGCTGGCGGGCAATGCCGCGCCCATCAAGCTGCTCAACCCCATTGCCAGCCAGATGAGCGTGATGCGCTCGTCCCTGCTGGGTTCCTTGCTACAGGTTTTGAAGTTCAACCTCGACCGCCGCGCCGAGCGCGTGCGCGTGTTCGAGTTGGGCCGCGTGTTCCTGCGCGACGAGGGCGTGCCAGATTCCGACACCACCGTGCAGGGCTTTCACCAGCCCATGCGCGTCGCCGGTCTGGCCTACGGCAGCGCCGCGCCGCTGCAGTGGGGCAGCAAGGAGCAGGCCGTTGATTTCTACGACGCCAAGGGCGATGTGGAAGCACTGCTTGCCCCCCTGCCAGCGCAGTTCGAGCCCGCTGCGCACCCGGCCATGCACCCTGGGCGTTGCGCCCGCGTGCTCGTCGGCGGCCAGGCGATCGGCTTTGTCGGCGAGCTGCACCCGCGCTGGCGCCAGGGCTGGGACTTGCCGCAGGCGCCGGTGCTGTTCGAGCTCGAACTCGACGCCGTGCTGGCCCGCGCCGTGCCCCAGGCGCGCGCCGTGGCCAAGCACCAGGCGGTGCAGCGCGACATTGCCGTGGTCGTGGCCGAGGGCGTCACCCACGCCCAAGTGCAGGCCGCCATTGCCGCCGCCTCGCCCACCGTGCGCAGCGCCGTGCTGTTTGATGTCTATCGCCCCAAGCCGCTGCGCGCTGGTGAACAGCCCGCTGCCGGCGCACTGCAGCCGGGCGAGAAAAGCCTGGCTCTGCGCCTGACGCTGGCGCAGGACGACGCGCAATTGAGCGATGTGGACATCGACGCCGCAGTGCAAGCCGTGCTCGCGCAACTGGCCGAGCGCACCGGCGCCAAGCTGCGCGGCTGATGGTGACCTTGCAACATTGCATGAAGCACGGCATGACCGAAGGAGCCCGTTCGTGATGGAATTTGTCGATAGCCTGGAAAGCAACGCCTTGACCAAGGCGCAGCTGGCAGATCTGCTGTTTGACCAGATCGGCCTGAACAAGCGCGAATCCAAAGACATGGTCGATGCATTTTTTGATCTGCTGGTGCAGCGCCTGGTGCAGGGGCAGGACGTCAAGCTCTCGGGCTTTGGCAACTTCCAAATCCGCACCAAGGCCCCGCGCCCCGGGCGCAACCCGCGCACCGGGGAGTCCATCCCCATCGAGGCGCGGCGCGTGGTCACCTTCCACGCCAGCAGCAAGCTCAAAGAGCAGATTCAGGACGCAGCTGGCATCGGCTAAGCTGCCGGGTTCAATCACTGCTGCCGGCGACACCATCATGGGCCCCTTGCTCGCACCGATTCCTGCCAAACGCTACTTCACCATCGGCGAAGTGGCGCAGTTGTGCGGCGTCAAGCCCCACGTGCTGCGCTACTGGGAGCAGGAATTTACCCAGTTGCGCCCCATGAAGCGCCGGGGCAACCGGCGCTACTACCAGCACCACGAAGTGCTCATGATCCGGCGCATCCGCGATCTGCTCTACGACCAGGGCTTCACCATCAGCGGCGCACGCAACCGCCTGCAGGAGTGGGCCCTGGACGGTACGCCAGACGAGGGCGCAGAACCCAACGCTTCGCCCCCGTCGAACGCCTTGCCAAATGCGCCCCCCACCAGGCCACTGGCCCTGCGCCAGGAATTATTGGAACTTCGTGCCCTTCTTTCTTTTTGAGCTAAAAATTGTGTATATAATCTAAGTCTTGTCGGCGTGTAGCGCAGCCTGGTAGCGCACTTGCATGGGGTGCAAGGGGTCGCGAGTTCGAATCCCGCCACGCCGACCATTTATTCAAATCGCCTAGCTTTGTAAAAAAGCTAGGCGATTTTTTTTGTGCAAAAAAAATCGCCCTGGGCGTTTGAATCGCCAGGGCGTGGGTTGGGGCTGCGTTATAGGTTGGCGTTAGCGCCCCAGGAGTTTGGCCAGCCAGCCTTTTTTCTGCTGCCGCTGCTCGATTTCCTGCAGCAACTCGGCCTTGAGTTTGGCTTTTTCTCCGGCGGGACTATTTTCGCGGGCCATGCGCAGATAGGTTTTGGCCGCGTCCACGTAGCCGTGGTCTTCATTGCGGATGTGGTTGAAGAGCCAGCGCGAGAGCATTCCGTGCAGCTCGGCGGTCACGTCTTCGCCGGCGTCGAAGCGCGATTGCATTTCGGCCACGCGGCGGGTGAACAGGTCGTGCACTTTCTTGTGCGGGCCGGCAAACATATAGCCGGCGTTTTCGATCAGCGCTTCTTCAAAAACAAAGTGCGAGATGGTGTAGTCCACCATTTCGGCGATGACGTCGCCCAGGGCCTCGCGATCCGGGGTGTTGCGCAGTTCATAGAGCTTGTTGATGTAGTCCACGATGCGCCGGTGCTGCCGGTCGATTTCGTCGATACCGGTGTCCAGGTCGGGAACCCAGGTGAGGATGGCCACAAAAATTCTCCAAATTCCAAGAATGGGGCGGAGTATGGCGGCGCCCGCCGTTTTCTGTCTTGATGCAAGTCATGATTGCTCTTTGCATGGATCAAGACGGCGGCGGACGCCTGTGGCGGGTGAATTTACATGCGCTCAAAAATCGCGGCAATGCCTTGGCCGCCGCCGATGCACATCGTCACCAGCGCGTAGCGGCCCTGGATGCGCTGGAGCTCGTGCAGTGCCTTGACGGTGATGACCGCGCCGGTGGCGCCGATGGGGTGGCCCAGCGAGATGCCCGAGCCGTTGGGGTTGACCTTGGCGGGGTCGAGCCCCAGGTCGCGCGTGACGGCGCAGGCCTGGGCGGCAAAGGCTTCGTTGGCTTCGATCACGTCCAGATCATGGACCGTCAGGCCGGCTTTTTTCAGCGCCAGCTGCGTGGCGGGCACGGGGCCGATGCCCATGTACTGAGGATCGACGCCGGCGTGGGCATAGGCCACCAGGCGCGCCAGGGGCTTGGCGCCACGGGCCTGGGCGGTTTTGGCGTCCATCAGCACCACGGCGGCAGCGGCGTCGTTGATGCCCGAGGCGTTGCCGGCGGTGACGGTGCCGTTTTCCTTCAGGAACACGGGCTTGAGCTTGGCCATGTCCTCCATCGTGGCGTTGGCGCGGAAATGCTCGTCGGTGCTGTAGGCGACCTCGCCTTTCTTGCTCTTGAGCATCACCGGCACGATTTGGTCTTTGAAGTAACCGGCCTCGGTGGCTTTTTGCGCGCGACGTTGGCTTTCGACGGCGAGCTGGTCTTGCTCCTCGCGGCTAATGCCCCACTTGGCGGCGATGTTCTCGGCCGTCACGCCCATGTGGATGTTCTGGAACGGGTCGTGCAGCGCGCCGATCATCATGTCGATCATTTTCATGTCGCCCATGCGTGCACCCCAGCGGCTGGTGAGGCTGGCGTAGGGGGCGCGGCTCATGTTCTCGGCGCCGGCGCCAATGGCGATATCGCAATCGCCAAGCAAGATGGCCTGGCTGGCGCTGACGATGGCCTGCAGGCCCGAGCCGCACAGGCGGTTGACGTTGAACGCCGGCGTGCCTTGCACGCAGCCGCCATTGAGGGCCGCGACGCGCGAGAGGTACATGTCCTTGGGCTCGGTGTTGACCACATGGCCGAAGACGACGTGGCCCACGTCCTGGCCCTCGACGCTGGCGCGCGCGAGCGATTCACGCACCACGGTGGCGCCGAGCTGGGTGGGGGGCACATCTTTGAGGCTGCCGCCAAAGGTGCCAATGGCGGTGCGCACGGCGCTGACGACGACGACTTCACGGGTCATGGGAAATACTCCTGTGGTTGAGGTAAAAATCGGGCTCTAGCGCTTGCTGAATAAGCGTGAGCAGCTATCAATAACATAGCATTCACCCTGCGGCTCAGGGCGTGCGCACGTCGGCCACGGCGGCCTGGCCAAAGTCTGGCCTTGCCAGCCAGGCGAGCACGCGGGCGGCGGCGCTGGTGCTGTCGGTGAGCTCGCCGCTGTGGTGCAGGGCGGCAAAGCGCTCCTGGTCGGGGAAGTGGGTTGCGCTGGCGCTGCGCAGTTGCAGCTGCATGTCGGTGTCGATCACGCCCGGCGCCAGGGCGCAGACGCGCGCGCCGTGGGGCTTGGCGGCTTCTTCCAGCGCCAGGCAGCGGCTGAAATGATCGAGCCCGGCCTTGGCGGCGCAGTAGGGAGCCTGCGCGGCCATGGGGCGGCGGCCCAGGCCAGACGAGATATTGAGCAGCTTGCGCGGCAGGCCCCAATCTTCGGTGGCGGCGAGGAAGGCGGCGCTCAGCAGCATGGGCGCTTCGAGCCCCACGCGCAGGGCGTTGGCGATGCCGTTCAGGTCGTCGCTGGCAGCGCAATCGGCCAGCGGTGCAATGCGGGGCATGACGCCGGCGTTGTTGATGAGCGTGGCACTGGCGTAGCGTGCCGGCGCCAGGCCCTGCAGCCAGGCGTGCAGCTTTTGCGCCGCCTGTGCGCCCTGGGCCAGGTCCAGCGGCCATTGTTCGAGCAGTGCCCCGGGCGGGGCCTGTAGCGTGGTGCTGGGCTGGCGGGCGATGCACAGCAGGTGCTGGCCCGGCTGCAGCAGCTGCGCGGCCATGGCCAGGCCCATGCCACGCGAGCTGCCGGTGAGGATGTACAGGTGAAAAACGCTCATGCGCCCATGGTAGCGGCCAGCAGCGCCTGCCAGGGCGCGCCGAAGTCGGCGGGCGATTGCCATTGCTGCCAGCTGCCGCTGCCTGGATGCGCCAATCCCAGGCGGTGCGCGTGCAGCAGCAGGCGTGGCGCCTGGGCCTGGGTGGCGGCGTCGGCGTAGAGAGAATCCCCCAAAATGGGGTGGCCGTGGTGCGCCAGGTGCAGGCGCAGCTGGTGCGAGCGCCCGGTCAGGGGTTCGAGTTCGAGCACGCTGGTGTCGCTTTGGCGCTCGTAGCCCAGGCTGCGCCAGCGCGTCTGGCTGGGTTTGCCGTGCTCCCAATCGACTTTTTGCAGCGGGCGGTGCGGCCAGTCGCAGATCAGCGGCAGGTCGATCAGGCCCCAGCCGTCGGCATCGGTGGGCAGGGCCGGCTGGCCGCGCACCACGGCCAGGTACTGCTTGTGCACGCGCCGCTCGGCAAAGGCCAGGCTCAGGTCGCGCTGCGCCTGGGCGTGGCGCGCCATGAGCACCAGGCCGGAGGTGGGCTGGTCGAGCCGGTGCACGATGAGCGCGCCGGGCCACTGCGCCTGGGCGCGCTCGCTCAGGCAGTCCTGCTTGTCCGGGCCGCGCCCGGGCACGCACAGCAGGCCGCTGGGTTTGTCCAGCACCAGCATATCGGCGTCTTGGGACCAGCAGTGCAGCGCTGGTGCGGGCTCACTGGGCTTCATGGATGAGGCGATCGACGGTGGTGCAGAGCTCGTCCACATCGTTGGGCTTGTGGATCAGCGCGCGCGCGCCGGCGGCGAGGGCGGCTTGCTCGATCTCGGCGGTGACGTAGCCCGAGGCCAGGGCCACGGGCAGCTGCGGGCGGATGGCGCGGGCGGCGTGCAGCACCTCGACGCCGGAGTAGCCGGGCATGTTGTAGTCGGTCACCAGCAGGTCGTAGCGCTCAGGATTTTCTTGCAGCGCGGCCATGGCCTCGTGCGGGTCGGTGTAGCCGCTGACCTCGTAGCCGCGCCGGCGCAGCAGGCGCTGCACCAAAAAGACCAGCGCCTGGTCGTCGTCCACGTACAGGATGTGGTGCGTGCGCGCGCCCTGTGGCGCTGGCGCTGGCGGCGGGCTGCTGGGGGCGGCGGCGGGTTGGGGCTGGGCCTCGCCGGCGGCCGGAAAGTACAGGGTAAAGCGCGTGCCCTCGCCGGGCACGCTGTGCACGTCGATGGCGCCGCCGTGGGTGCGCATCACGCCGTGTACCACGGGCAGGCCCAGGCCCGTGCCCTGGCCGACGGGCTTGGTGGTGAAGAAGGGCTCGAAGATGCGCGAGAGCGTGGCGCTGTCGATGCCGGGGCCGCTGTCTTGCACGTCCAGCGCAACGTAGTCGCCCGGCGGCAGGCCCAGGCGCTCGCACCGGTGCGGCGCGGGGTGCTCCAGGCGTGCTTGCACCACGATGCTGCCGCGTTGCTCGCCAATGGCGTGCACGGCGTTGGTGCACAGGTTGAGCACGGCCTGCTCGATCTGCGTCACGTCGGCCAGGATGGGCGGCAGCTGCGCTGGTGCCTGCACTTGCAGCTCGATGGTGGGCGGCAGCGTCACGCGCAGCAGGCGGGCGGTGTCTTGCATGACTTCGGCCATTTGCACCGGGCTGCGCTGCAGCGGCTCGTTGCGGCTGAAGGTGAGGATCTGGCGCACCAGGTCGCGCGCGCGCCGGCCGGCTTTTTCGATCTCGCGCAGGCTCTCCAGAATGGGGGAGTCGGGGCTTTGCGCCAGCGCGTCGGCTTTGGCCAGTTCGGCGTTGCCGAGGATGGCGCTCAAGATGTTGTTGAAGTCGTGCGCAATGCCGCCGGCCATGGTGCCCACGGCCTGCATCTTGTGCGATTCGCGCAGCTGCGCTTCGAGTTCGGTGCGCCGGGCCTCGGCTTTTTTGCGCCCGGTCAGGTCGCGCGCGAAGACGGTGGTGGTTTCGCCCTCGCTGTGGCGCTCGAAGCTGATGCTGACCTCCACCGCCAGCACGCCGCCGGTGGCGGTGCACGCCTGCATTTCCCCGAGCACCGCCTGGGTGGCGATCTGGTTGAGGTCCAGCGCCTGCGCCACCTCGGGCAAAAAGCGCTGCAGCGGGCTGCCCAGGGCGTCGCTGGTGGCGCACTGGAACAGCGCTGCCGCCGTCGGGTTGAAGACCGTGATGCGCTGGTGCTGATCGACGCAGATGATGGCGTCGAGCGCGGAGTTGATGACCGCCTCCAGGCGCCGCTCGCTGGCGTGCAGCTGCTCGTTGCGCTGCTGCAGCGTCTGGCGCTCGGCAATCAAGGGCCCTTGGTCGATGACGGCGCACAGGTACTGGCGCAGCGGCAGCAGGCTGCCCTGGGGCGCTTCGATGCAGGCGATGTGCAAGTCGCCCGTCATGCGCACCTGGGGGCTGATGTGAAACAGCACCTCCGAGGTGTCGGCGCGGCCCTGCGCGCGTGCGGTGAGGAAGGCGCGGCGCACGCGCTCGGTGTCGGGCGCGCTGACGAAGGGCATGAGCGAGATCAGCCCCGGGTCTTGCTCGGTGGGCTGGAACGAGCGGTGCGCCATGGAGTTGGCCTGCACCACCATGTCGTGCTCGTCGATCACCATCAGCGCCAGCGGCACGCTGGAGAACAGCGCCTCGAAGCGCTCGGAGGCACTCTCGGCCGAGGACTGGCTAAAGCGCAGCACCTTGTTTTGCGTCTCCAGCTCGAACTGGTAGTTGCGCAGCTCGTTGACCAGCTCTTGCATGGCGTCGTGCGGCTGCGCTGCTGGGGCGCTGCTGTGGGGCTGCAGCGCTGCGCCAGCGCTGTCGCCCTCGTCGGTATCCGCCGGCGGGTGCTGAAAGAGAAAGGAAAGGTCTGGGCGGCTCATGGTGGACGCGGCAAGCAAAGGCGGCTCGATTGTGGCCGAGTTCTACAGCCGCCGCAGGCGCTCCAGGGCGGCGTGCAAGGTGTCCTCGCGCTTGGCAAAGCAAAAGCGCACCACGCGCTGCTCGTAGCCGTTGCCGTAGAAGGCCGACAGCGGGATCGCCGCCACGCCCACGCTGCGCGCCAGCCACTGGCAAAAATCAAGCTCGGGCAGCGCGCTCACGGCGGTGTAATCCACGCACTGGAAGTAGCTGCCCGCGCAGGGCAGCAGGCGCAGGCCCGAGCCCTGCAGCCCCTGGCGGAACAGGTCGCGCTTGGCTTGGTAAAAAGCGGGCAGCTGCAGGTAGGGCGCCGGCGCCTGCAGGTAGGCCGCCAGCCCGTGCTGCATGGGGGTGTTGACGCTAAAGACGCTGAACTGGTGCACCTTGCGAAATTCAGCCATCAGCGCTGCGGGCGCGGCCACGGTGCCCACCTTCCAGCCTGTGACGTGGAAGGTTTTGCCAAAGCTGCTGACGATGAAGGCGCGCTCGGCCAGGCCGGCAAAGCGCGCCGCGCTGTGGTGCGTGGCGCCGTCGAACACCATGTGCTCGTACACCTCGTCAGACAGCAGCAGCACGTTGGTGGGCGCGAGCAGGGCCTCCAGGGCGCGCATGTCGTCGGCGCTCCAGACGCTGGCGCTGGGGTTGTGCGGGCTGTTGATGATGAGCAGGCGCGTGCGCGCCGAAAGCGCTGCGGCGATGCGCTCGAAGTCCGGCGCAAAGCTGCCGGGCGTGAGTGGCACGCGCACGGCGTGGGCCCCGGCCAGGGTGATGGCGGGCACGTAGCTGTCGTAGCAGGGGTCGAGCACGATCACCTCGTCGCCCGGCTGCACGCAGGCGAGGATGGCCGTCAAGATCGCCTGCGTGGCCCCGGCTGTGATGGTTATTTCGGCCTCAGGGCAATAGGAGCGTGCGTGAGTAGCTATTATTTTTGTAGCAACCGCCTGGCGCAGCGCCGCCAGGCCGGGCATGGGTGGGTATTGGTTGTGGCCGGCCTGCATGGCCGCGCTGACGGCGCTGTGCAGCGCTGGGTCGCAGTCGAAGTCTGGAAAGCCCTGGCCGAGGTTGACGGCGCCGCATTCGGCGGCCAGGGCCGACATGGTGCTGAAAATCGTGGTGCCGACGCTGGGCAGGCGGCTGGGAAAGCGCGGGCAGCTCATAGTTCGTAGTCGTGCACGTGCCCGCTCATGGCGCGGGCGACCAGGTCGCGGCTCAGGCGGTCGCTGAGCAGCTCGGCAAATTTGTAGACGAAGTTGCGCAGGTAGGCGCCGCGCTTGAAGGCCACGCGCGCCGAGTTCTGGCCAAACAGGTGGCCCATGGGGCGCACCACCAGGTCGCCCAGCGGGTCCTCGCGCATGGCCATTTCGGCGACGATGCCGATGCCCAGGCCCAGGCGCACGTAGGTCTTGATGACGTCCGAGTCGATGGCTTCGAGCACGATGCGCGGCTGCAGCTTGCGCGCGGCAAAGGCCTGGTCGATCTTGCCGCGCCCGGTGAACGAGGGGTGGTAGGTGATGAGCGCCTCGTGGGCGATGTCGTCGAGGCCGACGCGCTCTTTTTGCGCCAGCGGGTGGCCAGTGGGCAGCACCAGCACGTGCTGCCATTCGTAGCAGGGCAGGGTGACGAGGTCGGGGTAGTCGGACAGCGATTCGGTCGCCATGCCGATTTCGGCCACCTCGTCGAGCACCATGCGCGCAACCTCGTGCGGCGTTGCCTGGTGCAGGCTGATGTGCACCTTGGGATAGGCCTCGCGCAGGCGCGCCACCGGCAGCGGCAACACGTAGCGCGCCTGGGTGTGGGTGGTGGCAATCGACAGGGTGCCGCTGTCTTGCGCGCTGTACTGCTCGCCGATGCGCTTCAAGTTGCCGACTTCGCGCATGATCAGCTCGATGCTCTTGAGCACGTGCTGGCCCGGCTCGGTGATGCGCTTGAGGCGCTTGCCGTGGCGCGCGAAGATGTCCACGCCCAGTTCGTCTTCGAGCTCGATGATGGCCTTGGAGACGCCCGGCTGCGAGGTGTGCAGGGCCTTGGCGGCCTCGGTGAGGTTGAGGTTGCGGCGCGCTGCTTCCTGGACAAAGCGGAACTGGTGCAGATTCATATCGAAAATTTAATAAAAATTTTCTTCATTATGCTGCAAGGTTTTATAGGGCGTCTTCAGCGGCAATTTGTGCCATGAGCAGCGCCATGCGCGGGTCTTCGCCCACGGGGCCCTGGACGTGAAAGCGCACCCCTGGGTGCTGCGCAGCGAGCGCGGCAATCAGCTGCGGCAGGTCTTCGCGGGCGTGCCGGCCTGTGCCTAAAAACATGGGTGTAACGCTTATCTGACAAGCGCCAGCAGCTATCAATTCTGTAGCTGCCTGGGCCAGGTCGGGCTGGCACAGCTCCAGGTAGGCGCAGCGCACGGGCAGTTCTGGGTGCAGCGTGGCCAGGGCTTGGCGCACGGCCTCGATGGGTGCGCGCCACAGCGGGTCGCGCGAGCCATGGGCGAACAGGATCAGGCCACGGCGGCTCATCGTCGCAGCACCAACCAGCCAAAAGCGCCCAGTGAGAGCGCGGAGTAAATCAGCCCCGGCGCCGCCGCCGTCAGCCAGGGCCACCACTGGCGCAGGTTGCCGGCGTAGCCGAACACGGTGTTGAGCATGAAGAAGCTGATGCCTGCCATGACGCCGCCAAAGACGTAGGCAGCAATGCCACCAGAGCGAAAGTGCAGGTAGGCAAAGGGCAGCGCCAGCACCACCATCACCAGGCAGGACAGGGGGTAGAAGACCTTGCGCCAGAACTCGATTTCGTATTTTTGCGCCGACTGGCCGTTGTCTTGCAGGTGGCGGATGTACTGGAATAGCTCGATGGTGGGCATTCGGTCGGGCTTGAGCAGCGCCGCCGACACCATGTCGGCGCTGATGCTGGTGGGCCACAGCAGCTGGGGGCTGTGGCTGACTTCGACGCGTGCCTGGTCGGCGCCGCTGAGCAGGAATTGGCGCTGCTGCACCTGCTCGAGCTCCCAGCCCTGGCCGTCGGCGGCCACCCGGGCCGAGGCGGCACGGATTTGGCGGCTCAGGCGCCCTTGGGCGTCAAAGTCAAAAATGCGCAGATCGAGCATCAGCCCGTCAGGCCCGAGGGCGCGCACGTTGACGGCCAGGGCATGGTCGTCCTGGCGCTCTTTGAGCCAGCCGCCGCTGGCGCTGCCGGTGAGCTCGCCGCGAAAGCGTGCCTTGAGCAGCTGCCCGGTGCGATCCGACAGCGGCGCCAGGTAGTCACCGACGGCAAACGTGATGACGACGAAGATGCCGCCCAGCGCCAAGAGCGTGCCCAGTGCCCGCCCCGGCCCCAGGCCGCTGGTGCGCATGATGGTGAACTCCGAGCTTTGCGCCAGGCTGGCCATGACGTAGATGGTGCCGATCAGCACCGTGATCGGCAGCAGTTCGTAGAGGTAGTTGGGCAGGCGCAGCGCCACCGTCAGCAGGGCGTGCGAGAGCTGGTAGCCGCCGGGCTGGTTGTTCACCCAGCGCAGCTCGTCGATCATGTCGAAGAAGAAAAACAGCGCGAGAAAGCTGATGGTGACGTAGGTGATCGCCAGGGCAGCCTCGCGGTAGATAAAGCGGCGCAGGATTTTCATGCAGTAGCCCCAGTGCGGCCCGCCCCGAGCAGCTGGCGCGGCGACCAGCGGTTGTGGCGCACGGCCAGCGTCAGCAAGGCAAGGCTGAACATGCCGCCGTGCAGCAGCAGCTGCATGGGCAGCAGGCCGATGCGTTCGGCGCCGACCCAGCTCTGGCCCAGGGTCATGAAGTTGTAGTAAACGATGAAGGCAAAGAGCGCAAACACCAGGCTGCTGCTGCGCCCGGCGCGCGGGTTGACACTGGCGACGGCCAGCGCCAGCAGCACCAGGTTGAAGGCGCCCAGGGCCAGCCCCAGGCGCCAGCCAAGTTCGGCGCGCAGCGAGGGCTCGGGGCTTTGCAGCAGCGCTAGCGTGGGCAGGGACTTGGCCATGATTTCTACGATGGCGCTCGGTGTCGTGCTGCGCTCAATGCGGGTGCTGTATTCGGCAAAGCTGCTCAGGCGCAGGGTGGGGCTGTCGGTGCGCGTTTCCATGCGCGAGCCCTGCAGCAAAAAGGCCACGCGTTCGCCGTCGATGATCTCCACCTTGGCGCTGCGCGCCGACGTGACCGATTCGCGCCCATGCTCGTTGGCGGCGATGAAGACGTTGCTGGCCGACTTGTCGTCCGGGCTGTCCTTGTCGATGAAGAACACGCGCGTGCCGTTGGCCGACTCTTGAAATTCGCCCGGGGCGATGCGATCGACGTCGCTGCGCTGTTCGAACTGGGTTTTGAGCGTTTGAATCTGCTCGTTGGCCCAAGGCCACACGCCCAGCGCCAGTACGGCAATCGTCAGCAGTACCGGCCAGGCAAAACGCAGCAGGGGCCCGACCAGGCTGGCCAGGCCGCGCCCGCTGGCAAACCAGATCACCATCTCACTGTCGCGGTACATGCGCGAGAGTGTGCCGACGATGGCAATGAACAGGCTCAGGCTCAAGATGGTGGACAACTGCCCGAGTACGGTAAAGCCCATGATGAGCATCACGTCCGACGGATTGACGTTGCCGCGCGAGGCCTGGCCCAGGGTGCGGATCAGCATCATGGTCATGACCACGGTGACCAGCACCACCAGCGTCGCGCCAAAGCTGCGCGCCAGCTCTTTACGAATAGATGAATCGAATAACATCACGGCCCAAGGAAAACGTCGATTATGAACTTTGAACTCAAGGCCTTGGCGCTGCCGCAAGCCGCCACCGAAAAATGCGACCTGCTGGTGCTGCTGGTGGGCGAGGGGTTCGTCGCTGGCAGTGATCCGCTGTCGGCGCTGGTGGCGCACGCGCTCAAGCACCAGGATTTGGAGCCCCAGCCAGGCAAACTGCTAGAGCTGTACCAGCTGCCCGCCGTGGCCGCGCGCCGCGTGCTGCTCGCTGGCTGCGGCAATGGCAGCGCCAAGGCCGTGCGCCAGGCGCTGCTGGCCTGCGCTGGCGCGTTCAAGGCGGCGGGCGTGGCCCAGGCTCTGGTGTGTTTTGCCCATACGCCCAGCGCTGCGGCGCTGACGGCAGCAGTGCAGGCTGTGGCCGATGCCAGCTACGTGTATACCGCCACCAAGCCCCAGGCCAAGGCGCCGGCGCTGGTGCAGGTGGTGCTGGCCGTGCCCGAGAAAAAATCGCTGCAGGCGGCCTTTGCACAGGGCCAGGCGCTGGCAGCGGGTGTGGCCCTGGCGCGCGAATGGGCCAACCGCCCGGCCAACCACGCCACGCCCACGCTGCTGGCACAGGCGGCGCAGGCGCTCGCTGGCGGGCCGATTGAATGCCAGGTGATGGAGCGGGCCGCGCTGGAAAAACTCGGCATGGGCGCTTTCCTGGCCGTGGCCCAGGGCTCGGCCGAGCCGCTGCGCTTCATCGAGCTGCGCTACCAGGGCGCGGGCAAGAAAGAGGCGCCGGTGGTGCTGGTCGGCAAGGGCATTACGTTTGACACCGGCGGCATCTCGCTCAAGCCTGCCGCCGAGATGGACGAGATGAAATTCGACATGGGCGGCGCTGCCAGCGTGCTGGGCGTGTTCCAGGCGCTGGCGCTGCTGCAGCCGCAGATCAACGTCGTTGGCCTGATCGCCGCTACCGAGAACATGCCGGGTGGTCAAGCCGTCAAGCCTGGCGACGTCGTCACCAGCATGAGCGGCCAGACCATTGAAATCCTCAACACCGACGCCGAAGGCCGCCTGGTGCTGTGCGACGCGCTGACCTACGCCGCCCGCTTCAAGCCGCGCGCCATCATCGACATTGCCACCCTCACCGGCGCCTGCGTGATTGCCCTGGGCGGCGTGCGCAGCGGCTTGTTTGCCAGCTGCGACACGCTCGCTGGCAGCCTGCAGGCCGCTGGCGATGCGGCGCTCGATCCCTGCTGGCGCCTGCCGCTCGACGACGATTACGCCGAGGGGCTCAAGAGCCATTTTGCCGATCTGGCCAACGTCGGCGGGCGCCCGGCGGGCGCCGTGACGGCGGCCAAGTTTTTGCAGCGCTTTGTGGGCGATACGCCCTGGGCGCACCTCGATATTGCCGGCACCGCCTGGAAAAGCGGCGCCGCCAAGGGCGGCACGGGCCGCCCCGTGGGCCTGCTGCTGCAGTACCTGCTCGACAGCGCTGCCGTGGGCAAGGCCGCCAAGCCTAAAGGCAATCCCAAAGCCAAGCCCAAAGCCAAGGCGCAGTGAGCGAGGGCGCCGTGCCAGAGATCGCGTTTCACTTCAACGCCCCCGACAAGCTCGCCTACGCCTGCCGTTTTGCGCGCAAGGCGTTGCAGCGCGAATCCCGCCTGGTGGTGCTGGCGCCGCCAGAGCTGCTGGCGCCGCTCGATGAGCTGATGTGGCATATGCGGCCGCAGGACTTCGTCGCCCATGCGGTCGAGGGCTGCGACGCTGATCTGTGGCGCCTCTCGCCCATTGTGCTGGCCAGCCGCACCGACGATGCGCCGCACCAGGAGATGCTGCTCAACCTCGGGGCTGGCATTCCCAGCGGCTTTGAACGCTTTGCCCGCGTGATCGAAGTCGTCAGTGCCCACGATATGTCCGACCGCCAACAGGCGCGCCAGCGCTGGCGCGACTACCAGGCGCAGGGCTATGGCCTCATTCGCCATGACCTGGTGCTGCAAGGCTCTTGATCCATGACCCAGCCGCCCCCCCGCACCCCGCCGCGTTTTGTGCCCACCTTGACGGAGGTGGTGACGCATACCGCCACTGAGCTGTCGCAGCCGCTGCCCCCGGTGGTGCCTCCAGCGCCCGTAGCGCCTGTAGCGCCGCCAGTGTGGGCGCCCGAGCCTGCAGCGCCGCCGCCAGCCGTGCTGCTGCCCGATTTGCTGCTGACCAGCCCGGCGCCGGCCGTGCCCGAGGGGCTGGAGGAAGACCTGGTGCACCGGGTGTTGCAGCGCGTGGATTTGGTGCTCGACCAGCGTCTGCGCGAAGCCATCGCCATCGTCGTGCAGGAGCAGACGCGTACCATGGTGCAGCGCGTGCGCCAGGAAGTGGAAACCGTGGTGCGCCAGGCCGTCTATGAGGCCGTGGCGCAGGAGCTGCAGGAGCCGTAGCTGGGCGCTTGGGTGGCGCTGCGCGCTTTAGCGCCGCACCTGCAGCGCCCCGGGGTTGACGATGTTCGTCGGCGTGCCCCGAATGAAGTTGACGACGTTGTCAAAGGCCGAGCCGAAATACAGCTCGTAGCTGTCTTGCTCCACCAGGCCGATGTGCGGCGTGCAGATGCAGTTTTCCAGCCGCAGCAGGGCGTGGCCCTGCAAGATGGGTTCGGTGTCGAACACGTCCAGGGCCGCCATGCCGGGGCGGCCCCGGTTCAGGGCGGCGATCAGGGCGTCGGTTTCTATCAGCTCGGCGCGGGCGGTGTTGACCAGCAGTGCCGTCGGCTTCATGAGCGACAAATCCTGCAGCTTGATGACCCCTTGCGTGTCCTCATTGAGGCGCATGTGCAGCGAGAGCACGTCGCTTTGGGCAAAAAATTCTTCGCGCGAGTTGGCCACCTGGTAGCCATCGGCCAGGGCCTGGGCGCGCGAAGCTTCACGCCCCCAGATGCGCACGTTCATGCCAAAGGCGCGGCCATAGCCCGCCACCAGCTGGCCCACGCGGCCATAGCCCCAGATGCCCAGCGTTTTGCCGCGCAGCACATGGCCCAGGCTGAAATTGGGCGGCATGGAGGCAGAGCGCAGCCCCGATTGCTGCCAGGCGCCGTGCTTGAGGTTGGCGATGTACTGCGGCAGGCGGCGCATGGCGGCCATGATGAGGGCCCAGGTCAGCTCCGCTGGCGCCACGGGCGAGCCCACGCCCTCGGCCACGGCCACGCCGCGCTCGGTGCAGGCGTTGACGTCGATGTGGCCCCCGACACGGCCCGTTTGCGCAATGAGCTTGAGCCGGGGCAGCTTTTCTACCAGCTGGCGCGTGATGTGCGTGCGCTCGCGGATGAGGACGATGATGTCGGCATCGCGCAGGCGCACCGAGAGCTGGCCCAGCCCCTTGACGGTGTTGGTGTAGACCTTGGCGGTGTAGGGATCGAGGCGCGTGGCGCAGTGCAGCTTGCGGACGGCGTCCTGGTAATCGTCAAGAATGACAATGTTCATCCCACCATTGTGCCTTGCGGCACTGCAACCAACGGTATCAGCTGAGCAAGGTGTTGCGGATCAGGCCCACGGCCAGGCCCTCGATGGCGAAGGGCTCGCCAGGGCCGACGTGGATGACGGGGTAGTCCGGGTTCTCGGGCAGCAGCTCCACGCCTTGGGCGGTGCGGCGCAGGCGCTTGACGGTGACCTCATCGCCCAGGCGGGCAACGACGATCTGGCCGTTGCGCGCCTCGTGCGTGGATTGCACGGCCAGCAGGTCGCCATCCATGATGCCGATATCGCGCATCGACATGCCGCGCACCTTGAGCAGGTAGTCGGGCTTGTGCGCAAACAGGCTGCTTTCGACGCAGTAGGTTTGATCGACATGTTCCTGCGCGAGAATCGGCGCGCCGGCGGCAACGCGGCCTATGAGGGGCAGCGTGAGCTGCTGCAGGCCGGCAATGGGCAGGCTGAACTGGGTGCCGCGCAGGGCGTTGATGCTGCGCACCGCTTCGCTGCACAGGCGGATGCCGCGCGAGGTGCCGCTGACCAGCTCGATCACGCCTTTGCGCGCCAGCGCCTGCAGGTGTTCTTCGGCGGCGTTGGCCGACTTGAAGCCGAGTTCGGCCGCGATTTCGGCGCGCGTGGGCGGGGCGCCGGTGTGGGCGATGGCGGTTTGGATCAAATCGAGCACCTGCTGCTGGCGGGCGGTGAGTTTGGGCTGGTCGTGCATTCGGGCGGCTCCTGTGCAGGGGTGACCTGGGTTTTATTTCAGTATCTGTATTTTTAAACAGTTTCAAGGGGTGGGCAAGTGAGCGCAGGAAAAATCGTCGTGCTGGGCACGGGCGGCACCATTGCCGGTACGGCGCTGCAGCCCGGGGCGGGCCTGGGCTACCGGGCGGCGCAGCTGTCGGTGCAGGCCCTGCTCGCTGCCGTGCCGGGGCTGGAGCAGGCCGCGCGTGGCCCGCTGGCGATGGAGCAGCTGGCCCAGGTCGATAGCAAGGACATGGATTGGGCCGTCTGGCGCGCCCTGGCGCAGCGCTGCACGCAGCTGCTGGTGAACAGCCAGGTGCGCGCCATCGTCATCACCCACGGCACCGATACGCTGGAGGAAACGGCCTGGTTTTTGCACAGCGTGCTGGCAGCGCGCAAGCCCGTGGTGCTGACCTGCGCCATGCGCCCGGCGACGGCGCTCGCGCCCGATGGGCCGCAAAACCTGCGCGACGCGCTGGCCGTGGCCGCCAGCGCCGGGGTGCAGGGCGTGCTGGTGGTGGCTGCGGGCAGCGTGCACGGCGCGCAGGCCGTGAGCAAGGTGCACCCGTACCGGATCGACGCCTTCAGCTCGGGCGACGATGGCCCCTTGGGCTGGGTCGAAGAGGGGGTGCTGCGCTGGAGGCATAACAGGCCGCTAGCGCTTGTCAATCCAGCGCCAGCAGCTATTAAAAAGATAGTGGACGCCGGGGCTGCGCCGCGCGTGGAGATCGTGCTGAGCCACGCCGGGGCCGATGGCCGCATCGTTGATGCCCTGGTGGCCGATGGCACGCAGGGCATCGTTGTTGCTGCCACGGGTAACGGTACGCTGCACCGCGCCCTGCACGCGGCGCTGGAGCGGGCGCAGCGCGCCGGCGTGGCGGTGCGTGTGGCCACGCGCTGTTCCCTGGGGCAGCTGCTGGTGCAGGCCGACGATCCATTTCCCAGCACCCCGGGCCTGAGCCCGGTGAAGGCGCGCATTGCGCTGCAGCTGCAGCTGCTGGGGGCATAAATAACCCTAAATCCGGCAGTTGATCGCTTGCAACCCTCAATAACATCTTATGGGCTTTGATATTTTTGGCTCCGGTAGCGTTCACCTATTGGGTGAGAGCGCTATGCACCCGCCAGCACCGTGCTGGCCGCGCCATGCTGCGTTGCTCGTCCTTGCGCACAGGAGTGCGCGGCGTCCTCTCGCCTTGCCTGGCACGCCCATCGCCCTGAATTCAGCCGACGGCGTAGCCGGTCGGCTGCGATGAAAAGTTAGACCCGGAGGCAAAAACGGGAAACTCCAGATTTATGATAGGTATGAACTGAGAAAATAAAATATCTCTAATTTATAGCTTCCTGTGCGGCGGCCTTGGCATGAATGGCAGTGGTGTCGAATAATGGAATCACTGTATCTTGCTGATTGATGAGTAGTGATATTTCAGTACATCCAAGAATGATGGCCTCTGCACCTTTTGATGCAAGGATTTTGATGATTCTTTGATATTCATTGCGAGATTCTGATTTGATAATTCCTAAACATAATTCTTCGTAAATGATGCGATGAATTATTTCGCGATCATTTTGTTCAGGAACGATGACGCGAAGGTTATGAGTTGTACTTAAACGGTCGCGATAAAATGGCTGTTCCATTGTAAACCGCGTACCAAGCAAACCAATAGTCGAATAACCAGCTCGTTTAATTTCAGTGGCTGTTGGATCTGCAATATGGAGTAGTGGGATAGTGACTGCCGCTTCAATATGGGGTGTTACTTTGTGCATTGTATTTGTGCACAATACTAAAAAAGATGCCCCTGCCGCTTCTAGTGCGCGAGCAGCGCCTGCCAAGACAGCCCCTGCTGCTTCCCAGTTACCGCAATGCTGAAGTCGCTCAATCTCATCAAAATCAACCGAATAAAGGATGAGTTTTGCAGAGTGCAATCCACCGAGACGTTCCTTCACTATTTCGTTAATTTGACGATAGTAAGGAATCGTTGACTCCCAACTCATACCACCGATAAGACCAATGATCTTCATGGATATTCCTGAGTGAACCAAGTGACGACTAACGCCCTGAATTCAGCCGACGGCGTAGCCGGTCGGCTGCGATGAAAAGTTAGACCCGGAGGCCAAAACGGGAAGCCCCAACTTGACGACGGGCGCGAACTGCGCAAAAGCACAGCGCCACCGAGGCAGCGGAACGCTTGCAAAATGATAGCTGCTTGCGCTTGCTGCGCAAGGGCCAGGGCCCAAAAGGCTTGAAATAGGCAAACTGCCCGCAGGCGAAGCCCGGAGAAACGGCCAGCAAGGCGCTGAATAACGCCTGAGAAACTGAATGCCGTTTGAAAAAGCATGGGCTGAATAAAGCGGCTTCTCTGCGGGACTAACTAACACAGCACTGACGGGCGCATCCAACTGCCGGATTTAGGATAAAAAACCCGCCGCTGGCATGGGGCCGGGGGCGGGTGGGCATTGAGCGATGGGGTTTTAGCCGGCCAGGGCCGAGAGGGCGCGGTCCGTAATCTGCTCGACGCTGCCGGTGCCGCTGATGGCGCGGTACTTGGGCGCGGCGGCCGGGTTTTGCTGGGCCCAGCTGGAGTAGTAATCGACCAGCGGACGGGTCTGGGCGCTGTACACGTCCAGGCGCTTTTTCACGGTTTCTTCCTTGTCGTCCTCGCGCTGCACCAGGTCTTCGCCGGTGACGTCGTCCTTGCCGGCGACCTTGGGCGGGTTGAAGGTGACGTGGTAGGTGCGGCCCGAGGCCGGGTGCGAGCGCCGGCCACTCATGCGCTCGATGATGGCGTCGAACGGCACGTCGATTTCGAGCACGTAGTCGAGCTTGACGCCGGCGGCCTTCATCGCTTCGGCCTGGGGGATGGTGCGCGGGAAGCCGTCGAACAAAAAGCCCTGGGCGCAGTCGGCCTGGGCGATGCGCTCTTTGACGAGGTTGATGATGAGATCGTCGCTGACGAGCTGGCCGGCATCCATCACCGCCTTGGCCTGCAGGCCCAGCGGCGTGCCGGCTTTGACGGCGGCGCGCAGCATATCGCCGGTGGAGATTTGCGGAATGCCGTATTTCTGGCAGATGAAAGCCGCTTGCGTGCCTTTGCCGGCGCCGGGTGCGCCCAACAGGATCAGTCTCATGGAGGTTCCTCGGATGGTATGTAAATCGCGGGGGCTGCTACGAAGTGCAACTCTTGTATAGGACTTGAGAGGATAGCACGCGTAAACCCTGGCCTGGCTTACGCCCGGGCGGTGGCCAGCAGGGCGCGCACGCGTGCCAGATCGGCCGGGGTATCGACCCCCGGGCCTGGCATTTCTGGTGTGATGTGCACGGCAATGCCGTGGCCGTGCCAGAGGGCGCGCAGCTGCTCCAGCGCCTCGATGGCCTCGGTGGGCGCGGGCGTGAGCTGTGGGAACTGGCGCAAGAACCCGGCGCGGTAGCTGTAGATGCCGATGTGGCGCAGCGGTGCAAAGTCGGCGAGCGCTGGCTGCGCCGGCGCGCCCTGCCACCAGGCCTGGCCGGCGTGGTCGCGGGCGCAGGGGATGGGCGCGCGGCTGAAGTACTGCGCCAGGCCGCGCGCGTTGCACACCACCTTGACGACGTTGGGGTTCTCGTACTCGGCCAGGCTGCTCAGGGCGTGGGCCGCCGTGCCCATGCTGGCGCCGGGCTGGGCCGGCAGCAGGGCGGCGACGGCGTCGATGAGCGCGGGGGCCATCAAAGGCTCGTCGCCTTGCACGTTGACGACCACGGCGTCGCCGTCCAGGCCCAGCAGCGTGCAGGCTTGGGCCAGGCGGTCGCTGCCGCTGGGGTGGGCGGCGTCGGTGAGCACGGCCTCGACGCCGTGCGCGGTGCAGGCGGCGAGGATGCGGGCGTCGTCGGCCGCGACCACGGTGCGCGCCGCGCCGCTTTGCTGCGCCTGGCGCGCCACGCGCACCACCATGGGCAGGCCGGCGATGTCGGCCAGGGGCTTGTCCGGCAGGCGGCTCGATGCCATGCGCGCCGGAATCAGGACGGTGAAGCTCATGCCTGCTGCAGTTCTTCGTCGCTCAGCGGGCGGGCTTCGTTTTCGAGCAGCACCGGAATGCCGTCGCGCACCGGGTAGGCCAGGCGCGCGCTGCGCGAGACCAGCTCCTGGCGTTCGCGGTCATAGGTGAGGGGGCCTTTGGTGACGGGGCAGACCAGCAGTTCGAGCAGTTTGGTATCCATGGCGGCTTGGGCAAAAAATCAAGGAGGGGATGATAGCGAGGCGTCGAGCAGCGTCCAAAAGCCCTCGGGCAACACCAGCTCCAGCCCCACGGCCAGCGCCTGGGGTTCGCTCAGCCAGAGTTTAACGGCGTCTTTTTCGGTGCAAATCAGGGTGTAGGGCTTATCTGGAGCGCGCTGCCAGCTATCAAAATCATAGTGATCGGGCAGCGCCTGGGTGTGCGCCAGCTGCAGCCCCTGGGCGCGCAGCATGGCAAAGAATTCCTCCGGCCGCGCCACGGCCGCCAGGGCCTGCAGCGGCTGGCCGCGCAGCGCCTGCAGCGGCCAGCGCTGGCCCTGGGCGTCGTAGGCGCAGGGCGCCAGGCGCCGCTGCAGGGCAAAGGCGGGGGCGCTGCTGCCGGGCGGGGGCTGGGCGCCGCTGTAGAGCAGGGCGCTGACGCGGCGCGGCCAGGGTTCGCGCAGCGGGCCGGCGGGCAGCAGCCAGCCGTTGCCCAGGCCCTCGTCGTTGAACACGCAAATTTCGACGTCGCGCGCGAGCGCCAGGTGCTGCAGGCCGTCGTCGCACACCAGGATGTTGATCTCGGGGTGCGCCGCGCGCAGCGCGCAGGCCGCCTGGTAGCGCGTGGGCGCGACGTACACCGGCACGCCGCTGCGCCGGGCGATCAGCGCCGGCTCGTCGCCGACTTCGCTGGCCAGGCTGTCGGGCCGGGCCGGGCGGCAATCGCGGCCCTGGCGCCCGTAGCCGCGCGAGATCACGCCCGGGTGCCAGCCGCGTGCGCGCAGGTGTTCGACGATGGCCAGGGTGACCGGGGTTTTGCCGGCGCCGCCAGCAATCACGTTGCCGACGACGATGACGGGCACGTCCACCCGCTGCGTGCGCAGCCAGCCGCGCTGGTAGAGCGCGCCGCGCAGGCGCACCAGCGCGCCGTAGAGCTGGGCCAGCGGCCACAGCGCCAGTGCCAGCGGCCCGCGCTGGCGCCAGGCGCGGCGCAGGCGATCGGACGCGGGCATGGGGCGAAAAATCAGCGGCCCGCGCTGGCGGCGGATTGGGTGGCGAAGGTGATTTGCGTCAGGCCGACGCGGCGCGCGGCCTCCATCACCGTGATGACGGACTGGTGCGGCGCCATGGCGTCGGCGCTGATGATGACCACCGAGCCGCTGCCGGCCTTGCCGGCCTGCTGCAGCGCCTGGGCGATGGCGTCCACGCCCTTGCCCTCGACGCCGGCCTTGTTGACGGCGTAGCGGCCATCGGCGGCGACGGCGACGATGACTTCCTTGGGATAGTCGCGCTGCTGCTCGGCGTCGGCCACGGGCAGGGTCAGCTGCAGCTCGGTGAACTTGCTGTAGGTGGTGGTCAGCATCAGGAAGATGAGGATCACCAGCAGCACGTCGATGAAGGGGATCAGGTTGATCTCCGGCTCTTCCTTGGTGCGGGGGCGAAAGTTCATGGCGGGGCCGGGCCTTTTACTTGCGCACGCGGCCCAGGTGGCGCACGAACTGCTCGGCGGCGAGTTCGAGTGTCAGCAGGTACTCATCGACGCGGCTGCGGAAGTAGCGCCAGAAGATCAGCGCCGGGATGGCGACGATCAGACCGAAGGCGGTGTTGTAGAGCGCCACGGAAATGCCGTGCGCGAGCTGCGCCGGGTTGCCGCCGGTGCTGGTGCCGCCTTGCGAACCAAAAATTTCGATCATGCCGATGACGGTGCCCAAAAGGCCCAGCAGCGGCGCCGCCGAGGCGATGGTGGCCAGGGCGTTGAGGTATTTTTCCAGGCGGTGCGCCACGCTGCGCCCGGCGCTCTCCATGGCGGCGCGCAGCTCAGCCTCGGAGCTTTGCGGCTGGGCGATGAGGGCGCGCAGGCCGCTGGCAAGCACCTCGCCCAGGGCCGAGTTCTGCGCCAGCTGGTTCACGGTGTCGGGCGTGGGCAGGCCCTTGCTGGAGACGGCAATGGCCTCGTCGAGCAGTTTCGGGGGCGCAACGCGCGCCGTTTTCAGGGCCAGAAAACGCTCGGCGACGAGCGCCAGCGCCAGGACGGAGCAGGCAACCAGGGGCCAAATCGGCCAGCCTGCGGCTTGTATGATCGACAGCAAAATTCTCTCTCCGCACGAATGAGGGCAACGGGCGATTATCGCCCAGCACGCTGCCCCGGCGCCCTGGCGGCAGCCACGGTTGCAGACGGTTGCAGACCGGGGCCAGCGCCGCAGCAGAACCCACAGAACCTGTGGATAACTTTGTGGATGACTGTAGGGATAGAGCCCGCAAAGCCGCGCCAAATCAGGCTTTGGACAGATTGATGAAAAAACGCTCAGCAAAAAACACCGTGAAATCAACAACTTGCACCTATTTGCTGGCGCTGCGCGGGGGGCGTGCGCCCTGGCTGCAGCGGGCGTCGGCACTGTGGAGTATCCCGGCGGGGGTAGCCCATGCCTGAGGCCGCAAACCCAGGCCTGGCGCGGCCCGTGTGGGCCGTGGGCGCGCTGTGCCAGGCGGTGGGCGACGCGCTGCAGGCGCGCTTCAACCCGGTGCTGGTGCGTGGCGAGATTTCGGGCTTTGCACGCGCGGCCAGCGGGCATTGCTATTTTTCGCTCAAGGACGCGCAGGGCCAGCTGCGCTGCGCCATGTTCAAGCGCGCCGCCAGCGGCCTTGATTTTGTGCCGCGCGATGGCGAGCTGGTGCAGCTGCACGGGCGGCTCGATGTCTATCCGCAGCGCGGCGATCTGCAGCTCATCGTCGAGCGCCTGGAGCGCGCCGGCCAGGGCGCGCTGTTCGAGCAGTTTGTGCGCCTCAAAGCCCAGCTCGAAGCCGAGGGCCTGTTCGACGCCGCGCGCAAGCGCAGCCTGCCGGCGCTGCCGCGCGGCATTGGCGTCGTCACCTCGCCGGGGGCGGCCGCCTGGCACGATGTCGTCACCGCCTTGCAGCGGCGCGTGCCGCACATTCCGGTGCTGCTCGTGCCGGCCCTGGTGCAGGGCGCGCAGGCGCCGGCGTCGCTGTGCCAGGCGCTATCAAAAATGTATCTGCTGGCGCAGTCTGGACAAGGGCTGGCGGCTGAAACCTCCCCCGAATTCCCGATCGACGTGATTTTGCTCGTGCGCGGCGGCGGTTCGATGGAAGACCTCTGGGCCTTCAACGACGAGCAGCTCGCGCGCACCATCGTGCAAAGCCCGGTGCCGCTGGTGTGCGGCGTCGGCCACGAGACGGACTTCACCATCGCCGATTTTTGCGCCGACCTGCGCGCGCCCACGCCCACGGCGGCGGCAGAGCTGGCAGCGCCGCCGCGTGCCGACTGGCTCGGCGCCCTGCAATGGCAGCAAGAGCGGCTGCAGGCCGGGCTGCAGCGCCAGCTCGATGCGCGTGCGCAGCGCCTGGACATGGCGGCGCAGCGCCTGGGCCGGCCCTCGGCCCTGGTGGCGCGCCAGCAGCTGCAGCTGCAGCGCCAGGGGCAGCGGCTGCGCCAGGCGGTGCTATTGAAAATGCAGCAGCTGGCGCAATCCCAGCAAGCCCTGGCGGCAAAAATTCCTCCGAGCCTGGCGCGGGGGCTGGAGCGCCAGCGCGCGCCGCTGGAGCAGCTGGCGCTGCGCCTGCAGCTGCTGGCGCCGCAGCGCGTGCTCGAACGCGGCTACGCCCTGCTGGCCGACGACCAGGGCAAGAGCGTCACCAGCGCCGCCCAGGTGCGCCCCGGTGCGCCGCTGCGCGCGCAGCTCGCAGATGGCTGCATCGACCTGACGGTGGTGCCGCCGCGCCTGCTCTAGGCGGATGGGGGTTTGCGCCGGCGCCTGCAGAGTTGGCGGCTTCTTCCTACAATGGCTCGTTTCGCGCAAGGCATTTGTCTTATTCGTCTTGTTTGTCTTGCATCAACGATAACTTCGACCACGAGGAACCCACCATGGAACACACCCTGCCGCCGCTGCCCTACGCCATCGACGCCCTGGCCCCGCACTACAGCCAGGAAACGCTGGAGTACCACCATGGCAAGCACCACAACGCCTATGTGGTGAACCTCAACAACCTGCAAAAAGGCACCGAATTCGAGGGCATGACGCTCGAAGAGATCGTGAAAAAGTCCAGCGGCGGCATCTACAACAATGCCGCGCAAATCTGGAACCACAGCTTCTTCTGGAACTGCATGACCCCCGGTGGCGGCGCCGAGCCCACGGGCGCGCTGGCTGCCGCCATCAACGCCAAGTGGGGCAGCTACGCCGCCTTCAAGGAAGCCTTCGTCAAGAGCGCCGTGGGCAACTTTGGCTCGGGCTGGACCTGGCTGGTGAAGAAGGCTGATGGCTCGGTCGATATCGTCAACACCGGCGCCGCCGGCACGCCCCTGACCACCGCCGACAAGGCCCTGCTGACGGTGGACGTGTGGGAACACGCCTACTACATCGACTACCGCAACCTGCGCCAGAAGTTCGTCGAGACCTTCTTCTCGAACCTGGTGAACTGGAAGTTTGCCGAGGCCAACTTCGCCTAAGCCGTTCAGCCCTTGAACACCAGGCCCAGGGGCCCGGGGAGCGATTCCCGGGCCCCTGGGCTTTTTTGCGTCTGCCACCGTTGCAACTCTTATAGAAGACTTACGGTTTTTGGGTGGGGATTGCGGCTAAAATTTTGTATCGTGATAGCCGATTGCGGATTGCGTGAAAAACACGTAGCCTGTAGCGCGCTATTGCAGCAAACCTTGTAAGCCATGGCCTGGTAGCACTCATCCCCGCTGCCCGGTTGCGAGTCGGCCCCTAGATCGCTGTTTTTTCACCCAAGAGAGACACCAGATGAGCACCCAACAACCCACCATCATCTACACCCTGACCGACGAAGCCCCGCGCCTGGCCACGGCCTCGTTCCTGCCGATCGTGCGCGCGTTTGCCGGCCAGGCCGGCATCAACGTTGCCGAGAGCGACATCTCGGTCGCCAGCCGCGTGCTGGGCCAGTTTCCTGAATGCCTGACGCCCGAGCAGCGCGTGGCCGACAACCTGGCGGCGCTGGGCCAGCTGACCTTGAAGCCCGAGGCCAACATCATCAAGCTGCCCAACATCAGCGCCTCGGTGGCCCAGCTCAAGGCGGCCATCAAGGAACTGCAGGACAAGGGCTACAAGATTCCGGACTTCCCCGAAAACCCCAGCAGCGAGGAAGAAAAAGCCATTCGCGCCAAGTACAACAAGTGCATTGGCTCCTCGGTCAACCCGGTGCTGCGCGAGGGCAACTCGGACCGCCGCGCGCCGCGCGCCGTCAAGGAATACGCGCGCAAGAACCCGCACAGCATGGGCGAGTGGAGCCAGGCGTCGCGCTCGCACGTCTCGCACATGCACCACGGCGACTTCTACCACGGCGAAAAGTCGATGACGCTGGACAAGGCGCGCGACGTGAAGATGGAGCTCATCACCAAGAGCGGCAAGACCATCGTCTTGAAGCCCAAGGTCAGCCTGCAAGAGCGCGAGGTCATCGACTCCATGTTCATGAGCAAGAAGGCGCTGGTGGCCTTCTATGAAAAGGAGATCGAGGACGCGCGCAAGACCGGCGTCATGTTCTCGCTGCACGTCAAGGCGACGATGATGAAGGTGTCGCACCCCATCGTCTTTGGCCACTGCGTGAAAATTTTCTACCGCGACGCCTTTGCCAAGCACGCCAAGCTGTTTGAAGAATTGGGCGTGAACGTGAACAACGGCATGGTCGATCTGTACAACAAGATCGCCACCCTGCCGCAGAGCCTGCAAGACGAGATCAAGGCCGACCTGCACGCCTGCCACGAGCACCGCCCGGAGCTGGCCATGGTCGATTCGGCCAAGGGCATCACCAACTTCCACTCGCCCAACGACGTCATCGTCGATGCCTCCATGCCCGCCATGATCCGCAACAGCGGCAAGATGTGGGGCGCGGACGGACGCCTCAAGGACGTCAAGGCCGTGATGCCCGAATCGACCTTCGCCCGCATCTACCAGGAGATGATCAACTTCTGCAAGTGGCACGGCGCGTTCGACCCCAAGACCATGGGCACGGTGCCCAACGTCGGCCTGATGGCGCAGCAGGCCGAGGAATACGGCAGCCACGACAAGACCTTTGAAATCACCGAAGACGGCGTGGCCAACATCACCGACCTGGCCACCGGCGAGGTGCTGATGAGCCAGAACGTGGAAGAGGGCGACATCTGGCGCATGTGCCAGGTGAAAGATGCCGCCATCCGCGACTGGGTCAAGCTCGCCGTCACGCGCGCGCGCCAGTCCGGGATGCCCGTCGTCTTCTGGCTCGACTCGTACCGCCCGCACGAAGCCCAGCTCATCACCAAGGTCAAGATGTACCTGCACGAGCACAACACGCAGGGCCTCGATATCCAGATCATGAGCCAGGTGCGCGCCATGCGCTACACCCTGGAGCGCGTCATCCGTGGCCTGGACACCATCAGCGCCACCGGCAACATCCTGCGCGACTACCTGACCGACCTGTTCCCCATCATGGAACTGGGCACCAGCGCCAAGATGCTCTCCATCGTCCCGCTGATGGCCGGCGGCGGCATGTACGAAACCGGCGCCGGCGGCTCGGCACCCAAGCACGTGCAGCAGCTGGTGGAAGAAAACCACCTGCGCTGGGACAGCCTGGGCGAGTTCCTGGCCCTGGCGGTGAGCCTGGAAGACCTGGGGATCAAGAACGGCAACGCCCGCGCCCAGCTTCTGGCCAAGACGCTCGACGCCGCCACCGGCAAGCTGCTGGACAACAACAAGAACCCCAGCCCGCGCACCGGCCAGCTCGACAACCGGGGCAGCCAGTTCTACCTTGCCATGTACTGGGCGCAAGAGCTGGCAGCGCAAACCGAAGACGCCGCGCTGGCGGCCCAGTTCGCGCCCCTGGCCAAGGCCCTGGCCGACCACGAGGCCCAGATCGTCGATGAGCTCAACAGCGTGCAGGGCAAGGCCGTGGACATTGGCGGCTACTACCTGCCCGACCTGGCCAAGCTCGACGCCGTGATGCGCCCGAGCCAGACCTTGAACGCCGCCCTGGCTGCGCTCAAAGCCTAAGAGGCAGCAGTCTGTACCCCAAGCCGCCCGCCCGGGCGGCTTTTTTATGGGCAAATCAGGCTAAAAAGCGCTTGTAGAGCGCTTGCAGGCAGTGTGAGCAGCTATCGTTTAAATAGCACACCGCCCAGCTTGGCGCCGGCCTGGATGCCGCGTTTGGCAAACCAGCCCTGGTTCATCTCCAGCACGTAGCGCACGGGCTCGGCCGAGCAGTGCGAATCTTCGCTGCGTGGCTTCATGTCGGCCAGGTTGACGATGCGGCCATCGTCGGCGACGAAGGCGGCGGTCAGGGGCAGCAGGGTGTTCTTCATCCAGAAGCACTGCACACCGGGCTGCTCGAAGACGAACAACATGCCTTCTTGCGCCGGCATCTCGCGCCGGAACATGAGGCCCACTTCACGCTCGCGTGGCGCGCTCGCCACCTGGGCGTCGATGCGGTACATGCCGGCCGTGAGCGCGGTGCGCGGCAAATCCATTTGGGGGGCGTTTTGGGCCTGGGCCGGGGCGGCGCAAACCAGGCAAAGCACAAGGCCAAGGCGGGCAAAAGAAGGGGAAGACATAAGGAGGCAGGGGCTGTGGTGGCTGCCGATTGTGCGGTTTTTTGTGGCTAGAATTTCTGCGCTGCACCCCCCGAGGGCCGCGCAGCGTTTGTTTGGCCCTTGCCCTGCTACGGAGACTTTCGCGCATGACCACTTACCAGCACATTCAAGTACCCACCGAGGGCCAAAAAATCACCGTCAACGCCGACATGTCGCTCAACGTGCCGGCCCAGCCCATCATCCCTTTCATCGAGGGCGATGGCACCGGGGTGGACGTCACGCCGGTGATGCGCAAAGTGGTGGATGCAGCCGTCGCCAAATGCTACGGCGGGCAGCGCAAGATTGCCTGGATGGAGGTGTTTGCTGGCGAAAAAGCCACCCGCGTCTACGGCCCCGACGTCTGGCTGCCCGAGGAAACCATGGCCGCCGTGCGCGACTACGTCGTCTCCATCAAGGGCCCGCTGACGACGCCGGTGGGCGGCGGCATCCGCTCGCTCAACGTCGCGCTGCGCCAGGAGCTTGATCTGTACGTCTGCCTGCGCCCGGTGCGCTACTTCCAGGGCGTGCCTTCGCCCCTGAAAGAGCCCGAGAAGACCGACATGGTGATCTTCCGCGAGAACTCCGAAGACATCTACGCCGGTATCGAGTTCGAGGCCGGCTCAGAGAAGGCGAAAAAGCTCATCGCCTTCTTGCAAGATGAATTTGGCGTGAAGAAAATCCGCTTCCCCGCCACCTCCGGCATCGGCGTCAAGCCCGTCTCCAGCGAAGGCACGCAGCGCCTGGTGCGCAAGGCCATCCAGTACGCCATCGACAACGACAAGCCCAGCGTCACCTTGGTGCACAAGGGCAACATCATGAAGTACACCGAAGGGGGCTTTCGCGACTGGGGCTACCAGCTGGCGGCGCAGGAGTTTGGCGCCACGCTGATCGACGGCGGCCCCTGGATGCGTCTGAAAAACCCCAAAACCGGGCGCGAGATCACCATCAAAGACAGCATTGCCGACGCCTTCCTGCAGCAAATCCTGCTGCGCCCGGCCGAGTACAGCGTGATTGCCACGCTCAACCTCAATGGCGACTACATCTCCGACGCCCTGGCGGCGCAGGTGGGCGGTATCGGCATTGCCCCGGGCGCCAACCTGTCGGACAGCGTCGCCATGTTCGAGGCCACCCACGGCACGGCGCCCAAGTACGCGGGCAAGGATTACGTCAACCCCGGCTCGCTCATCCTCAGCGCCGAGATGATGCTGCGCCACATGGGCTGGAGCGAGGCCGCCGACCTGCTCATCAGCGCCATGGAAAAAGCCATCCAGAGCAAAAAGGTCACCTACGACTTTGCGCGCCTGATGGAGGGCGCCACCCAGGTCAGCTGCTCGGGCTTTGGTCAGGTCATGATCGGCGCCATGTAAGCCCTGGCCCCCGGCCAGGAATGAAAAAACCGTGCCCGGCAGCGTTTGCCGGGCACGGTTTTTTTGTGCCTTGATGCAGCAGGATCAGGCGCGCACGGTGGCGTTGCTCTCTTGCGTGCGCTGGATCAGCTGGTCGTAGCCAATGAGTGCGGCCATGCTGATGGCGGCCATGCCGGCCACCATGGGCAGGTCCAGGGAGCTGATGACGCCAAAGCCCAACGGGGTGGCAAAGCGCTCGGTCGTGGGGGCGGTGCAGACGAAATCGGCCGCTTCCATGGCGGTGTAGTGCATGGCGCAGACGGCCACGCCCATCAGGCTCGAAGCCACGCCGCGCAGTGCCACCGAGGCCGAGCGAAACGCCAGCCACAGTGCCACGCTCGCTGCCACGATGGCAATCACCACCGACAGGGCGATGATGCTCCAGTCCCAGGTGATGTAGCCCGGAAAGCGCAGGCCAAACATGCCCAGGTAATGCATAAAGGCAATGCCCAGCCCAAGCAGGCCACCGGCGGTGAGCAGGCGGGCATGGTCATTGGGGTTTTTGGCCACAAAAGCCAGGGCCATGCCCGTGGCAATGACTGCAGCGAGCAGCGAGACCACGGTTTCAAACGCCGAGTAACCCGAGCCCATGCCCAGGTTCAGCGCCAACATGCCAGTGAAGTGCATCGACCACACACCAATACCGCCGAGCGAGACACTGGCTGCAATCAGGTTGAGCATGTGCATCTGCCCTTTTTTCTGGATGCGCTGCGCCGCCGTGAGGGCAACGAAAGAGCCGATGACGGCGATGATGTAAGACAGGGCGACAAGGCCGAAGTTGTACGAAGTTTGGGTAATTTCGCCCAGAGGGATGTTGGTGTTCATGGGAAAGGGCCACCCTTGTCCAGTGCAGTGCCCCAGGGGGTGCTTGGCAAAGGCTTGATGTAAATCAGAAAGCCGGTGAATTTACCATGGAATTTCCAAATCCTAGGGTTTACCCGAATTCCACCTTTGTGCTATGTGGCAAGAAAAAATCCGCCACGCCCTGAGGCGGTGGCGGATTGTTTTGTCTGCTCTTTATTTGATAGCTGCTGACGCACTACCAGAAAGGTTTCAGCGTTGCTTTAAAGCCCCAAAACCTTGGCCACGTAGTCGGCGTCCTTGTCGCCCCGGCCCGAGAGGTTGACCAGGATGTGTTGCTCGGCCCCCAGGGTGGGGGCCTTGCGCATGGCCCAGGCGACGGCGTGGGCGCTCTCGAGGGCCGGGATGATGCCCTCCACGCGCGACAGGCGCATGAAGGCATCGAGGCATTCTTGGTCCGTCACGCTCTCGTACTGCACGCGGCCGGTGTCCTTCAAATAGCTGTGCTGCGGCCCGACGCCGGGGTAGTCCAGGCCCGAGGCAATGCTGTGCACGGCTGCGGGTTCGCCCGCAGCGTTCTCCAGCACGTAGCACTTCATGCCGTGGATGGCGCCGGGTTTGCCCACCGACAAGGTGGCGGCGTGGCGCCCAGGCTTGTCCACGCCTTCGCCAGCGGGCTCCACGCCCACCAGCTGCACGTCGGCGTCATCGAGGAAGGCGGTGAACAGCCCCATGGCGTTGGAGCCGCCACCGACGCAGGCGGTGGCGTAGTCCGGCAGGCGGCCGTGCTTGGCCAGGAACTGCGCGCGCGCCTCGCGGCCGATGATGCTTTGAAAGTCGCGCACCATCATCGGGAAGGGGTGCGGGCCGACGACCGAGCCGATGGCGTAGAGGTAGTCCTGGGGGTTGGTGAGGTATTCGTCAAAAGCGCTGTCCACCGCCTCTTTGAGCGTGGCTGCGCCGCGTGTGACGGGCACCAGCTTGCAGCCCAGGATGCGCATCTTGGTGACGTTGGGGTGCTCTTTCTCGATATCGACCTGGCCCATGTGGATCTCGCACGGGATGCCCACCAGCGCGCAGGCCGTGGCCAGCGCCACGCCGTGCTGGCCGGCGCCGGTTTCGGCAATCACCTTTTTCTTGCCCATGAACTTGGCCAAGAGCGCCTCGCCCAGGCAGTGGTTGATCTTGTGCGCGCCCGTGTGGTTGAGGTCCTCGCGCTTCAAGTGGATCTGCGCGCCGCCGAGCTGCGCTGAGAGGCGCTTGGCATGAAAAATCGGGCTGGGCCGGCCGACGTAGTCGGCAAACAGCTGCGAGAGCTCGTCTTGAAAATCTGCACGCTGCGCGATGGCAGCGTAGGCGGCGCTGATGTCGTCCATGGCCTGCTTGAGGTGCGGTGGCACCAGCTGGCCTCCGTAGGGGCCAAAGAAACCGTCGGTATCGGGCATGGGGGCGAAGGCAGTGGGGTGGCTCATGGCGGCAGTAAATTTTCCAAACAATGTTACAAATTAATGTTACAAATCAATGTCAAAAATGATAGCTGCTGGCGCTTGACTGGTAAGGGCAAGCTTCAGTTCAAGTGCACCAAGTTTCAGTGTAGCGGATGATCAGTCAGCGCTTTTTCCTTGGCTGGTGTGTTGCAGCCAGGCCACCAGGGCATCGAG